>JBBILQ010000115.1:3384-4387 GCA_037444845.1 Candidatus Aminicenantota bacterium | reverse complement strand
GTTTTCCACCGATATCAGCCAGAAGGGTGGGTTTCCCGGGCCTGATGGACAAGCCATGGCCCAGAATCTCCGTCCCGGGAAAAGACAGAAGAACTTCTCCCACCAGATCGAGGGTTCCCACGGAGCTCCCTCCGGTGATGACCACCATGTCGGTTTCCTTCAACCCTTTTTCAATCTTTTCCTTAAGATCGTTAAAGCGATCCTTTGCGATCCCTAAGAAAATGGGAATGCCTCCTGTTTCTCTCACCATTGAAACGATGGTATGGCGGTTGATGTCTCTCACTTCACCGGATAAAGGTTCTTGTTCAACGGGAACGATTTCATCACCGGAAGAGATGATTCCGACCTTCGGTTTTAAGAACACTCTGAGTTTCGTCCTGCCGATTCCAGCAAGAAGCCCTATCTCCTGAGGACGAAGGATGCGACCTTTTCGAAGGACGACCTCTCCTATTTTGATATCCTCTCCTGCCTGGATCACATTTTCGAGAGGGGAGAGAGTTTTAAAAGCGTGAATGGTGTAGGAGTCCACCCATTCCGTATATTCGACCATCTCCACTGCGTCCGCACCATTCGGGACAATCCCTCCAGTGGCGATCTTAACAGCTTCGCCCTCTTTCAGTGTGACTTCTGAAATCTGACCCATGGGAATTTCGCCGACGACCTGAAGCAGTGCAGGATTCTTCTCAGAGGCTCCATAGGTATCCTTTGCCTTTAAGGCAAATCCATCCACGGTTGAACGGGGAAATTCAGGGAGATTGGTCGGAGCGATGATGTCTTCTGCGAGGACTCGATGAAGAGATTCTTCCAGGGGAACCTCTTCGCTGGAGAGAGATTTGAAACGGTTCAGTTTCTGCAAAAGCTGGTCTGGGGTCTGAACTTTGAAGAAACCTTTCATCTTAAGAAATAATTTTTTCGTTAAACGGTGATGGTAACGATGCCCGTATCATTCATGAAAGGTGACGTTTGTCGGATTTTAATCCTTCATACGTGACCTTAACCGAAT
>JBBILQ010000115.1:0-3304 GCA_037444845.1 Candidatus Aminicenantota bacterium | reverse complement strand
TTCCAAACACGGGAGGTATGGCCGTTTCCAGCCATGCCCTGACGGCCGTCTTCCCTGTCCCCTTGGGGAGTTAGGACGAAGGCTCGGAGATTCGATTTACTTATTTTTTAATCGATTTTAGGCGGAAAGTCAAGAAATGAGAACTACCGGATATGAGTTTCGCTGGTCTTTCGGAAATGATGGCCGTAAATAGCCAGCGTAATTGCAAGAGGGAATACCCTGGGTCTTCGGGCAAGCGTCCACAGGAAGAGTTTCCAGTATTGGAAGCGTTCTCTTCCTATAATCCCTAATCGGATAACGGAGCGGATCAAGGCGTGGATATTGGCAGGAACATGGCGAAAGTTCAGCGGAACCTTGATCCTGGGTGGTTTGTATTCTCGCAAAAAGGTCTTAACCCGTTGATAGTAAGCTTCCGGCGAATAGAGGTATTGGAGGACATCCTTGTAGCCTTTGCGGAGCGCATCGAGGCTCATTGCGGGAATAATGTTGGTTGTCCCGTCAACATTATCGCCTGATATTTGATCAAGTAAACGGCCTGCATGCTTCAGCCGTTCATAAAGTTTTGTCCCTGGAGGGGCTTGAAGCAAGCCAACCATCGCGGTTGCGATGCCGCTCTTCTGGATGAAATCCGTTAACCGCCGGAAGGTCAGGGTTGAATCGTTGTCAAACCCAAGGATGAAACCTCCCTGAACCTGCAGGCCTGCCCGCTGGATATGCTTCACATCCTCGACAAGGTCACGGTTCATATTCTGCTTCTTGCTGCATTCGGCCAGACTGTCCTCATTGGGCGTCTCGATCCCGATAAAGACCGTGTCAAAGCCTGCCTTGACCATCATCTGCATCAGCCCTTCATCATCTGCGAGATTGATGGACACCTCTGTATTGAACAGAAATCCCTTTTTATCTTTTCTCCATTTGATGAGGGCAGGAAGGAGTTCGGTTTTGAGATGTGCCCTGTTTCCGATGAGGTTATCGTCCACGAAGAAGATCCCTCCGCGCCACCCCAGCCGATAGAGGTTGTCCAGTTCAGCGATCATCTGCGAAGCGGTCTTTGTGCGAGGTCGATGGCCGAACAGGGCTGTCACATTGCAAAAGTCGCAATTGAAAGGGCAACCGCGGGAGAACTGGACGGACATGGAGGCGTAATCCCTGAAACGGACCAGCTCCCACATGGGAGCGGGTGTCTTCTGGATATCGGCAAAGTCAGAGCTCGTATAAACCCTCTTGGCCTCTCCTTTGGCAAAATCCTCAAGAAAGGCAGGCAGTGTCAACTCCGCTTCGTTGAGAACAAAATGATCCACGGCTTCGAACTGTTCATACTCTGTTGTGAAGAGAGGACCTCCTGCAATGACTCGAAGACCTACCTCTTTGCATTGGGCAATTGTCTTCTGAGCTGAATCCCTTTGCACGGTCATGGCGCTGATCAATGCGCAGTCTGCCCATGCAAGATCATCTTTTGTAAGTTTTCTCACATTAAGATCCACCAGTCGCTTTTCCCATTTGGAGGGCAGCATGGGAGCGATGGTGAGGAGGCCGAGCGGTGGCGAGGCCGCCTTTTTCCGGATGAACTTAAGGGCATGTTTGAAACTCCAGAACGTATCCGGAATTTCAGGGTAGATCAGAAGGACATTCATCAGGTCTCTCTCTTATGAGTCAAAGTGAAATGGGAAAGGGTATGATCCATATGCAAATAATACGAGTGGGTTGACAAATCCTTTAAAAATCACTCTACAACTTAATTGGTCATCTGTCAATTTTAATTTGGGTTTTATTGCCCCTAAATCAGTCCTCGATTTGTCTTGACATTTTTAAACAGAGTGAGATAAGATTGTGAAAAATTTTACCAGAGATTAGAGAAAGGAGGGCTTAAAATGAGAGAGAGAAGTTTTTTTAAAATGACTGCGGTTTTTTTATTTACATTGATGATGGCGCTTTCAGCGACTCTGACTGAAGTTCAGGCGCAGAAAGAGAAGGTGGGCTGGGTAGGACCGGTTTACAAAGAACTCTCGGACAGCCTGATGAAAGGGTTTAAAGAGTTTTATAAGAAGACTTATAACAAGGAGATCGAGATCACCTTTGTCAGGCCAGGCGGGTGGCCTGTCTGTGTGGACAAAGTGAGGGCATGGAAGGGAAAACCGGATGCTGATGTGTTTCTGGGCGCGGGTGCCCCTGCCTTCGAGGTCATGGAAAAAGAAGGTTTGATCGTTCCCTATAAACCGAAGGATTGGGATAAGGTTCCTGATAAATGGGGCGGCATGAAGGTAAAAGATGAAAAATTTATGTGGACCTGTTTTGCCCCCTGGATCGTGACCAATCTCTATAACGAGAGGGTATTGAGGACGTTAAAATTGCCTGTGCCGAAAACCTGGAAAGATCTGCTCAACCCGATTTACAGGGACTTAATCGTTCAAACCCTGCCCTACGCCTCAGGGACACAACATGAGGTGATTGAAATCCATCTCCAGTCTTTCGGAGAGAAAGAAGGCTGGGCTTACAACCGGCTTCTGGCCGCCCAGTTAGCGAGATTTTCAACAGGAAGCGTGGATACGATGAACATGGTCAATCGGGGCGAGGTTCCGATTGGGATTGCGCAACCCCAGATGAATGCAATGAGCGCAAGAGCGGATGGTTATCCTGTGCGTGATCTGCTTCCTGACAAAACGATCCTGGGTCCTGAAGCGGTTGGTTTGCTCAAAGGTGCGCCCAATGAGGCCAACGGAAAAATTTTCTTAGACTGGCTTTTCAGCATGGAAGGGCAAAAATACGTGCTTGAGGGCCGTTATTTTCCAGCGAGAACAGACATTAAGTTCTCCGCCTGGGAAAAAGAGGGCGTGACCATGGCCAAGCATGCCCGGGATTCGATCGGAGTGGATTCCTTTTGGGAAATGAAAGTCGGTTTCATCGATTATAATCTGGAGCTTGCCACCAAGAGATGGGATGATGTCAACCGGTTCTTCGAGTTCGAGATTTACCGGAAATGGAGAGAATTGAAAAGCAGTCTCTTCCTGATTGAAGAAGTCGAGGGTGAAATTGACGTCGCAAAGAAGAGGGGGACGGATGTAAGTAAGGCAGAGGCGAAGATCAAAGAAGCCAGAAGACTCTTTGAATTCGACGGGGCTTATGCGCCGGCGAGACTGGCAGCTTCAGAGGCGCGCGCATTGCTTGTGAAGTGATTCTGTGAAGTATACCATGAGGAAGCAAGGGCGAGCAACCGCTCGCCCTTGCTATTTACAAACAGTAACTCCCCCTCCCCCCCTCTTAACCCAAGAGGGGGAAGATCCCTCCTCTTAAATTAAGGGGAGGT
>JBBILQ010000114.1:0-11123 GCA_037444845.1 Candidatus Aminicenantota bacterium | reverse complement strand
CGCTGGGATCCGCCTGCGACCGACGGAGTCGCGGATTCTCAGTCTCTCGAGCGCATCCGTCACCGCGGGCACGCCCTTCGTCTCACCTCGGATGCGGGTGCCTACCGGCGATCTGACCGCCGGACGGGCTTGACCTCCTCTTCCCCGACTCCACGGGAACTGCGACGCCCATTCCCATGCTCGTCTTCTTCCCCACCCCTGCGAAGAACGCGAACTCGCTGAGCGCATGGACAGCCTGCCGCAAAGCTAGGCTGGCATCTCTGTCAACCACGTACCAGCACTCTCCTGTGAACCCTACCTCGGAGTAGCGACCCAGATCGAGCCTATGGGTCTGCAGCCTATGCTCGGAAACGGACACGCCGAGGTCGAACTCTGGCCAGTTGATCCACCTGCGGATGGGAGAGGACGCGTTCCAGTGTCGAGCTAAGGACTGGAAGACGAGTCTAGGCCAGGGAAGGGGCATGCTGAGTCGGGATTCGGCTATCGAGAAGGCTGTGGGGGTAACGAACCGGAGGCCTACCCGCGTTTCGCCACTCCTCGCCTTCAGCAAGCCGTTGTTGGACAGCTCGGAGAAGGTGCTCCGACGGGCCCATGGGTGCTTCTCGTCAACCCTGAGGACTCGGAGAACGCTGCACTCCGTGGAGAGAAGACGCAGCGGGCCAACTTGCTCGGGCTCCAGTCCTTGAAGCAGAGCGGAGAGCCTCTCATCGAGGCTGGTGATCCTGAGCCATAAAGAACGGGAAAGAGGCGCAGGGTGACTGCGACGATCCGAGTCCTGATCCATCAGTATGGAAAGCGTGAACGGGTTGACTTCCGAATGATGAAGAGATTGGGCAAGCTGTGGGTCAATCCGACCGACGAACCGCAAAAAACACGCGTGTGCCGCCCGTCCGAGGTTCAGCGGATCCCACAGCGGCCGCTTAGGTCGGAGCTGCAAGGCAGTGCTCACTAGCATCTCAGCAGCGACCGTCAGCCGGAGTGCTTCCGAGCGCGCCCCGCGCTTCCAGGTCAGCCAAGCGCTTTTCCATGGCCTCCAACCTATCCACGATACTAGACGTCTCTCCCTTGCGCATCCAACCGATCTTCCACTCCAGATCGTCCACCACTCTCTCCAAGTGGTAGGCCCGCCAGGTCCAGTAGTCCATCTGCCGCTGCCAGTGAAGACCCAAGTTTAAGGACCAATCCCGGAACCGCGCTACCTCCTCCAAGATGTTCCAGCGCGTCTGTGTCGTCACGACGAGTCGAGTCACCACTACGTGCGCCTCCACCCCGGATGGCCGATCTCCGAGCCGCGCCGTCATGTGCTCGTAGCGCTTGTCGCGCCGGGGCACCTCAGAGAGCGGACCTAACCAGCGAACCTGCACCTCACCCCCCGGTAACCACCGACGCGGCCCCAGCAATCGGTACACCCACCGCCAGGACGTCGGCCGCCAACGTAGTTGGACGAGCAGGGGGCCTTGATCAAACGCTTCCAGCATCGTCCCTTTGGGCAACCACAGGGATTGCGGGCGAGCCTCTCTCGCCGCTTCCGCAAACGGCACCTCCCGCAGAGGCGGGGGAAGGGAACCCCAGGGCACTTTCTCCAACGGCAGTTCTATCCTTAGCCAGTCGTGGACAACTTCCTTGGGTCGTGACAGCTGACCAAACCGGGCCGAGTAGATCGTGAGGAGATATCGCACCAGATCCATGTGCTCGGGGAGGATGCGTTGAACGAATGCCGCCTTCGTTCCCGTCAGTTCCAGACCCTGTGGGAACATCGAGGCCCAGGCCGCTCGCGCCTGGGTGGTGACGGGATAGGACCGGCGCTGTCCCAGGTGCACTCTCCCCTCCCTGGAGAGGGTGTACGGTAACAGCAGTTCCACTGATGTCTCGGCTTGCCCAACGCGGCGGTCGTCCCACCGAATGCTGATGAAGGCCAGCAAAGGGATGGAAGCGCCGAGCAGCCCCAGACTGATCCACCACCCGCGGTCACCGGTCCGCATGTCCCACAAGTGTTGGACGAGACCATCCACCGCCAACCCGAGCAGGACGGCTCCGACCAACAGGGCGAAGAGGCTCTCCCGCGCCCGCCGACCAGCGACGCCCGTTTCAGGATGACGACGGGGGAGCATCGCTCCTCTTCTTTGACCATATCCCCCGCGGTCCTACAACCGGCTCCCAAGTTTCCAGTTCTACCTGGCTCCCAGGCCTGTAGAAAAGCTGCAGATCACGCAGTTGCCCGGGCCCCCAACCGTCTTTGCTTGGAGAGTTCTGCCACCAACGCCAGGGGATTGGCTCGGCCCGGCCTTGCACCGCCTCACCGGGAATGTCTTCCAGGGGCACATGTGCCCGCAGCACACGCTCCGCTGGATCCCACTCCACCGGCCGAGGCCATTCTCTACCCTTAACTGGCTGCAGCTCTGATTCCCCCTCGCGCTCCAGGCGCCCCAGGCCATACCCTCGGTCCGCACCCAAGGTCAGACTCTTCAGGGCTGCTAGCACGTCTTCCAGTTTCAGGTCCTTCAGCGTCGAACCCACGCCCTGCCAGGGCTGTCGAACGTAGAGGGTGAACCGCCAGCGGACTCGCTCACCGCTCACCAGGTCATGCGCCGTCAGCGCCTCTGTTTCATGCAGCGTGCCAGTCTGGGCAGTAAGGCTCCCCGGAGCTACGGCAGTCTGCCCCCAAGACGTTACGAAGCGAGCCTCAAACTCTGCGGCGGCTAGCGGTCCGTAGTGCAGCCGTCCATCAATGAAGTCGGGCCAGGTCGGTTTTCCGTCAACCAGGATGAAGGCGTAAGATGTGGGCAGATTCTCTGCCACGAAGCGGCCCACCGCCTCGTAGTCCTTTCCTGTGGCCTTGGGGAGACAGGCCCGCGTCAACTGGGCTGTGATAGCCCCCCACAGTGTCCAGCCCGGGGCGTAGTAACGGGTGCGTTGGATGAAGCCCAGGGGGTGCCGCCCCAGGAGCACGGGCGACTGTGCCTTGTAGGTGAGGCCATACGCTTGCCAGGACGTCACTGCCGCTCCGCCCGTAGACCGTAGAGGGCGTAGACGAGGGCTCGCTCAGTGACTTCCCGCGCTAGGAGCACGTCGTAGAGGCCCTCGGTGAGCTTGATGACCTGCTCGCGGTCGTCGCCCTCGCCGCCCAGCAGCGGGCCGATGGCCTCGTCCTGCCATAGGGCTTTAACCTGGTTCCAGACGAGGTGACCCCCTTCGTCTTCTTGACCACCGCCTGCCTTTCTCTTCAGACCGCGGTACTTGAGGTAAAGGTAGAAGGCGAACAGGCCCTCTTCGCGCATCACCCCCAGCGCGTTGCGCGTGATGGTCTCCAGGCGCTTGGCTCGCTCCTTGGGGCCTCGGTTCTTCACGATCTCGCTGCCGTAGTGCGCGCAGCGGGCCTCCATATTGGTGCGATCATCGGCCATAGTTATTGCCCTCCTTCTGCCTTCTCCGGCGGCAGGTTCAGGATGTGCAGCCGACCAAAGCCGCGGGTGCCCATACCTCCAACGCCCAGGTACTTCATCAGCCGCAGGCCGGCTACCACCTGCTCCTCCACCCAGGCCGCGCCCCGGTCGGACGGGAATGGCGTTGGCTTCACCTCGCCTTTTCCGTCCTTTTTCTCCGCCCACACCGGAAAGACGTAATGCTGGGGGTTGTGGTAGACCACCGGGAAGCGGAGCACCGTCCCCCGGGGCAGGGCCTCGTAAGTGAAGAGAGCTCCCTCTTCTGCCGCGCCTGTGTCTGGGTTAATGGAGACCGACGTGCGGACCTCCAAGTTGCTGTTCACCACCAAACTGAACAGGTCGTCTGACACTAGCACCAGCCGGTTCTTGATTCGGGCCAAGGTGTCTGGAAGTTTCAGACCCGTCCAGATGGTCTCTACGTCCAAGTTATCACCCTCCACATCCAGAAACAGCCAGCCCAGGTTGAGACCCCAGCGACGGCCTTCGGCCCTTGGTTTAGGGACCAAGCTGGGAACGGTGCGGCCCTTGTGTCCAGTTACTTTTAGCTCGTCCTGCACCTTGTAGTCGGCATCAGCTAGCACACCCGCTGACGTCACCCATACCGGTCCTACCATACTGTGGACAGGGAAGAAGAGAATCTGGGCGTCATAGAACTGGGCCAGGCCGTGGAAACTGCGGTTCTGGGGGCCGATGGTGAAGCCGTAGGTCACGCAGACGGAGCAGTCCATCTCGCCGCAATGCTCCGCTCCTTCGGCACCACCCTTTCCGGCGCAGCTCACGTAACCGACCATGGGGGTCGATCGTCTGTACCGTTCGGTTGCCATCGCTGTGTAGGCTCGGGCCGACCCAGCAAGGCTGGATCCGGGGACCTTGGGCAAGTTCGTGCCCGGTTCCCGCACGATGGTCAGATCAACCTGCCCCAACCGACCGCCTCCGGTCCCGACGTGGATCGGGTCCAACGCCAGGCAGTGGTACACCCGGATCGGATAGGGCTCCTGTATGTTCATACCTCCACCTCCTCCCTTCGGGCGGTCTCCACTTTCCGTCTTAACACATGCCGGTAGAGCTCCACGGCATCGAAGAACGTTCCGTCCACAAGGGCACGCAGGACGGTCTGGTTCTGGTGGAAGTGGAGGGCCGCAGTCTCGCGCGCCAACCACTCCCAGGTTTGCCTGTGCTTGTCGCTGTTTGCCAGATCCCAATCCGCCCACTTGCGAGCCAAGAGGGACGTCGCCCCGGCCAGGCGGCTTTCGGACATCCCTGGGACACTGCGGATCGCTGCCCACACCTCCCGTAGACCAGAGACCCCTTCCAGCGGGTACGGGCGGGGGGAGCAGTTCTGACCCAGCAACGGATGGGGCCGACGGTCCCCCCCGGGGGCGGTGTGCGCCTCCAGACGACGGCTCACCGTGTCCAGGAAAAGGAAGTCGAACAGGCTGGGCCAGAAGGCGATCTGGTCCCCGCTCTGTAGCTTGGATACGTGAACCCACCATCCCTCCGGCCCCCTCAGGCTCATCCCACGTCCGTCCAGATCCTCGCCTTCTTGTACGAGGAAGTAGGGATGGTACCAGTCAATCTCCCCGTCTCCACGGAGGGACGGCACGTGCCAGGTCCAGGTGCCGAAGCGGGGGCTGTGCAGAGTTAGACCGAACCCGTCGCCTTGCTCCTCCTTTGCCACCAGCTTGGCTGTCTTCAGTTCCCTGGCCAGGGAGCCAAATGCCTCTGCCAGGCGACGGCCAGCATCCAGGGCAGCGAACATCGGGTAGTGGGCATCCATGAAGACGAGGCCGACATGGAACGGGAGCCGCCCGAGCACCTTGCCGAACTCTCCTACAAAGGCACTTCTCAAGTCCTCCGCTACCTGTACAGCCGCGTCGGCGGGCACCATCGCCAGGTGCAGGTTGGGGCTGACAGCGATGACCTGGTACGGTAGGTACGATTCCAGTTCCACGCCGGCACACCTCACAGAACGGTCCACGAGGTGCCCCTGCTCATCCGTGACCAGGCGTACCTGCTTGACCGCCCTCAGGCGTTCCGCAACCCCTGGCTCCAGCCACTCGATCGTCTGAGCCTTCTTCCGGCCTGCCTCACCGGATTCGGGTCGCACGAACACGTCCACCTGACCGAGGCCGGGGATCTCCGCAGTGTAGATGCCGGGCCGCGGGGGAGCCTCTAGCGTGAAGACGACCCGCTGCCGCTCCTTGACCAGTCCTCCCAGTGCCGCGGCTTGCTCGTTCAGGAAGCTCTCTGTTGACTGCCAGACGCGGAGGAGGCGGGAAGCAGACAGGTTCTTCCGGGCCAAGGCAAGGGCGAAGCCGTCTTCTGGAGGAAGTTGGTACGGAGGCGCCTGGAGCTCAGCGGCCACCTGGGACGCGTGATCGAGACGTCCGTACCTCCCGGTAATCCAGCGGGCCAGCCGACCGACCGGCGTACCTTGGCGATCGGTGCCCCACTGGCGGACCGTGCCTTCCTTCGTCTCGATCGGCACACGGCCCGGAGCCTCATCAGCACGGGCAACGCCTAGAGGCTTACGGAATTCCTCAGGTAGCTGAGAGATCGCCCTGCGAAGCTCGGCCCAGTCCGTGACCTGCACGGACTCGTCCTTCCCATCCTCGGGCTTGGCTGCGAGGTCCTGCGGCGAGGTGATGAACAGCGTGTGGAGCATGGTTCCGTCGAGCCATCGGTCGAGGCCGAACCGGACCACGATGAGGGCGACCCTTCCGTTCTCATCGGCAATCTCGCCGGTCCAGACAGTCCCCCTGTCCAACCGTGACCTGATCCCGTCGCCTCGGCGATCTCTGCACCATTGGCAAAGGTCGCGCACTCCCTCCAGAGGACGGCGCTGACAGACGGGACAGACACCGTTGCTGCTGGAGCTTCCCCACTTCGCAGCCCAGGCGGGTCGGCCAACAACCGGCACCTCTCGCGCAGCCTGGTCCATCTGGGTCACCAGGTCGGTCACCCGACGCGTAGGCTGGTCGAGGCGCACCACGGGCTGTACCTCCCCGTCGGTTGTCCTGTTGACCTCTTCACGGATCAGAGACTCCAGCTCGTCTCCCCAGTCTAGGTCGGCCACCATGAAGTGGACGCCGTTGTCGTCCTCGTAGATCCGGTTCCCGAGGGCGTACTCATCCTCAACGAGGCGCCGCAACGCCGCTCGCAGGCCGGCGAGCATCGCTGACCGCCCCACAACGTCCGAGAGGCGGGCCACCGGGGTGATGACTTCCCACCAGTTCCATCGGACCGTGAGCAAGCGGAACGTGCGGCGAGGGTACTCCTGTCTATCGGGAGGGGGATCCAGCAAGTCCCGCATCACGAACGCCTTGAAGCGGGTCGCTACCCCCCAGACGTGCTGGTCGAGCCGGACGTCGTTGGCCGCCCGCTGGGTCTTGCCCAGGCCGTGGCACATCACCCCCTGGAGAACTCCCCACAATTGCCCGCGTCTTGCTGCCAAATCGCCGGGCGCCGACAATATCTTCTCCAACTCGGGATAGAGGGCTAGCCTGGTCTTGTCGAGTGCCGTCAGGTCACCTTTGACCAGCGGTTTCTCACGCCCGAAGACGGTGGCCGCTTGGGCCAACTTCCGCTGATAGAGATCGACGGCATTGTATTGGTCCTCTCCGGAGTCGTCGCGATCGGCCACAACTAGGAGGCGTTGCACCCAGGGCAGGGCAGGTAGTTTATCCCAGGGGGCTTGATGTCCGGCGACCAGCCTCTCTAGTGTGAGGGCGTCGCTTCCCAATGCTCCCCGATCTGCCCAGCCCTCTGGGCCGGTCAACGTCCGTTCCAGCGCCTGCTTGAGGAGCGGTGGGACCCGCTTTCCGTCGTACGGTTCCTCGTCAGAGAAGACCTGGGTATGGTCCCACTTCCCCTTCGGCGGCGAAGGGTCGGTCCCTTCTCTTCCTGGAGCCCCGGCCTCACCCAGAGTGGCGTAAGCCGGGTCAGTCTTGCTCTGGACAAAGCCGCTGCTGAGCTTTCCCAGGTCGTGCAGCCAGCCGCCCAACTCGGCCAGGAGCACCAGGTCACGCCACTCCTTCGCCCTTTGCAGTAGACTCTTATCCACCGCGCTCTCCCCTCACCTGAGCCTCAACGCGGCGGCGCAGGTCCTTCAGGTCACCCAGGCACGTCAGGTCTACACGCAGCATCCGTCGCTCCACCCGTTCAGACAGCGCGGCCACCTCCTGCTCCCACGCCTCCCACCTCTCCCGCTGCCCCCGCCACTCGCGGTAGGCCATGCGCTGCCTCTTGTACCGGCTCTGCGCCTTCTTCCCGGAGATGTGGGCGTCCAACTCCTCATTGGTTTGGTAGTGGGGCCAGCGCCCAGACTCGTCCACGAACTCGCGACTGTCCGGCCGGAAGACCTTCGGCGGCGGTTCGGAGAGAGGGGACGGGGGCGACTCTGGCGGAACCTCGATCCAGCGATGGACCAGCAGGTAGGCCCCGGGGATGCCTTCCTCAGCCCGGCCCATCCCGCTGGCTGTCTTGGCCCCCCAACCCCGCTCTGCCAGCAACGCGTAGACAGCCTGCCCCACCAGCTCCAGATCGAGCAGAACCTCCTCCCACGCAGGCAGAGGCCCTGCGGGATCGTCCGGGACCGTGGGCGTGTACAGCAGGGCGAACGTCCCTTTCCCTCCTTTGGGGACGGCCTCCAAGTGGATGGGCAGTGTGCCGGCGCCGGTCTTGCGGGCGTGGGGGTTGATGACCTCTACCTCGAGAGCATCGAAGAAGGTGGGAAAGCAGCTCACCCTCCCCCGACGGAAGCCCTCTTGCTCGCCCTTGGGGTTGCCCAGTAGGCGAACGACCCGCGGATCCTCGTCGCATGTTCTCAAGGTCCACCGAAGAGCTGCGCGCAGAGAACCTTTCCAGGAGGTGCTACCCACCATCGGCACTCGCAGCACCCAGTCCTTGCGGAGTGGGTTCTCGTGAACGTAGAAAGGCTCGTCATCTTTGCTGATGTAGGGGGCAGCGAGGGTGAAGGGGACAAAGAGAAAAAAGGAGTGCTCCGGCAAACATACGAGATCATATTCCTGCAATGCGGGGGTGGCAAAGCACAAGTCGGCAAAACTCCGCGCCTGACCTTTTATGTAGCGCGTGTAACAATTCGCCAGAAGAACCTCGGTGTAAACACCTTTAGACTCGGTGTTCCATTCTTCAGAATCCGTATCACCCAGACTCTGCGCTAGAAGGCCAACACGGGCATACAGATCGCTAACCAGGCCGAAAGGGCCCTCCCCCGCAATCAGTTTCTCTGCCACCCTTTTCCTCACATCTTCGTCGCGAACCTTTCTCTTGCCCCTCTTCTCCACCTCTTTTCCTAGTTCCTCGCGAGCCTCTCGCACAAGGTTCCTCCAATCACTCTTTAACGCCAGATTCACATGCCATTCATAACTCATCCTACCCCTCCATCAGACTGTGCAGGAAAGCAGCCGGATTGGTGAAGTGGCCGATAGTGTCCCTGGTGGTGGAATCAAATTCCCGCCAGCACACAAGCGTTCCTTGAGACTCGGCCCGCTGGTGGAGTAACTGCACCACCTTCTCGCGCTCCGCACCGCCAGGCAAATCGTTGGGCACCCAGCCCCAAAGCCGCAGTTTTTGGTGATCGGGGAGTAGCGCCATCTTGATTTTGCTGGCCTGGTGGGGATCATCCTCAGTAGTGCCCAAAAGGAAATGGCGTAACTGGCGGCGGTCGTGTTCATCTGGCACGATGCTGCTGATCACCTCTCCCTCACGGAAGGCAGCCCGCAGGCCGCACTTGAAGTTGGCGAAGTCCGCGGGCTGCCAAGCTCTCTGTAGGACCACCTCGGAGAAGAACATCTCCCGCACGTCGGGCCACCGGTGCGCTTCCCCGCGCCGCCCTGCTTGCGCCCGGCAGGTCAGCATCCCGACGAACTCCTCTGCCGATGGCATCGCTTCAGGTGGATGTTCCCACTGGAAGAGGCCATACCCCAGGTTGGTCTTCGCACCCAGAGCCGCGTTGCGACGGATGAGGTCCAGCAACCCCAAGAGCATGCGAACCGTCCTGGTGTCATCCGGCCGGCGAGAATCTATCGCGAGTCTCACGGAACCGATGCGGCCTTGGGGGAAGTACCAAGCCGAAGGATCCCCCTTCTGATTCAGACGCCTCCCCGTAGTGGTCTGCCGCTCTCGCCCAGTAGGTGGATACCCTGGAGCCGTGCCATCACTGATCCCCATCGAGAAAGACTTCGCCCATCCGGTGGCGCCGAAGAGCTGACAAGCCGGGCATAGAGACAGAAGCACGGAGTCTGGAGAAACCGCCGCGCCCCGGGGTGGACATCGAATACCGTCATCGGTCGGGTCACAAGCCCAGCCACCCAGGCCGCGGACCAAGGCCTCGTACCACCATCGCAAGCTCCCAACAAGGCCCGTTCCGACCACGCGTCGAGCGTTTCGGCTTGCGTCCCCTGTCCAGACCGGGGTAACGAACTCAAGGTCTATGCCCGCCATCGCTGCCCGCCTCCCCCTGCCACAATCCCGAACAACCCGGAATCATCCTACCGACCCCCGGGGAGGCAGACAAGTCCCATGCCCCGAACAACCTTTCCGTCAGCAATCAGAACTTCGGCTCCTATACGATCCGCACGCGGTTTCCATCCCCAAGGGTATGGGCGGCGAGTGCGCCCGAGTCTTGCCACGACATCGCGGCGGCGATGGGACTGCAGGGGGTTCCATCCCCGAAGAGGATTACCGGCTGCTCACACAGCACTCCCTGTGGTTCGCTTCCCTTGCCACCCGGAAGTGCCTTGTGCAATCATCAAGGTTATCCCCAGCCCCTGCACGCCCATCGCGCACCGCGTATCCGTCGCAAGTCAAGTCCTAGACCAGTGCATTCATCGGTCTGCAGGCGTTGCTCACCCGGTGCCTGATAGGAACTGTAGTTGACAGACGTCGCGCTCCTCGGAGCAGAGTGCCCCGGTTCATGATTCTCTCGCCTCCTGCGAAGCTGCGATGTGGAGACGTGTCTTGACGTCACGGTAGTCACTTGTCTGAAACATTCAGGCAATCCTACCTCCTGCACGGATCGCTACACCACGATCGTCTGTCGCGGCAGGGTCACCCGGCCGTTGAGGGTGGCGATCCTGCGGCGATAGGCCTCGCACAGGGTGTAGTACCGCACGGAGTCCTCGCTGGCGGTGACCTCTCGCTCCACCATGGTGCGCACCTCAGTTATCGCATCGCGATCCAGTAGGCACTCGAAGAGAGAGTACTGCACTGGAGTCCCGTAGCTTCGCAGTTTCTTGTGCAAGCGGGTACGGCGCCTATCCGACGCCACGTCGTACGCGATGACCAGGAACACCTTGTCAGAAGACACCATCCGCATCATCGTGTGCAGAACGGCACGTACGTCGCCGTCTCGCCGCGAAGGTAGGCTGCGAGGTGTCTCGCCTGGGCCTCCAAACACTGCCTGTAGGAAAGCCGTTGCCCAAGCCGGTTGTGGGTTACCCGCGCTCGGAGGCGCCGGTCGTACCGGGAGAGGAATCGGGAGAGACCCTCTCTGGAGTGGAAGATGCCGCCCTCTTGTCCAGGTCGGAAGTGCTCGGGGGCGATCTCACCTCGGTTCACGAGGAACAGGACAAGAGAGTCAACGATCAGAGGCCATTCCTCAACTAGTGTCTCGTCAGGGTAGTGAGTAGCCAGGTACAGGCAAGCTGGGTACAGTGG
>JBBILQ010000113.1:0-3718 GCA_037444845.1 Candidatus Aminicenantota bacterium | reverse complement strand
ATCACAGGTTCAGCTCCCTTTTTCAGATACGATTCGGAGAAGACTCGGGCTCAAGGCAATCCGATAGATGAAGGAGTTCGGTCCATTGTCAGAATCGGGAAGCTTAATATTATCTACGAAGGCGCGCAGATAGAAGTTCAGGACCTGAGCGATAAGCAGGAAAGACAGGCGCATGAGCCGCCGAGTGCCGGCCCTAATCCCGGGATGCGGGAAGTTCTGGACAGGATTAACAGCCGTATAAACCCGGCCAGACTTTCCAAACTGGACCCCATCTAAAGCCGGATAAATGCCCCCCTTAATCAAATCCGCATCCAGCGTGAGATGCGCAGATAATGAGCGGGTGGACAGATAACAAAGAAGAGTGAAAATTTTCAGGAAAAATCAGAAGGCGGTTAGTTTCCCTCATAAAATGTGGGACATGAAATTTTGCTTTCTTTTTCTATGGTAATCTGCTTTTTGAAAAATGGGGATTTATTATTCAACCGAGAATAACAGGTTACCACTTGATATTAATTTTTGGTTCATCAGACATTTTAATGGGTAACAGGATAAAGGTCTAAGCCCCCGCAATGGAAATAAATCGCGATCTTGAAGTTCTCGCGGTTCCGGAAGCCGTAGGCCATCTTCTTGATCGTCTGGATCTTGGAATTGAGCCTTTCGCTCACCGCATTGGTGATCCGGTGCTTGAAGTACGTCAGAATCTGGGACAAGTACTTCCGGAACATCCGTGCCTTCTCGATCACCGGTTCCAGTCTCGAATGCGTCGCCCAGAAATACCAGGCTGTAAAATGCCGCATCGCCCAGGCCAAGCGCCTAAAGCCCCAAAGCTCGCGAAAACTCTCCTTAATGGCCCACGCCCGGGCCGTCTTCAAGTCCTGCCGGCTCAGACTCCTCAACCGGCTCTTGTGCTTGTCGGGAACGTTCTCCTTCGAGTACAGCCAAAGATACTTCGAGCCGGTCAGTGTCTCGTCCTCCGCTCGCTTAAGTTCCCGATGTTCTTCCTTACGGACCTCATCCACCGCCTTGATCATGTGCGTCATCAAGTGATAACGGTCGAAGACGATCTTCTCCTCGGCCTCGGGGACATGATTCCGGATCGAGGCCAGATAAGGATCCCAGATGTCCACGGCGATAGCCTTGATCTTCTCTCTTTTCTTCTCCGAGAAACGGGCAAAATAGCCGTCCAGGCTCTCCTGCTTCCGGTCGTCTCCGATATAGTCCACCGTCGCTCGGTCCACATCGTTGACCAGAGTGATGTAGTCGTGCCCTTTGCCCACCGACTTCTCATCCACACCGATCGTCTTGGGTATCCGTTTCTTTTTCCTCTTCAGACCCCGAGAAACGGCCCGTTCCATGATATGCCAGGCTTCATCCCAGCTGACCCTCAAGATGGCGGTCGCGCCCTTCACATCGCAGATGCGAAGGACATCTATGGCCAGCCGCTCGAACAACGCCGTAAATCGGGCCTTTTCATCCGCCCAAGGCAATCGCACCTGCAGGACCCCGTGATCCTTGCAGTTGACCCGCGGCGGCCGGGCATGCAAAAACGTCTTGAATTGACAGCTGTCCAGGTGGCGCCACGTCCGTTCCGGGGCATGGTCATAGAGCGGCATCGACGCCCCGCACTCGGGGCAGGCCCAACGCAATCCTTCAGCGTGGGTTGCCCAGATATCGACGCTCTGGCCGATGATATCAAGTTTGACCCGTTCCACCGTCCAAGGACTCTCAAGACCCAAAAGATAGCGATAAAGCTCTATATCTTGCATGACTCCAATTCTCCTTGGAGTCATTGTAAGTCATCATGGACCCATTAAAAAGCCGGATGAACCCTTTTTTTTCTTTATTGATACCAAATAGTTAGGACTAATCTTGACGTAGCCCTGGCATTTTGGTGGATTCGGCTTGTCCTGCGATGGCTATTCGTGTATTCTATAAGGCCTCTTGAGAATCGCAAAAATGAGGTCAGAAACTCTCAGGCCAGGGACGTCGATATTGCTGGCTTTCTTTTTTCTAGTTTCTTACCAGCCCGCGGCCGTAAAGAAGAACATCACTATTTCCTTGAACAAGAAAGAAATCCGGGATATGACAACCCAAGGGCTCTATTTATTTTTTTACATCCGTATTGCCAACTCTTCATCCTCTCCGCTCTATCTTGATCAATACGATTATCGGGTTGTCATTCAGGAGAGGGATTTTTTCAGCCTCAAAACGACGCTTGAAGAGCCAATCTCTATCCCGGCCGAAGGCAAAACTCTCATTTCTCTACCCGTAAAGGTTACGTATTCTTTCCTTTTTGAGGCAGTGCCAGGAATTGAAAACGAGTCCAGGATTGGGTTTTACATCACCGGCCTGATGATGTTCTCTAATGGCAAAAAGATCAAGGAAAGGGTCCCCTTTGCGTTTGCCGGAGAATTTCCCGTTTTTAGAGGCCTGGAGGTCGAGCTTCACCCTCTCGAGATAAAAGACCTCAGCCAGGGCGGGACAGAATTTAGATTTGTCTTTAGCTGGAAGAACCCGAATAGCTTTGACTTGACTCTGGGCCGGATGACTTACGAGCTTAAGCTCGGAGGAAAGCCTGTCGCCAAGGATCAGCTCAGAGGCGGCGATACGATCGAGGGAAATGGCGAGAAAAAAGTCTTCCTTCCTCTTGTCCTCGATTTTTTTGAAGTCGGCCGAGATTTCCAGGCCATCCTCCAGCAGCCATCTGTCGAGTGTGAGCTCAGTGTTGATGGGGCAGCCGAGTCAGGTTGGGGTGAGCTAAAAATTGCCGTTTCGAGAAAAGAAACAGTGGCTGTCGAGATGAAAGAAATCAGAACCAGTAGTTGATGCCCAGTGAAATCTGATAGCCGCCCAGGTCGAATTTTTCAAAGCCCTCAAAGTTCACGAGCGATCCCTTGCCAAAGTTGTACTTGAACTCGGCTTCAAAAGCGACCCGCTTGGCAAACGGAATCATGATTCCGGCGAAAGCCTGATAACCTACGCCCAGTTTATTCTCATCCCGGGCGTCGACAAGCATAAGGGGGTATATCTGAATTTCTCCATAATCCGGGTCCTCATAGACCCAACTGTCATCTTCGAAATTAATCGCGTCACCCTGCATCCTGACGCTCCAGATGTAAACTGTCAGGCCTCCCCCGACATAAGGGATAAAACCAGACCGGCGGCCAAGGGGCGCAAGCTTCACAGAAGCCTGGATGGGAGTGATGGAGACGTTGAAAACGTGGCTGATGAGAAAATCTCCCTCGTAATCGGCCGGGAAAGCAAAATCGCCTTCAGCAAAGCTGTAGCCAACATAATCGCGGTATGAACCGACCTTGTTCTGGTTATAGGCTTCTACTCCGAAGGTGAAGCTGATTTCTCGGGTCCAAAAATATTCATAGACAAAACCCAGGGTCGTGTTCTGGTAATCTGCCTTTTTGAATGTCATTTGCTCAAATTCAGTCGTCCAGAGGTCGCTATTCGCTCGGGGAATAAAATAGCCTGCACGGACAGAGATGGAATGGGATAAGCCGAGAGCAGGAAGCAATAATGTCAACAAAACTACACGACCAAACGTTTTTTTCATGTTGTTTCTCCTTCGCCCTTAGTAGAGCAAATTCTATGCCAAGTTTTGCAGACCAGACTTTCAGGGAAGCGTTGGCGGTTATCTGTGGCAAAAAATGGTCAATTGTCACATATTTAGGCTCAAAGCCTAAGCCTCAATTTATAGCCTAAATTA
>JBBILQ010000112.1:0-4464 GCA_037444845.1 Candidatus Aminicenantota bacterium | reverse complement strand
AATACGCCCTCCTCACGCTTCACCGGCCATCCAACGTCGATGATAAAGGGGTCCTCCAGCAAATTTTTGGCGCCTTAAGCGAGATTGCGGCCCAAATTCCCGTCGGCTTTCCTATACATCCCAGGACTCTAAGGCGGCTTCAAGAGTTTAAGCTCAGTTGCCTGGTTAGCTATGTCGATTTTGGCACAATGAATTTTAGGGAAAAAATTTCTGATAATTTTATCATGAAAAAGTTATCTCGACGTGTGCTTGCCATTCCTCCGCTTGGCTATCTCGATTTTCTCTGTCTGATGTCCAAGGCCTCTCTTGTCCTCACGGATTCAGGGGGAATCCAGGAGGAGACGACGATCCTTGGCATTCCCTGCCTGACCTTGCGAAAAAACACCGAAAGACCTGTGACAGTCCGGGAAGGAACTAATTTCGTCGTCGGCAATGACCCGGAACGGATTAAAGAAAAAACATTCGATATTCTTAAAAACGGCATCCCGCGCCGCCGCATTCCCAGGTACTGGGATGGGGAAGCCGCCCAAAGAATCGTAAGAATTTTAGCTAAGTCAACCGCGATCTGAGCATATTAGATTATGATAATCATCGAATAGACATAAACAAAAGGAAAAGATTCTGGAGAGCGGGGCAGTAAAAATCTCTCCGTAGTTTAAATGTGGTCAAGTCACCAAGATGATTAAGTATTTCCTCTCTTTCGCTATTGCCGCCGGACTCTCGCTTCTCCTCACGCCCCTCGTCCGCTCTTTTGCCCGCTGGGCTAAGGTTCTTGACCTCCCCTTGGAAAGAAAGGTCCACAAGCAGCCCATCCCCCTTCTCGGCGGGTTAGTCATCTTTCTTTCGTTTAACCTGGCCATTGTGCTCACCCTCTTTTTCGATAACACATTGCTCAAGGAAACTATCCTGTCGCGGTGGGAAGCGCTTTTTATCTGCCAGGTTTTTATCCTCGCTTTCGGGATTTTTGACGATGTAAAGCGTCTTCAGCCCTGGGTTAAGCTCCTCCTCCAGGTCATTGCCGGCACCATCATTGTGCTCTTCGGTTTCGGCATTGAGGCGATCGCCAACCCGTTCACTGGAAGCCTGATCAAACTCGGCTTCCTTTCGGTTCCTTTCACGATTTTCTGGCTGGTTTTGATTGCCAATGCGCTCAACCTTGTGGATGGGCTGGATGGGTTGGCGGCCGGGACCTCGATCATCGTGGCCTTAACCATATTCGGTCTATCTTATTTCAATCAAAATATCGGGGTGGGCGTGGCTTCGATTGCCCTGGCCGGAAGCGCCCTTGGCTTCATCCGGTACAATTTCTACCCGGCTAAAATCTTCCTTGGGGATTCGGGGAGTTTGCTTCTGGGATTTCTTCTGGCTGTTTTTTCCATTCAGGGCTCTTCCAAAGGAGCCACCTTGGTTGCAGTCTTAGCGCCGGTCCTGGCTCTGGGGCTTCCGATCATGGAGACTCTTCTTTCCATGATTCGGAGATTCATGCGGTCAATTCACCTCATCGATTATCAGACAAAAAACGGGAAAGTCCGGGTGCTTTATTTCCGCGGGATTTCTCTTTTCAAGGCGGATAGAGACCACATCCACCACCGTCTCCTAAAGCTCGGGTTTTCCCAGAGGAAAGCCGTGACTTTCCTTTATGGCGTCTGTGTTAGCCTGTGCCTTCTGGCTTTCTTGAGTATGGTCGTAAGAAACGTTAACTGGGTTGTCTTTTTAGGCGCTGTGGTTTTGGCTGTTTTTATCGGGATTCGCCGGCTTAAATACGATGAGTTCAAGATCCTGGAAAACGGGCTCCTCATGCCTGTTTTCAGTTTTCCTGTAATCAACAGCCGGATTTTCCATACCTTTTTTGACCTGGGGATGATTTCTTTTTCATCTTACCTTTGCCTGACGCTCATTTTCCGGGGATTCGGGGGAGAGACGAAGGAGCTTTATATCACCTCGCTACCGCTTCTTCTTTTGATTAAAATCGTGATTTTCTACCTGACGGGAGTTTACAAGAAGTCGTGGAATTATCCCAGCCTGGAGGAAATGGTCGGCATCCTCGCCGCGGTATTTTTCTCTTCCCTTGTATCTTGGCTGGGGATGGAGCTTGTCTTCGGGAAAGACAGGTTTGGTGGGCTGGCTTTTTTTGTCCTGGATTTCTACATCCTCCTGACTCTGGCTGGAGGGATCCGGTTTTCATACCGCATTTTAGCCAGCTATTACAAGAAGGGCTATAGCAGGCGGGGAAAGAAAATCCTCATCTACGGAGCGGGGTATAAAGGCTCCACCGTGTTAAAGGAGATCAGACACAACGGCGATTATCGGGTGAACCCTGTTGGCTACTTAGACGATGATCCGGCCAAAAAGGGGAAATCCATTCACGGCTGCCCCATCCTGGGTTCTCTGGATGAGCTGGAAAATATCCTGAGCAAGAATGAGATCCGGGAAATTATCATTTCAACGGGCAAGATCGCCAGGAACAGGATTAGCAAGTTGATCGAACTGTGCAAGCAAAAGGGAATCATTGTCAGGCAGTTTGAGTTCCGGTTCTATGAATTTCCGTAGCCACCGAAAAATCGTCGCTTTATTATTGCGGCAAGTCGCTGCAACGTTCATTATTTTTTTATTTGTCCATTCGGCGAGGGCGCAGGTTTATCAGACGTTTCGAGCGCAGCTTGATTCCATAAGAACGCGGGCAACATGGAGCCTGGGGCCTTTCAGGATATGGCCGAGCCTTCAGTTAAACGCGGGATATGATGACAACATTTACGGGACATACGGCGGTCGCCCAGCGATAGCTGATTACACAGCGTCTGTGTCGTTTCCGATAAACGTTTATCTTCCCTTCCGCGATTGGCTGCTTCTGTCTTTTTCTGATACGCCTCAGTATGAGTATTTTTTTGATTTAGATAAAGAGCGCGCTTTCAATAACAGTTATTCAGCGGGGATGCGGATGCTTCTTTTAAATCGATTTGTGGCTTCTGGATCCCATGGAGTGAGCAGGACAAAATTCCGGCAGTTTATGGAGATCGACAGGAGGATCTTTCAGGAGGTGAGGAGCTCGAGCGGAAGCATTTCCCTGGAAACGATAAGGGGGAGCTCGCTTGTTTTTTCTGGCTCAATCCGAAAGTTATCGTATGAGGATGTAACTTTAGAAGGAAGCGATGTCCCTCTGTCGAGCGCCTTGGACAGGGAAGAAAGAGAGGGCCGGGTAGATTTTTATTATCCTGTGTTCACGGATAGCTCGTTTTTTATCAATTTTGGCTACATAGATTATCGATTTAGTAACGTCGAGGGAAGTTTCAGAGATTCTTATGCCTATCAGACAAATGCCGGCATTGCATTTCCGATTACAGGAAGGGCAAGGGGGACACTTTCGTTAGGTTACAGGAAGCTTATTCCGAGGGATAAAGAGCTAAAAGGCTTCTCGGGACCGGTGGGGAACACGAGCGTTGAATTAAGACTCGGCCGACTAAATGTGCGCGTGCGATACATCAGGGATATTCCGTTTTCTTACGGAAGCTCTTTCTTTTACGTTAGCAATAACTACGGCGCTGGCCTGTCTTTTTATCTTTCCTCGCTCATCCGCCTGGATTATGATTTTTCTTATGGGGGAGGAAGGTATCCTGAGGCGACGACTATTGTGTTGCCGGATGGAACTCGGCAAGAAGTAGACAGAAACGATATCTATAAAGGCCATTCCGCGGGGGTTGTTTTCAGAATCCTGAGGAACACGGGCCTTGGGTTCTCGGCTGTTTACTCCCAGAGGAATTCGAGTTATGATTTGTGGGACTCTAATAGGCTTATGTTCGGCGTTTTTCTGACGCATGAATTTTAGCGTGAGATTGCTTCGGTCAAAGACTCTCGCAATGACTGGGGTGAGATTGCTTCGGCCAAGAGGCCTCGCAATGACACGGGGAGATTGCTTCGGCTAAGAAGCCTCGCAATGACATAAAAGGAAAAGTCATGGAATAACAGAGGAAAAAAGATGGACAAAGAACAAAAGTTGAAGGAAATTGATTTGATGGATTACTGGCGGGTCATCGTCCGCCGGAAGTGGGTCGCGATCACTTTCGCCGGGGCCGTCATTCTCCTTACGGGAATCCTGTCGTTTACCGCCACTCCTCAGTATAAATCGACCGCGACTCTTCTCATCGAGGAGGAATCCTCACGAATTCTGAGTATCGACGAGACGTTAGGCTATGAGCCGCGCGTCGTCCAGGACCTAAGGGCCTATAACACCCAGCTCAGGCTCCTCAAGAGTAAGTCGCTTTCTGAGCGGGTGGCGCGGAAGCTCAACCTTCTCAGCCGGCCGGAATTCGGCGCCGGCAAGAAACCGAAAACAAGCCTGATGGCTGGGTTGAAATATATCATCACTTTCAAATGGATTTCTCCGCAAAGAAATCAAGGTCAGGACGAAGAGGGCAGCTTTTTGACGCCAGAAAGTCCGTATTCTATCCTTGCCGAAGGCCTTCGTAA
>JBBILQ010000111.1:0-4485 GCA_037444845.1 Candidatus Aminicenantota bacterium | reverse complement strand
CCAACAAATCACTCCAGCGGATGGCTTACAGCCCCCGCTGATTTCCATCGTTGGGCGGTTTGAAGTCGCCAGTAACTATTCTGTCAACACGCGTTGGAGATAAGAGTGTGAAAAATAACCTTACTGCAAGACGGACTATGATCTTGACCGCTTGGGCAGTCATGCTTGTTGTCTCCGACCTGCCCGACATTCTCGTCACGACTCTGGGTGGCACGATCCCCCCCTGGATGCTATGGGCGAAAGCCGGATTTCTGGCCGCCTTCCTCGTGCTAACCCTGGCCTGGAAAGCCGTGCGCCCGCTCTGGCAGTACGCCGTGGTCTTTCTGGTGCTCTTTATGTCCCTCAGCCTGACCGACCTGGTTCGCAAGACGGACTGGTTCCAAAGCAGTTTCAACTATGTGGGAGTATCGTTCTTCACTGGCTATGCAGCTGTTTTTGTCCTCGACATCATCGTTGCCCTGTTGGTGCTTGCTGCCTTGTGGTTGATGAAGCGTGACCGCAGGGCCTTTTTCTTCGTCAAGGGTCAGATGGACGCCCCGATTGAACCGATCCGCTGGCTGGGGATCAAGGCGGGTGAGTCTTGGAAGGCCTTCGGTTGGATCTTTGCCGCGGTCGCCGCGCTCGCTGTTGCCATCCCGACTATCCTCGGCATCGCTCCTTCGGGCGAGAACTTCCTAAGGGCCTTGCCGCTCCTGCCAATCGCCCTGCTCCTGGCGGCGGTCAACGCCTTCACCGAGGAGGCCTATTACCGCTGTTCATTGCTTTCCACCCTGCACGAGACCATCGGCAAGACTCACACGCTGCTCCTGACTGTGGTCTACTTCGGGCTGGGGCACTGGCTGTACGGCTCGCCACCTGGCCTGCTCGGCTTTCTTATGGTCGGCTTCCTGGCTTGGTTGCTAGGCAAAGCCATGCTGGAGACCAAGGGCTTCCTATGGCCTTGGTGTATTCATTTCGTTCCGGATGTGGTGATCTTCTTCTCGTATGCGTTGCTCTTTGTTCAGTCGTGACGTGGCAACCCAGAGTGTTCGGCGCCCATTTCACATTGTCGCTCGAAGTCCCGTAAAGGAAAATACACTGGCTACTGAGTTCAACAAAAACCGCCCAACAAACACTTGTACCTGCTAGCCAAGGAAGGCTTCGTCGCTGTCGCTCCCGATTTATTTGAAGGTCAAGTCGCCACCACTGTTGAGGTCGCAAAACAACTGCGCGCCAAGCCCAAGCGCGAGCCAACATAAAGAATCTCGAAATAGCAGGCAGGGCGGCTGAGTTTCTCATCTACGCTGGTTTTGGCTGCGGGAACCGTCCGGAAATGAATTCGAGTTCTTCCGCTCGCCCGCCGCTCGAAATGATAATCCCCAAAATTGGAGCTGACTGCCGGGCCAGATAAAGCCGCGAGCCGGCCCCAAGGCCAGCATCGCCTATTCCCTGGGATCAAGAAAAGCCTGATCATCCGTTTTATTACTCAGGTTACTCGCCGCCGATCTGAAGAAGTTTGATCCGGAAGGTCGGAGCCGTCAGCGTCCGGTTGAGGTCGAGGTCGTTTGCGAGCATGTCGATCCCGTTGAGCATCTCGTCGGCAGTGCCTGCAATGGTCAGTCCCCTTACCGGATAGGCGATCGCGCCGTCCTCAATCCAGAACCCGGCGGCCCCGCCGCTGAAATTGCCGTTGACGGGGTTGATCCCGTAACCTGTCACTTCCTTCACGAGAAACCCGACCCTGGTCGCCTCGATGATGTCCCCTGGAGATGCCTCTCCTGTTACCATATAAAAATTATGGGGCCCTATGCCCGGGAGGCTGGAGAACCGTCCTCGCGAGGCATTGCCTGTGCTCTGGACTCCTGCCCTCTTGGCTACGATCGTGTTGTACATGAACCCTCTGAGGAAGCCTTTGTCTACGATGACCTTTTTCTGTGTCGGCACGCCCTCGCCGTCGAACGGCTTGCTGCCGAGTCCTTTCTCGCGGGCCCCGTCGTCAATGAGCGTGACGAGTTCCGAGGCAATTTTCTGGCCCATCCTTTTCCCGAGGAAACTCGCGCCCTGCAGGACCCGCTCTCCGTTCACAGCGGCCAATATTCCTCCTAACAGGGCGTAGGCCACATCGCGGTCGAAGATAACGGCTGTTTTTTGCGTATTGACCGGCCGGGGGTCCAACATCGAATAGGCGTCGCGCGCTGCCTTGGCCGCAATTTCTTCGGCTGGCTGGAGATCCCCGTAATAACGCCTCTGGCAGGACTCTCCTCCCGAGGATTTCTGGTCTCCCTTCTCCGCCACGACATAGACGCCGTATCCACAACCAGACGCCTTGTAGCTCTTAACCAGGCCGTTTGAGTTGGCGATAAAAATTTCCTCTTCCCCTTCGCTGTAACTCGCCCCTGCGCTTTTCGTGATCCTCGGGTCTTTCATTGCCAAGCTCTCCGCCTTTTTCGCCAGCTCGATTTTCTCCTCCATCGGAACCTGGCTGATCTGCGGATCGTAAAGCCCTTCTACGTTGGTTATTCCTCTGTCATCAGGGAGGACGTTGGCCGGGTCGGGTGTCGTCGCCCCGGCAAACTCGATGGCACGGCCCAACGCATCGTCCAGGGCTTTCTCGCCAAGGTCGTTCGAGCTCGAAAAGGCCATCCTGCCCTTGATAAACACTCTGAACCCCACGCCGTAGCTGGCCGCTTCCTGGACGGTCTCGACCTCGCCGTTGCGCACACCGATTCTTAGATTCCGGCCGTTCTCGATATACACTTCGGCCTCGTCAGCTCCCTTTTTGAGGCATTTCTTCACCAATTTTTCAGCTAATGCTCTGTAATCCATGGTTTTCTCCAATTTTCAGCCCTCGCGGTTCACCGGGCTCTTGTCCCTCCGACGTTGATGCCCCGGATCCGGACCGTCGGCTGTCCGGCCGTAACCTCCGCGGCCTGGCCTTTGCCGCAGATGCCGGGGCCAAAATCAAGGTCATCGCCAACCGCATCGATCCCCTGGATGATGTCGAGGCAGTTGCCTACCAGGGTCGCGCCCTTGACCGGTATTGTCTTCTTCCCGTCCTCGATGAGATAAGCTTCCCGGCACGTGAAGTTAAACATGCCCGTCGTCGAGTTAACGCTGCCGCCGCTCAAACTCTGGACGTAGAGGCCGCTTTTGGTCGAAGCCAGAATATCTGCCGGTTTGTCTTTGCCTCGGTCGATAAACGTGTTGGTCATCCGCGGGATGGGAATGTACCGGAAGCTCTCGCGGCGGCCGTTTCCCGTTCGCTCCGCATTGAGCTTCTTGGCCGAGAGGATATCGGTCATGAACTTGAGGAGGACGCCGTCTTTGATCAGGACGTTGCGCTTCATTTCGGTTCCTTCGTCGTCGAAATTCGTCGTTCCCCGGAAGCAGGGAAGAGTGCCGTCGTCCACCATCGTGAAGACATCGCTCGCCACTTTTTTCCTTAACTTGCCGACAAAAACGCCGATCTCTTTGGCGATGTTGTCAGCCTCGAGGGGATGGCCGACCGCTTCATGGACGAGCACGCCGCCCCAGCCGTTCTGCATGACCACATCCATCTTCCCGGCCGGCGCGTCCTTGGCTTCGAGCATGGCGATGGACTCTCTCGCACAGGCCCTGGCCATGTCTTCTGGCTTCACGTCATCGAAGAGCTCGATGCCCGAGCGCCGGCTGACGCGCTCCCTTCCCATGTGGGACGTGTTGTTGCCGACGCCGAGCGTCTGGATGACGAAAAAGATAAGCGGCAGCTCGTCGCTCACATAGAGCCCCTCGCTATTGGCGATGATGCGGCTCCGGACTTCATCATAGTAATCGACAGAAGCCATCTTGATCCGGCTGTCATAACCGAGGGCGGCGTCGTGGGCCCGCTTCATGATCTCGAGGCGCTTTTCGTCCGCCACCTTCTGGAGCGGGACTTTGGCCTTGATGTAGGAAGGTCTTTTCTCTTCCTTTACGTCCACAGGCTTTACTGTTTTTCCTCCACGCGTAACATAGGACGCGACGTCAGCAGCCCGGAGGAGTTTTTCCTGAGTAATCTCGTCCGTGTAGGCGTAACCGGTCTTATCGCCCGAGATGACGCGCACGCCAGCGCCCTGGCTGATACCGAAGACAGCGCTCTTGAATTTCCCTTCCTCAAGCAGGATGCTCCGGGAGGTCCGGTGCTCGACGTAGACTTCACCGAATTCGCCACCTTTGCTCAGACCGTGGCGAATGACCTTGTTCAGGTCCTCGAACGCAAGCGCTGGTCTGGCAGGCGCCTCCCGAGCCCAAAGGCCGCGCAGGAGAGCAGGCGTCGAAGTTAGGGCCAGCCCTCCCTTGAGGCTCAATTCAAGAAACTTGCGTCGAGGGATGTCCTCGACGAGATAGAATTTAGAATTCATATAAATCCCCTTTCAACGATAGGATTTCTCAAAAACATAGCGAAGCAATTATAGCCAAAGTTTTGTCAAGATTCTAACCTGACCTATTCACAAATTATGCCAGAAAGCAGGCCCCTCCCCTGGGGGG
>JBBILQ010000110.1:0-4502 GCA_037444845.1 Candidatus Aminicenantota bacterium | reverse complement strand
CCCGTCACTTCTTGGGATTCCACGTCCCCTTGGCCACAGCGGGGACAAAGTTCGCCAGACCGGGAGGCGGGAAAGGAAGGGATTTTTCTTTCTCGATGCTCATGTAAGCGGTCATGAGGAGCTCAGTGACGTTAATCCCGTCGGTGAAATTCTCGCTCGGCCGGACTCCCTTGAGAAACGACTGGACCATATGCCGGTCTTCCGCCGTGTAGCCGTATCCGTTTTCCTCATCGCTGACCACTGGCATCAGCCCGATCTCGGCGTTCTGTTTTTCCACCAGGTCCTCGCCGGCTTTGCCTTTGACTTTGCGGCTGAAGAAGACCTTGAGGTCGGTATCCAGGGTGTTAATCTGAAGGGCGTATTCCGGGCCGAGAAGCTCCATGCTCAGCCGGAGTCCGGCGCCGACATAACACCAGGACGTGGTTGTCTCGACAACGACGGCCTGCCCTTTCTCATCGCGGTATTCGACGAGCGACCGGGCGAAATCCTCGGCCGGACGCTTGAGGTAGTCGGTCTTTCCGCCGCTCTGCTGCCAGAGGGCCCTGGCGTATTCCGGGGTCTGCCACTTGAGACAGGAAGCGTAGGCGGTCACTTTAACCGGTGTGAGAGCGCTGCGGTCAGCCCCCGGCGGAGTCAGCATAAACCTCGCTACCTCGACTGAGTGACACATCATGTCGTTGAGCACACCGCCACCCTGAAGGCTGCCTTCCCAGAACCAGGGCATGTGCGGGCCGCTGTGCTCCTCGGCAGCCCGGGCCAGGTACGGCCGGCCGGATAGAGCCGCGCCTCTGGTCCAGATAATCTGCTTCCCCCTTACGACCGATGGGGCGAAGACCTGGTTTTCAAGGTAGCCGTCGAGGAGTTTGACCCTCCCGGCGAGTTTCAGCATCTGCCGGGCCTCTTTGGCGTTCCGGCCGAGCGGCTTCTCGCAGCAGACGCCCAAAAGCTCGCCTTTCCCTTTCTCGAGAGCGTGGACGATTTCCTCCATGACTTCAACCCGGGTGAAATTCGGAGAGCAGATCCAGACGGCGTCGATCGCCGGGTCGGTTACCATCTCGGTGACCGAGCCGTAAGCTCTTGCCTCACCCACCTTCAATTTCCTGGCCAGCCCCGCCGCCTCCTCAGCCGTTTTCTTGTCTTTGTCCACAATCCCCAAAATATCAGCGTCGCGGACTCCGACCCAGGCCCGGATATGGAACCTGGCGACGAAGCCGCCGCCGATGAGCCCAACGCCCAATCTCTGCTTTTTCATCCTTCACCTCTCTTAAACGTTCATTTTGTTCGTCTCTTCCGGCAACGAGGGTCTTCTTCAGATAAGCCCTCGCCGGAGGATGACAGTTGAGGTTAACATATCAATGGACGCGTATCAAATAGCAAAAAACTCAACGCCCTTCTCAGAGGCCATCAATAATCATATTTTTGTTTACGGCTTTACGTTAGTGAAGCAAGATACCGGCTCAAGCCGACAGCC
Organism: Candidatus Aminicenantota bacterium; assembly: GCA_037444845.1. Lineage (GTDB taxonomy): Bacteria > Acidobacteriota > Aminicenantia > Aminicenantales > UBA8522 > JARYMI01. The sequence goes on along the minus strand of JBBILQ010000110.1, from coordinate 3,031 downwards.
GTAACGAGGTTTAAGGCTTCCTCCTGGGAGACGCCCCTGTTCTGGCGAAGGGATTCCAGGATGCGGATGATGGACAAGGCCACCTCAGCCGTCTGGCCGGCCTCCTTTTTTTCTTTCATGAAGCTTATGGCGTCAAAAAGGACAGCGTTGGCTTCGCCGTATGAGATGGGCTCGCGGGTGCCGTGCCGGCTCACCCAGGCCGGCCGGCTCAAGACGTCGTTGACATGCGATTGAATAAGATAAGTGGCCCGGCCGACGAGCTTTAGGTTGCTCGGGCTGACGTTGGTCATCGTGTTGCCGATGACCTTGCCCAGCCGGGTCATGACTGCTGTGGAGTGGGCGTTGAGGAGAATTTTCAGCCCGATGTGGCGGTTGATGCCGAAGGGGTCGTTTTTATCGGATAGAGAAAGCGAAACATAAGGTCCTGTGGCTCCCGGGATGAGCCTGTCGATCGTTTCGGCCGGACTTTTTCCGGCGACGATGAGGGCGAGGTTGGCGCCGCTTCCAAGATGAAGGTCGGCAAAGCGGCGGAAAAGAGAATCCTCTCTTTTGAGCTCTTCCTCCTCAGGTGAGAACAGGATCATCACACCCAGGTCGCCTTTTTTCGGGCCACGCCTGTTGATGTTGTTTTCTGCAAAGGAAAAATCGTACAGGGACTGCTGGTCGTCGCCCGCTTTCTTCAGGCTTTCGAGCGCAGCCGCCCTAAGGTAGGGATCGTCAATTTCTTCCTCGAAATGTTTCTGGTAGAAAGAGGCGGCCAACCCCCGGAAAGGCCGGCCCAGAAAAGCCTGCCACGCTTCAGGCAGGCTTGCGGCCGGCGTCCACACCTGAATCCAGCATTTTCTTCTGGGTTCTTTTGTCGTGTCGAGCGGAAAGAGGCGGAACGTCGGGCTCCTTTCGGTGCTGTCGATAAAGACGGTGATCAGAGCCTTGTCCGCGAAATACGTGGAGAAAGAGCCTTCCTTGTAGGTCGCCGCTTCGAGTTCCGTAAAGCGCGCGATGGCCGGGATGTTTTTCCTCACTTCAGCCAGGATCGCAGAGAACGCCTTTAGCCTGTCCACAAGCGGGAGTGGATGCTCGAACCCGAGACGGGCCAGCTCCTTTTTAGAGAGATATCTTTTGAGGACGCGAAGAGCCGCTTCTTGGAGAGCCTGCCCGATGACGAACGTTTCGACGGTCGTGGCCTGCATCCGGGTGGAGCCGGTGATGGCCTGGGGGCCGGTCGTCAGGTTGATTTTAGTGATGCCCGGCTCTTCGAGGACGAGACGGCTGCGGAGGAACGGGAGGAGCCTGTCGTCGGGGTTATTGTAAACAAAATAAAGCTTCCGGCGGGTTTCTGCCGGGTCATAAAGCGAGTCCTCCTTCCATTGGTCGAGCGCGGCCAGGATCGTCCCGATGACCGAGGACGTCTCGCCGCCTTCGGTGACACAGATGACGACGTCTCCCTTTTTTATTCCCCGGTCAGTGAGTTGAAGCCGGCCGATGAGCTGAAGGTCTTCGAAGCCTTCAAGAGAACTGATCAAAGCCCGGTCTGCGCCGGTCATCTCACCGGTGAGCCTGTCCTCTATTCCGGCGAGATGGGGTTGGAGTTTGGGCCAGATTTTCTGGTCAGCCTTGAGGCGCCTCCAGAAGGGCCGCCAGAAAGAGCTTTCCATCTGTTTGGCTAAGCGCCCGGTGGCGCCGCAGCCGTAGATATAAACGTGGCGGCCGGAGAGGACGGCGTCCTCGAGCGCCTGGACGAGCGATTCAATCGCCTCTGGCTCGGCGGAGAGAGAGCGCAGGCGCGTGACGATGTCCTCGTCCACTGAGAAAAGCATTTTCAACCCGTCGGCGATATCCTTCTCGACGCGCTCGCTCAGGTTCCAGGTCTTGGGATGCCGCTGTTCGGTGAGGAGCGTGTGGAGCTGGAACTCTGTCTTGTTCTGGACGTAATCGATGGATTCGGGGGGCGGAGTGATCTCCAGGAGCTTGAGAAGGCTTGCTCTGGCCGGAGCCTGAGTCTCCTGGGCTGAGAAGAGACAGCCAATGGTTAATATTCCTATAGTTAATATCGGAATAATAAGGATTGTCGTTTTCACTTCTACTCACCCGTACTGGTGTTTGTCATCGAGAATATCGCCGCTGGTCCAGTCTTCGGCCCAGCGTTTGACGCGGAAGACCTTCTTTTTTCCTGAGGCAGTCGAGCAGACGATGCGGTCGAGGCCGGCGTTGATGATCATTTTTTTGCAGATAAAGCAGGGGAAAGCGTTGATGGGCTGGCCGCTTTCGTAGATGCTGCCGTAGACGTACATGTTTCCGCCCAGGAGGCTGACCCCGGCCCGGGCGGCGTTGATGATGGCGTTCTGCTCGGCGTGGACGCTCCGGCAGATCTCGTAGCGCTCGCCGTGAGGGATTCCCAGCCTGTCGCGGAGGCAGAACCCGTGTTCGAAGCTGTCCTTTGTCTTCCGGGGCGCGCCTGCGTATCCGGTCGAGATGATCTGGTCGTCCCGGACGATGATGGCGCCGATCGACCGCCGGAAGCAGGTGCTTCGCCGCGCGACTTCCTTCGCGATGCCCAAATAATAGTCGTCTTTGGAAATGCGTTTTGGTTTCATAGGAGTGCCTCGACTTTCCGGCGCAGGGAAGCCAGCGACCCGTCGTTCGTGATGGCAAAATCAGCCTCAGCCATGACCCGGCTGAGCTGCTGCTCGGCTTTGCCGCCGGCCATCTCTTTTTTCTCTTTGGCCATGAATTCCTCGAGCGTTGCGGCTGATTCCAGCCGTCCGCGCCGCCTGACTCTCTTGTACCTTAACTCGACCGGCGCGTCGACCGCGACAAGGACAAACCCTCCCTGCCTGCGGAGGCAAGCGGCCTCGCTGAGGTTGCGAATGCTGTCGATGACCGCTTTCCCTTTGGCCTTTTTCGCAACCCGTCTGGCCAGGATGTCCGGTCCGTATCTGCGGCGGAGAGAGTTTCCCATGGCAATCAGGCTGTCCCGGGTGATTGCCTTTCCTTTTTTCCTCAGCTCTTCCCGGATCTCGTCGCTGAGCGA
>JBBILQ010000109.1:0-4558 GCA_037444845.1 Candidatus Aminicenantota bacterium | reverse complement strand
CCCCTCCCGCCAGGGGAGGGGGCGTTTTATCGTATCATTTTGTGAATAGTCCAGGCTAAATGAGGAGCGCCATGACGAAAAGAACAATCCCCTGGCAAGCAGTGGCGGCTCTTGCCTTGATGGCAGGGTTGAGCGGTTGCGTCGGCATACGAATCGTTGGGAATATCCGTGATGCAGGCCCCTATTTTGAAAAAGCTCAGGCCCGGATCGAGAAGATCCACCGGAGTTTTCCCCACCGGGAAGGCCGGCCGCACAGGCTCCACCTGCTCGTCCACGACAGCTCTTCCGACAAGCTCGTCAAGCTGAGTGTGCCGATGTGGATCGTCGAGGCCTGCCTCGAAGCGGGCGCTGAAGCCGCCGAGGGGAAGGACGAGTTCAAATTCGAACGTCGCTACAAGGTGGACTGGCGTTCAATTGAAGACCTCTCGGGCGTCGGGCCGGGCCTTCTCGTTCAGGTTGAGGATGAACAGAATAGAGTGCTGATCTGGCTCGAATGAGACGGGAAGGGGCTTCGAGCGGCCGGGAACAAAGCGCCACGCATGGACAGGATAAAAGGGACGACGCATGAAGACCTCTGGATTCTTCTCGAAAAAGCCAGGGAGGGCGACAGGGACGCCTTCAAGAGCATTGTCCGCCTCTACCAGCAAAAGGTTTTTCATCTGGCCTATTCTTTCCTCCGGAACCGCGAAGACGCTCTCGACATAGTTCAGGAGACCTTCATGAGACTCTATCAGAAATTCGACACTTTCGACAGAGAAGGAAACTTCCAGGCCTGGCTGCTCCAGATGGCCAAAAACTTGTCCATCGACTATTACCGGAAACACTTCAGCCGGCGCCGGGAGATGGAGGTCGAGAAGTGCGTTGACGAGCTCGATCCGGCTGCCGGGGCGACGTCATCGCCCGGCTTGAATTTAGATTTGCGTCAAGCCCTTTCCCGATGCCTTGATAAGCTTGGGGAAAGGCAACGGCTTGTATTTGTGATGAAACACTACAACGGGCTTCAGTACAAGGAGATCGCCGAAATCCTCCGTATCTCTACGGGGACGGTTAAATCTCTCCATTTCAAGGCGGTCCAGAATATGAAAAAATTGCTGAGCCCGCAATTGGGGATGCAGCCATGAGCGAATGCCGACGATCAAGAAAAAGCCTGGTGGCTTATCTAAGCCAAGAGCTGGAGAACGGCATCAGGGAGCGGCTGGAGAGCCATCTTGAAGGCTGTCCCTCCTGCCGCGCTGAGCTCCAGCTTCTCCAGAGGACGCTCGAGAGCGCTGATGCGTTAAAGCCCGAGTTCGCTAAAGCTCTGGCTTCCATCGACTGGGAGAAGACTTCGGAGAAGATCGTCGCTACGGTCATGGATAAAAAGGCGCGGCCCGGGGCTCTCCCGCGGCGTGAGAAATTCCGGTGCTTCGCGCCCAGCCTCAGGCCTGTCCTATCCGGACTTCTGTTGGGGATTCTGGTCGGCGCTGTGGCTGCCTGGATCGTTTTCAGGGGACGGCCGTCGGAAAGCAGGGGAGTCGCGTCTTTTTTCGCTTCCAGGGAGTTTCTCGACCGGGTGGACCTGGAGATTGCCAGACGGGAGACGCTGGATTACCTGGAAAAAAGTCAGGCCGTGCTTCTTGAGTTCGCCCAATCATCCGCAGCGGACGGAAAATTCCGGCTGGACGAAGCAGCCGCGGCGAAAGCGAGAGAACTTCTCTCAAAGAAGAAATTCCTCAACCCCCAGTTGGAGAAAGACCAGATGGCCAAGGCCAAAGAAATCTGTGACCAGATCGAGCTTCTTTTCTACGAGCTGGCTGGCGTGAGCGAAGGGCTGACTGAAGCCGAACGCCAGGAGATCCAGAACCTGATCGAAGAAAGAAGCCTTCTTTTAAAAATAAGATTGCTCAAAAAAGAACTCCAGAAAAGCGAGGTCTGAAGTGAAAAAAACTGCCTTATTTTTAGGAATAATGTTGGCCGCCCTCTTCTGGGTTCGGGGGGGCGCCCAGCCCTCTGCGGAAGAGAAGCTTTTCCAGGAGGCCAAGATTCTCCTGTTTGACGAGAAATGGGAAGAGGCCCAGAAAAAACTGGAAGCGTTCCTCCAGGATTATCCCTCGAGCCCCCTGGCCTGCCAGGCGATTTTTTACCGCGCCAAGTGCCTCGGCAAACAGAGAGGGAAGCAAACTGAAGCCCTAACGGCCTACGAAGATTATCTGCGCTGCAAGGAAAGAAACGCCAGCCTGGTCGAGGAGGCCGAGACCTCGATTATTGATTTAGCCTACGACCTCTACAACAGGGGAGAGAAGAGGCAACACCGGGAAAAAATAGAGGCGAGGCTCGGAAGCTCCAACCGCGTGATCAGGTATTATGCGGCCTTCAAGCTGAGCCTGGTCAAGGATAAGAGACTCGCCTCCCGAGCTATCCCCGTCCTCAAGGAGATAATCGCCAAGGAAAAAGACCTTGACCTCCAGGATCGCGCCAAGATCGCCCTGCTCCGTATCTCCCCGGATGCGCTCAGGGAGGTAGAGAGAGGGGAAGAGCGGAGAAACGTAAGGGTTTTGAAAATACGGGTTTATGTCGAAGGTCAAAAGGAGCCGGAGCTTTCCATCAACATCCCCTGGGCTCTGGCGGACCTGGCTCTGAGCGCCATCCCGGAGAAAGACAGGTCGGCCCTGAGAGCTGAAGGATATGACCTGGACAAAATCATTGACGAGCTGACCCGGACCAAGGGAAGCATCATCGAAATCAGGGAAAAAGACAGGACGATCAAAATCTGGATCGACCGGGAATAAAAATTTAGCCATACAGGAGGATAAAAATGAAAAAAACATCAACGGCAATCTTGATCGTCATGACGGTGGCCTTCTTGCTGGGTCCTTATTTTTTGTTGGCGGACAGCCGCGACGACCTGCAGGCCATCAAAAAGGCCGTCAAGGAGAACCCCGCCTACGAAGCAGGGAAGGAAGTCAAGTGGTTCAAGATTCTCGTCACCGACAACAAGACGGGCAAAGACAAAGTCAAGGTGACCATGCCCATCGCCATCGTCGAGATTTTCCTGCGCTGCGCCGACAACAAGCACATGCGGATGAGAGAGAGCGGCTGCGACATCGACCTGGCGGCCGTATTCAAGGAGCTCAAAGCCATGGGTCCGATGGCCCTGATCGAGGTCTACGAGGACGACGAGACGGTAAAAATCTGGCTCGAGTAAACAGGCGAAGACGGGCGGAGAAGCCTACGATCCGTAATTTGAAAAAATATGGACGGCCTGAGCGTCCGCGCCAATTCCATTTATGATAATGACCTGCCCAGTGCACTTGCCAGGAGGCTGTCTATTCGGTAGAATAGGCGCAGCATGCGACGTGTTTCTCCGGGTTCCTCCAGACCGCCTGAAAATTCAGAGAAGAATGCGGCTACCTGGGATCATCCGGGCGGAAAGTTCCTTGAGTTGGGCTCGCATGCCCTCAAACAGGCCGAACTGCTGGCCATCCTGATTGGAAGCGGAGTGCCCGGCCGTCCTGCGCTCGCCATCGCCAACGCGATCCTCGACGAGTACATTGGCCTTTATGGGATCCATCAAAACGCCACGCTTGATGGCCTTGCCTCCATTCCGGGGATGGGGCACAGGAAGGCGGCCCGGATTATGGCCGCAATCGAGATCGGCCGGCGTCTCTATCGCCTGACAACTCCGCCCAAAGCCCCTCCCCAGCGCGAGCCCACTTTGTTCAGCTCATTGGAGACTACTCAAAATTCAGAGCCTCAACCTTCAGAGCCGAGCGATGCCGACCTGATTGCCGATATCATCGGCTCCGGGATTCACGGCCATCCTCCCAAGGTTATTGCCTTGAATCTTCTGGCAAAATATGGTTCGCTGTTAGGCCTTTTCGGTCAGGACATGGGGGGCTTCCTCGAGATCAAAGGGCTGAACGACGTGAAGATTATCCGCATCGCAGCTTCTCTTGAAATTGCCGTAAGAGTTGCTCGCGCCCTGCAATGAAGTCAAAGAGACATGTTCCCGGGTTTGATACACCGTTGCCGACCCGCTCGATCGAACACATAAACCGGCAAATTCCTCCTCTGCCTCATACGGCCATGTACGTCTGGCACAAGTTCTGGGCCCGAAAAACCTGGAACGTCGTCGGAGAATACATCAACGCCTACTGTCCCGAAGGAAGGATCGTCCTCGATCCTTTTGCCGGAAGCGGCGTTGTGGCGATGGAAGCACTGAAGTCGGGCCGGAGAGCCATTGTCTGCGATCTTCTTCCGGTTGCCACGGAGATAATTCGCCTGACCATAAAGCCGGTTGATTTAGATAAATTGCAGCGGGCATTCGAAAGGGTTGAAAGGCGGGTCAAAGACCGGATCCTTGGCTTGTACGCGACGCGTTGTCGGAGCTGCCGCCAGGTCTTCCCCTTCACCTGCGCGATCTGGGAGAAGGGCCGCTGCGTTGAAATCCGTTATGAGGCCTGCCCTCGCTGCGGCGACCGGCGGGAGAAGGATTGTCTTCCCGATAAGTATGACCAAGCCCTCCTCCGGAAGATTGACCGGATGAGGATTAAAGCCTGGCACCCAAAGAACAGGTTCT
>JBBILQ010000108.1:0-4560 GCA_037444845.1 Candidatus Aminicenantota bacterium | reverse complement strand
GGAGGGAGGAAGAAAAAAGGGCTATCTCAGGAACGGCCTTCTCTTTTCGCTGGTACGAAGGCAACTGCCCTTTCTTTAATTACCGGATCATCGATTCCCCTCAGGACGGCACCCTCCTCAACCACGAGGAGATTGTTCAGATTCTGCTCGAATTCAGCGGAGGTTTGAACCGCGTCGGTGGATGACGAAAACATCCACTCCCCCCTTCTGCTGGCAGGATCGCGGCGCTCGAAGCAACTTCTGCAAAAGCTCTAAAATCAGCGGGAGGGCCAGAGCCAAAATCAACATCGCCCAGAGGCAAACGAGTAAAAACAAAATCAACAGGGGTGAGAGAGCGCGTTCATGGGCATATCCTTTTGCCTCAGGCAATTCCGAGTTGTTGATGTTTCTCGAGGATCGTCACCGCGCGCAGATACACAGACATCGTCTCCGGCCAATGGACCCAGGGCGTGTAAATGAATTTCAGGGTTTTGTTCCCAAGAAGCTCGGCGCATACTATCGATAGAACATAAAAAATTGAGGTAATTACGTATGCTGTCCCCCTTTCATCCTTTAATGAGGACGGCGAGGCGCTCGGCGATGTCGTGGACGATCCCGTCGGGGACGCCGTCGTTGGCTTTGGATTTCAGGCGAAGGTCAATCTGGTCATTGACGTAATCGACCGCGACGAAAAAGCCTTCTTCTGTCTGGGCAATCTCAGTTGAGAAAATATCCAGGCCGCACACCGCGGCAATGCGGTGTGTTGTCTGATGCAAGGGCGTCAACCCGAAGGCCTGTTCCTCGCCTGGCGTGACAGGCGTGTACACATGCGTCTTGATATCCCACCAGCAGGGGTAAACTCGACCGCCGCAGAAAAGCACGCGGAACCAGGCTGGCCGCCCTTCCTTGTTGGCCGGAACGACATGGGCCTGAAGCAAATAGAAATCGGCCGGAAACTCCTGCCTGGCATCCTGAACCTGGTCCAGGGAGGTGGCTTCAGTGATGACTCCCTCCCCTCCTCCTCCGTGGGCCGGCTTGATCGTGAATTTCTCGCCGAGCGGGCTGAGGTCGAGGAAAGGCGCCAGGCGCGGCTGTTCGTGAAGCGGAGGAAGGATCATGGTGTAAGGCGTGTGGATGCCGGCGGTGATGAACTCTAAGTGCATGGAGGCCTTGTTCATGGCGTGAACGGCCCGATCGTGAGGATTGATAAAATGGACTCCATGCTCCTCAGCCCAGCGGACAAGAGGCAGGAAATCCTGGTCTGACTCAGACGCCCGGTCGAGAAAAGAGCCAAAGGCGATTTTTCCCCTTTTTAAGCGTTCGAGCGTCCTCGTTAGGCGACCTGGAACGACTTCAAGGATAGTGAGCCCGCGCTTCTTGAGAGCCGCCCTCAGAATAGCCACAAAATCTGCGTCATACTCCCAGTTCCAGGCCAGGCAAAAATCAAAATTCATCTCATTCCGGAAGCGGCCTCTTGACCAGGCGGACATCATCGACCCAGATTGTCCCCGGGCCTTCGCAAACAATGTTGAGCTTGACGTTGTCCGGGTTTTCGCCCTTTTTCAGGAAAAAGAGAATTTCCTGAGTCGTCCAGTCGACCGTCCCCCTGAGGGGTGAATGGAGGCCTCTCGAGAAAAACTCGCCCTTTCCCTCAAAATGGCACCACATCTCGAGATAGACAGCACCTTCAGCTCCTTCAGTTCTGAGCTTGGCCTGATAGACAAGAGCGGCGTCTTCAACATCAATATCACCTGTTTCGAAGAGCCTGACAATCGCCGGCTCAGCCGCAGAAATCTTCACCGACCCGCCGCCATCACTCGAGACGGCGCGGTCGGACTCTGCACCAGACTGGGTAAGCAAACCTTCCAGGTTGTCGAGCGGAAACGCCACGATCCCAACATCCTTGTGGGAAGGCTTTGCGCATGAAAATGCAGCCGCCATCAGGCCAAGGCAGACCAGGGCCATCCATGCTTTAGCTCTCATGAGCCGTTCCTCCAGTCTTTTTTCCTTCAATCATCCTTTCCAGGTTCTCTTTAAGGCGATGGGCTTGCTTTTTCCCGCCGGCTACGATGAACCCCGAGCTCAGCCGCAACCTTTCGTTTTCCCAAATGATCTTAATAATGTCCCTTCCCATCGCCCAGCGGCCGGCGTGCCACGTGCCTATCTTGACGGCAATGGCCTGGCGGAACGGAATGAAGATCGGCTGCGCTGTTAGGCGCCTCAAAAAGTAAAACCCCTCTTGATCTTGCCAGTATTCGCCCAGTCCTCGGGCAAAGAAATGACTCTTCCTGTACCGCTTCCACCACTTTTCACCGATCTCAGTCCCGATATAATGCCCCTTGCTTTTTTCCATGAGATTCCTCCTTTTCTCTGCTCCTCCGGAGTCTGTGTTTTTGCTCGAGAGAGAGCAGCCATCTCTTTCGCCACAACCCACCACCGTAGCCCACAAGGCTTCCGTCGCTTCCGATGACCCTGTGGCAGGGGATGATGATAGTGACAGGATTCACCCGGTTGGCGTTTCCCACCGCCCGAACTGCCTTTTTGTTTCCCACAGCTTCCGCAACGTCTCGATAGGAAGCGGCTTGGCCGAAAGGAATATTCAAGAGCGCCCGCCAGACCTGCTTCTGGAAATCGGTTCCGCGGAGGTCCAGCTTGACCGAAAATTTGCGCCTCTCTCCCTTGAAATATTCATCAAGCTGGATCAGCCCCTCTTTCAGGCAGAAAGGCACAGCGGGTAGCCGGAGGCTTCTTTTCCGGACAAAAGTCAAGCGGGAGATCCCCTCCTCTGTCCCTACTATTTCTATAATTCCGATAGGAGAATGGTAATATGCCCTATCGTCCATTTTTCCTAAGCCACAAATAAGTTCTTGCTCGAGAAATTCGGGTCGCTGGTCAGGTTGACCCCGAGCCGCCGCAAACCGGCTTCGTCTCCGGGTGTGGGGATGTGAGTCAGGTGGACCTCGCAGCCCCGCAGTTCTCCCAATTTCTCAAGGGCCAGCCCGGCTGCCGGGTTGCTCGAGGCGTTGATGCTCAGGCTGATCAGCACTTCCTCCACGTCCAGGCTGACCGACCTGGCGCCCAGGATGTTTTGCTTGAGGTTACCCACGGACTGGATGATGGCCGGGGACAGCAGATGGATTTTGTCTGGGACCTCGGCAATTTGTTTGACGGCGTTCAGGATCAGGCTTGAGGCCGCGTGCATGAGGGGAGAATTCTTACCCGTGACGATCGAACCATCCGGCAGCTCGGCTGCCGCTCCGCAAAAAACTCCGTTATTCCCTTTTCCCTGCGCGCGTGCTTCTTCAGCAGCCTGCCTGGCCGGCCCGACGACGCTGCGGTCTTCGGGTTTGATCCCGAGCTCTTTCATCAGGAGCTCTGCCCGCTGCACAGTTTCCCTGTCGACAAACCCCATCGCATACTCACACCTGTATCGGAAATATCTCCTGATGAGCTCCTGTCGGGCCGCTTCCTGAACCACAGAATCATCGGTGATGGCCAGGCCAGCGCAGTTGACGCCCATGTCGGTCGGGGATTGATAAACCGATTCTTCTCCCGTGATCTTCATCAGAATTCTTTTGACGACCGGAAAAACCTCGACATCCCTGTTGTAGTTCACCGCCTGCGTGCCGTAAGCCTCGAGATGGTAGGGATCGACCAGGTTGAAGTCGCCGATGTCAGCCGTGGCTGCTTCATACGCGACGTTAACCGGATGCTTGAGCGGTAGATTCCAGATGGGGAAAGTCTCAAACTTGGCGAACCCGGCCCTATAACCCCGGTTATGCTCATGGTAGAGCTGGGAGAGACAGGTGGCCAGCTTGCCGCTTCCCGGTCCCGGGCCGGTCACGATGACCAGAGGTTTTTCCGTCTCGATGTACTCGTTTGCGCCGTAGCCCTCGTCGCTGACGACGATGTCCACATCCGTCGGATAACCCCTGGTGTAGCGATGAGTGTAGACCCTGATCCCTCGCCTCTCCAGCTTGTTCTTGAAAACCCTGGCCGAAGCCTGGTTGTCGAACCGGGTGATGACCACTCCCAGAACATCGATTCCCCAATCGGCCAGGTCATCGATGAGCTTGAGGGCGTCGACATCGTACGTGATCCCGAAGTCCGCCCGCAGTTTTCTCTTCTCGATATCGCCTGCGTAAATGCAAAGAAGGACGTTGGCCTGGTCTTTCAATTTCTGGAGGAGGCGCATCTTCACGTTGGGGTCATAACCGGGAAGGACACGGGCAGCGTGATAGTCATAGAGAAGCTTTCCGCCGAACTCAAGATAAAGCTTGTTATTGAATTCCTTCACTCTCTCGAGGATGGACTTGCTCTGCTCGGCCAGATAGCGTTCATTATCAAACCCAATTTTTCCTGTCACCAATGGCACCTCAGCGGCAACCAATCTTCAACGTTGTCAGCAAAGTATATATCGCATGGAGAAAAGAGTGTCAACTTTTCGGCAACCCTCGTTAGTATCTCTGTTTATGTGATTCAATTGGGCGCAGGAAGCTGCCCTTTGGCCCCGTGCCCCGGGGGAACTAGTGTCCCGTCTCATAAATACCTTTCCAAAGTCATGCGCCAAGACGGGACACT
>JBBILQ010000107.1:0-4635 GCA_037444845.1 Candidatus Aminicenantota bacterium | reverse complement strand
CAATTTCTGTTGAACTGAGATCATGCCGCTGAGTTGAGGCCAGCAAAGCGATTAGGAGGCAACGGCGTCCGCCTCCCGTCAAGATGAGTTGGCGTTGACTCATCAGCGGACTTATTTTATCTTTGGACTATGATCCTGGTGCTGACGGGCCCGGTCCATTCGGGTAAGACAAGCTTGCTCAAGAGACTCGTCAACGACCTGAAACGACGCGGTGTCCGAGTGGATGGCTTCTTGAGCCTGGCTGCTTTCAGGAAAGGGGAGACAGCCGGGTATGACCTCTTTGACCTTAAGACGGAAAAGGCGATGCCGTTTCTCAGAAAGACGGGCAAGAAAACCTGGCCAAAGATTGGTCCTTATTTTATCATTCCTCTCGCCTTGGACAGAGCGACACAGAAAATTCTCGGTTGTGACCGAAAAGATGTCCTTGTCGTCGATGAAGTGGGACCGCTTGAAATTCGAGGAGAAGGAATCTGGCCAGCTCTGTCCATGGCGCTAAAAAAGCCGTCGCTGCGGCTTCTCCTTGTCGTGAGACACTCCGTCCTCCGTGATCTTCTTGCCTTGATCGGTCCATATCGGGTGGACATCGTTGATATAAATGAAAATAGAAGCTCATCCGCACTCCTGAGAACAATCATCAATTGGACCCGGAATATTAGAGAGACACGGGAAAAAACTCAAAAGGAAACCCCAAAGCAATGCACATAAAAGTAAAATTCCTCGCCACCTTCCGCGACCTTTTCCAATCGCGGGAGAAAATAATTGCCCTTCCCGAAGGGGCGCGCTTGCGGCAGCTCCTGGGCTCCCTCTGCGACTCTGCTGAGCGTCGAGAGGCCGTTTTTGGCAAAGAAGAAACGCTCAGCCCGCATATCGTCATCATGAAGAACGGGGTTCCTGTTCAAAACTCGGGCGGCCTTGACGCCGCGCTCGAAGACGGAGATGTCATTGCGATATTCCCTTTCATCGGTGGAGGGTAGCCATTTGAGTGCTTTCCCCAGCGGATACCATGGAATGACCCTGGAGGTCGACCTTTCCAGCGGCAGGATCGAGCGCGTCCCGCTCGATGCCTCTGACGTTTATGATTATCTGGGAGGGCGGGGGTTAGCCGCCCGGATTTTTTACGACAGGATTGACCCAGCCTGTGACCCCTTGAGTCCGGACAATGTCATCGTTATCGCCACGTCGCCGCTCTTAGGGACAAACGCTCCAACAGCCGGCCGCGGCCACATGGTTTTCAAATCGCCGCTCACAGGGATGATCGGAAGCTCGAACTGCGGCGGGACCTGGGCCCCGGCCTTCAAAGCCACGGGCTACGACGCCCTCGTTATCCGGGGAAGAGCCGCTGCGCCCGTCGTCCTCGAGATCACGCCAGAGCGAGCGGAGATTCTCCCGGCCGGCGACCTCTGGGGCCTCGACGTCCATCAGACGGTCAATGCTTTGACCACGGGCCAGGGCGCCGGCCTGCGCGGACGCGTCCTCTGCATCGGGCCGGCCGGAGAGAACAAGGTCCGGTTTGCGTCGGTCATGAACGACAAAAACAGAGCGTATGGCCGCAGCGGCCCGGGAGCTGTCTGGGGGAGTAAAAACCTGAAAGCCGTCCGGGTCAGCGGCCGGGAAAAAACTGAAGTCAAGGATAAAGAAAAATACCGCTCGGGAGCTGAGCAGGCCGTTTACCTTTTGAAACAGGCTCCGGCAACAAAACGGTTGCTCAAAGAGCTCGGGACGGTCGGCCTCGTCGAGCTTATCGACTTGATCGACATGCTGCCTCACCGCAACTTCCAGGATAACCTTCACCTGGATGAAGATGTGGAAAAGATCTCAGGAGAGACGCTGGCCAAAAGGCTGCTGGAGAGAGCGGCCGGCTGCTACGTCTGCCCGATTGCTTGCCAGCGCCATACGCGCGTGGGGGACAAGAAAGGGGAGGGGCCCGAGTATGAGACGACAGTGATGATGGGCCCGGATTGCGCGATTTATGACCTGGAGGCCATCGCTCTGGCGAATTATGCCTGCAACGAGCTCGGGCTGGACACCATTTCTTTCGGCGGGACGCTGGCCTGCGCCATGGAGCTCTATGAAAAAGGAATTTTGAAGGCTAAGGACACTGATGGCCTTGACCTTCATTTTGGCAACAGCCGGATTCTGGAGGAGATGGTGCGGCGCACCGCGGGCCGCCAGGGCTTTGGCGATCTTATGGCCGAAGGCTCGTTTCGCCTGGCCAGCGCTTTCTCTCACCCGGAGCTTTCGATGACCGTCAAGAAGCAGGAAATCCCCGCTTACGAGCCGCGCGCCTCTTTCACTCAGGCGCTCGGCTACATGACCTCTCCCACGGGCGCCTGCCACCTTAAAGGCGGGTACGCTGTTTCGCTGGCCTTTTTCGGCGGGGCCAAAGAGATTCCCCGCTTCAGCCTTCTTCAGTCGCCGACGAGCATCCGCAATATGCATAACCTTGGCATTCTCCAGGACAGCCTGGGCGTCTGCCGGTTTACCGGGTTCGCTTTTTCCGTTGACCCCTGGGCGCGGATGGCGAGCGGCGTCACCGGGCTCGATTTTTCCACGGCCGTTCTCGAAGAGGTGGCCAATCGGGTGGCTGCGGTCGAAAGGCTCTTCAACATCGAGGCTGGGATGACGGCGGCTGATGACACCCTGCCCGAACGGTTCAGCCGAGAGCCGATTGTTGTCGCGGGCGAGGAGAGGGTCATTCCTCCTGAGGTGATCGACCGGTTGCGAAGCGACTATTATCGAGCCCGGGGTTGGGATGAAGAGGGAAAGCCAGCTCCTCGGGTGCTTGAGTCTTTGAGAATCAGGAGGCGCCGGCCATGAGCAAAAAAACCTGGAAGACGAGTGAGGATGTCCTGCGGCTCTTCCAGGCCGTCGGCCGGGCCTCGCTCCTCCACGACATCCAGGACAGTCACAGCGGAAACATGGCCATCCGGCACAGGGATGAAGCCGGGAACGAGTGGATCGTTATCACGGCCACAGGTTCCCAGAAAGGAGACCTCGACTCAAGCCAGGTCTGTTTTCTCTCACCCACAGAGACAGACTTCGGATACTACAAAGCCTCCTCGGAAACTGACATCCACGCCCGGATTCTGAGCCTCGAAGGCGTGGCCGCTTCCATCCATGCCCACACCAAGGACCTGACCATCCTCACGCTCGACGATGCGGCCAAGCCGAACCAGCCGCCGCCGTTTATGCCGGTCGATCTCCTCGGCTATTATTACCTGGGCGTGGTGCCCGTGGATTGGGTTGAGGTGCCGAGCGGATCGGCCGAGATGGCCAGGATCATTCCTGATCGCCTTGCCCGTCATCCGGCTGCGGTTATTCAGACTCATGGAACATTCACCCGCGGCCGGACGCTCAAGGAAGCTTTTTTTCTGGCCTGCATCGCGAACAACTCCGGCGCCATCGTTCGCCTTCTCCGCCGGGTTGGCGTTGACGTGGACAAGCTGCGCCGCAAGGTCGAGTCCGAGCCGGATTCCTCTTTCGCCTACGAACCGCCGGCTTACACGATCAACGATGACGAGACCTGCGAGTTTCCGGAAGAAAAAGAAATCCTGCTCGAGTTTCGGAAAACAGGAGCGAGAATCTTCGAGTCCCGCCTCTCGCCCTTCCATACGGGATCGATATCGGTGCGCGGCGTGAGAAGCCTGCTCTACGCCCCCAAGGGGTCCATGCCCCGCGAAATCGGCGGACCTCTCCTTGCGGTTCCGTTAGAGGCCGGTGACGCCGATTCGGCCGAGCTCCGGCTCCACAAACAGATATACGCGGCCAGCGATTTCCAGACAATCATCCACTGCTTTGTTCCGGAGGCAGAGGCTCATTCACACTGGGAATTGCCAGGCCATGAGGGACCGGCGAGCCGGGTCGTGCCGATCGACGCCGAGGGAAGCTTTCTCTATCTTGTCATCCCTGTGGTTCCTGCCCGGACCCGGTTGGATGAGCTTGTCCGGTTGCTCCATGATTACAAAGTTGTCGTCGTCAGAGGCGGAGGCGCCTGGGCTGCAGGCCATCAGTCGCTTTCAGAAGCCCTCCATCATCTCTCTTCCCTCCGGGAAATCTGCCTTTATCGTTTCGGCGCCTTCGAGCTCGGCCTCGACCTCAGGCGCATGGAACCGGAGAAGGCCAAGCGATGGTGAAGGCCATTCACGCGGGCGGCTTTATCCTAAAGGCCGAGGCGGCTGGAGCAGAAATCAAGAAATTCAAAAGCGTCGAAGAGGCCATGGCCTATGTTGCCGGTTTCGCCGCCGAAATCGGCCCGGAGCGATTTGTGGTTACACACGATGTTATCGAACATTTCCGGGAAGCAGCCGGGCTTTCCTCCTTAATGCCGAAAGATAAACAAGACTGGGCGAGAGTCGAGGTCAGCCTGGTCCGGGCCGACTGCGGGGTCGCTGCGACCGGCACTCTCGTCCACTTAGACAGGGACGAAAATGAGCGGCTGGCCTGGACGTTTCCCTCGATTTGTTTATGTCTTTTGCCGGTCTCGGACATCGTCCAGGAGCTCGATGACCTTGCCGAGACGATCCGCTGCCATCTCGGTCGGAGAGATCTTCCCTCGCCTCAAGTCTCGCTCGTCACTGGCCCAAGCCGGACCGCGGACATCGAGGGCGAGCTCTCTCTCGGCGTCCACGGCCCGGG
>JBBILQ010000106.1:0-4793 GCA_037444845.1 Candidatus Aminicenantota bacterium | reverse complement strand
CTGACGGTGGGGCAAACTTTCTTTGCCAGATCGGATAACCTCTGTCGTGTTGATATCATGATGGGCACCTTAGACAGGCGGAATGACCGGGATTTGATTTTCGACCTGTGGGAGCTGGGCCAGGAAAAAAGACTCCTGCGGATGACGACGGTCAACACGTCAACGCTGCTCAACAACCTTTATAATTCGTTTACCTTTAAGCCCATCAGAAAATCGAAGAACAGGGAGTTCGCCTTCATCCTGTTATCCCCGACGTCCTGGGAGGGAAACTCGGTCTGCGCCTGGATGAACCACAGGAATATCTACAAGAGGGGTTCCGTTCTCCTGAACGAGGCCGCCGGCCGGGGCGACCTGGTTTTCAGGGTCTATTCCAAAAGGCCCATCTCGACCGAGCTTCACCGGATCATCAGGAATTATCCTGGGATTTTTGGAAGGACGTGGTTTTTGATTTTGAGCATCCTCCTTTTCGAAGGCGCCTCTTTCCTGATGCTCATCAAGCTGCTCGACCTGTTGATCAGTTCCATCAGAGGTTAGGGAATCTATTTGTGATGGGTGGGGGAGGCTGCCCCGAAGCCCCCGTAGCGGAGAGGTGCCCGAGGGGCAACACCCGATGGGTGGCGTGGTTCGGAGGCCCCCGCCGCCCCGAGCGTTTGATGCCGCCCATCTTCTTGAATGGTAATAAACAAGATAGACCGCGAGGGGGCGCCGGGGGTGAACCGCGACAGGGCCCGTCGGGTGTTCCTATCGGCAATTCTGGGCTGAGGGCTAAGTGTTGAGGCGCCGGGACGAGTTGGGCTAAAATAGGAACTAATGGCCCGCCAGAACAAAACCCCGCTCGACGGCTGCGACGTTTTTATCATCAGCGACGATGTCGTCGGAAACAAGATGGCCGGGCCGGGCATCCGGGCCTGGGAGCTGAGCCGAGTTCTCTCTAAAGAGTTCAAGGTGGTGCTGGGCATCCCCGACTATTCCCCGACCAGGAAGGGCGACCCTTTTTTTGACGGCCTCCCTTTCGAGGTCGTCCGTTACGCCATCGATGACAGCCGGCTCATTCAGACGATCGGCGAGCGAAGCCGGATGATCCTCATCCAGGGGTATATCCTGAGCAAGTTCCCCGTGATCAAAGAACTCGATGCCGTCCTGATCGTTGACCTCTACGTGCCTTTTGTGCTCGAGAACATGTTCGTCCACAAGAGGAAAGTCGTGAGCCTGGATGACCGGGAGTTTATCCACCGGAATGACCTCAGGGTGTACCATGAACTGCTGCTGGCCGGAGACCATTTTCTCTGCGCCAACAACCGCCAGAAGGACTTTTTCTTGGGTTCTCTCCTCGCCCTAAACCGCATCCATCCGGGGGCGCTCGACCTCTGTCCCTCCCTGGATGACCTCGTTAGCGTCGTTCCGTTCGGCCTTACATTGGAGAAGGGGAATCCGCCGGCCGGGAGGCCGCAAGGGGACAGGGCATTCCCTTTTCCCATCGCCGAGGACGACGTTTTTTTCCTCTGGGGAGGCGTCATCTCGAACTGGTTCGATCCGCTAACCCTGATCAAGGCCATGAACCTGGCTCTCGATAAAAATAGGCGCCTCAAGCTCCTTTTCCTGTCCACGGGACATCCCAACCCACTTCTTGCCGAGTTTGACATGGCGCGGGAGGCGGTCAAGCTGGCCGAGAACCTGGGACTTAAAGACAATCACGTTTTTTTCAACAGGGACTGGGTAAGTTACGAGGACCGGGGGGCATTTTTCCGGCGGGCGGACGTGGGCGTCTCCATTCACCGGACCAACTTCGAGACCTACTTTGCGTCCAGGACCAGGATTCTCGATTATCTCAAGTACGACCTGCCCGTGCTCTGCACGAAGGGCGATTTTTTCGCCGATCTGGTCGAAAAAAACGTGCTCGGATTGACCGTTCCGGCCGAGGACGTCGAGAAGCTGTCCAGTGCGATTCTCAAGCTGGCCGGCGACAGAACGTTGAGGGAGGAGATGAAAGCCAGGGTTTGGGTGGCCAAGAACGATTTCGCCTGGGAAAAAGTCACCCAGCCTCTCCTCCGCTATTGCCATAAGGTGATGCGCGAGTCTCTCACCGGCCGGCGCCGGGGCGCGCGGGGAGATTTTTTTTCTGTTTTCCAGCCCCGCCAGAACGGTCTTGTCCGCCGCCTCGTCAAAAGACGATTCCTCTGGCCTTTCCTCCAGAAGCTGCCTTCCCGTGTTTCGATCAAGCTAAAACGGTTATTGAAGTGAGTTCCGCCTGCTTTGTCGTCGTCAACTGGAATAAGCGCGAGGCCTTGAAGAACTGCCTGTCCTCGATGCAGTCGGCTGTGCCGACAACGCCCCATGAGATCGTCGTCGTCGATAACGCTTCAACGGACGGAAGCCCTGAGATGGTCGAGAAAGATTTCCTTGGTGTGAATCTGCTGAGGAACGAAGAGAATGTCGGCTTTGCCCGGGCCAACAATCAGGCTCTCCGGCACCTCAAAATAGCAGCCTTGAGCCCCGACTATGTCGTTTTTCTGAACAACGATGCGCTGTTGATCGACTCCTCGGTCGAAAAAATCTTTGAACTCATGGACAAACAAAAGGACATCGCCGCCGCCGCCCCGGCCGTCTTCCTCAAAGATGCTTCCTTCCAGACCGGAGTCGGAGGCTTTGACCTGAGCCTCGCCTCAGCCTTCTTCTATTATTTTTTTTTATCCGAACTCTTTCCCCGGACATTCCGGGGTCTGTTCCTCAGGCAGGATTATTTTTTTAAGAAGAAAAAGAATTTGCATCTGGAGTGGCTTTCGGGCGTTTGCTTAGTTGTCAGGAAAAGCGTTTTAGATGAGACAGGTGGCTTTCCCGAAGAATATTTCATGTATGCCGAAGACCTGGCGCTTTGCCGAAAGCTCCGGAAAAAGGGCCTTCTCGTCTATTTTCCCGCAGCGAGGATTCTTCACCTGAAGGAAAGAGGAGACAAAGGCCGCTGGAACGTCGGCTGGATAGACTCGCTTTTCCGCTATTACCGGCTGCATCAGAAAAAAACATTCCTTGAGCTCAAAGAGTTCGTCCTCAAGGGAATTTTTTTCTCCGGGTTCGTCCTGAGAGCTGCTGGCTACGGTTTTCTCAGACTCTTAGGCAGGCGAAAATACGCCTTGAAAACGGACGAGCTTGCTTTCTACGCCGGGCATATCCTTCGCCGTTTTTGTGCGAGTTGAACGTCATGAGGATCGCCATTATCGGAACCCGGGGCGTCCCGGCCCAGTATGGCGGGTTTGAAACCTGCGCCGAAGAACTCGGCCGGAGGCTCGTCCGGAACGGGCACAGCGTCGATGTCTTCTGCCGGTCATCCTATTTTCAAGAGAAACTCGGCCAGCATGAGGGGATGAAGCTTGTCTATCTTCCAAGCCTGAGCCTGAAATCTCTGGACACGCTCTCCCACAGCTTGCTTTCCCTCCTTGTCGCTTCAAGGAAGCCCTACGATATCATCCTTGTCTTCAACCCCGGCAACGGTCTTTTCCTCTGGCTTCCGAAGTTATTTGGCCAGAAGACCGTCCTCAACGTCGATGGCCTCGAATGGAAGCGGGAGAAGTGGAGCAGAACGGGCCGGTTCTACCACAAGTTGGCGGCGCGGGCGGCGACGAAATTAGCCGACGTTTTGGTGGCTGATTCGCGCGCCATCGCTAAGTGTTATGCCGAAGAATTCAAGAAAGAAACAGAGTTCATTTCTTATGGTGCGGAACTCGAATCAGGCCGGGACCGGTCGGTGTTGAGAAAACACGGGCTTGAGCCGGGCGAGTATTTCCTCCAGGTCACACGCTTCGAGCCTGAAAATAACCCGTTGCTCTCTGTCCGGGCGTTTGAACATCTGAAAACAGATAAAAAGCTGGTCCTGGTGGGAGGAGTGAAGTATCCTTCGAGGTATTCGAGAGAGATTTCCGAAGCCACGGACGGGCGGATATGTTTGACCGGGTTTATCTATGACCGCGATATTTTAAGGGAGCTACGGGCTCATTGCCTGGCCTATGTCCACGGGAATGAAGCAGGGGGCACCAACCCGGCCCTCCTCCAGGCCATGGCTTCGGGGTGTTTTGTGATCGCCCGGGACGTCGTTTTCAACCGGGAGGTTCTCGAAGACGCGGGCATCTATTTCGCCAGAAACCCGGAAGACCTGGCCGCCAAGATGCGCTGGGCCATCGAAAACGCCGCAAGCCTCGACCGCTTCAGGGAGAAAGCCAGCGCCATCATTTCTTCAAGGTATAACTGGGATGACGTGGCGCGGTCTTACGAGAAGGTCTTTTCCGGGCTGGCCCGTCATTCCTGACGGCTATGGGGACATTTGGCCTGAAGGCCTTCCCCGATTGTTCTTTCTATCAAGTTTTAGGCGGTTAACGTTGTCATATGTTTTTGGTTTGATGTGAATGACCACCTCAACCGGAGGGCTGATGAATTGGCCGCGGCAAACGGCAAAATGGAGGACGTGGCGGCCTAAAAACCCGGGCCCGATCAGCCAGTGAAAAACGCCTTTATCTTCCTCGAGCGTCGAGCCCACGGGAAGCGGCCTTGTTTTGTCCTCACTCCAGCCGATAAACTTCTCTCCTCCCTCTCCTTTTAACCTCACTTCAACGTAGTCCAACTCCTCGACTTCTCTCTCCTTCTTTCCCTCCACCTTGACCTTCAGCAACCCCGACTGGTCTTCTACGTAGTTCCATCCTGCGAAAGCCCCTCCGACCTGGCCGCCGACATTCTCGACCTCAAAATACCGGGACCCGATGCCCTGCGACTCCCCGGCATTATCCACGACCGACCAGGCGATCGTG
>JBBILQ010000105.1:0-4816 GCA_037444845.1 Candidatus Aminicenantota bacterium | reverse complement strand
CCCGCCTGTCGGGATGGCGGCGGCATCTCTTGATGCCTTATCTTCCCAGGAGAGCCGGTTATTCACCTTGTCCCTAACATAGTAGAAATCGAGGTCATTGGCATCGCAGTACCGGGCAATTTCTGTTGAATAGGCGATGCGGACATCCCGGCAAGCATTCTCAAGAGTCTTAACAATTTCGGCAGTCAGGCTGTTGGTCAGATAAAGAGTGCCCTGAGTGACGATTTGAGAATAAATCGCCTTCACAAGCTCTGGTGCGAGAGGTGTTAAACCTCCGATAATTTTGTCCGAATTCCTGATACGTTCGACAAGCCGCCCCGGCATGACCCGGTTGGGGCTATTGGCTAATAGAATATCCCGGCCATCATGGAGTCCATACTCAGCGAATTTCACCTTGATCACAGTGGCCATAGAGGACGGCGCAAGCGTTGACTCGAAGATGATTAAGGGAGTCTTCTTTTTTTTTCTCCGCTGAAGCTGGCGAGCAATATCATCAATCGCCGCAAAAAGTGGCCGGTAATCAGGCCGAAAGCCGTCCTTATCTGTCTGAACGCAGACCAAAATAATATCGGCATCCCTTAGCTCGGCAAAATCATGGCTGGCACGGAGCAACTTTTCAGAAACGGCCGTAGAAATTATCTCACCAAGCTCGGGCTCGACTCCACCGATGGGCGGGCTGCCAGAGTTTATCGCTTCGACCTTCCAGCCAGAGGTTGGAGAATTGCGCTGGATGAGGCAAACACGCGCCGGAGCGTTGCTCCCCTGCCGAATCCGGGCCTGAGCAAGAAGAGCAGCCATGGGAATTCCTACAATTCCGGCTCCGACGACAGCGATTTTTTCCACGTTCCAATTATCCATGTTCAACACTCGATTATTAAAAACGCATTGTTTACCTGGACTATTCACGAAATGAAAGGAAAAAATCCCCTCTCCCCATGTGGGAGAGGGTCGGGGTGAGGGGGATCATTCAAAGATTCCCCCTCCCCTCTATCCCCTCCCGCCAGGGGAGGGGGCGTTTTATCGTATCATTTTGTGAATAGATCAGGTTTATTGCTTCCCCCATCTCAATCTTGCCCATCAAGGGGGGAGGCTTTGGGTGATGGCGATGCCACAATAATTCGCACTTTCATATTAATATCCATGATATTATCTCCAAGCTATAACTTCAGGGGAATGCTTGTCAATGAAGCACCTGAACCAGAGCTCGATGTTCACCGCGCCCCAGAGTCTCCGGCTGAAGGCCTCCTCGTTTTCGATGAGCTTTTCTAGCTCGGCAGGGTTAAAAATCCCGCGCTCCCGGCAGGGCGAAGACAGAAGAATGTCCCGGAAAAATTCGCGAACTCTATTCCTCGCCCAGATATGGAGTGGCACCGGGAAACCCATCTTGTCTTTTCTTTCCAGAATTCTCGGGGGAAGCAAATCCTTCGTGGCCTTTTTCAGGATATATTTCATTTCCGCGCCTCTAAATTTCATCCGCGGCGGCATACTGGCCACAAGCTCAACCATCCGGCGGTCCAGAAGAGGAACCCTCGATTCGAGGGAAACCGCCATGCTGACGCGGTCTTCCACCTGGAGAAGAGCGGGCAGGCCGCAGACCATGTCATAGTGGACCATCTTGTTGTAATAAGAAAGCGTATCGGGATGATTGAATGTCCTTTGAAAACGTGAAAAAATCCGGTCCTCGTTCAGAGCAGCCTGGAAATCAGCACTCAGAAGATATCGATCCCCTTCAGTCCGGTCAATCAAGCGAAAATACCTTCGGTCCATGGGCTCGAACAAGCCATCTCCCCAGAACCGGCGGAGCAAGGGAACATATTCCCTGATAAAAGGCAGGTTCGGGAGGATCGACCTCAAAGAAACGATATGCTGGCCTTCATCGGTCGTTTCAAAGATAGCTCCCTTGAGCGCCTGTTCAAGGTAGGCAATCACATAGCGCGTATAGCCTCCGAAGACCTCATCTCCTCCTTGTCCTCCCAGGACGACTTTGACTTCTTCTGCAGCCAGCCTTGAGACCATGTACTGGGGAAAAAGCCCAGGCCCGGCCGCCGGCTCGTCCATGTGATAGATTAATCTGGGGAAAAGATCGATAAAATCTTTCTCCCCAGGGTAAATTTCGTGCATGTGAGCTCCACAGGCTGCGGCAACTTCTCTGGCATAGGCAGTCTCATCGAACTGAGGCCCTTCGCGGAAAGCGCCAGTGAAGGCCTTGAGCTGGCCACGACATCTCTGCGCAGCAAGAAGAGTAACAATGCTCGAATCTATACCGCCGCTTAAATAAGCGCCCACAGGGACATCGCTTCGCATTTGAATCGTTATCGTGTCCTCCAGATATTCCCGCAGTTTCCAGATGAAGTATTCTTCTGTGTGATGAGTATCCACCGTAAAATCAGGTTCCCAGTATTTAATATTATTTCTATGAAATGTTCCAAGGTCAATCAAGCAATAGTGCCCCGGGAGGATTTTATATATTCCTTTAAAAAGCGTATCTTTATCAAGAACATATTGAAAAATAAAGTATTCTTGAATCGATTCGTAATTGGGCGAGGCTTCTACTGCCGGATGCGCCAGTATGGATTTTATCTCCGACGCGAGAAGAAGAAGATTCTTATCGGAGTAATAGTAGACCGGCTTAATGCCGAAATGGTCACGGGCAACCATCAGCCGATTTTTCTGGCGGTCGTAGATGATAAACGCAAACATGCCGTTGAGCTCGGGGACGAATTCCGGCCCGAATTCCTCATACATATGAAGAATCACTTCGGTATCTGATGTCGTCCGAAAAACGTGTCCCAACTTTTTTAACGACTCCCGGAGCTCTACATAGTTATAAATTTCTCCGTTATAAACAATGCTGAAAGGGCCGTTAGTCATGGGCTGCTTCCCGGTGACGAGGTCAATGACGGCCAGGCGCTTATGATAGAAACCAACAGGGCCTTCGATTAGATATCCTTCATCATCGGGTCCCCGGTGCTTGATTCGATCGGCCATGCCAGCGAGAATTTCAAATGAAACTGGCGAGTTGTCTCGATGAATGACGCCGACAAAGCCACACATCTTTTTTATCCTTGTTTAGAATCACGGGAGCTTTTTCTATTCCTGCGAGTAGAGCACAATGGGGCGACGCTCTGGCTCGGCAATTCAAACGGAGAATTAGCAAGGAGTAGTTTGATTATGCGCTCACTCGCTTTACCGTTGCCAAAAAGGTAATTTTGACTCCGGGAATCAGGAGTTTTCGCTTCGTCGAAAGCTTGAATTATCATTTCGGTTTCGGTCCCCAGAAGACGGTTCCACCCCGCCTGAATTGTCTCCACCCATTCCGTCTCATTTCTCAGGGTGATACAGGGAACACGGGCAAAGAACGCCTCTTTCTGCAATCCGCCCGAGTCTGTAAGCACAACTTTGGCCTGGCCAAGGAGGGCAAGCATATCCATATAGTTTAAAGGCGAAATCAATCGAAGATGGGAATTCCTGGGAAGATTGAATCTTTCCTCTTTGATCGCCTTCAGGGTTCGCGGATGAAGGGGGACAATCAACGGACACTCTTTTTTTGCTATCTTGGAAAATGCTCTGAAAATGCCGGAAAGCCTGGCCCGATCGTCGGTATTTTCCTGGCGGTGGACGGTCGCCAGTGAATAATTTCCCGGCAGAAGCCGGTATCGGGAAAGGATTTGCGATTGCTTCAAAGCCTTTCCATGGTATGCCAGGAAAGCATCAAACATGACATCGCCGGTCTTATGAACTCCGCGTTTGATTCCCTCTTTTCTCAAGTTTTCGACCGAATTTCTAGTTGGACAAAAGAGAAGGCTGGAAAGATGATCCGTTAGGACTCTGTTAATTTCCTCTGGCATCCGGCGGTTATAGCTCCTGAGTCCTGATTCCACGTGTGCAAGGGGAATAGGCAATTTTGCGGCTGTCATAGCTCCGGCGAGAGTTGAGTTTGTGTCTCCGTATACCAGTACCCAGTCGGGCCTGGCTTCCATCAGTGCTGCTTCAATCCGGGGAAGCATAGTCCCCGTCATCCAGCCATGGCTTCCTGACCCCACTCCAAGGTGGTAATGCGGTGTCGGGAGAGTCAACTGCTCAAAAAACGCCTGACTCAGGGCATAGTCATAATGCTGTCCTGTATGGATGATAATGTGGGTGACCTTTCCTTTTTTCCTTTTTTGATTATAGGATTGAATGGCCCGGCAGACCATCGCCGCCTTGATAAACTGCGGACGCGCGCCTATGATGGACACGATTTTCAAAAATATGCCTCGCTATCTGGCTTTTTTTAGCATGTATTTTAGCATAAAGCACCAAGACAGCAAAACAACCGCCGGAAGAGGTGATCAGGGGGGTGATTTTGGCTCTAAACCGTTCATCGCCTGGGGTGATATAGCCAGGCCTGAAATATGAACAATATGCCTCAGTCTTGTTTTTTTCGATAAATCGCCCAAAATAAATCTCCTCCGAAATAAGAAAGAGTAATATCATTCGGGACAATCCGCACAATTGGGTCGAGTTTTTTTAACCACGGGCTTACAAAGATCTTTTTTTTTATTAAAAACTTGGCGTGCTGGCTTAATATTTTTTTACAAGGGGAACCAAGACTAACGAATTCAAATCCTGACTGAATCATAAGATAATTAAGACTTTTCTTAGAGAACCACTGGAGAACATACGGAGGATTATATTCATGCCAAAATCGTCCTAAAAGACGCGCTGATAAACTCCGCCAGTTCCAGGTCTCAATCAATAAGATGCCCCTTTTCTTGAGCAGATTATGACAAACTTTAACTGCCTTCGCAGGGTCAGGAAAGTGAGCTATGACCTG
>JBBILQ010000104.1:0-4833 GCA_037444845.1 Candidatus Aminicenantota bacterium | reverse complement strand
CGCGTCTTTGGTGATCGCAATTTATGTGATGTTATTTGTGAGACGCACCACTAGACCGTACCCTTGTTGTTTCTTGACATCGCCGGGAGGCGGGTATATTTATAGGCACAGGGAGGAGGTCGAAGATGGCTTTTTCTCTAACAGAACGGCTTTTCAGGCTGAACGAGAAAGGAACCACGGTCCGGACGGAAATCCTGGGCGGGGCCACGACTTTCATCACGATGGCCTATATCATCGTCGTCAACCCGGCCATTTTGAGCTTCGCCGGAATTCCCCAGGGGCCGAGCACTGTGGCCACTATCCTGGCTGCCGCATTCGGGTCCTTGTTGATGGGTTTCTACGCCAACCGTCCGATTGCTGTTGCGCCGTACATGGGAGAGAACGCCTTCATCGCTTTTGGCTTGGCTGCGATGGGCATCGGCTGGCAGCTGCGCCTTGGTTCGGTCTTTGTCAGTGGTTTGGTATTCGCGCTCATCACCCTGCTGCGCATCCGCTCCTGGCTGGCCAACTCGATCTCCGCCAGCCTGAAACATAGCTTTGCCGTCGGGATCGGGTTGTTTCTTGCCTTCATCGGACTCTATGAGACGGGCATCGTCACGAGCTCGGTGGAGGGGATGGCGCCCCAGGCCCTGATCAGAGGCGCTTCTTCCCTCCTCTCTGCCCCCGATGTACCCGTCAAGATCGGCGATCTCCGAAGCCCCCAGGTGCTTCTGGCGGTCTTGGGTTTTTTGCTGATCAGCTTTTTCCTGTATCACCGGGTCAGGGGAGGAATATTGCTCGGCGTTGCCGTGACAGCGGTCCTGGGCTTTGTGTTCGGGCTGGGAAAATCCCCTCAGGCTGTGGCGGCCATCCCGTTTGTCGGTAAATACAGCCTCGCCGCTATTGCTTTTAAGCTGGACATCGTCGGCGTCCTGAAGCTGAGCTTTATGCCCATCCTGCTTACGCTTTTTCTGATGAGTTTTCTGGACACGTTGGGGACGCTGGTCGGAGTGGGAGCGACGGGCAAGATGTTAGATGAAAAAGGGAACTTTCCCGATATTGAACGGCCGATGATGGTCGACGCCGCGAGCTGCATGTTCAGCGCTCTCGTCGGAACCTCAACGAGCGGAGCCTATATCGAATCGGCCACTGGCATTCGGGAAGGCGCCAGGACTGGGTTGGCCGCTATCACGACGGGAATCCTCTTCCTATCGTCGCTATTTTTCATTCCGCTCGTCGAACCGCTCCAGCAGCTTCGCTACGCGTACGGCCCGGCGCTCATAGCCGTCGGGTTGCTGATGATGGGTTCAGTCACAAGAATTGACTTCAGCGACCTGACTGAGTTGATTCCCGCTTTTGCCACGATCGTCATGATGATTTTCACCTACAACATAGCGAATGGCTTAACGGCCGGGCTGGTCCTTTATCCCCTGTTCAAACTCGTGGCCGGACGTGCCAGAGAACTGAACGGCGGCGCCGTGGTCCTGTGCCTTCTTTGCCTTGTCTATTATATCTTTGGCCTCCCTCACTGACCTTACCCGAGATGAATCTAAGAGGAGATAGAAGCCGGCA
Organism: Candidatus Aminicenantota bacterium; assembly: GCA_037444845.1. GTDB lineage: Bacteria > Acidobacteriota > Aminicenantia > Aminicenantales > UBA8522 > JARYMI01. Next base: position 3,282 of record JBBILQ010000104.1, on the reverse strand, counting down.
GATTGACTGGAGCCTTTGTTTTATTGCTGACTCGCAGGCTTCTGCCGGGAGAGATGTCCTCTGGCTTATTGAGGAAGCTGTTGCCGGAGGGGCGACGATCGTCCAGCTCCGCGGGAAAACATGGACAGGCCGAGACTTCCTGAGGATCGCGGTCAAAGCGGGCAAGATTCTCCGGCCGAAAGGAATTCCACTTATCATTAATGATAGGGCTGATATCGCTTTAGCCTGCCGGGCCGAAGGCGTTCATTTAGGCCAGGATGACCTTCCGGTAAGGGAGGCCAGGAAAATTTTAGGACAGGACCGCCTCATCGGGATCTCGGTTAACACTCCTGAGGAGGCCAGGAAGGCCGAAGAAGCAGGCGCTGATTATGCGGGAGTCGGCCCTGTCTTTGCCACTCTCTCCAAGCCAGACCTCAAGCCTCTCTTGGGGCTCGAAGGCCTGCGGAGAATCAGGGCCGAAACACGGCTTCCCATCCTGGCAATAGGCGGCATTACCCTGGCCAATCTGGCTGAGGTTATGGCTGCTGGCGCAAACGGCGCGGCCGTGATCTCGGCCATCGTTTCAGCCGCGAGCCCCCGGAACTTATCTACTAAATTTATAGAAACTATAAGAAAAGTAAGAAAAAATCCTCTCTGATCGTCATCGCTTATGAGTTGTCCTCTATTTTTGCCTATTTTTAAGAATTAGAGCCAGGAATCTCGATCGTGAATCTTCTTTCGTCGCCCTCCCCTTTGGCAATGAACGCGCGAACGGCGCTGATTTCAAAAGGGACCTTTTCCCCCCATTCCACGACGACCACTCCCCTGTCGAGATAATCTTCCCAGCCGAGGTCGAGGATGTCCCCCTCTTTCTCAAGCCGGTAAAGGTCAAAATGAAAAACCGGAAACCTGGCCTGGTAGATGTTCAGGATGGTGAAAGACGGGCTGCAGACCTGGCGCAAGTCCTTTAGTCCCAACCCCAAGGCAATGCCCTTGACAAAAGTCGTCTTTCCTGCCCCAAGCTCGCCGATGAGGAGCACCACTTCCCTGCCTCGAAATCCCCGAGCAAGGTCCCGCGCAAGTTCAAGGGTCTCCTTTTCAGAGCGGGTGACGGCTGTTAAAGTTCGGCCTGCGGGGGAGGTTCTCTTAGCTCTCATGCGCCAAAAAGCTTCATTCGCCGGCTTCTTCTTCCAGGGTCCGGAGAGCCTGCGGAAGGAAGCGAATGAGATCGCCGGCAACGACGGCCCTCTCCCCGACTCTCCGGCTGGCCAGGTCGCCGCTCAGCCCGTGAAGATAGACGGCTGCAAGGGCGGCCATGAGAGTGTCTTTTTGCTGCATCATGAGCGAGCCGATCATCCCGCTCAAGACATCTCCGGTCCCTCCGGTGGCCATGCCCGGGTTTCCGGTTGGGTTGATGAAAACCCGGCCATCTGGGGCTCCGACGAGAGTCCTGTATCCTTTAAGGACGAGAATGATTCCATATTTTCGGGCGAAACTCGGGACAAGGTCGAGTCTACCCTTGAGCACCTCGGGAATAGTGAGGCCGAGGAGTCTGGCAAATTCGCCGGGGTGGGGCGTCAGAATCGCTGGCTTGGGCAGCTTTTTCAGCAGGGCTCGCTTCTGACTGAGGATGTTCAACCCGTCGGCGTCGATAACCAGAGGCTTTCTTATTTTGGGAATGAGATTCCAGACTAACTGGCAGGTTGACTCCTGGGTTGATATCCCGGGCCCGATGAGCAGGGCGTCTTTCCCCTCGATGAGGTCCAGCACTCTTGGCAGGGCTTCTGAAGAGATCGTTTTTTCTCCTGTTTCTGCCAAAGGCTCGGTCATCAATTCCATCATCGACCTGGCCACGATAGGAAGGCACGTTCGGGGCGTGCCGACAGTGACCAGTCCGGCGCCAGTTTTGTAGGCGGCTCTTGCAGCTAACGCCGCAGCCCCTGTTTTTCCGAGTGAGCCGGCGATGATGAAAAGGTGGCCGTAGTTCCCCTTGTGGCTCTCCCTTTTTCTTTTCCTGAAACACGCCCGCAGAATCTCTTTCTCCACCATTTCAATCTTAAGGCTATCATTGTGGAAAAGAGATGGCGGGATGCTGATATCGGCGACGACAAAATCACCGACCAGCTCCTCAGCCGGCGGAAGGACATGGGCGATCTTCGGCGCGGCCAGGGCCACGGTCAGGTCAGCCCTGACCGCAGGTCCGATGACTTCGTGAGTATCCGAAGAGAGCCCGGAGGGGATATCTACAGCCAGTTTAAAGGCCCGGGTCTTATTGATGCTCTCGATGGCCCTGGCGTAAAGGCCCTCGGCGGGTTTGACCAGGCCCGTGCCGAAAACGGCGTCAATGATTATGGTGGCTCCGTTGAGGGCTTTTTGATGCTTTTTCCAATCTGAAGACGAGCGGACTTCTTTGATGGCCACGCCAATAGCTTGGGCAATCTTCAGGTTGAGCGCCGCATCGCCCCGGACTTCCTCCCATGATCCCAAAAGAAGGACCTGTGGCCTTGCCCCATGGTTGTGAAGGTGGCGGGCGACGACAAGGCCGTCGCCGCCATTATTACCTTTTCCCGCCACGATGACGATATTCTCACCTGCAAGGCCGGGAAAGAGGGCCTGGAGGACCCGGAAAACCTGGATGCCGGCGTTCTCCATGAGCACAGGCCCGGGAATGCCGATGCCTTCGATTGTCCTGCGGTCGATCTCCTTCATTTCCGCTGAAGTCAGGACCTTCATGTTTTCTCCTCATTGATCAAGAATGGCTTGCTTTTTCTTTGGACATGATTTTACCACAGCCGCCGCCATGTTGACAGCGTGTATTGGGGACGGTCCTCCGGGAGAACCGTCCCCAACAATTGATTAGCAGCGTTTTTTATGTTATTTTTTAAGACCAATAATAAATAACGAAAGGAGGTTTTCGGTGAGCATCAAGATAGGTATCAACGGCTTCGGGCGCATCGGCAGAAACCTGTTCCGGGCTGCTTATCAGGACCCGGAGCTTGAGTTTGTGGCTGTCAACGATATCACGGACGCCAAGACGCTGGCCCATCTTCTAAAATACGATTCTATCCTCGGCCGCTTCGGAGAGGAAGTCGGGGTGACGGGCGATGCTATCGTCGTCAGGGGCAAAGAAATCAAAGTCTTCGCTGAAAAAGACCCGGCCAATCTTCCATGGGGAAAGCTGGGGGTGACGATCGTCGTCGAATCAACGGGAAAATTCAAGAAAAAAGACGAGGCCCTCAAGCACATCCAGGCCGGCGCCAAGAAGGTCATTTTTTCAGCCCCGGCCACTGACCCAGACGCAAC
>JBBILQ010000103.1:0-5072 GCA_037444845.1 Candidatus Aminicenantota bacterium | reverse complement strand
CCCTGCAGTCTTTCGGCTAGAGCTTTGATCGAAGTCAGAGGGGTTTTGAACTCGTGCGAGACTGAGGACACGAAGTCCGACTTCAACTTGAGAATTTCTATTTCATGCGCAATAGTCCGGGCGATCAGAACCGCGCCGAATGTCAGGACGACCACCAGGGTAAGAATTGTCCAGAAATAGAAGCTGCTCTTGATGCTGGCGATTCCAAATTTCGCCTTGGTCCCAAAAAATTCCATCTTCCAGGGAGGGAAATTATCATCAAAAAATTCAGTGATGGTCGCCCGCTCCGCGGAAAGGTCTTCCTTGCCCAGCAACACTTTCCCCTCGAGGTCAGAAACGACAACCTCAGTTTGACCTTTGGTCAGGTCCTTTGCCGCGGCTTCGGACAGGACATTGTTCAGCAGAAAGCCGTCTCTGATCTTGAGGCCAATGAGCCCGATGGGCTCTTCTTCGGGCCCTTCGACGATCCAGCTCGCCAGGATGAGAAATGTTCTGTTTCCTATCGTCTTTGAATACCGGATAGGGAGGATGACTTGAGGAACAGTTTGCCTGCGGCGAAGGTCGGGGACGACCTCCTGTCGGATGGCACTTATGACTGCCCATTCCGCATTTTTGTCCTGAAGCAAGGTTTTTAGCCGGGCGTATTGATCCGACCAGCGCTCTGTTGGCGGAGCGGCTGGATTTTCCGCCAGAATTTCTTCGATGGCCTCTTCGACCAGGCCGGTATAGGTTTTGAACTGGGCCTCGCTTAGAGTCCAGCGCATCTGGATGATATCTCCATACAGGTCGAGGCCCTTTTTCAGCGCGGTTGGAATATCGTTCAACGCCTGGTAGCATTGGACCGTCTGCAATCGGGCAGCGAGGGCGAGAGGCAGGCCAGAGAGGGTGACGGCCTCGGAATCATCTCTATCTATTTTCTCAAAAATCTCGATGGCTTCGGCGTATCGCTCGAGTTTCACCAGACAGCGGGCTTCGCTGTAGAGCGCCTGGGCCTGAATGTCTTGGTTCTTCGTTAGACGCCGGACGTCACGGTATAGATTTATGGCACGCCTGTAGTTCTTGGCTGTAAATTCCTGCTCCTGAGCCTTGTCCAGAGTTTTTTGAACCGGTCCTGGCAGGACTGAGCGCGTAGGCAAAGAAGGCTCGCGCGGGACAGGAAGAAAGGCCGGAAAGCGGGGCTCCCCATGTTCATAACAAAAGAACACTGTCTCAACAAGAGGATTATTGGCGACTTGAACACGAACGATGTTGGCAATCGTCTTTTCATCCCTGTCTTTGAATGCTTGTGATTCTGCCAGATTCTGAAGAAGCAATTCCAGTTCCCGGAATTCCGTGGATATCAGGGATTTGAGCCGCGCGGCCTCTCTCCTGTATTCGTTTTCTAACTGTTTGGCCTGCCTGAATTTTTCGTTCTTTATGGCTCTGATGCCGAAGATGCTGAGTGACAGGGCCGGAAGGAAAATAGTCAGAAAGAAAATAAGGATCAGCCTTCTTTGTTTTTTGAGCGCAATTCTTAAGTTTTCGAGCATTTAAGCCCTTGGCCTGGAAAACGCTCCGCCTCTACTTTATCCCGAATCCGCAGACTAAAAGTCAAGCAATTATGATGATTCTGTCAAGAAATTGTGGAGAGCGACCTTGACTTATCGGCTGAGCTGCGGAATGATAAATTGACGGTTTGTCCATGAAAAAGCACGTGATTGTCATCACGGGGTTTGTTTATGCGGCTATCTGCTTATTTTCCTGCGCTCCGCAATCGCCTGACAGGGCCAAGCCCGAGGAAGTCGGCCTGTTCTCCCGGCATCTGCGGCAGCTTGATCCAATCGTTGAGGAAGCCATTGCAAGGAAAGATTTTCCCGGTGCAGTGCTTGTCGTGGGCAGAAAAGGAAAAGTTGTCTACCGGAAGGCTTTTGGAGAAAGCCAATGGGTTCCGAAGCGCAACCGGATGGAGGAGTCGATGATTTTCGACCTCGCCTCCTTCACCAAGCCTGTGGCCACGGCGACCTCGATCATGATCCTCGTCGAGCAGGGACGGCTGAGTCTCGATGAAAAAGTCAAAGACTACATCCCGGAGTTTTCTCCTTATCTTGATGAGGCCGGCAAACCGGCTGATGATGCGAGGATCTGGCATCTCCTGACTCATACGTCAGGTCTGCCTCCCTATACGGATGCTGGAGAAGTCGAACAAAAATATGGCAGGCCTTGCACCCTGGAGAATTTAGTTAGCCATATCGCCTTGCTCAAGAAAAACAGTGCTCCTGGCGCAGCTTTTAGTTACAGTTGTCTGGGATACATCACCTTGTCTTCTGTTTTGAAAAAGATTACAGGCCAGGACATTGCTACGTTTTCACGAGAGCACATTTTTGAGCCACTGGGAATGGACCGGACGTTCTTTGTCCCGCCCTCCAAATACCATCCTTCCTGTGTTCCGACTGAAGTCGTCGAGGGAAAACCGCTCGTCGGGGTTGTTCACGATCCGCTGGCCCGGCTCCAGGGCGGAGTATCGGGCAACGCCGGGCTTTTCTCTACGGCAGATGACCTGGCCATATATGCCATGATGATGCTTAATATGGGAGAGCACAAAGGCCGGCGAATCCTGAGCCCGCTCACTGTTGAGAGGATGACTTCTGTCTGGTCCAAGGTCAGTTTTGCCGGCCGCGGTCTGGGCTGGGACATCGACTCTTCTTACAGCACTACCCGCGGCGATCTTTTCGGGGCTCGTTCCTACGGCCATACAGGATACACAGGAACATCCATCTGGATCGACCCGGATACAGAAACCTTTGTCATCTTCCTGACCAATCGTGTTCATCCTGATGACAAGGGTTCGATTGTGGCCATGCGCAGCCGCGTGGCCAACGTCGTCGCGTCATCAATTGAGTCAGCGGGTACCTCGAGCCGGCGGAGATGAACCAGACTCAAGCAGAAAGGCGAGTCTATGAGGTCCTGGAAAGCCTGGGTATCTCTTTTTTGAGGCATGAACATCCACCGGTATACACGGTCGAGGAGGCCAAGCAGCACTGGCAGGACTTAAAAGGAGCTCGCTGCAAGAATCTTTTCCTCCGCAATAAACAGGGAAACCGTCACTACCTTGTTATCATTGAACACTCCAAAAACGCGGACCTGAAAAAGCTCAACGACATGCTAGGAGAAGACAGGCTCAGCTTCGGCTCGGCTGAGCGCCTGCAGCGTATCCTCGGGCTTGAGCCAGGCGCTGTATCACCCTTCGGCCTGATATTCGACGCCAGAAAAGAAGTTGCCGTGGTTATCGACCAGGAACTCCGCCAAGCGGAGCGCATCCATTTTCATCCGAACGTCAACACGAGGACGCTCGGGATAAGCTTCTCTGATTTCGAAAAATTCCTGGCCTGGGCTGGCAACTCTGTTCGTTATATGACTATTTAATACAACCGCAATAAATTCTTTTACATCGTCATCGAGCGCCCAACGGGAGCGCGGCAATCTCAGATCATATACTGGGAATTTTTCTCATCGAAAGACCCTTGTCAAAAATCGCTGCCGGTGATAAAATCCTCCCCCGCATGGTTAAGCCGTGCGAAATCAAAACTCTCCGGTTGGCCGAACTTCAAAGGAGGCAAGAACAAGAATGAGAATCACAAAGACAGCAAACCTCGCATTCATCCTTTTCCTGGTTTTTGGAATAGGAGCCGTGGCCGCGGCGCCAGCAGCCATCCAGGAGACGGAGAGCACCGTTCCAGAGCTCGTGAGATTCCATGACATCATCTATCCCATCTGGCATACGGCTTATCCGCAAAAAGACTATGCGGCGCTGCGGAGCTTTGCTCCTGAAGTCAAGAGTCTGGCCGAAAAAATTTATGCGGCGCAACTCCCTGGCATCCTCAGGGACAAAGAGGCGAAGTGGAAGCAGGGGCTGGAAGAGCTCAAGAAAACCGTGGACAATTACCTCGCTGCCTCAGCCGGGGAGGACGACGAAGCCTTGCTCAATGCCGCTGAGGATCTGCATTCCAAGTACGAGATGATGGTCCGGATCATCCGGCCGGTGCTCAAGGAGGTCGATGCGTTCCACAAAGTTCTCTATATCGTTTACCATAAGTACCTGCCAGATAAGGATTACGAAAGCATCAAAGCTGTAAGCGAGGAGATGGTTATCAAGGCTGAGGCCGTCGCCAAGGCTTCTCTACCCAAACGGTTGGAATCGAAGTCAGGGCAATTTACCCAAGCCGCTTCCGAGCTCTTCGAGTTCACGAAAGTGTTAGCTGAAGTAGCCAAGTTAGGGGAGGGGCCTGCCATCGAAAAGGCCGTCGAGAAAGTCCACACCTCTTATCAGAATTTGGTAAAGATTTTTGAGTGAAAAATCAACTCATCTTTTTAAAATAAAATTCGGCAGCGCTACGTTTTTTCCAGCTTTTGAATTTCTTTTCTAATTTCCTCGATAACCTCAGGATTATATATAGTTTTCTTTCCAGCTTCTTTCACTGAAATAATGTAGAAACTTTGCCTCCATACTTGGCTGCAAATTTTTCATGAGTCTTTTTCTGGAATTCTAATTCATTGATGATTTGTGTTATGTAAGCATGCCCTGCGGGTTTAATCTGCAGGCCGATATGCTTGTCTTTTATCCTGATGAAGAAATCCACGTTGTATCCCCTGTCCCATTCATCTGGTGCCGGCTCAACCTTGACTCCCAATGTCTGCTGCAATTGTCCATAGATTGTTTGGATCTCAGATTGATAACCGTCAAAGGTTCTGTTAATAACAAGATTGATGACAAAATCTATGCAATCTTGTTCGGTTATGCTTTCAATCTCGGCCTGACATACCTCGCTAATTTTTATGTACAGCTTCCGGCCTAACTGTTCTAAATGTTCCTTCGGATAGACTTTGTGATAATAGTAGCCTTCCCAATCGCGCAAAGATTTTGGCCCACATTTTCTTATTTCTTCTGATACTTTCCCGACATTCCTGGGCCTGTTAAACTGCCACCTCATATTTGCTTGATTCAAAATCCATTCCTTGGCCATTATATTGTCACCGTCTCGGCTAGTGTCCCGTCTCATAAATACCTTTCCAAAGTCATGCGCCAAGACGGGACA
>JBBILQ010000102.1:2609-5100 GCA_037444845.1 Candidatus Aminicenantota bacterium | reverse complement strand
GGGTTTTAGCCTAAAATAGGAACCGAACGACAGGACAGAAGGGTAGACCCTGTGTCAAAGACGAAGCTGGCCGGCCAATTAGTGCTCATTCTCGCGATTGTGTCTCTTTTGGCTTTTTTTGCCCTCCAGGTTTCCTGCCAGGGAAAAAACGGAAGGCTCACCAACGGCCTGGCCCAGGAAAAGCTTTCCGCAGCCTTGGATTGCCCGATTGTTCTGGTCCTGCCTGAGGGCAAGATCGTTGACCACGTCAAACTGGACATGCCCATGCCCTCGCTCAATGCCGCCAGGCAATCTGCCGAAGTTTTGAACGCCTTAGAGAAGGAGTCGAAGATTATCCGGCTTCTCAGGACTCTGACTCATGAAGGTTTTATCGCTTTTTCTTTTTCCCAACCGCGGATTGTCTTCGACCCGAAGCTCCGCCAGCAGCCTCTTCACGCCGTCTATGACATTCAACTTGAAGTGACGGAGAAAGGGGCAGAATTCCTGATCGCCGGCCCCGAAGAAGGATTTTCTTTCTCCCTGCCTCTGAAATATTTTCTCCTCTCGCCCGTCCATGAAAAAGAGCTGAGTGAGGAATTCGAAGGCGAATTCAGCCTATCCTGCCTGAAGCTGTGCGAAAAAGTCGTCACCAAGGTGACGCGAATCCGCAAGTTGGACAGGTCGAATGCGACGGTCGATTACGAGTGGAAATTTGATCGTTTCACGGCCCTGGGAGAATTTGTCAGCCAGAATCCCGAGTGGGCCATTCATGATGGATTTTTTATGATCATGGCCTGGCGCGAGAAAACCCGGAGTCGCGTCGTTGACCTGCTCGACGGCCGCATCGTCAATAAAGACTCCGCCCGATTCGGCCGTGTCCAGGATGACTGGGGAGTCCAGCAGGAGAACAGTCCCTGAGGGTGTTGTTCGCCTTTCTCGACAAATTTTTCTTCGCCTTCCATTCTGCGATCATCCTCCTCATCCTCTTCGGCTGGGCATGGAAGAAGACGCGGCTGGCGAACCTCATCGTGATTCTCCTCACGGCCTTTTCCTGGTTCATCCTGGGCATCTGGTACGGCTATGGCTACTGCCCGAGCACGGATTGGCACTGGAAGGTCAGGGCAAAACTGGGCATCCATGATCTGCCAAGCTCCTACACCAAGTTCCTCGTCGATTCTTTCACCGGCTGGGAGGTCAGCCAGAGGATCGTAGACATATTCACCCTCATTCTGCTCGTTTCCGCGCTCGGCGCCTCGCTCTGGACGAACATTCGGGATTGGAGACGCAAGCGGGGATTATTAACCAACTCTTGACGAATTCTTGACAACTTTTTGACAACTTCCTTCCCGGCCGGACCTATCCTTTAAGCGAAATGCACAAAAAGGAGGCTTTCGGATGAAAAGAAGGTTTTTTGGCTGTCTTGTTCTTGGATTTTTGATTATTGCCCTACCCCCGGTCTCGTTTGCCGAGAAACGCACCCTGACCATCCTGCACACCAACGACACCCACTCGACCCTGTTTCCCTACGGCCCCCTGGATAGATGGGGCGGCATTGACAGGATGTCCAGTCTCATCAAGGAGATAAAAGCAGAAAAACAGAACGTCCTGGTCTTGAACGCCGGCGACGTCTTTGTCGGCACGTTTGAATTCAACAAGTACCTGGGTTACCCCGAGCTCAAGATCATGGAAGGTCTGTATGACGTCATGTGCCTCGGCAACCACGAGTTTGACCTGGGGCTGGAGGCCTTGTTAGGCGTTCTTAGCGGCCAGCTCGGCAGTGGAACGCCTGTCAGCCTGCCGATTCTCTGCGCCAACGTGAATTTGGAGGGAATGCCGGCGCTCAAGAATTTCGTCAAGCCGTACCTCATCAAGCAGGTTGGGAAAGTCAAGGTCGGGATCGTCGGTGTCGTGAACACGGACGAGATTAACTATTCGCCCGAAATCAACGCGATTCTCAGCGATCCCTTCGCAGCAGCCGGCCAGGCTGCCTTCATGCTGAGAAACGTGGAAGGCGCCGATGTCGTCGTCTGCCTTTCTCACTTGGGGAAAATGTATGATGTGGCGGGGCTTTCCCAGGTTCCGGGGATCGACATCATCGTCGGCGGCCACACTCACGATGCTCTCTTTGAGCCGATCGAAGTCAACGGCAAGATTATCGTCCAGGCCGGCGAGTTCGGCCGCTATCTGGGCGAGCTCACTGTCAGGGTCGACGGCAGTGCGGTTAGTCTTTCTAACGCTACTCTCCATCCTATCGACTGGCGCGTCAGAAAAGACTGGACGCTGTTTCCAACCTTGCTTTCCCTGCGCCTGGGGATTCTTTTTGACCCCCGGTTCGGCCCGGTTTACACTAAGCACATCGCCACGGCGCCCTGGGACCTCGAGGAGAAATGGGAAGACGGAAGCGAGAACCGCGATACTCCCCTGGGTAACCTTCTCGCTGACGCCATCAAAACGGCCGTTGCTAAAGCCGGGTATCCCGTTGACATCGCCCTCGAGGCCAACGGCTACATCG
>JBBILQ010000102.1:0-2597 GCA_037444845.1 Candidatus Aminicenantota bacterium | reverse complement strand
ATAAAATCTACAGAGGAAAAGTCGTCGGGAATGACATCCTTAGGTCTGTCCCCTACGGCTATGACCCAATCTCTGGACTCGGGTTCAAGATCGATACCGTGCTTCTGGCCGGAGCGCAAATCCTCGCTGGCTTAGAATATTCTGTTTCGAGAGTGGAGTACACGGACGACCTGTCCATGCAGGTCTCGGGTTTGACATTTGAGTATGATTCGAGCAAGACGCCTATGTCGCCGGAGCAGCTCATCTATAACTTACAACATGGAATTATGGAGTGGGGCCGCGTCGATCCCTTCTCCATAAAAATCAACGGCAATCCCGTTAATCTTGAAGGCGTCTACTGGGTGGCGCTCACTGAACAGCTCCACAAATTTCTCCTTTCCATGGGGCTTACACCTTTCGCTTTCCAACATACCGGGCTCTTCGAATACAACGTCGTGCGGGACTATATGGCCGGAAAGAAAATCCTCAACTACCGCGCTGAAGGAAGGATCATCGATAAAGCGCTGCAATGAGGGGGAGCACCGCTAAAGTGGGGGCTATCTTCAGCAGGGAGGGCGGCCCTCAGCAAGGGCCGCCCCCAGGTGTCCTTCGCTTCTCTGAAAAGCTCAAGCACCTTCTTTGACCAGAAGGCTGGCCTTCACCGGAAGAGGAGAAATGGAAACCATGCGCTACTGATCGCATCTCATTGCGATCAGCCAACGAAAACATCGCCGTCCGCATAGCAAAAGCGAGCATCCTTCTTTTTTCCTGCCAGGGCCAGGCCAATGGTGAGAGGACCTACGCGCCCGATGAACATCGTCAGGCTCAGCAGGAGTTTTCCGAGCCAACTGAGGCTGGACATAATCCCCGTGGATAGTCCTGTATTTCCCAGAGCGGATCCAGTTTCGAAAATCAGAGACAGAAAGGGGACTTGCTCTGTCCGGCACATAATTAATATATCGATGATCATCACCATGAAAAAAAGAAAAAATACAGAAAAAGACTTTCGGACGACCTCATCGGGAATCCTTCTTTTAAAGACGTTGCAATCACTGCGATTGGTTAATTGCGACTTTGCCGCACAGAAAATGATACCGAACGTTGTTGTCTTTATCCCGCCCCCTGTGCTGCCGGGAGAAGCGCCGACAATCATTAATAATAAGATCAGAACCAGAGAACTGCTGGTCATCGCGCCGATATTCATGGTGCTGAAGCCGTCGGTCGTAGAAGCTGAGATAGCCTGAAATGAGGACGACATGACTTTCTGGAATGATGTCGTCTCAGCCGGCCATTTCTCTAAGAAGAATATCGTTATCGCCCCTGCGGAAATTGCCGCGAGCGTGACCAGGGCGGCCAGCTTGGTGTGGGTGGACAGCTGCGTTCTCCGTCGCACCCCCATCTTGCTTTTTGCCAGCAGAACAAAATCAGCCAGCGCGAAAAATCCAATCGCCCCGCACAGGGAAAGGAGAGTTATAGTTAAGTTCACAAAGATGCTGTTCTGGAAGCGCGCCAGGCTATCCGAAAAAAGACCAAACCCGGCTGTGCAAAAAGCCGAGATCGAATGGAAAATGCTCCAATAGATGGCTCTTGGCAGAGAAACATATTTTGTCCAATAAGCGGCCAGAAACAGCCCCCCCGATAGTTCAAAGAAAACCGTGAAAGCGACAACCTTCCGGAAAAAGTGGCCGCTGCTCAACCAAATGGTTCCGGCCAGGGATTCTTTGGCAATCAGATGGCTTTTAATGGAGAGCCTTTTGTGGAGCAAGCCAGCCAGCCAGACGACGATTGCCATATATCCTAAGCCCCCGACCTGAAAATCGACGAGCAGGACGATTTGTCCGAACAAAGAATAATACGTTCCGATGTCCACCGGGGTGAGTCCTGTAGTGCTGATTCCAGAGGAGGCCACGAACAGCGCGTCAATGAACGGCTGCGTCTCGTTTTTTGCCGAGGCCAGGGGAAGCATCAACAGACACGACACGGTTAGCGTGACCAAGAAATATCCGACGACAAGCAATTGAACGGGATTAAGGTTCTTTAAAGAAAGGGAGACAGGCTTGAATTCCTTTTTCCCGGAGACCGGATGTTTGGCCAAGTCAAGCCATTCTGTGGGCACCATTTCAGCCTCGAGTCAAAGCAGGTTTCATTTTTTCCAGCTCTAGTCATGTTTCAAGAACAGGACATGTATTCTTCTATTTTAAATGAGGGGGGGATAGAGACAAGTCAAAAGAGCGTCAATTTTTTTATTATCAGATCAGACCTTTAGAATTCCGACCGGAGCCTGTATCCGATGCCGGGCTCCGTGAGAACATAGGCGGGCCGCTCGGGGAAAGGCTCGATTTTATACCGCAGATTGCTAATCGTCACCCTGAGGAGATGGTCGATCCCCTCAAATTGGTCGTCCTTCTGCCAGATCTCCTTCATGATCTGCTGACGAGTTACCACCTTCCCGGCATTCTGGGCGAGCATCTTAAGGATGTCATACTCGTTGGGAGTCAAGTGGACAGGAGCTCCCTTTACTTCAACCAGGCGCTTTGAAAAATCCACGAACAGCTCCCCGCATTTAAAGACTTCTTCTTCCCGGCCGGCGATGTGCCGGCGCAGCACGGCGCGCATTC
>JBBILQ010000101.1:0-5117 GCA_037444845.1 Candidatus Aminicenantota bacterium | reverse complement strand
AAGGCCAAAAGGATCTCTTCTAAAAAAGGAGGGTAAAATGAAAAAATTTTTTGTCATGTGTGCAATTTCTATCCTTTTCGGCAGTTATTATCTGTCAGCTCAGACACAGACAGGAATTATTGTGGGGCATGTTGTCGATGAAAACGCGGAAAACCTCCCTGGTGTGGCGGTTTCTCTCTTCAGTGAAGCGCTCATCTCCGCAACGCGAACGACTGTCACTAATGAATCGGGAAACTACAGATTTATCGCTCTTCCTCCGGGAACCTATCACCTTTCTTTTAGCCTGTCTGGGTTCAGGCTAGTAGAGATAAAAGACATCAAGCTCACAGCCAATTTCGTGGCAACAGTGGATGTTCGGATGACGCCGGAGGCTCTGGCCGAAGAAGTGACCGTCATAGCGCCAGCGCCCGTCGTCGATACCAAGAGCACAGTTTTGGCGACGAACATTGATCGAAACCTTCTCGAGAAAATTCCCAGCGGGAGAGATATTTGGACCGTCGTAGAACAGGCGCCTGGAATAGTTCCCGACAGATTCAACATCGGAGGCACGGAGAGTGCACAGCAGAGCAGCCTCAGTGTCCATGGTGCGACAGGTCAGCAACAATTTAGCGTCAACGGTCTTACCCTTAACTGGCCAGGATCGAATGGAGCGTGGACTTCATTCTACTTCGACCACGATAGTTTCGAGGAGGTCCAGATCCAGACCGGTGGAGCATCTGCTGAAGTTAGCGTTGGCGGAGTCTATATGAACTTGATCACTAAATCAGGCGGAAACAAGCTCCATGGCTCTGCAACGCTGATGTATGAGCCCGGCTGGCTGCAGGGAAATAATGTGACTCCTGAGCTAAAAGAAAAAGGCATCGAGAAAGCCAACCCCGTCGATATCATCTTTGACAGTAACGCGAACTTGGGAGGGCCGATCAAGAAAGATAAGATTTGGTTCTTTACCTCATACCGATTTTATAAAATCAACACTCAGATTTTAGGAATGAGGCGACCCGACGGCTCTCCTGAACTCGATATCAATCACCAGAGCAATTTCCTGGGAAAAATCACCGCCGATGTCAATCCCAAAAATAACTTGATGCTCCAATACTTATTCAATTACCAGAATAGATTTTATCGAAGAGAAGGGTATGCGTTCGTTGAGGAAAAAGCTTCTTGGCGACAGATCGAACCGTGCCATATCATTCAGGGACAGTGGACTTCGTTCCTCTCAGACAATCTTTATATAGACTTACGCTACGGATATAAGCACCTTAAATTCCCGCTCTCCTATCAGCCGGAGGTGAAATCCACTGATTATGCTCGTGTCGACGATATCCGATCTACCTTGACCGGCGCGGCCGAATACGACTTCACAAACATAGCGACAAGACATCAGTTCAACGCTTCCGTTACTTATTATTTGGAAAAATTCTTGGGAGGAAGTCACGATCTCAAGTTTGGGTTTGAGTACGCGCGTGCCCTAAACGCTTATAAATTCAAGGCAAATGGCGATATGGTGATGCATTTTCTGGATGGCGTTCCAGCTTATGTGCTTGTCTGGAATACACCGTTAGACCAGAAGAGCATGTTTCAGGTCACTTCTCTTTATGTTCAGGATTCTTTTACCATCGGGCGGCGCCTGACGTTCAACCTCGGAGCCAGATTTGAAGCCTTTGAAGGCTGGAACCCTTCCCAGAGCAGCCCCGGCGGAAATTTCTATGGTGCCCGGTCTTTTCCCGAAAAAAGAGACATGCCGAATTGGAGAGACATCGTGCCTCGATTTGGTGTCACCTACGATCTTTTTGGAAATGGAAAGACGGCTATCAAGTTGACGGCATGCCGTTATACTCAGAGTGAGGGGACACGATTCCCGGAGGCTCTCAATCCCAATGCCTTTGGCGGCGATCTCAGGCTCTGGAATGATGCCAACGGAGATTTATTCGCGCAAAGAGCAGAGCTCACCGCACCGGTGTTTCTCTTTGGGGGCGTAGGCGTAAGGTTAGATCCTGACTGCACGCGTCCGTATTCAGATGAGTTTACTGTTGGCATTGACCATGAACTCTTCAAAGACCTCGGCCTCAGCGCCACTTATTATTACCGAAAAAATAAGAACCTGCTGGGACGGATCAACGAAGCCGTGCCAGCGGGAAGCTATGCTCCCGTGACAGTAACGACGCCCGAAGGAAAATCTCTCACTGTCTACAATCAGAACCCAGCCACAGTCGGGTTGGTCGACCGTGTCTTGACCAACATCCCGGATTTCTATGAAAAATATAACGGGTTTGAAGTTTCTATCAGAAAGAGATTCTCCCATAACTGGCAGATGATGGCCGGTTATACCCGCGGGGCCGCTAAGGGATATAATCTTTTTACTGTCTGGGGCTTCGTCGACTATAACGATCCCAACACTACGATAAACGAAAAAGATGCGTATATGACGAGCGATTGCACAAACATCTTCAAACTTGTCGGGACCTATGTTTTTCCCTACGGGATCGAGGTCAGTGCCAATTTCAGGCACTATACTGGCTTTCCCATCACCAGGTTTTTTACTGTCACAGGATTGAATCAAGGGCCGATCACCGTTGCTCTGGAACCGCGCGGAACCCATAGATATCCAGATGTTACAATCCTTGACCTGAGCGCCACAAAGACACTGCATTATAAAAAAATCAGAATGCAAGTTATCTGCGACGTGTTCAACGTGTTTAATTCTTCTACGACTATCAGCATGGTGACAAGTGTCGGGCCTTACTATGGGAATCCTTCAAAAATTCTTTCTCCGATCATCGCCAGATTTGGCCTTAGGTTGAGCTTCTGACCGGGTATTTTTGACGAAGGGGGGGAGATTTTTATCCCCCCCTTCTCGCCAGCTAATCGATTCTATTCGCCTTCCTGTTATCTACATGATAAATGGAGGTAAGGTCGGTGATCGAAAAAAGAGGACACTTTCTTTCCATAGTTTGTGCACTTCTAGGAGTTCTCTTGTTTAGCTTGAGTTCCTCATCAGCCAATGCCGAAGGCCTCAGGATATCAGAGCTTCTCGATATCAAATACCTTTCTGAGCTAGCCTGGTCACCTGATGGGAGCCAAATTGCCTTTATCTGGGATGATGGAGGAGTTCAAGATATCTGGATTGTCTCTCTTTCAGACAAAAAATTAATGAAGATTTCTCGGGCAAAAGGGAGAGTGAGCCGCCCGATTTGGAGTCGCGATAGCCGCCTTTTCTATGAACAGGATGGAATGATCTTTTTCTGGAAATCATCGCAGGATAAAGCCTCTATTCTCAATAACATATTGACAGGAATAACAGACTTTGATATCTCTCCAGATGGCAAGTTGATTGCTTATTCTAAAGGGGGTGATCTGTGGACATATTCGTTTGACACCAATCAAGTACGTCAGCTCACGTCAACTCCAGAGATCGAATCTTCGCCTCGGTTCTCGCCTGATGGAAGGAGGATATCTTTTCACTCTTCGCCATCTCTTAAACAGCTATCAGAGAATTCCCTGGAGGTTACAGGTTCCAAGTTGGCGTTTCTCTATGTGAAGTACGAACAGACGGATGTCGGAATAATCCCATATTCAGGTGGGAAGCCGGTCTGGGTCGCCCGGAGCGACGAAAACGAATTGAGCCCTAAATGGTCACCAACGAGCTCGATGGTCGTCATCGAAAGGAGAACCAAAGACTGCAAAAAAAGGCAAATCATCGTCAAAAACCTCATCACTAATGAGGAAACGGTTATTCATGAAGAATCATCGCCCAAATGGATCTATGAGCTCAGTCAGGAGAGCTACTGGGCACCCAAGGGGAACAATATTGCCTTTATTTCGGATCAGGATGGCTGGTGTCATCTTTATCTCTATGATCTTGAGAAAAAGAGTCTAACCCAGCTCACGAAAGGCGAGTATGAAGTTAGTGACCCGGCATGGTCGCCGGATGGGGCAAAAATTGCCTTTACTTCGAACAGAGACAGTCTTGTGGAAAGAAATATCTGGATTGCCTCAATTCCAGAAGGCAAACTGGAAAAAATAACCCGAGCCCGCGGGACAAACATGATGCCTCTATGGTCGCCGGATGGGACAAAAATAGCGTATTTGCATTCCAGCCCCTATGCGATTCTGGATATTTGGATTAAGCCGCTTCCTAAAGGTGAGTCCAAGCAGCTGACCGATGCCATGCCAAAGTCTCTGGACAAAGACGTCCTCATCCCGCCTGAGTTTCTGCATTATAAGAGCAAGGATGGCCAGAAAATACCCGCTTTTCTTTTCAAGCCCAGGGACTTCGACCCGAACAAAAAATATCCCGCCGTCATCTGGATTCATGGTGATGGGATTCTCCAGAACCGCTATGGATGGTACCCATCAAAAAACTATGGCGTTTATTATGGCTTTCACCAGTATCTCCTGCAAAAAGGGTACATCACTTTGTCCGTTGACTACAGGGGCAGTGTAGGTTACGGAAGAGAATTCATGCAGGGCCATTACATGGATCTTGGCGGCAAAGATTGTGACGACGTGATCCGCGGGGCAGAATACCTCAAATCTCTAAAATATGTTGATGCAGAGAGGATAGGCGTTTGGGGGTTAAGCTACGGTGGATATCTCACCCTTCAAGCCATAATTAGACAACCTGAAATGTTCAGGGCTGCGATCAATGTAGCTGGAGTTGTTGATTGGAATGACTGGGCAAGGGACCCCGGCGGTTGGTGGATCCAGGGCCGGATGGGTGATCCTGAAGATAACGAGGAACTCTATTACCAGAGATCGCCCATAAATTTTGTGGACAGGATTCAAACCCCGCTCCTGATCTTACATGGAACAGAGGATTTCAATGTTCCTTTTTATGAGACGATGAGGCTAATCGATGCCCTGGTCAAGAAGGGGAAGAAAATTGAGGTAATGATTTACCCCGGGGAGGACCATTATTTCGTCTGGAGACATACCTGGAGGGACATATTTCAGAGGATCGAAACTTTCTTTGAAAAATACTTAAAAAAGTGAGACGAATCAGCGGAGTCATAAGCCTCCACCGCTATCTCCAAAAAAACCAAGACACCAGTTTTGTCCTGTATGATCAGCGACAATTATATTTCCCGATTGACGACAATTAAAATTCCCGTTTTTTT
>JBBILQ010000100.1:0-5185 GCA_037444845.1 Candidatus Aminicenantota bacterium | reverse complement strand
GGCCTTTCGGCAACCCGAATTATTACGGCACAACCAGGACCATCTGCAGCCCGACGGCCGAGTACACGACGGTCACCCAGTGCCGCGGCTGGCTGCCGGCGGCCATCGGCGGTATTGTCTGGCTCGCTTTCGGCGTCCAGGACACGTCCTGCTACATGCCGCTTTACGCCGGTATCACCGATGTCCCTTCTTCGTTCAAGACCGGCGACCACTGGGTTTTCAACCGCGAGAGCGCCCGCTGGGCCTTTGATTACGTCGATTTCCACACTCAGGTCGCCTATTCGCCAGCCCTCGAAGAAGTCAAGAAAGCTCAGGCCGAATGGGAAGCCAAGACGGTGGCCGGCATCGCTGAAATTGATAAACAGGCGCTGGAGCGCTACAATAAATCCGTGGACGAAGGGATCGCCTACCTGACGGGTTTCTCGTTGGTGCACGCGGACAACGTGGTCAAGGCCTGGTGGAAGCTCGGGGACGACCTCCTGGTCAAATTCAACAAGCTTTCCTATTACGACCCCGAAAAAAGGACGCGTGACCGCAGCAAGCCGGCTTATCCGGACTGGTGGAAGAAAGCCATCCGAATCTATGACATCCTTCTTGAGCCTGCCGAAAAGTAGCCGGGAGAAAAAAAAGAATCTTTATTAAATTTATAAAATCTATAGAAAATGTAAGAAAGGAGGCGACGTGACCATGAAGAAGTTTCAAACGCCCATCATTCTGATGGCTATTTTCCTTTGGCTTGCTTCCCTGTCGGGCACAACGCAGGCGGCTGTTCCCAAGGCAAAGTTGCCGGTGCTCACCACATCGGCCGGGCAGAGCAACGACGTCACCACGGTGAATATCGTCCTTGAAGAGGCGGGCATCGGGTATGATTACTGCGACGTCCCCGATGTCGACATTTTGAAAGCCGGCGTGGGCCTGGCGGACAAAGAATCGGGCCCCGGGTTCCATGCGGAAGTCTACACTAACCTTGAGAAGTTTCCCAAGGGCACGCCCTACAAGACCGTTGTTTTCGCCATCGGCGCCAGCCTCAAAGGGATGGGCGCTTCCGGCCTGACCATCGATACCGAGGAAGCGCGGCTGAAACGGGTCATCGACTACTGCAAGAAGAACAAGGTCTACATCATCGCCATCCACGTGGGCGGGACAGCGCTCAGGGGAGCGCCGGGAAGCGATAACGAACGCATGATTGACGCCGTGGCTCCCTTGGCCGACTATCTCATCGTCACCAAGGAGAGCAACAAGGACGGCCGATTCACCGCGATCGCCAAGGCAAAGAACGCCCCGCTGACGGAAGTGGATTACGCCCTCAACCTCGTCGAGATCATGAAGCAGGTTTTTGAATAAGCTCCTCAAGCGGAACCGAGCGACCCGCCGGATTCAGGGGGAGTTGGGACTGTTCTTTTGGCCATCGACTCTCCAGCAAGGAGGGGTGAAAAGATGAAGAAAGTAAGCTTGAGAACCGTCTTTTGGTCTGCTGCACTTCTTTTTTTGGGCGCGTTCTCTTTTAACGCGAGCGCCTTTAGCAATTCACCAAAGGCAACGGCACCGTTCCCCCTATCTCAATACGTTGGCTAAGCTCGGGCCTCTGCCGACCGGGTGTGGAGCCATTACCAGGAGATTGTTGACAGGTGGCGTCAGTCCTTCGAGCCCGACAACGTTTTCGGCTACCGGCCGCCAGGCGGGCTCCTCGAGATGGCCGCCATCTATGCCCGACTGTTCGAGAAAGAAAAAAGACAAGTCCAACCAGTTAGACGAGGCCGAGAGAGAAAAAACCGAAGGCGATATCGCCCGAAGCATCGAGTATCTCCTTCGCTCGCAGGAATGGGGAACGATGAACCGGGCGGCGCTCAGGGCCGAATCCCTGGCCTGGGCTGTGCGGGCGCTTCCCTCTCATCCCCGGGCCAGAACATGGGAGATGCAGCGCCGGGCGCTTGGAGACGACAACTGGGGGAACTGGCAGATCGAGGATGCGACCTTCTACGACGGCGTCTGGCTCTATTCTCTTTTAGGATATGCGGACGCCCTCGGCAAGCGGGAGGAGCTCCTCAAAACCCCGGAAATGACGTATTATGCGCACTACTATCTCCATCTCATGAGCCCTGCAGGCATGATTCCCGATTTCGGCGACGCCAGCTGGGAGTCCAACTGGGCCCATTTCCTGGTCTTCTTCGAGGCTGCAGCCGCCGTGCTCAAGGATCCTCAACGCAAATGGGCGGCAGCCACGATCAGCCGCAATTTCATCGATTTTAAGGACCCTTCGAACGTCGGTCTGGGTTATATCCTGTTAGACTGCGCCCGATGGGGAAGCGACAGCCTCGCGGCCAGGCCGCCGACAACTCTTTCCGAAGAGGTTATGGAAGACGTCCAGGGCAAGAAAATCGTCTTCCGGAACGGCTGGCAGCCCACGTCCACATATCTCCTCCTCAATTACCGAGACGAGGGCGACGGCGGGTTGAACTTCCGGGATTACCGCTCGATATCTCCCTTGTTCATCCATTGGCCGAGATGCGCATCGGCCAACAGTTCTTCCTTGATCTCCTCCCGATCCTGGCTTGCGGCCAGGATATGGTGCTGGCTCAAAAAGTCCTGCCGCCACTTTTCAAAATTGGAAGTCGGATAGACCGGCAAATAAAGCTGATTTTCTTCCCTCTTGTTCATCCGGCTCAATTTCTCGTATGCTACCATACGCTAAACCGCTGGTCAATTCAAAACGGGTTGATTTACAAAGAGGGGCCGGTTTTTGCTTGCACGATCCGGCCAATACCCCTATAATTTTTCTATCGAAGTAAAAAAATTAGCGCGGCAACGGAGCGTTCCATGAAACTTATGGATCTCTACAAAACGGTCATCGAGACCGGGATCGCCAATGATTTGAGGGGCCGGGAGGAAATTGGCAAGCTTTTGACCGAAGAAAGGGCAAAGCACGAAAAACTCGAAGAGGAAGAACGGGAATTCTACGACGGGGACAGGCTCTTTAATCCTTTCTCTGATACCCGCATCCTGACCGGCGACCCGGAGACCGAGGTCAAGCGGGCGATCGTCGGGATTGATATGGAGGTAGGCGAAATCCTCCTCGCCTACCTGCTCAACAAGGATCAAGGGGAAAAAATTGACCTGATCATCGCCCACCATCCCGAGGGATACGCCCTGACAAGGCTTTTTGACGTGATGAAGCTCCAGGCCGACCTGATGGCGCTTTGCGGCGTCACTGTCAGCGTGGCCGAGAAGCTCATGGAGAAAAGAATCAGCGAGATCGAACGGCGGCTCATGCCCGTCAACCACAACCGGGCCGTCGATGTGGCCCGGCTGTTGGGGTTGCCGATGATATCTGTTCACACGCCCGCCGACAACTGCGTCACCAATTATCTCACCAAGCTTTTTGAAAAAGAAAAGCCGGCGAAGCTCAAGGACGTGCTCAAGCTTCTCAAAACAATTCCTGAATACAGAAAATCCGTCGCTCTTCAGCTTCCGCCCAAGATCGTCAGCGGCTCCGAGGACAACCGCTGTGGAAGGATCTACGTCGACATGACAGGCGGCACCGAGGGGTCGAAGGAAGTCTTCGAAAAACTCGCCTCAAGCGGGGTCAGCACGTTGGTCGGCATGCACATCAGCGAAGAGCACCTGGAGAATGCCAAGAAAGCAAACCTCAATGTCATCATCGCCGGACACATCTCGAGCGACACCTTGGGGCTGAACCTTGTTTTGGACGAGGTCGAGAAAAAAGAAAAGCTGGACGTCATCAGCGTCTCCGGGTTCGAAAGAATCCGGAGGTTGAATAACTGCTGAGGAAGGCACCTGATGGTGGATATAGTCACTGTCGTCCTTGCTGGAGGCCAGGGAACTCGCCTCTACCCGTTGACGAAAATTCGGAGCAAGCCGGCCGTGCCCATCGCCGGCCGCTTCCGCCTCATCGATATCTCGCTCAGCAACTGCATCCACTCCGGGCTGCGCCAGATTTTTATCCTGACCCAGTTCAGCTCGGAGTCCCTCCACCGGCATATTTTCCTGACCTACCGTTTCGACGAATTCTGTAAAGGGTTTCTCACCATCCTCTCCGCCCAGCAGACCTTGGAAAACCGCAACTGGTACCAGGGCACGGCAGACGCCGTCCGGCAAAACCTCTTTTTCCTCAGGGACAAGGGAGATCTCGTCCTTATCCTCTCCGGCGACCACCTCTACCGGATGGATTACCGGAAATTCATCGAGTTCCATCTTAAAAAGAGGGCTGAGATTAGCATCTCTGTTACTCCTGTCTCCTCTGAAGAGGCGCCAGAATTCGGCATCATGAAACTCGATAAGAGAGGACGCATCGTCTCTTTCCTGGAAAAGCCAAAAACGGGCGCTGACCTGTCGCGGATGCAGGTTGCGCCTGAACTCTTGCGCCCGCTGGGCGTGGAGGCTGCAGCCAAGACTCATCTCGCTTCCATGGGCGTCTATCTTTTCAACTGGCAGGTTTTGAAGGAACTCTTGGAGAGGACAGCCTTCCAGGATTTCGGCCGTGAGGTGATCCCGCAGGCCATCGACCAGCACAAAGTCTACGGCTTTCTTTTTGACGGATACTGGCGGGACATCGGGACGATACGAAGTTTCTACGAGGCCAATATCGCACTAACCCAGCCGCTCCCGAGATTCAATTTCTACGACGAAGACAGGCCGATTTTTACCCATGCCCGCTATCTGCCCGGGTCCAAGATTCTGGCCTCCGACGTCCGGAATTCTATCCTCTGCGAGGGAAGCATCATCGACCGGTCCGAGATCAGTGATTCGATTATCGGCATCCGCTCGCGCATCGCTGAAAACTGCCGCGTCGAGCGGACGGTCGTCATGGGAGCCGATTATTTTGAGACGCCGGAAGAGGTTGAACACAGCAAGAAGATGGGAATCCCTCCCATCGGCATCGGCAAAGGATGTGAGGTCCGCAACGCCATCATCGACAAGAACGCCCGGGTTGGAAAAGGCGTCAGGCTCGTCAATGTTAGAGGCGTCAAGGACGAAGAAGAAGAGCAGCACGTCATCCGGGACGGCATCATCGTCGTGCCCAAGCTGGCCGTCATCCCTGACACTACCATCATCTAATTTGCATAATTTGGGGACGCCATACGTAATTCCCTAAATACACTCATCGGATGGGGCTAGTGGTGCGTCTCACAAATAACATCACATAAATTGCGATCACCAAAGACGC
>JBBILQ010000099.1:0-5249 GCA_037444845.1 Candidatus Aminicenantota bacterium | reverse complement strand
CACATGGGGAGAGGGGATTTTTTCCTTTCATTTCGTGAATAGTCCAGGCTAAATAATTGATTAAAATAATATAAATATACTTGACAATTAAACGCTAAGATATTATATTATTATTGACCTGAATCCAATCAAGGAGGTTAAAAATGGCTCTTATCAGATGGGATCCTTTCAGGGATTTGGTAACCCTGAGAGAGAGGATGAACCGCCTGTTCGAAGATGTCTTTACTTCTGCCCGCGGTGAAGAGCGAGATCTAATCCCCAGCTCCTGGGCCCCCGCTGTCGATATCTACGAAGACGAGAATCGGCTCGTGCTGACAGCCGAAATTCCTGGGATTGAGGAGAAAGATATCGAGATCAAGGTTGAGGACAACACGCTGAGCATTCAGGGTGAAAGAAGGATGGAAAAGGAAACCAAGGAAGAGAATTACCACCGGATTGAGAGAGCCTATGGTTCGTTCACCCGGTCCTTCACTCTTCCCAATTATATCGACCAGGAGAGCATCCAGGCCGAGCATGCCAATGGCCTGCTGAAGATCACCATGCCCAAGAAGCAAGAGCTCAAACCGCGCAAAGTCAAAATTCTCAAACCGGCTGCGGAAGCTAAAGAAAAGAAATAGGTCTTTTTCGTCCTTGCTCGATGCCGGCAGCCCTCAAGGGCGCCGGCATTCTCTTTCTTTTCCCTCTTTTATGCCTGGGCAACTGTCACAGCCCGGACTTCTCTCGCTCCTGCCTTTTTCAGGACCAGGCTGCATTCTCGAAGGGTTGATCCCGTCGTGTAAACATCGTCAACCAAAAGGATTGTTTTCCCTTTTAAATCTTTTGCTTTCCTTGTCCGAAAAGCGCCCCGCACATTTTTTTCTCTTTCTTCTGCCTCGAGCGACGTCTGCGCCGGGACATTTACGGCCTTGATCAATCGACTTTCTATGAGGCGCAAGGACTTGTGTTTGGCCAGGCGCCTGGCCAGAACCTTAGCCTGGTTGAAACCTCGCGTCCTCTCCTTCTCCGGGTGAAGGGGGACGGGGACGAGCGCCTCAACACCCTCCCAGAGATCATCGTCATTCCCCAGGTTCTCGGCAAGAAGATCCCCGAGCCAGTCCCCCAATATTTTAAAACCCCGGTATTTGAAGAGGAGGATGACGTCTTTGACGTGACCTTCATACCGGGCGAGAGAGCGGTGTCTGGCCAGGAGCGGCTCCTTCTCCAGGCAGGTTTGACAGAAATGCGGTTCGACTCCGCCCTCAAAAAACCGCCCGCAGCAAGGGCAGAAGGGAGCCGCCAAGCGCCTGACTTTTTCCCGGCAGCGTCGGCAGACGACCTTTTCTCCCGGCTCCTCAAGAAGAGCCCGGCAGAGTTCACAAAAAGAGGGGAAAAAAAGGAGTTCGGCCGTTTTCCCCCAGGAGGAAAGGAGCCGGCGAGAAGTAAGCTTCAACCCGCCTCTTCTTCTTTCTTTTGCTGACAGATGATACAATAAGGCGTCCAGGGGAGGACGTTCAACCGCTTCTTGCCGATCGGCTTTCCGCACATCTGGCAGAGCCCGAACCCCGCCGTTTCCAGACGCCGTAAAGCTGCATCGAGCAACCGGAGCTGCTCTCGCTCCGCGTCGGATAAACTCAGCAGGAACTCTTTGGTGTACGAGCTTTCAGCCTTGTCCACGACGTCCTGGGCGATGTCGGTTTCCACTTCTTTGCTTTCGCTGTAGAACTGGCTGAGTTTTCTTACGATTTTCTCCTTTTGTTCTAAGAGCATCTTCCGGTATGCCTGTTTCTCTTTCTTGGTCAACGTGTCCCCTTTATTTGTCATCGTGCATTCCTTTCCTGATCGTCAAAGCCCGGTAGGTCTGCTTCAGCAGCGCAACCCGGCTCAACTCTCGAGGAAAACTCGTTCGCTGTCCTTTTTCCTCCGAGGCCAGATGATTCTTCCCTGCGTGGCCGGTCCCCAGCCCTGCTCCCGACTGACAGGACCTGGCCCTCCTCTTGAAAAGGGTCAATAATAAATAATGATTTGGAGGGGAAAAGTCAATATCTTATTTAAAAATTTTGTTCCCGTAAGAAATCCTCGGAGCATCACCCCACAACTTTTCGAGCGAGTAGTAATCCCGCGTCCTCCGCGAGAAAACATGGACGATGAAGCTGCCATAATCAACCAAGATCCACTCAGCAAGCTTCTTTCCCTCGACTCCGAGAGGCTGCAGCCTGTCTTTCTTCAACTCCTGTTCGATGTTCTCGGTGATGGCCACGTTCTGCCGGGAGGAGTTCCCGGTCATGATGACAAAATAGTCGGTGAAGGAGGAAATCTCCCTGAGGTCGAGGACAAGGATGTCCTCGGCTTTCTTGGCCTGGCCGGCCTTGACCGAAAGCCTGACTTCAAGGGGAAGGCTCCTTCGGGAGAATTTTTTCGTCCTTTCTCCTGCCATTTTACTCCTGATAAAGTCTTTTTGTGTTGATGTATTCCTCGACAGCTTCAGGGACCAGGCCTTTGATGGGCTGGCCCCGCCTGATGCGGCGCCTTATTTCCGTTGAGGAAATATCCAGGGCCCGGATGTCAACGAGGAAGATCTGGTGCTTGAGAATCGAGCGCTGGCCAACCCGGCCAAGCCCTCGGGCATCGAAAATTTTGTCTTTGTACTCGTTAGGAAGCGCCTTCTTGGCCTGTCCGAGGCGGTGTCCGGGCCGGCTGACAACGATAAAACGGCACTGCTCGAGGACATCCCGGTAGGATTTCCACGTCTCAATCTCCAGGAAGGCGTCAACGCCGACAATAAAAAACAGCCAGCCATCCTGGTAGGTCTTCTTGACCTTGTCAACCGTGGTGATGGAATAGGATGTCTCTCTGGCTTCGATTTCTACCGAAGAGGCGGCAAAACGAGGCCGGCCTTGAACAGCCAGCTTGACCATGGCCAGGCGGTCCTTGGGAGCGGCTATCTCAATCGTCAGTTTGTGAGGAGGGATGTAGGACGGGATGAAGAGGATGGCGTCGAGAGAGAATTTCTCCTCGACTTCCTCGGCGGCTCTGAGATGTCCCAGGTGGATGGGGTTAAAAGTTCCCCCAAAAAGCCCTATTCTCTCTTCCAGCATGGTGTTAACGGCCGGAGCCCTCCAGCGATGCCAGAGTCTCAGCCATGGCCAGGACAAGCTCTTTCACCCCTGTTCCCCGCAAGGCCGATACGGCACAGAAAGAGTGTTTCTTCTGTCTGGCCAGCTTTTTCAAAGCCTCAAGCGGTTTTCTCTTGTCCTTCAAAAGGTCGATCTTGTTGGCCGCCAGAATCTGCGGCCTTTGAGCCAAATCCGGGTTATAGGCTTTAAGCTCTTCGATAATGACGCTGTAATCTTTGACCGGATCCCGGCCGGAGTAGGGAGAGACGTCGACCATATGGACGAGCATTTTCGTTCTTTCGATGTGCTTGAGGAATTTAACCCCAAGCCCGTGCCCCTGGTGTGCTCCCTCGATTAAACCGGGAATATCGGCCACGACAAGGCTCCTTACGCCGTCGATGTCCACGACGCCCAGGTGGGGGACGAGCGTTGTGAAAGGATAGTCGGCGATGACAGGCCGGGCTGCCGAAATTTTAGAGATGAGGGTTGATTTGCCAACGTTGGGGAAGCCGACGAGCCCAACATCGGCGATGAGCTTCAGCTCCAGGATGAACTCCCTCTCCTCTCCGGGCCGGCCTTTCTCCGACTCCCGCGGAGCCCGATGGGTGGGCGTGGCGAAGGAGGCGTTGCCCCTTCCCCCCTTTCCGCCCTTGGCCGCCAGGAATCTCTGGCCGGGGCCGGTGAAATCAAAAAGAACCTCTCCAGGGTCGGGGCTTTTTACGACTGTTCCGATGGGGACACTCAAGATCAAATCTTCGCCTTTGCGGCCCTGGCGGTTAGCCCCTTCTCCATGAGCTCCGTTCCGCGCCTGGTTGACCGGATGAAAGCGGAAAAAGGACAATGATTTCGCTCTGGCGTCTGCGAACAGGAAGACATTGCCCCCGTCTCCACCGCGGCCTCCGTCTGGCCCGCCTTTCGGGACCCCCCACTCCCGCCTGAAGCTCACGCAGCCGTTCCCTCCCTTGCCCGCCCGGAGTGTCACCTTAACCTGATCGACGAACATGACAACTCAGACGCGAGACCGGGCCAGGGAAAATGGCTTGAAAGACAGGCTGTGATCGAAATTTTCTCTCCAAAAGAAATAAGGTCGATCTTTGGCCACCCCCTCTAAGCCGGAAGGACTGAGACGAATTTGCCTCTGCTTCCTTTGTTCTCAAATTGGACAACACCCTCTATCCTGGCGAAAAGCGTATCGTCCTTGCCTCGCCCAACGTTAAAGCCCGGCCTGAAGGGCGTTCCTCTCTGTCTGACGATAATCGAGCCCGCCTGAACCTTCTGGCCGCTGAACCTTTTCACGCCCAGCCTCTTGCCGCAACTGTCCCTGCCGTTTCGAGCGCTGCCGCCTGATTTCTTATGGGCCATTTCCTCCTCCTCTCACTTAGTCTTTTTTTTTGCGTTGGCTGCTTTCTTTTCCTTCTCCGGTTTGGCGACCGCTCGGGCGGCCTCTTGCTTTTTCGGCCTGGCCGCTTTTTTCTTCGGTGGAACCTGAACCTTCTCTTCCGCTCGAGGAGGCATCGTTCTGGTTTCTTTTCTCCCTGGAGCGGCAACTCCCGCCAGCATCTTTTCCACGGCGACAATTTCTTCCGCAGTTAGGGCTGCCACATCTGGAATGATCTTTTCAACCCTGACCCTGGTCAACCGTTGGCGGTGACCCCTGGTCCTCCTGAACTGTTTTCTCCTTTTTTTCTTGAAGACGATGACTTTTCCGCCCTTGAAATCCTCGATAACCTCAGCCCTGACGAGAGCTTTTTCGACAAACGGCATCCCGATTAGCGTCTCTTTGTCATCCGCAATGAGAAGGACCTGGCTGAAATGGAATTTCTCGCCCGCTCCGGCCGGCAGCTTCTCAACGTCAATAACATCGCCCTGCTGGACCCGGTACTGCTTGCCCCCGGACTTGATGATTGCGAACATCGTTTTTCCTCTATCCAAAATCCTGAAATTCGACCCTAAATTTAACATAGAGCTCTATTTCTGTCAAATTCAAACGAGGCTTTTGCTTGACAGAAAACTGTCGTTCCGCTACTTTTTGTATGCGAGAAAAGAAACGGGCGGTTAGCTCAGCGGTAGAGTATCGGTCTTACAAACCGGGGGTCGCAGGTTCGAACCCTGCACCGCCCATCGACCTTACCCGAGACGCTTACCTTTATCCCCTCC
>JBBILQ010000098.1:0-5299 GCA_037444845.1 Candidatus Aminicenantota bacterium | reverse complement strand
CAAGAGACGCACCCCTTTTAACCAGAGTTTTTTTATATTCGTCCTTCCTCGGCCAGTGGCTTCGTGGGTTGATAACATTTGTAAAGACCATCGAAGGCCCGCAAAAAACGTCGTCTTCAAGCGTCACTCCCTCATAAACAGAAACATTGTTTTGAATTTTGACATTGTTGCCGATTGTAACGTTTGGACCGATGGATACATTCTGACCGATGACACAATTCTTGCCGATTTTGCAGTTTCTTAAGATATGGGAGAAATGCCATATTTTAGTGCCCTCTCCGATCTCGCAGGGTTCATCAATTCGGGATGTTTCATGGATAAAGAATTTTTGAGCCCCTCTCTTCTTCAGGCTGATTTCTTTTCCCTTCTCTTCCAAAGATTTTTGACATGCTTCAAGAATTTTCAAAACTCGCAAACCTTCTTCTCCATCCGATAAAGGTCTTCTCCTTGACTCTAAACACTCAATGAAATGCTCACATTCGGCCCGCAAAGGCTCTTTCGGCTGTATAATAACTGGCATTGCTTGTTCCGGATGAGCAACGGGAGACCTCAATATCCAGTCAATTTTGTGATCATATAAAAGGAGTTTCTCGCTGGGATTCACATCATCGAATAGCGCCATTTTTTTATCGCCGATCACGACGAGCTTTTGCTCCTTGTAGGGATGAAGCCAGGAAACAAAGATGTGAGCTTTAACTCCGCTCGGAAAATTAAGGTTTGTTACAGTGATATCGGCAACATCGGCATGGAGATAATTACTCCCATGCGCCGAAAGCGCGACCGGCATTTCGCTCAAAAGATAAAGAATAGCTGAGATATCATGAGGAGCGAAGCTCCAGAGGATATTCTCTTCGGTCCTGAACCTGCCCAGATTCAGCCTGTGAGAACAGACATAAAGAATCTTGCCGAGTTCACCCTGGTCAATTATTTCCTTCAGCTTGACGATGGCGGGATGATAAAGAAGGATATGTCCGACCATCAAGATTCTGTTCTTCTCACTGGCCAGACTCACCAGCTCCTCGCCTTCCTCGTAATGGAGAGAGAGGGGTTTCTCGACCAAAACATCTTTCCCGGCCGTAAGAGCCTCTTTTACCAGTGAGTAATGGGTTGAGGCTGGCGTAGACACGACGACACCCTGTATTCTCGAATCACTCAGGAGTCTTTCCAGGCTGTCCGGTGTGAGGACATCCGGATATTTTTCTGCAAAAGAGGCAACTTGGCTTTTATTTGTATCATAGATGGCCAAGAGTCTATTTAACTCAAAAAAATTTCGGATTAGGTTCTTGCCCCAGTAGCCACACCCAATAACGGCAACATTCCTCTCCACTTTGAAACCCTATTCAAGAACAGCTAATTTTTCTATATTCTACATTAAAATTCAATTCGAAAAAAGTAAAATGGGCTAACTTCCTAACCTGGACTATTCACGAAATGAAAGGAAAAAATCTCCTCTCCCCATGTGGGAGAGGGTCGGGGTGAGGGGGATCATTCAAAGATTCCCCCTCCCCTCTATCCCCTCCCGCCAGGGGAGGGGGCGTTTTATCGTATCATTTTGTGAATAGATCAGGCTAATTAAAAGCTTTGGAAATGACCAGAAATCAACTAAAATATTTAGTATGAATGCGCTGAGTTATGGGCTACCATCTCCATCCCAATCGTCCCTCTCGAAGTGAAGGATTACCCAGAAAATAGCGTCTATCTTGATCGGTCGTGGGTAGCCCTTAGGCGTAAGGGAATTTAATGCGATTATATTAATATGAAACATTCGCACAGACCAAGAACGGAGCGGCGGAGGTATCCGCGGGTGATGGCGCCGGTTCTGTGTCGGCAGGCCAGTAAGCGGCCTAAAGGACGGCGGACTAAAAGGCAACGAGTATCAAACATCAGTCGGGGAGGAGTCCGCATTTACAGCGATGAGCGGCTCGAGGTCGGCCAGGAGCTCAACATCGAGTTTTTCCTTCCCGCCGGCACCTCGATTGAAGCCAGGGCCCGGGTCATCTGGTTTCGGGAGCTTCCGCCTGGTGAGCCAGGGGTTTTTGATGTCGGGCTCGAATTTCTGGCACTCTCTAAAAAAGCCAGAAAAGAACTCACCACTGTGCTTAAGCCACAGGAATAACTAACCAATCAGGTTATTTGCAAATAGTTGACGGTCGCCCTCAAGAATTGTTCAAAGTCTCCGAGGTTGTTTTTGGCATATTGGAGGATTTTTTTCTCATCCACTTCCCAGTATCGGTGGACCAGGATGTTTCGGAATCTGGCCATGTTTCTGAGCTTGAGCGATAGCTCCTCGTCAATAACAGCCGCTCGGTGCAAATGCTCGAAACACTCGGCAAAACTCGACGGCGCCTGGTAAGCTTTTTGAGCCAAGATGTGGACGCAGATGTTGCCGCAGGCCTCGATGGATTCCAAAAGAAGATGTTTTACCGAGAGGATGTTCCTCTCGTCTCCCCAGAATTCCTCTTCGGGGAGCCCGGCGTATTTTTTTACTTTTTCAATATTTCTCTTGATTTCGGAGATTCGACTCTTAATTTTCTCGATGTCAATCATCTCATTGTCTCCCCATTTCTTATTAGAGCACCAGCTCCCGGATGTATTGTAACGACAGCTCGTAAAAGGCAATATATTCCAGGACAGTTCCTTCAATAAGGTCGGCCCTGAGAGTTTCATCCCTGCTGAAAAGGAGGCGCCCATTTTTAAAGACGCTGTGACGAAACCCGAGGGGGGCGTAATTCATAATCTGGATGTCGATGTCTTGGGAGGCGAGATGAGAAAGTTCAACGGATAGCCTGAACGAATAATCGAAGGCCTCTTTCGAGGTAACTTCCGCCGCGTTAACAAAGAGAGCGATGTCAATATCACGAAACTCTGGAAGACTCAAGAAGGAACCGTGGACATAGGCAAAAATGATTTCATCCCTGGCCAGGAGAGCCTCTCTAATGAGTTTCGTCAATGCCTCTTTAGCTATCTTGGACATAGGACTCCCTAGTCGACGAGCCTGTATTTTATGGCGTAGTGCGTGAGCTGGGCGTTATTCCTCAGGTTCATCTTCTGCAGAATGCGGGCCCGGTGGGTGCTGATGGTTTTGACGCTCAGGTTAAGCTCCTTCCCGATTTCCTTTACGGTTTTCCCGGAAGCTATCATGCACAGGACCTGGTACTCGCGGTCTGAGAGGCGCGCGTGGGGAAGTTCCTCGCCCGACGTCTCACCTATTTCCTCGGCCAGCCTGTCCGCAAGCGACGCGGTGATGTATTTCCCTCCCCGGGCAAGTTTCTGAATCGCCTCGATAAGCTCATCGGGGGCGCTCTCCTTGGTTAGGTAACCACCCGCCCCCGCCCTGAGGGCCCGGACGGCGTACTGCTCTTCAGGATGCATGCTCAAAATGAGGACTGGAAGCTTTGGTCGCAGGGATTTGAGCTGCTTGAGGACCTCAATCCCGCTCCGGCCGGGAAACGAAATATCAAGAAGGACAACATCGTAAGGATTAGCGCCGACCTTGGCGATTGTCTCTTTGCCGTCTCTGGCTTCGTCGACGACCCCCACTGCCCGGCTTTGAAGGAGAAGCTGCCGCAAACCCTTCCTTACCAGGGTATGATCGTCCGCAATCAGCACCTTAATCATCTTCCCGTTTTTTGCTTATGCTTCCCTCTTTCCAGGGGCACGGCGACACTCAGCACAGTCCCTTTTTCGGGGCTGCCCACGATTTCGAGATGGCCGCCAAACGGGCGGATTCGCTCCCTCATGCCCATCAAGCCAAAGGATGAAGGGGCGTAAATCTCGTTTTCTTTGATTCCCTTGCCGTTATCGCTGATCTTCAGGATCAGAGTCCCTTCCTTCTCTCCCAGGCTGATGTCCACCGCTGTCGCCTTAGCATGACGGGCGACATTGGTCAGGGCCTCCTGGGATATCCGGAAGATGGCGGTGGAGCTATCCGGGTGGAGGTCGATATCATCGCAACTCGCCCGAACCCGGCACTTGATTTTGGTCCGGCTCTCGAAATCCTGAGCCAGCCATTCAATCGCTGGCCCGAGTCCTAAGTCATCGAGCAGAACGGGTCTCAGCTCGGCCGAGATTTTCTGGACGCTCTGGATCGTTTTGTCTATCAGATCGGACATCGCGCTTATTTTGTCCTTAATCTCCTTTCCGCTTTCGCCAAGGGGACCAACTCGGCTTGAGAGCCAGGAGAGGTCGATTTTCAAGGCCGTCAATTGCTGGCCCAAGACGTCATGGATCTCGCCGGCGATGCGCTTGCTCTCTTTCTCTCTCACAGATTGGATATGATGGGAAAGGCTCCGCAGTTCTTCCTGAGAGCGGCGGAGCTCGAGCTCGACCTGGCGGCGCTCCGTGATATCGGTCAAGACAGAGACATAACCTTCCAGGCGGCCTTTCGGGTCATGGATGGGCCGCCGCGAAAGAATAGTGTAAACTCTCTTGCCGTCCTTCCTCTTCCAGGCAAGCTCAACGGAGCGCCAGCGATCTTCTTCCGCCGCTCCGGTCTCATCCTCTTTTCTCAGCCACCCTTCGCCGAGGAACTGGGTGATGAGGCGACCGATAACCTCCCGCCGTCTATAGCCAATCATCGCCAGGAATCTTTCGTTGGCCGATGTGATGATACCTTTTTTATCCTGAATGACGACCCCCTCGCTGATATTATCGACAAGCTGAAAGTAGCGCTCTTCGCTCTCCCGGATGGCACCTTTCGCTCTGTCCTCGATCTTTTTCTCGAAGGCATGCCTAGCTAAGGTCGTCTCGATGGCTATCTCGAGGTTTTCTTCGGTTAGTGGCTTGAGGAGATAACCGAACGGCTCGGCCCTCTGGGCCATTTTGAGTGTCTTCTTATCAGAGGAGGCCGCAAGGAAAATAACAGGGATATTGAGCTCCTCGCGAATTCCTTGAGCCAGATCAATTCTCGGCGCTTCCTTTCCAGGCGAAAGGTTCAGAAGGACGAGACCGGATTCATGCTTTCGGAGGCAGGAAAGCGGTCTCTTCTCGGAAGGGCTAAGCGGCGAGGCAGAATAGCCGAGATTTTTGAGGAGACGTTCCGTTTCCCTGGCGGCCGCAGGGTCGTCCTCTATGATGAGAATCTTTGTTTTACGCATTTCCCGTGTGTTCTATATTTTCTTTGAAAAGCCGATTTTTTTCAAGCAGCCGGCGGGGCGCGCGTTCCTCCGGGATTGAGGAGCAAAATAAGGAGAGAGTTTTGACAAGAACGGTAAGTTCAGGTATATATAAGGCGTAAAAGAGTAGGAATCCGAGGCGGAATAATCCAATTGAATAACCTGAAGAGAGGCAAGTCCTTTAT
>JBBILQ010000097.1:0-5305 GCA_037444845.1 Candidatus Aminicenantota bacterium | reverse complement strand
CGAGGGTGGCCAGGACCCGCTGTCTGGGCTTGCCGTGGATACGGTAACTCTCGGCTATCTGGAGGTATTCGTAGGTGACGCCTTTTTGGACGCTACGTTTTACTCTCACGAACATGACCCGATTATAAATGCGTTTGTCAAGAGGTAAATAATCATTATTAGACACTACATTTTTAGAAAATACCTATTCATCAACTGTCGAATATGAGTTGGATAGACAGTGCTGAAGCCTTCGTATCTTTCAGTGCTCAACGGCTCGCCCAGGAGGATGTAGATTTTTCCCTGATCTGTCCTCCAGCCCGGCCTGGGCGTATTCCGCCCGAACACCTGGTTGGCATGGTTTAGGCGGCGGTAGTGCTCGTCCTTTCGCTCGTTGGCCGGGGTGCCCGGCGTTGGGTCTCTCTGCCTCCAGAAAGCTTCGCTGAATAGCTCTCTTTCCTTCTCTGTCGCCAGCTGCAGGAAGACCTCCCTTTCTTTGGGCGTGATGATGTAGATGACTTCCTCTTCCAGCCATTTCTTGTGTCTCTCGGAGAGTTCCAGAGAAGAACTTCCTGCGTGAGCAGGGATAAGGATCGTGGCGAGAAGGACAGCAGAGGCCGTGGCCACAAAAAGAATTTTTTTCCTCGTTTTTTTTGATTTTACCATATCATTCAGACAAATTGAACCCGAGGTGCGCGCCGTAGGGGCTGATTTTTGCGAACTCCGAGCTAACCTGGACTATTCACGAAATGAAAGGAAAAAATCTCCTCTCCCCATGTGGGAGAGGGTCGGGGTGAGGGGGATCATTCAAAGATTCCCCCTCCCCTCTATCCCCTCCCGCCAGGGGAGGGGGCGTTTTATCGTATCATTTTGTGAATAGATCAGGCTAAATGGTCAATGGATATAAAGACACAGAGGGCAGGTTTTCGTGATCGGCAGAGGATCAAGACAGAGAGACAAGTCGAGGCTGTCAGCGAGGACCCCAGAATACAGGAATTTCTCCGCTACTCGGAGGCCGCTTGAAAGGACTGGAGACGGTTGCTATCCCTCTCCACGATATAGACCACACCCCGGCTGCTGACGGTAATGCCGGCGGGCGCGGCCATCTGACCGACCGCCAGGCCCTGAGTCCCCCACTGGGCGATTAACCTGCCGTTCTGGTCAAATTTCAGGATCCGGTGGTAACCGGCATCGGCCACATAAATATAGTCGTGTGAATCCACGGCGAGGCCAAGCGGCCGGGCCAACTCTCCCTCGCCCGTGCCCTGTTTTCCCCAGGCCTGGATAAACTCACCCTCGGCGGTGAATTTCTGGATACGGCTTCTTTCGGCAACGATAATCTCGTTTTTCTTGTTGATGGCGACGGCCACAGGAGAGACAAACTCGCCGTTACCCGTGCCCCTTTTTCCCCAGGTCTTTTTTAGTGTTCCCTGGGCTGAGTACTTGGCAATGCGATTATTCCCTGTGTCAGCCACATAGAGATTATCATTCTGGTCGATAGCGATGCCGGCCGGAGTCAGGAACTCCTCCGGCTTTGAGCCTTCCCTGCCCCACTTGATGGCAAACTTGGCGTTCCTTGTGAATTTCATCACGCAGGCATTTTTGGCATCGGTGATGTAGACGTACCCCTGGCTGTCCATGGCGATGCCTGTCGGCTCCTTGAGAACCCGAAATTCTTTCCCTGCCTCACCCCAGCTGCTCTGGAAACGGCCTTCAGGATCGAACTTCTTGACCTTGATATCGCTTTCATCGACGACATAAAAATTGCCTTCCTTGTCAAAAGCGATGCCTTTGGGAAGCTTGAAAAACTTGCTTTCCGGGCCTCCCCATTTATGGGCGGGCACATAATCTTTCACGGCCAGAACGACGGCAAAGGCCAGAGGGGTCTTCCCCTCCAACACCTGGATCGTTTCCTCCCAGGGGGCATAATGAAGCTTATCGATTTTTATAAGGCGGCCGCCGTAGGGGACATAAGGCAGCTCGCAGGGTGTCTTAAGCCCGGTGTCCTCGTTATCCAAGTAGACTTTTGCACCAGACGGGTCGGAGGAGAGAGCAATCGTCCTGCCTATGCTCTCTAATGTGTACTCTTTTCGAGTTGAGGCCTGGGTGAGAAAAATTTCTTCCCGGATGGTCCGGAATCCCTTTTTTTCCACCTCCAAGGTAAATTTGGGGACAGTCGTCCGGAAAACTTCGGGCGATTGCCCTATCTCCTTGCCGTCGACCTTGATCGCCGCCTCCTTCGGCTCGGTAGATATCTGGAGGGAGTATTCAACGAGAAGGCCGCGGTACTGTTTTTCTGCCTGATCGATGAAATTCGAGAGGGCTGGGTCGTAGATATTCCGTGTGATTTCCTTGGCAAAAGCGAAATCCACTTCGAACATATTGCGAAACTCTTTGAGAGCGCCGTAGTTGTCGCCCCGCTTAGCGTAGCCAAGTCCCAGCCAGAGATAGATTTCGCAGGCTTTTTGCTTCTGCCGCTGCCGGTCGTCGACGCTGAAGGCTTTGGCCAGAAGAGGCCTGAGCCCATCCTCCGCTTTCTCCAGCTCTCTTTCCTGCCTGATGAGACTCTTGTTTTCCTCTAACTTGAGGTCGATTTCGGCGGTGATTTCAGCCTGCGTTTTCATCAAACCGGCTGGCGACACGGCCGGCGCCGTTTCACCCTCGGCGACTTCCTCGACCAGCATCTCGTGGATGAAACCCGTGATCTGGACTCCGTCACGCGTCGTGTAAACCCTGTACCATTCTCGCTGTTTGAGCTCGGCTTCGAGGATGGTCTGCAACGGGATGCTGGCCAGAGTCTGTCCGCCGATCTCAGGTGTGGCCTTGATGCTTGCCTTGTCAACAGTAACTCTTAATTTAATCCGCGCCGCAGCAAGGCTGATTAGACAGGGGAACAAAAAAGAGAAAAGGGCCAAGAAAACGCCTTTTCTCAAGATCATCTTTGTCGCCATCAGCCTCTCCTCGGAGGGCCTGGACTTTTATCGGATGCCCGTGATCTTCCAGGTCTTATCTTTCTTCTTTAGTTGCCATGTCTTGGTCCCCTCAAAAACGACTTTCCTCTGGCCGTCCTTCCTGTAAACGGCGCTCATGAGATGAGAAAAACTCACTCTGGCCTCGGAGCGGCTCGTAAAGTCAACGGTCTTATTGGACATGACTGATTTAATCCCGTCGTATCCGTTAAAGAGAAGAGTGTATTCCGACCGAAGCTGGCTGGCCACAGCCGGAGAATCGGTGTAGCTGAGAACGGCCAGCAAGTCCTCATTCTCTTCAGCCGCCCTGAAAAGCTCGGTCAGCTGCAAGATGTCTTTCTTGGCCAGACCCGTATCAGCCAAAAAAAGATACCTCTGAGCCTCCTGGTGATCCTTATCCAGCTTCAAAACCTTTTCCATTTCCTGGACGCACAGGCTGTAATTGCCGCTTGTGTAGCTTGCAATCCCCGACTTGAGGATCGGTGCGACTTGAGCGGCAACGAGTTCGTGCCTTGCCTTCTTGAGGTAGTCCTGAGCGGCGAGGTCAGCAGGGTTTCGGCCGAGGATGTCTTCGGCCAGTTTGACGGTCTCCTCAAAGTTCTTGTTTTCGAAGGTTTGCTTGAGCCGAGATAGACTTTCGTCGGGAACTCCGATAAGGCCGGCAGCCGGGCCGGCCGACCGCGTGACAGGGCTTATTTCTTTCTTTTGCCCGCCCCTGAGGTCCGCTGAAAGCGGAGAAGGTTTCTTCGGCTTAGGGGAAAAAACCAGGTACATGCCTCCGGCGACAACGACAAACCCGAGTATGCCAGCAACCAGGGTCAGCCACCTTCTCTTCCTTCCGGCCTGTGCAGCCACCTGTTCTCGGCCCACTTCATAGGCCAGAGTCGCCTCGGTCACGTGGACAGCGTTTTCGAGGTCGGCGAAGATTTCCCGGCAGTTTTGATAGCGGTCTTCAGGATTCTTGGCCAGGGCCTTCTGGATCACCATCTCGTAGCCGCGGGGGAGGTCTTTGTTGACAGCGGTGATCCTCTCGGGCTCCTCGTGGACGATTTTGTACACGATGGTGGACAGGTTGTCGCCGGCGAAAGGTTTTTTCCCTGCCAGAAGCTCGTAGAGGATGACGCCCAGGGCGAAAATGTCAGAACGGCTGTCTACCGTCTGCCCTTTGACCTGCTCGGGTGACATGTAGCTCAACGTCCCCACGGTGGTGCCCGACTGGGTCAGGGTGGAGGTTTCGATCCGGGCGACCCCGAAATCGGCCAGATAGGGCTTTCCGCTTTTCTCGATCAGGATGTTGCCCGGCTTGATGTCACGGTGGACGATCCCGCTCTCATGCGCATAGTCCAGGCAATCACAGAGAGGCTTTATCAGTTGGATGATTTCGGAGGGTGGGAATTTCCGGCCTGAATCGATCAGCCCCTGGAGGCTCTGGCCCTCAACAAACTGCATGACGATGTACGTGACATCCTTTTCCCGGCAGACATCATAAATTGTCGTGATGTTGGGGTGGGAAAGACGGCCGGCCGCCTTTGCTTCGCGGACAAACCGGGTCATCATATCGTCCTTTTCCGTGCCGTCGACGAGAGTGTCAAAGCGGATGGTCTTGATGGCGACCTCCCTTTCGATATCAGGGTCGAGAGCCTTGTAGACAATCCCCATGCCTCCCTTGCCAAGGATGCCAAGGACAGTATACTTGCCGATTTTTTTCATGTGCAGTCTGAGCTAAAATAGGAAACGACTACCCCTCCACTCCTTTACTCCTTTCATGAAAAGTAATAAAAAAATGACCGGGCTGCGATTGTCAAGGGATTTATGGCCCTCAGATTTGCCGTTAGGAAAATGCTAACCCTGTCATCGCGAGCACCCATCGGGTGCGTGGCGATCCGGCGAAGTTGCCCCGAGCGAAGCGTGGCGGTCTCATGAAATTCGATGAGATCACCACGGCTTCTAAAAGAAGCCTCGTGACGACCCTCTGGGTCAGATTGCTTCGCTTCGCTCGCATTGAAGGCGCTTTGAGAGAACTGCGTTTTTTCATGAACACAATAGACGGATTTTACAAAGATTCCGAAATGGCATATGAGCATTGTGTTATGACTGGAGATGGCGAATTTCTTATTAGCGCATTGAAGCGGGCTTTGCGTTATGAAGAGCTGTGGAGAGCAGGGAAAATCGATATTAGGAATGAAGAGATTGACCTCGTCGCCCTAAATGAAGAAGAGAAAAAAATCCTTTTTGGCGAAGCCAAGTGGACAAGCAAACCTGTTGGTGTCAATATCTATGACGAATTAAAGAGGAAATCCCGGCTTGTCGACTGGAACAAGGACAATAGAACTGAGC
Source organism: Candidatus Aminicenantota bacterium (assembly GCA_037444845.1). Taxonomy (GTDB): domain Bacteria; phylum Acidobacteriota; class Aminicenantia; order Aminicenantales; family UBA8522; genus JARYMI01. The sequence goes on along the minus strand of JBBILQ010000097.1, from coordinate 20 downwards.
ATTTTTGTCTGCTTTCAAAA
>JBBILQ010000096.1:0-5447 GCA_037444845.1 Candidatus Aminicenantota bacterium | reverse complement strand
TGCGGGCCAGCGAGATTAAGCTTAATGGTCCGCTCTGCGGATGGGTGAATCGCGAAGGAGATAGAGATTATTACCTTCTCAATGTGCCTTCGCCGGGAGTGGATATGGTTGTCATGACTCTTTCTGGAGTCCCTGGGGTTAAATTTAACTTCGAATTGCTGGACCCCAAGGAAAAAAGGCTGGATTATTCATGGTTTGGAGAGAATGGCCAGGGCGAGGAAATGGTCAAGATGAAATTCAGGCCCGGGACCTATTATTTAAAAATCGGGGTCAGGGGAGGAAAAAACACCGGCGCTGAGTACACGCTCTATGCCGGAAAGCCGCAAAGGCCGCCCGCCACCGGGGCGGAGGTGGTGCAGGCGCTCACCAAAGCCCTTGATTGGCTCGCTTCCAAGCAGGAAAAAGACGGTTCCTGGGCCCGCTACGAGCAGGCTTACACGGGACTGGCCATTATGGCTTTTGTCGGGGCCAAGTGCGTCCAGAAGGATTATTCGGCCAACATCAAGGCGGCTCTCAACTTCCTTAAATCCAAGTACACACCGGGTTCCAAGTATCCGCAGGGCTCAAAGGAAGCAGACTATCGCCGGGGCTCTTTCGGCACCCAGGAAATGTATCAACATGCGATCGCCACACTGGGAGTGATCGAAGCTCTAGCCGACCTGAATGACGAGAGCCTTGAACCGATCGCCCGGGAGGCTGTCAACCTCATCATCCGGTCCCAGAACACTGAACATAAGCCGGAAACATTACGCGGACCGGTCAAGCCCGAATCCAGAGGCTATGGTGGATGGCGTTACGGTCCCGACAGCACGGATTCGGATATCTCATTAACTGGATGGCAGATTCTTGCTCTAAAGGCCGCGATGAACGCAGGTTTTGCCATCCCTGACTATGTGTTTCCGGCGGCAGCCGGTTTCGTCCGGTCACTCCAGGGAAAAGCGGACGGCTCTTTTCGTTATGACTCGCCCGGGGAGAAAGGAGATTCTTGCGCCCGGGCTGGCATGGGCGCCCTTTCCCTCCAGCTTTCCGGCTATCCCAAAGACCCGATGATTCCGCCGGCCATCCGCTTCATGCAGACCTATCCGCCCCGCTGGAACGTGGAAGAGCCGGGAGACGGCTATCCCTTTTATTACTGGTATTACGGAACGCGGGTGATGTATCTCGCTGGCGGCGAGGACTGGTTAATCTGGAAAGACTGGATGTGCCGGTTTCTCGTCGACCACCAGAACCCCGACGGAAGCTGGGATGGAGCGGAGAGCGAAGAAAATTACGATACGTACAGGGCCGCCCTCGGCGCTTTGATGTTAGAGTTCTGCTGCGGCCACGTGCCCATCTACATGTCGCCGACTAAAAGGCTCGGCACAGGAACCCTCAAAGTCGACTTTGAAAAAGGCGCCGAGAAAGAAGCCGCCCAGAATGTCGAGGTCATCTTGGACGCCTCCAACTCGATGTGGGGGCAGATTGGCGGAGAGGCGAAGGTCACGATCGCCCGCAGAGTGCTCGCCCAAATCATCAACGGGTTGCCGGAGACGATGAACGTCGGCCTGCGCGTCTACGGACACCGGTACGCGCTGAATGATAAACGCGCCTGCACGGACACCGAACTCCTTGTTCCGATCGGTCCCCTGGACAAGGCTAAGCTTATCGACATCATCAACAAGATTCAGCTCAAGGGAAAAACTCCCCTTGTCTATTCTGTCCACGAGGGAATCAAGGATTTTGAGAAAATCCCCAACGGCTCCATCATCCTGGTCACCGACGGGATCGAAAGCTGCAACGGCGACATTAAGTCGATCGGTCCGGCCGTCAAGAAATCCGGCCTGGAGCTTCGCGTCCATATTGTCGGTTTTGACATCAAAGAAAAGGAAGGACGCGCCGAGCTCGAAGCCATCGCCAAATCGACAGAAGGGCGGTATCTCGACGCCCAGGATGCCGCCGGACTCCTCTCCGCCCTCGAGCAGACGCTAAAATTGGAATACGTCGTGCTCGACGAAAAGGGCGAAGAAGTGGGCCGCGGTCTTGTCGGCGGCGATGAAATCAAGCTCAAGGAGGGCGCCTACGCGCTCCGGATTCTGCTTGCACCCCAGCCGCTCGAAACAAAAATCACCATTAAACCAGGCAGCAGGCTGACTTGCCTCCTCAAAAAAGAAGCGGGCGCCTGGAAACTTAATTAGGGGGACAGCATACGTAATGTACTATTATGAGCGCATGATTTAATGATACCCCCCCACCTTCATCCTCCCCCTCGAGGGGGGAGGGCAAGGGTGGGGGTGATATAACAATATATATTACGTTCATACTAATTGTCGCCACCCAACCATGAGGACATGACAACTCTTCATTAGGGAAAATAACAAATCACGAGGGAATTAGGTGCATTACGTATGGCGTCCCCCTAATGGTCGGCCAGGGCGAAGGTCGTCAGGTAAACCAGGCGGGAAACCTTCTCCATCATCTCTCCGCTTGCTTTATCCACACTATCGCCTGTCTGGTGATACTCATCGTGCATCGCGGTGATGCAGAAAATCCAGGGAATCTTGACCGAAGCGAACGACGCGTGGTCGCTTCCACCCGTGCTTCGCTGCATGGTTTCTCCGGCTTCTCGCAGGAAAAGGTCGAGCCCGACAGCCTGGTTAGCGGTCTTGAGGATTTCGTCCAGGCCAGCTCCAGCAGAAAACGCAACAGGCAGAAAGTCTCTCACCCGGATCTTCTTGAAGATTTCGTTGCCCAAGGGGATGTTAAGCATCCTGGCCATCCTGTTTAAGCTCCTCTCGTCATAAGGACGGCTGATCATGTCCATGTTGACGTAGGCAATGGTTTTATCAAGCGGAAAAACCGGGTTCTGGACGTAATAGCGGGACCCCAAAAGACCTGATTCCTCTCCGGTCCAGAGGCAAAAGACCACTGTTCTCTTGGGCTTATCCGGGTTGGCGGCGAAAGCCCTGGCCAGGTTCAACACGCCGACCGAGCCTGACCCGTTATCGTCCGCGCCGTTAAAAACGTATTCGCCCCATTTCCCCAGGTGGTCAAGATGAGCGCCGACGACAACCGCCTCTTCCTTGAGAGCCGGGTCTGAGCCCTCGATATAGGCCACGACGTTGCGGCAGCGCACTAAGGTTGACGTGGACGCGGTCGTGATGGTTAGCCTTGTGGCGGGCAACTCTAGAGAGAAGGGCTTGAGAGTCGTGTCGATTTTCTTCTTCAGGTCGTCAATTTTTTGTCCTGAGTTCTCAAGGACGGCGTCTGCCATTTCCCGGGTTATGGTGATAACCGGAGATCTTTCCCAGGGCATCTGCTGCCCGCTTCCCGGAAGCAGGAACCTCCGCCGAGGCCTGTTGATGATCGGTCGCTCATCAGAGACGGGCCTTGGCCCGGCCATGTCCCTGAGCATCTCGCTGTCACTGACCGAATTCTGCACCTGGAGAATCGCCGCCGCGCCGAGCTTTGCGATTTCACGGGCTTTGCTGAACCCCTCTCCCCTCCGGGCAAGAGGCGACAGAGGGGTGGGAGGGAAATATTTCTCCCTAAGCTCTTTATCCTTCTGGAACGGCGAGTCTGGGTTATCTTTGCCCGGCGCTTCGGAGAGAATCAAAGCGATTTTCCCCTTGACGTCGAGGTTCTTGAAGTCGTCCCAGCCTACTCCTTTCTCGATAATTCCATAGCCGGCAAAAACGACAGGCGCCTCGACCGACTCGGCGCCGGAGAACATGCTCGTAAAATCGACTCCGGAAACAAAATTTCGGGTTTTGCGCTGGACTCCTGGCCTCGCCTCAAGCGTGATCGCAGTGGAAACGTCCGTGATTTCTCTCATCGCAAATTCCTGGAGATAGCTTCTTTCGGCTGGAGCCAGCGGCCCCTCCTCCATCCTCCTGGCCATCATGGCCGCCTGCCTCATGCCTGGCTTGTCGCCGCCTGGCTTAAGCTTCCATAAGGATAGCAGCGAAGCCGCGTATTCTGCGGCCAACTGGTAGCCTCGCGTTGCGGTCTCCCTGCCCTCCATCAGGTCAGAAGCTATGTAGCTGAGCATGGCTAAGGAATCTCTGGCTGTGATGGAATCAAACCCGGGTTTCACTTTTTCTGGGACAGGCTGCGTTTTCTCGACCAGGACGAGATTCTTGATCAGGTCCTCGGGTTTCTGTTGCTGCTGTGTCTGTTGCAGAGCTTGCGCAAACACGATCACAGCCATGCAGAGAAAGATAAGAATTGAAAGCCTTTTTTCTTTCTTCACTCTTGCCTCCTCATTTTTTTTCTGAATTTAAAGGCTGAAATTATACATCAATTGGACGAGGATTCCATTCATTTTCTTCCCGGCCTGGCCTCTCCTCCCGCTCTGTCTTAGTTTCGGCCATTAGAGGCAAAACTCGGCCAACGATTGAAATATGGATGGATCGCCGGGCCCCGATTTGTGGCCAAAAACTGATGTTATTCTTTGCCGCGCACGTAGACCTTGGTTGTCCCGCCTTCTTCTCTGAACTTCAGCTCAAAGACGTTTGAATAACTCTTGATAATCTGGGATAGCTGTTTGAACCCGTAGGTGCGTGGGTCGAAGCTTGGGTCAAGCTGATGGAGGTAAAAACCCATGGTTGCCAGGTCAGCCCAGCCGTCTTCCTGGACGGCCATATCGAAAGCTCCCTTGAGCAGAGGCATGGGGTCGAGTTCCTTGGGCCTTTCTTCTGTCGGCTGTGGAACTCTTGCCGCTCCTTTCCCTTTGGGGGGGGACGGCTTCTGGGTAAGGTTCTCGGTGTAGATGAAAATGTTGCAGGCGTTGACAAAAGCTTTGGGCGTTTTTTTCTTCCCGATTCCCATGACAAACACGCCGGACTCGCGGATGCGCGTGGCCAGGCGAGTGTAATCGCTGTCGCTCGACACCAGGCAGAAGCCCCCGACCAGGCTGCTGTGGAGGATGTCCATGGCGTCGATGATCATGGCGCTGTCAGTCGAATTCTTGCCGACCGTGTAACGGAATTGCTGGATGGGCTGGATGGCATAGTTGTTGAGGACGTTTTTCCATCCGGCCATGCTGGCCGTGGTCCAGTCCCCGTAAACCCGGCGGATGGTAATAGAACCGTACTTGGCCGTCTCGGTCAGGATGTTGCCTATTAGCAACGGCTGGGCGTTGTCGCCGTCGATTAGCAGGGCGATTTTAGTTACCTGGCTGTCGGCAATTTGCTCCACCACGATTTCACCTCGTCTGCGAACCTTCCATTAGAACTTATGCTTGAGATAAGAATAACAGCTTGGCCCCCCGGAGTCAACCTGGAGGGGGAACAGGAGTTCCCCCAAAAATTTATGGGTCGAAGAGGATGAGCCGGGCATTTTCTTCGAGCCATTGGTGACGGAAGGCTTGTAAGCCCTTCTGACGGCCGAAAGGATACTCCCGAATACCATCCGGCTAGTGGTGCGTCTCATAAATAACTTCACATAAATTGCGATCACCAAAGACGCGC
>JBBILQ010000095.1:0-5535 GCA_037444845.1 Candidatus Aminicenantota bacterium | reverse complement strand
TGTCCCGTCTTGGCGCATGACTTTGGAAAGGTATTTATGAGACGGGACACTAGACTTAGAGGAAATAAGGATCTCCGGCCATCCGCCGTTCTTATGAAATAAAACGTCTGGTGAGAAGTGGGTTCAACCCGATCAAAATCTTGTAAGCAGAAGTACCGCTGAGACTGGCCAGGACGTCGGCGGTCATGCCTGAACCCGGATGGTCTTCCATGAGAACGACCTCACCCCCCACTTTGACGGCATCGTCGTCGTTGAGGTCCACCATCATGTGGTTAGCGGTTACCGCTGCGATGACGGGAAATTTCTTGCCATTAATCAAGACATGGCTTTTTCCCGCTAACGGCGAGGGATAGCCGTCGGAGTACCCCGCTCCGACCGTCGCCACTCGCATCGCTTGCGTAGCCTTGAACACGCGGCGGTAAGAGAGCGTGTCTCCCGGCGCAAGCGCCCTTATATCGATCACCCTGGCCAACCACCTGGATGCTGGCTTGAGAGCGAGCCGATCCTCCTTCTGCGTTTTCTCGGAGGGATAATACCCGTAAACCATGATGCCAGGCCTGACCATGTCTAATTGGGATTCAGGGCCGGCCAGAATCCCGGCGCTGCTCGCTGCATGCCTTAACCCGATTGAGATTCCCTTTTGTTTGGCCTCGCTGCAGACGTCCTGAAACCTCCGGAGCTGCTCCCGGTCGAAATCTTCGTCTTCTGTCAACGTCGTCATCGTGCCTTCGATCTTGACCGCTGGCATTTCCGCCAATCTGGTGAGGAGCGGCAACGCCCTGTTCCAGGGAATTCCGGTCCTTCCCATGCCTGTATCAACGTCGACATGGACCGAAGCCTGCTTGTCTTTTTTCCTGGCCGCCTCATGAAGATAGACGGCTTCGTCGCTCCATACGGCCTGGCTGATGTCCTGACCGACGATCTCCTCGGCGTCTTGTTTGGAAAAGGCACCGAAGTTCAGGATACGGCAGCGCACACCTTTTGATCTAAGCTCAACTGCTTCTTCGAGCTTCCCGACCATGAGCCAGCCGATGCCCTGCTTCTCCAGGAAACTGGCCACATCCACAAGCCCATGACCATAGGCATTGGCTTTGACGACCGCCATGATGGGGACGCGGACAAGCTTCTTAATCTGCTTGATATTCCAGGTCAGATGCCCGAGGTTGATGTCAACCCTGGCGTCCATGCTCCCCGCCACCCGCTGAGGCTGAGCCTCACCGCGACCGGACCCACCATCCATAGCCGCGACAAAGGGCACGGCTGCAGCAAAACCGGCACCCGTGCCTGCCTGTTTCAAAAAATTTCGGCGCTTCATTGCATCTTCCCTCACTTCATTATCTTCCGCGGTTATTTTCCTTCTTTTTGCTCGCTCATTCAAGAATCGGCTCGTATTTTTAGCCCAGTTTGGTTACAATCCGAGGAGGAATCCTCTGGAGTAGGCATGAAAGCTTTCATATGGCTCCTCATTCTCGTTTTGGCTGCGTTCTTCGGCTACCAATACTACCTGAAATCAATCTCTAACGAAGAGCAGGAAGTCAGGCAACTGGAGAGAGAATTCAGGCGGGCCACAGACCGCTTTGTCACAGCCATGAGGGAGGCCGGAGAGGTTGGCCTGGCAGTCATTGCGGATCCTGAGACGGCCATCAACAAAGTCAAAGAAGTCAGGGAAAAGCTGAGACATCTGATGAGCACATTAACAGAGGAAAAAGCAATCAGCCGAGCCCGAGCGCTGGAGGACCGGATCATCAATTTCTGCCGCCGGAACGAGGTTGACTGAGGCTGTGCTCCGGGCGATGGCGCGCCCGGAGGGACTTGAACCCCCGGCCTTCTGATTCGTAGTCAGACGCTCTATCCAACCTGAGCTACGGGCGCGGCCGTTCAACCTGGCCTAAATATACCGGAATATGGTCTTTTTTACAACCTTTACAACCTGGGATTAGCCGCTTCTTAGGTCGCTGTGGAGGGCAAAAGCAACGAAGAAAGGGCGGCGCCTGGCTTGGTTCTCCCCTACCCCGTGATCGTCTTGATGAAGATGAGGATGATGATGATGGTCAGAGGGGCGAGGAATCTAATGCTGAAGACCCAGAGCGGCTTCAGCCGGAAGCGAAAATTTCCAACGGCGATTTCAGCCAGGGCCCTGGCCATCCCCCAGACGTAGGCCAGGAAGATGCAGATGAGGAGTGCGCCCGCAGCCAGCAGAATGTTCCCGAAGACAAGGTCCATCTTTCCCAGGAAATTGAGCTTGGTGAGAGCTTGCGAGCCGCCGACCGATAGAGCCGAAGGGATGCCCAGGACAAAAGAAAATATCCCGATGACCAGAGCCGCCGTCTTTCTCCGCCACTTCTTTTCATCTATCAGGAAGGCCGTGGGCACCTCGAGGAGCGAGATTGTCGACGTTAAAGCCGCTACCAAAAGCAAGACGAAAAACACCATGCCGAAGACGTAGCCCCCCGGGATCTTGCTGATCACAATCGGAAACACCTGGAACATCAAGCCTATGCTCGGCTGGAACTGCTCGGGGTGAAGCCCGGGCGTGGCAAAAAGCGTCGGGAAGACGATGAGGCCGGCTAAAAAAGCGACCAACGAATCCGAGAAGCAAACCCAGCCGGCAGACGAAACCAGGTTGTCTCTTTTTGATATATAGCTCCCGTAAGTCAGCATGGTGCCCATGCCAAGGCTAAGAGAGAAAAACGACTGTCCCAGGGCAAAAAAAATGACTTTCGTGTTCAGCTTCTCGAACTCTGGCCTGAGATAAAAGGAGATGCCCGTGCCGGCGCCGGGAAGGGTGAGCGCCCGCACGGCCAGGAAAGCGATCAGGATAAAAAGAAGGGGCATTAAAACTTTGGCAAAGCGCTCGATCCCGCCCCGGACTCCCCCGGAGACGACAAGGGTGGTCACGCCGATGATGACAAACAGGCAGAGCAGAGTTTCTGCCGGGCTGGCCGCAAACCTGGTAAAAGTCTCCTGGGAAAGCTCCCAGGTGACCTCGCCCCGGAAGACTCCGGCCGCCGTCTTGTAGAGATAGCCCACTGCCCAGCCAGCGACAACCGAATAATAAGATAGGATGCCGACTCCGGTCACAACTCCCAGGTAGCCGACGAGCTTCCAGGGAGTGCGCGGCTTGATGGCCTCGAACGCTCCGACAGGGTTTTTCTGCGTATGGCGGCCGATGGTCAGCTCGGCGAGCATGATGGTGAACCCGATGAAAAAAATGGCCAAGATGTAAACAAAAACAAAAATAGCGCCGCCGTTGAGCCCGACCATGATCGGGAAGCGCCAGATGTTCCCCAGTCCGATGGCCGAGCCGCTGGCAGCGAAAATAAAGGCGATCTTGGAGCCCCACTTTCCGCGGTCTTTCAAATCAGCGCTGCTCATTCTCTCCCCCTTTATAAGGACTCCCTGCGCTTCTTCAGGCGATGTTTCGCTCGAGGAACAGCCCTGGCAAAGAAATACGCAATAAGCGCCATCGTAAAAATCAGAATGAGCGGCCATTTGACCTCATTCAAAACTTCCAGGCCCAAGAAGGCAGAGCCGACGAGGAGAGCAGCCACAGCCACCGCATAAAGCAAAATTTCGCTTTTTATGCCTTTCAGCGCTTCGATGATGATTTCGGCAAACGACGTTTTCACGTCATTTTTTTCTTCTCTGGACATGCCTGCCTCCTTTCTCTCGTTGTGTCAAACTGGCCCGGGCCCTGTGGGCGAGACCCTCGGCCGAAGGAAAGTCTTGAGGAAAAGCCAGATCGCTCCGCCGGATAGAATCATCAGCAGGGCGTCAGCAAAGGCAAGAATGTAATTCCTGCTCCGAATGTAGTTCGTCATCAGGACGATGAGCGACGCCACGGTCGTCGTGAGCATGAACACGGCCGGGATCAGGGTGAAAACATTCTTCTTCCCGCGGAGCAGCAACCATGCCGAGACAGCCAACAGGACGAGCGCAGCCAAAAGCTGGTTCGCGGTGCCGAAGATGGGCCAGAGCGCGATGAAGGCGTTGGAGTAGGCAAGGACCAACATCAGCACCACGGAGATGCCGGAGTTGAACCAATAGTTCCTGAGGAGTTTTGGTGTCTGCTTGAAGAGGATGGCCCAGAGCTCTTCAAAAAGATACCGGTTGAGCCTGACGGCTGCCTCTAACGTGGTCAAGACGAATCCCTCGACGAGGAGAATTCCGAAGACAGAGCCAAGGGCCACTGGAATTCCCAACCCGAGGTGGAAGAGATGACCGGCCGCCAACGAAAAGCCCAGGATAGGGTTTGATTTTACCGCCGGGTCGGATGGCCAGACGATCGACTTGTAATCACCGAAGTTCATGGCCGCGCCGAGCGCCAGAAGAACGCACACGGCCAGGATCGACTCCAAAAGCATGGCGTTGTATCCCACTCTGCGGGCGTCGGTCTCACAGGCCAACTGCTTCCCCGTTGTTCCGCCGGCGACGAGCGAGTGAAAGCCTGAAATCGCGCCGCAGGCAATCGTGCAGAACATCATCGGCCAGATGAACCCTAAATTCTGCACTCCTTCTTTGAGGTTGAAGCTCGGCACGGCCACGGACAGCCCGTCAACTCCGGTGGCGAACAAAGACACGACCATGAGGATGATGCCGCCGTAAAGTATCTGGACGTTGATAAAGTCTCTGGGCTGGAGGAGGAGCCAGACAGGCACTCCGGCCGCGAAAAGGACATAGATGGAGATGACGACCATCCAGGTCGCCGGCGACAACGTCACCGGGTAAGCAATGCCAAGGAAAACCGAGACCACACATACGGCCAGCGCCAGAAGATAGGCATAAGCTGTCTTTATTCCTTTCCTGTACAGCAGCCAGCCTAAAAAGGGCGAGCAGAGGGTGATGACGATCACCGACATCGAGGCGATCCCGCCGATCCGGCCCATGACCACGCCGTCACGAACAACCGTCTTCAGGAATGTCTGACCCTCTGTGACGCCGATTTTGGCGAGCGGCCAGAGCGAGGTCAAGGAAATAGCGGTGGCGCTTAGAAACGATGACGTAACCAGCACGATCATGACGATGGTGAACCCGATGAAGAGGTTAAAACCCGCGTTGCCGAGCGTCCTGCGGGCGACTTCGGCCATGGACTTGCCGCCCTCCCGCATGCTGACGAACAGGGAGGTGAAATCATGGACAGCACCGATGAAAATAGCGCCGAGAACCAGCCATAGCCAGGCCGGCACAAACCCGTAAAGAATGGCCATCGTGGGGCCGAGGATAGGGCCGGCGCCGGAGATGGCAGAGAAGTGATGAGCAAAGACGATATAGGTTTTTGTCGGGACGTAATCGCGGTCGTCGCGGGACGTCACGGCCGGCGTGGGGTTTGCCCGGTCTTCACCGAGAAGGCGAGCTATATAGCGGGAATAAAAGCGGCTGGCCAACCCGAAGGCGATGACAACCGCTCCCAGGACGACGAGGACGTTCATCGTTCGCTAAAGGAGACTCACTTTAGCACAGCGATTTTTTGAAGTCAAAATCGGTCCTGATTTGCCGATAGAATCACCCGACGGGTCCTGTCGCGGTTCACCCCCG
>JBBILQ010000094.1:0-5758 GCA_037444845.1 Candidatus Aminicenantota bacterium | reverse complement strand
GAAAGCAACCCCTTGCATGCCTGTCTAAAGCCCCTGCAGGCGTTTTATAGCACTGTGTCAGGGGCTTGTCAACAAAAGTTTACACCGCGGACTGCCGGTCAGGTGCCGAGCGCCTTGGCAAGTTCGTCCCATAATGACGGCTCAGGATGCTTCTTTGCCCACTCTCCCGGCAGCGGATTCCCGTCGCGGGCGCGCCGGACGATTGCGCGCACAACGTCATTCTGTAATTTTCCGGCCTCCAGGAATTTGACGAGGCGCTGGACGTGCTTGCGGAATGTGCCGCTGTGCCAGCTGTGCCCTTCGGCCAGGAACTGGAGCACCGCCAGGATCGAGGCAAGCGCCCGCTCTTCATCGGTCCGGCCCGGCATGCCGCCGTCGGGCTCGATACGGGCTCACCGCGCCGGTTTCGCGGGACAGGCGCGCCAGGAAATAGTCCTGGCCGGCGCTTCCGATCCCCAGGCAGTGGACCCTGAGGTTAGTCGACTTGGCTGTTGAGATGATCGGGTCGATGCCGGCCACCTGGCCGTCCGTAAGAACCATAATGTCTCCTGCTTCCCGGCCTAATATGGCGGCTGCGGACCGGATGCCGGAGGCCAGCTCGGTCCCTCCCCGGGCGGCGATCCCGGATAGAAAGGCGGCCGCTCTTTTCCGGTTTCTTATATCAGCGGCGGTGAGCTCATTGCCGAGAATCTCCACCCTGTCATCGAAAGCGACGATTCCGAACCGGTCCTGCTCTCTGAGGGCGGCCAGGCAGGCCTGAAGCGCTTTGCGCGCCTGGTTGATCGGCGCTCCCTGCATTGAGCCGGAACGGTCAAGGACAAAGACGACCCGGCGCGGTTCTTCTGCCGCTTGACCGAAGCAGCTCGAGGGGATGAGGGCGATGAAGCGTCCCTTGCCCTTGCTGTCCGTGCCCGTCAGGACGGTTCCTGCGGCATCGGGGGAGAGCACATCGACCACCAGGTCGCGGTCCGGGACGTCCTTGGCCGTGGCCAGGGAAATGCGGCTGCGTTCGGGGGACCTGTTGATTGTGCGGAGGGGATGGGAAGGCGAGCTGACCTCGCTGATCGGGCCGGGCATAGAGATGCTCAGGTCGAATCCGACTTCGTGGAGCGAGGAGGCGTCTGAGGCGAATTGCGGGGCCCAGATTTGTTAATGGTTGAGACCTGACCCCTACAGCTGACTCCTAACCGCGATAATACGGCAAGGATGAGAATTCCACCTCTTCTTGTTCGTTAAATAGATTAGTGCTTCATTTTGAAGAAAACTCGAGAATAATCTTGACAAAGCAATATGAAGCGATTAGAATGAATGCGAATCAACAAGAAGGATATCGCATCATGCCCAAGACAATCACTTTGCGCCTCAGCGAAGAGGATTTCCAGCTTTTTCAGGCCTTTGCGAAAGCTGAGAATCGGACCCTGGCCAATGCTATCGAAACGCTGGCCCTCAAACAAATCGAAGAAGAACTGTTTGCTGACGAATTTGAGATGGAGGAGATCCTCAAGAACAAGGATCTGTTGGCGAGATTGAAGACGGGGAGCGCAGAAGCCAGACGGATGAAAGGCCGGTTCGTTGAGTGAATATCGGATATTCGAAACCGAGCAGTTTCAGAAAGACCTCCAAAGAAATCTGGGGCCAAGGCAGCAGAGGGTGACGAAAAAGCTTCACGAATTCGTCTATCCTCAATTAAGAGCTCAGCCTTATTACGGGAAAAACATCAGGAAGTTGAGGGGTTACAAGCCGGAGACATGGCGCTACAGAATCGGCCCGCACCGGTTCTTCTATGAAGTCGACGAAGAGAAGAAGACAGTCTTTATGGTTGCGGCAGAGACCCGTCAGGAAAGCTATTAGTTCCTTCGGGGTCAGGTCTCAACAATTAACAAATCCGGGCGCCGGGAAGAAGGCGGCGGTCGGGAAATTGCGACGGGCCTTCCCTCATTTCAAGCTGACAAAAAAGAAAAGAGCATCCTCCCCATGTCCTATGCAAATGTCAACTAAATTACGGGCGGCAGACGGGGGGTAAGGAAAGGGGCAAAGATGACATGTCGAATTAGATGCAAAAAGTCCCCTTAGAAAAGAACTGGAAGATCTGCTTTGGAAAAGCTTGATAAGTCCGTGAGAATAGGGGACTAATCTGAGCGTCTGTTAAGATGATTAAGAATTTGACAAAAGCCTCCTGCTGTTGTATATTTTTTACAACACTACTATAGGAGGTTTGCAGAATGAGCCCAAAAGCCATGTTTGGAGACTACTTCAAGACAAAAAGAATTGAAAAGGGATTCACCCTTAGAGACTTCTGCAAGAAATTCGGACTCGATCCCGGGAATATCAGCAAGCTGGAAAGAGGACTTCTGCCCCCGCCGACTTCCAGAGAAAAACTGGAAGCCTACGCCTCGTTTCTTGGCCTTAAGAAGGGCAGTGATGATTGGATGGAGTTTTTTGACCGTGCAGCTGCCTGTCGAGGTGAACTTCCCAAGGATTTCCTGGAAGATTCGGACGTTGTCAAGAACTTGCCGGTCATCTTCCGGACCATAAGGGGGAAAAAAGTATCAGCCAAACTCCTTGATGACCTGATTGAGAAAATTAGGAGGACTTGATTTTGGGTTTCTCCTTGCAAGTTCGATATCTCTCTTATGATCAAATTTCCAGGATCGCTCTCGAAATTTTAAAGAAGTATAAGTGCGAATCCATTCGCTAGGCGAATTTCTCGTCTTGAGAAGAATGTTGGAAGCGTTTTCTTTCTCTTTAAGGAAGTCGCAGAGGTCTTTCTTGAGGGAGGCGGCGATCTTGTTCAGGGTGGCAAGGGACGGTGAGGAACGGAGCGCGTTTGTCGGTCTCGAGGAGGGAGATGAACTCGGAGGAAAAGCCGAGTTCGCGGCAAATGGCAACAAAAGTTTACGCGGCGGCCTGGGGGTCACGCAAAAAAGGAATAATATTATTAAGATATCTTCCCACGCCAGTGAGAATTAAGATCTGCCTAAAGCGTCTTCCTGAATGACAAGGAGTTCGACTGAGATAGGACAGTCGGTTTTTTGCTCTAACGCATCGAAATTGCTATAATTAATGATGATAAATGCGCATGAGAGAAAATAAAAATTGCTTTCATGTAGAATTATTGCTATTATATATAGTTATGAAAGCACAAAACGGCAAGTCGCTTAAATTTTTTGCAGAGAATCCTGTTTTCAGCCACGGGGATTTCGTGGCTGCTCTCGTTGCCCGCGGCCGGACAAGGTCCACGGCAAACAACCTCCTCGCTCTACATTTGGCCTCGGGCAGGCTGCTGCGGGTGAAGCGCGGCCTTTATGCGGTGTGTACCCCGGGGGTTGAACCGGCCGCGGCGGAAGTCGACCCGTATCTTGTTGCCTCCAAACTTCAGCACGATGCTGTAGTCGCTTACCACGCAGCTTTGCAGTTCCACGGGAAGGCTTATTCCCTGTGGCGAAAATATCATTTTTTAACGAAGAAGCGGGCCAGGCCGTTCACTTTCCGAGGCCAAGATTTTGTTCCCGTTCAAGCACCCGTAAAACTCCGTAGGCTCACGGACTTCGGAGGAGGCGTTCTAAAGATCCGGCACGCAGGGAGTCTGGCGAGGGTGACAAGCCTGGAGCGGACGCTGGTCGATGTCCTCGACGCGCCCGACAAGGGGGGTGGATGGGAGGAGATCTGGCGTTCCTTGGAGATGGTCGAGTTCTTCGACCTGGATGCCGTGTTCGCCTATGTCAGGAGCTTGGGCTCGGCCATCGCCGCGGCGCGGGTCGGCTTTTTCTTAGACCAGCACCGGGAGCCGCTGATGGTCGAAGAAAAGCACCTCAACGAGTTCAGGGCGCTGGCGCCGGCCCAGCCGCGCTACTTCGATCCTGGGCGTGAGCCGGGAAAACTCGTCCCCGCCTGGAACCTGGTCGTCCCTGAGCGGGTGCTAAAGCGGAACTGGGAGGCCAAAGAATGAAACTCTCTTGGGAGGATGTACAGAGAGAGGCGGCTTCGGCGGGCTTCCGGGCCGAGCCTATGGAAAAGGCCCTGCGCCTGCTCGATGTTCTTGAAGCTCTGCGGAGCCATCCCTATCTCAAGGAACGTATCGTCCTCAAGGGGGGGACGGCGCTCAACCTGTTCGTTTTCGACGCTCCTCGTCTCTCCGTGGATATCGACTTGAACTATGTCGGTTCCGCCGATCGCGAAGCCATGCTCGAGGAAAGGCCGAAGATCGAACAAGCCGTCCAAGCGGTCTCCGGTCGGCTCGGGATCAAGATCCGACGGATTCCAAGCGAGCATGCTGGGGGAAAGTGGCGGTTGTCCTATGACGGTGCATCGGGCCGCACGGGGGCTCTTGAAATCGACATGAGCTTCATGTATCGCATCCCTCTTTGGCCGCCGGAAATGAGAGATTCCCAGCCGCTCGGCGCGTTCTCGGTGACCCGGATTCCCGTTCTTGACGTGCATGAGTTAGCCGTCGGGAAACTCTCGGCGCTTTTCAGCCGCGGCGCCTGCAGAGACCTTTTCGATGTTTACTACCTTTTTCGGAACATCAGCTTTGACACGGAAAGGCTACGCCTGGGCTTTGTCGCTTATGGGGGAGCGAGTCGCAGAGATTGGCGAACGGTCAAGGTCGAGGAAATTGCGGCTGATCCCAAGGATGTCGAGAGGCAGCTTATTCCCATGCTGCGAACCGATTTGGCACCGGAAAGGACGGAGATCGAATCGTGGAGCCGAAAGCTCGTCGAGGAATGCCGCGCTTTCCTGAGGACGCTTTTGCCACTAAAACCGCAAGAGATGGAGTTCCTAACGCGATTAAACGAGCTTGGCATGATCGATCCCGCGCTCCTGACGGACGATACAGCTATGCAGGAAACGTTGCGGAACCATCCCGGCCTGCTTTGGAATGCGCAAAACGTGAGGCAGTACAGGCGGCGCATCGAGGGCGCATGATGGATACGGAAGAGTTATTGCACTGGAGGCCTAGAAGGAGCGGAGGTCTTTCTTGAGGGAGGCGGCGATCTTGTTCAGGGTGGCAAGGGACGGCGCGCGTTTGCCGGCCTCGAGGAGAGAGATGAATTCGGAGGAGAAGCCGACTAGGCGCCGGGCACCCGGCAAAAGATGCGGGATTCCCGTCAGGCGATCATTCTCCCGTAAAGAGAAACCAGTCCGGAACAGCCCATATATCTCTTCTGACTTCTTCGAATTCCCGGCCTCGATATATTATGATCCCCGCCGGGGCGTTTTTATGCTCTCTCAGGAATATCTCGAGACTGCGGCCATCGCGGGAATCGGCCTTGGCAGAGAACTTGACCTCGAGCGGCAGGAGCGTGTCGCGCTCCTTTAGCAGGAAGTCAACCTCGAGCCCCGCGCTCGTGCGATAAAAGAAGAAGCCAGGGTCCCGTGGCTGAAGGTCTTTCCACTTGATCATCTCGGAAAAAACCCAGCTCTCATAGGAAGCCCCGGAGCTCACGGCCATTTCTCCCAGTACCGCATCGTTGATTCCAGGATCCGGGAAATAGATCTTCGGACTCCTGATGAATCTCTTCCCGACATTTTCATAGTAAGGCCTGAGAAGATGGCACTGGAAAGACAGAGTGAGGAGGCTGACGTATCTTTTCACCGTGTTGACGGAGAGTCCCAGGTCTCGGGCGACCTCGCTCATAGAAAGAATGCCTGCCGTCCGTGCGCAAAGGAGTTTTTGAGCCAGGGCGAAGGTGTCAATATCCGCGACCTGACCAACATCGGCTACGTCTCTCTCAAGGTAAGTCTTGCGGTAGTCGCG
>JBBILQ010000093.1:0-5777 GCA_037444845.1 Candidatus Aminicenantota bacterium | reverse complement strand
AATTATAGCATAAGGCTCTGTTATTATTAGATTTGCAAGTGTTTTGTGATATCATATTTTAGGTTTTCACGCAGGTTTCAGGATAAATCTTTATGTGGCTACCCATCTCCCAGGACCGCAAAAAACCCCGAGACAAAAATAATAGCGTTTCGGATTATCCGTTCGGTACTTTGGGCATCTCAAAATCAAGCCTTCTTTGGGGGTGCCGGCCTGGAGAACTTATCCTTGAGTCTTCTGAGGTATTTCAGGTCTTCACGGTCCCTGGCCCGGCCGGCGGCCTGTTTCATCTTGATCATATCGTCGAGCGAGGGAAAATACACCTCTGTATCCCCGAAATTGGCCTTGATCCTGTTTTTCCAGATATCCTCGAATTTTGCGCCTTTGACGAAAGGATGAAAATCCGCTTCAACTGGATATTGGCGAATTAAGATTTTGTTTTTCAAAAAGTCTTCAGGGCTCAGATCCTTCAAATCATATCCGAATTGCCCAAGCGCTCTCATGGTCCGCTTGACGTTCCCAAGATTCGGCCTGATGAAGATATCGATGTCCAGAGTGGCCCGGGCATATCCGTACGCAGGAAAGGCAGAAGCGCCGATGACGAGGAATGAGACCTTATTTTCTTTTAATAATCGCAGGAGTCGTTCGGTGTCCATTTTTCTCCAGGTTGGTCTTTAATTCACAGCTTTTATTCAACATCAAAGCAAACCGGTCCCGAAGACTCAATGACTGAAGATAATCGAGCTCGAACTCGACCTCCCTTTTTTCATCATCTTTTCCCAGCACGAGAATGCCACTCTTTTCTAAACGAACCCTCTTTCCCTGTTTCATTATTTTATTCTATCAAATCGTCAAGCCCCCGGCAATGCCAATCTTAGGCCGCGGGCGCTTCAAATCACCTCCCACATCCCTGACAAGGGACAAGTCACCCTCCCGTACTTCAACCTGTACGCTAACGCTCCTCGAGGGAAAGTCCGGAAGGCAAGCCTTGAGGCTTTCCCTCTCCGACGGGTGGAGGAGGAGCTTCGGCGCCATCGCGGATAAAGCCTTTCATAGGGCAAATACAACGGTCAAGCCATTCGAAGAATCGTCTGTCCTAATTACGAGTGGTGTATTTCGAATCACCAGAAACCCGATGCACCTCGGATTTGTACTAACCCTGATAAGGATAGCTGTTCTTATGGGATCGCTAACGCCATACGCGGTAGTCGTAGCGTTTGCAATCTTGATAGATAGAATGGATGTAACAGTCGAAGAACGTATGTTGGCCGACAAAGCAGGTTTTTCCGAAAGGTTTATCCAACGCTATGGCGAAACTCGAGGCAAGCTGCTTGCTCAAAACATTGAGCAAGAACTTGAAAATACGTTGGGCGGCCAAAACCACAGCGCCGCTCAAGTTATTGTGAGATTAAAACCCGGCCTGGAACTGAACGAGGAGAGCTGAATTAGACGCCCCCCTCCCCTCCTTCCGGTAAGAATTGTAATTGACCTGAAGCTTTGTTTTTTCGGAAAAAAACCAGTTCAACCCGAAAGTCAGAATATCGCTCCGGTCGGCGACGGCGCCGTTGTCGGGATCAAAGGAGTCGAGACGGCAAACCGCCTGGATCTTTCTCGCTAAGATAAAATACCCGCCCTGGAGATACCAGCCGTTTTTTTTGGCCTGATCATCCTGGCCTGAGATGAATTCTCCTCTGGCCGAAAATGCTCCCAGGTCGAGGCCGGCGTCGATCCCTGTCCTGTTCCGAGTAAAAGGAAGGCCCCCCTGAGCAGGGCTGTGGCGCCCGCTGTAGACGGATCCACCGGCCGATAAAAATGAGGCCGGACGCAGCACCACCCTGGCGCTGAAATCCTTGTTTTCATTTGTATCCGCCCTGTTGATCCCCGAGCCATTGAAAAACCCGGCCATGTATTCAACGAAAGAAAATTTCCCGTGAAGCATCGCCCCGATATCCCGCCCCATTGAGCCTATGTCCCGGCTGGGCGCCAGTTGCTCCACGACCTGGGAGCGGAGGATTGTCTCGAGGTCGGAGCTTGAAGTCCGGTTTTCTCGGCTGAAAGGAACATAGAATTGCCCGATTCTTAAGCCTACTGATGGACTAAATTCGAAATCGATTTGGGCGTCCACGAGAATGGGGCTTTTCATTGCATCCACCTGAAATTTGAACCTGATCTTTCTCACGATTTCTCCGCTCAGACTCAGCCTTGCCCTTTTCACCTGGAAAGAATCAACTCCCTCCTCCCACCAGGAATAGAGAACTTGCGTGTAGCCGCTCAACTGGAGTTTGACGGTTGAGAGGAGAGGGTTTTTTTCGGTTGACTCCTGACCCGAAGCAGACGCGACCAATAGACCTATTTCAACAAGACAACCGAGAATCAGCCCTGCCGCAGCGGCGCCGGATTGCTTCGGTCGCTTCGCTCTCTCGCAATGACCATGCGACACAGTGCCTCCTCTGAGAGAAAGTTTTTTCTCGTCATTTCATGAATAGTCCGGATTAATATATTTACCTTAATTGTACGGTTTTCCGATAGGAATATGTAACAATGGCCAGCCATTTCGTCTGCGCGCGTTTACCAGAAAATGATGTAGAGCGTTACAGTCGCGGCGATGACAAGCGCGCTCAGCCACTTGAGAAGCGGAGAAGAGCGCGTGTCGAAATCCGCTCTGACCGGCAGGACCTTTGGCTCCTTGAGCGGCTTGATGGCCGTGATGATTGCCATGGCCGTGACCAGGATGAGGAAAGTTATGGCCATGCGGTTGAGGAAAGCGATGTGGCCGAACTGCCACTGGAGAAAGCCGTAAACGGGCACGCAGAGCAGAAGCGAGGCAATCCCGGCTGCAGCCGGCGTCCGCTTGACGAAAAGTCCGAACACAAACGCCGCCAGCACGCCCGGCGAGATATAGCCCTGGAACTCCTGGATGTAGTTAAAAATGCCCTTGAACTTCGGGTTTCCAAGGTGCGGAGCAATCAAGCAGACGGCCAGGACGAAAACCACCGTCAGGTACCGGCCGATCCTCACCAGGGATTCCCCGGTGGCGTCCTTCTTGATATGCCGCTTGTAAAGGTCCATGGTCAGGATGGTGGCGACCGAGTTGAGAAGCGAGCTCAGCGTGCTGATCAC
This sequence comes from Candidatus Aminicenantota bacterium, assembly GCA_037444845.1. Classification (GTDB taxonomy): domain Bacteria; phylum Acidobacteriota; class Aminicenantia; order Aminicenantales; family UBA8522; genus JARYMI01. The sequence goes on along the minus strand of JBBILQ010000093.1, from coordinate 2,660 downwards.
TGCGCCCGAGATGGCTGCTAAGATGAAACCGCGCAGCCCGGGGCCGACGAGGTTCCGGATGAGCAAAGGGTAAGCCTGATCCGTCGTAGCGCCAGGCGCCGTGAGCTGATCCCTGAAAAGCTGGAAGGACATAATGCCGGGAAAGATGATGATGAACGGAATGGTCAGCTTGAGGAAGGCGGCGAACAGGATACCGAGCTGGCCCTGCTTGACACTCCGGGCAGCCAGAGTCCGCTGGGTGATGAACTGGTTCAGGCCCCAGTAGTAGAAATTTGGAATCCACAGCCCGATGACCAGCGCCGTCCAGGGGATGACCGGATGGTCGGCCGGGAGAATCATGTGAAGCTTATCCTGGTTTGCGGAAAAAAACTCTCCCACTCCGCCGACGGCCCGGAACCCCAGTACCATCGTGATCACTCCACCAAGGATGAGCCCCGACCCCTGGAAGAGGTCCGCCCAGGCAACGGCTTTCAGTCCTCCCCAGGTGGTGTAGACGGCGGCGATAAAGCCGATGAGCCATACGGATTTGACCAGGTCCATGTCGAAAATCGTGTGCAGGGCGAGCGCTCCGGTATAGACGACCGCGGAGATGCTGACGGCGATATACACGACGACCAGATAGAAGGCCATAATGCTCCGCGCCGCCGGATGGTAGCGGTACTCGAGATATTCGGGAATCGTGTAGATGCCGCTGCGGAGGAACTTGGGCAGGAAGAAAAGCGCTACAAAGACAAGGGTGATGGCGGCCATCCATTCGTAGCTCGCTACGGCCATCCCCATAACTCCGGCGCCCTGGCCCGACATGCCGACAAAATGCTCGGTGGAAATATTCGCCGCGATCAGAGAAAACCCGATGAGCGGCCATATGAGTCCCCGGCTGGCGAGGAAGAAATCTTCGCCCGTCTTCTCGCGCCGGCTCTTGTACATGCTGACGCTGATAACGACGATGAAAAAGGCGATGAATACGGATATGTCCATCCAGTGGAGTTGCATTCTTCACTCCTTAGCGTATTTTCTGGCAGCCTGAAGCCCTCACGGGAATTCAGACAAAACAGTATTAAACAGGTCCGCGAAAGTCAAGAAAACTATGAAACCAGGAGAGGAGGATGGGCAGATATCCACATGGGGTATGCTTGTCGAGAGCGCCCCTTTGGAACAATTTCTCCGTTCGACTTTTATAGCAAGATCTGACTTACGGATCGAAAAGGTCTCTCGTCTCTTTTTTATTTTACCCGGAAAGAGGTATTCGCCTGAGACCTGGAGCCTGTCGTAAATTCCTCGGCAAAAAGATAAAGCAAATATTCCCCCGGCTCTAATCCTTCGGTTTGAATCCTGAGGAAAAATATTTCTGTACCATCCTGCCGTTCTCTCTCGAGGATGGAAATTCCTGCTGGAACCGCCGCGCTTTTGTCGCCTCGATATTGAAGCAGATTCGCCAGGAGTTTTATCTCTGGCTTCTGGATGCCCGCGCACAAGCAGCGGACGGAGGCAAAAAGAGTCCCCGTCTCGGGCTCCAGTTCCTCAACGAGAGGGGCATACTGGGTCCTATCAAAGGGAAAATGAACGGGGCTTCGGGAAACCTGAACATAGGAGCTATCTTTTTCCTCTTTCAGGAGGAGGGGAGGGTAAAGCCGGATTAGCTTACCCTGGACTTTGGGAACAGACACTGAAGAAGAAGCCACCGCCCCTCTTCCTGATCCCAGGTTCCGGATGACCAGACGGCACTTGTATTCCCCGGGGTCCAAAGATAAGGTGGAAGAAAGATAGAGATTTCCTTCAGGCAAGCGGGATAAATCAACCTCCCGCCTTTCCATCTTGACGATATTGTCCTCCTGATCAAAGAGAATCGTCACAGCCTCTGCTTTCTTCCCTGCGAGAGCCTGGATTTTCTCTGTATCAACCTTTGCCCAGAGGGAGAGGTTCTGCTTCTCCCTTGACGGAGAAGGGAGGGCTATCAAGGGGAAACGCAGGGGTTGCTGGAAGAGGGGGTTTTCGCTCAGGGCTAAATCGACAAGGTGGAGCATCCGCTCGAGTTCGCTATATTCCTTAAACGGCTTGGGGTTAAAATATCCCTTCTGAGCATAGACCTTCAAGCCCGGCCGGTTCACTCCCACCTTGATCTGATGATATTTGCCGTCCCATTTGTCATCTACATAATAGCCGAGGACATAATAGCTTCCAGTTATTCCCTGGATCTTCTCGAGATGTTGCTCGTATTTATTGATGTTGCCGAAGTACTTCCCTCCGGTTTCGCTGGTCATCTTCTGGAGGGAAAAAGCTCCCCTCGTCTGGAAGTCGCCGGCCAGGACGGAAGAAGGATCGTAAGTGTCAAGCGCATAGATTGTGCAATTGGCGGCGCTCAGTTCTTTTGCCATATCCTCATATCGAGAAGATAAGTGAGATGTATCAAATCTTTCAGGCTGGTCATATGATGTATCCTCTTTTAGGTCGAATGATTGCGGTCTCGGGTTGAGCCCCTTTATTCTTAATGGATAAGTTTCAGGGGGCGGAATACCAGCGATGAGCGAATAAGGAACTCCGGAAGAAAAAAATATCATGGATTTTTGGCCAGGAATGTACCTCAAAGCCCTCGCCAGCTCCGTCATTTTCGAGATAAAATGGTAAGCATGGAGTTTGGATTCCTCTCGCTGTTTTCTTAA
>JBBILQ010000092.1:0-5796 GCA_037444845.1 Candidatus Aminicenantota bacterium | reverse complement strand
TATTCTATACTTATCATGCCTCGCAATGACATATTACTCATCGCGTTCATGCATTATATTTGGGAAGCTCGTCACTCGAGGCTCATCCCCATTTTTTTCAAGACCGGTTTCAGTGCCGCATGTTTTCTGTCGCATCGTTCGCATTAAAAGCCTAAGCCTCCCAGGAAGTCCGTGGTCTTGCCGATGTTCCCGAGGCCTATGGAAAAACGCACCTGCGTTTCCGGCTTTTCCCGGTAATAAAATACGCGAACATCGGCCTTAAAATCAAGGCACTGGTAATGGTAGATAAGGGAAAGTCCGGTGTAAAGCATTCGTCTTTTCTCGATGTTGTAATCGAATTGGGCCAGGACGTCGAAGTTCAGGCGCGGCATGTTCAGCCGGCCGACGGCGCCCACCTGCTGGCGGTCGCCCAAAATGTCCTTGAACCACGGGTTTATGCTCCTGAACCAGTTTACCTGAAGGAAAAGCGGGTCAGCCGGAGAGTTCAGGCTTGCCCCCAGCCGCAAAAAAGAAAATGTCTTGACGTAGGTGTTGTAGGCGGCGGAAACGTCGAAGCTGTATTTTCGCGCCGGATAGAAACGCACATAGCTTCCGATATCGGAACGGCTCGGAATCTCGCCCTCCCACCGATAAAAACTCATCGAGCTATCTTCGGGCGAAAGGTAATAGGTCTGGCTCACCCCCCAGGCGAACACCTCCCGCGGCATGTCCGTCTTCACCAGAATCCGGTTGGTCACCCCGTAGGAAACCTGGTGCGTGCGGAAAAAGCCGTAGGTCGTGACGACCCGCTCGGGGTGGCTGACCGGGCTTTCGTAGCGAAAGGTGACGAACGGCTCGATAAGATGCTTGATCCGCGTTTCTCCGCCTCCCGATTCAAAGATCCTGTAAAAAACCGGACCGGTCAGGTCGACTCTGAATTCATGGTTGAACAGGGTCATGGGCTCATCGATAATCTGGCCCGTGCCGGGTTCGAGGCTCTGAGCGGAATACGACAGATTCGACGTGAAAGAGGAATTGATGGTCAGCCAGGGAATGGCGGAAAAAGGAAGCGTCAGGGTCGGCGTGAATCTGAGGGCATCATTGTATCTTTCCGTTCCGGCATCGAAATCTGACTTCCAGCCGTGCTTCCAGCTCGTGAAGGATGAATCGAACGAGAAATAGAGGGGCGAAAAAAGTTTTATTTTAAAGGAATTGAAAGAGATCTGGGGCTTGTAGTAGGTGATGACGGAGCTATCCAATTCAGTGAAAATCGTCTCAGACCGGGAAGCCCTCGCACTGAAACTAAAGGAGGACCAGGCCTTTGAGATGTACGCCTCCGAGCGCAGGTTCGCGATCGTCGCCAGCTTGATGTCGTTGTTGAACTCGCGCAGGAAATCAAAGGAGGTCTGGTAGTCGATATTGGCCACGAGCGAGAACCCAAACGGCAGAGGCTGGTTGTGCTTGAACCGAACAAGGTAGGCGTTTTCAGGCTGCCCGGGTTGCCCGGTTTGCTCTATTTTCCCTAATTCCTGGTTTTCACTGAACAAGAAATAATAAACCCTCGCCTCACCGCCCGTCCCGCCCCTGAAAAGATACCGGTATTCCAGGCCGCCGCCGACTCCCTTGGCCGAATAGTAGTCCAGGCTGAAGGTGGCGTCCATGTTCCGGGCGATGGCCCAGTAAAAGCTCTGGCCGAAGAAAAAGCCCTTCACCCCCGAGTAGCCGACCTGCGGCATCAGGAAACCCGTCGAGCGCTCTCTGTCGAGAGGATAGCGGAAATAAGGGAGATAAAAGACGGGAACATTCTTGATCCTGAAAACCGAATCCCACATCTCAACGTAGTCGTCCTTCTTGAAGTTGGCCCGGCTGCAGGAGAAATTCCAGCGGGGCGTCGGCTGCGTGCACGAAGTCAGGCGCGCTTGAGTCAGACCGTAAACTCCCTCGGTTTTGCGCTCGATCGTCTCAGCCCGGTAGAAAATCGTCGGCTGGACCATCCCGGAGGCGCGCTCGATCTTCCCCTGGTGGCTGTCTAAGTTGTAGAAAACAGAGTCTCCCGAGACGACTTCATCTGGCATGACGATGACGACGTTTCCCCTGGCGAAGACGTCTTTTGTCTCCGTATTGACCTCGATTTCGTCGGCCAGAAGCTTGATGTCTTTGTAGTGGATTTCGACATTCCCGGAGGCGAAGATTCGCTTCTCCCTGTGCTCGTAATTCTGGGCGAGGACGGTGACAGGGGCCTCAAGGCCAGAAGGCTGCTGCTGGACAGATGAGCCCGACGAAGACAGCGACGCAGCCCCCCGCGAGGCATCCTCTTCGGCAAAAACCGGTAACGCGCTCAGCATAAAAACAAGAAGACAAAGGACGGCCAGGAATGGAGCTGGCTGATGGTATCGCTTCGCAGCCTTTCCCCTCATTTTATCTTGCATTGAATGAACTTTAGCACAAGCCCGCCGAGAGAATCAAGACGCCGGCGGCGGGCAGGTGAAATGCCACACCTGGGCCCTGCCTTTCCGGAAAAGCAGTCTGAAGTCGGGGTTCGTCTTGAGCCAGGCCTGGGGAAGGAGCTCAGTGGCGTCGTAAGCCGCCCGGCCTCGCCGGCTGCCGATAAACGCGTGCGTAATCCGTTCGCGGCAGAGGATTTCCCGGATTTTGGCCCGTTCGCCGCCAGAAACTCTCAGGTCTAAGATCATCCGCCTGACCCGGGACGGGTCAAAGGAAGGGTTGATTCGTTCAAAGGAAGAAACGGCGGGGAGGAGAATTCCCCGTCTCTCCGTGTAGAAACTCAGCCACCAGCCGGCGTCGGACCCGACCGAGGTCGAATTCCTGAACGCAAGGAAGGCGTTCGTCAGGAACCTCGCATCATCGGAGACGCTGGCCTTGATCCATTCGAAGGCCGCAAGATCGTCGGGCGTCACAAGCTGGAAAAAGGGTCTGACAACTTGCGCCTGTTTCGGTCCCGTGATCACAAGACAAAGGATGAGACTCAAGATGACGGCTATCCTTCCCGCCAGGCGCTCCTGCCACGATTTCCAGACTGCACCGACAGCCCAGCCAAGAAGAACCGAAACCGGGACATAAAGCCCGATCACTAAGACAAAATTCGTGACCAGGCCGGCGCCCGGGATGCCCAGACAAAAAGGATTGGCCAGAAGAAAGGCGGCTGCCGCCCAGGCCGCGATCGCCAGGGCTAACGAGCGCTTTTTCCAGAGGGCAAGGACGAGGGCGGCGATCCCGGCTGTCCAGAAAAAGCTCGAAAGATAAAGGCCTAAGTTTTTCCAGACCCACAGATCACCCGTGACGGAGACATCCCGGGTTAGCCGGACGATCCGTCCGACATGCTCAGCAACGCGGCTTTTCAGGAGCTTGACGAGCCAGGGCGACGCGAGGAGCAGCGAAGCGGCGCCGGCCAGAGTGAAATCTCGCAGCCGGAAAGCCCATTCTCCAAAACGACGCCTGTAAAGCCACAAGCTCCGCAGCGTCCAGCTCAGGGCGGCTGCGACGAGAACCATCGTCACCCGATAATGAGACAGGATGCTCCCGGCCAGAAGGATGGACACGAGAGCGAGCTGGCGCCTGGAGAGCCGCTCTTCATCTCTCCATAAAGCGTCAAGAAACCAGACGGCCGCGGGCAAAATGACTTGCGCAGAAAGCTGCGATTAGCGGCCCCAGTTGACGTAGAAGCCGGGCATCTCGGAAACGAGGCCGGCGACCATCACAGCGCCGATCCCGGCCCAGCGCGTCCCTGCCAGGCGAACGGCCAGGGGCAGGAGAATGAGGACGGCCAGGACGTTGAGCGCCTGCCCGGCCACGAGGACGGCCTGAGGAGCGGCGAGCCCCGTCAGCCAGGCGAACACAGCGACGTTGGCATGAAACCCGAAATGATAGTTCATTGACTCAACCGGAAAATAGGGCGCCCAGGAGTTGAAAAGCCCGCCGTTCTCGACGATCAGCCGGACGATCGCCGTGTGATGGACCGAATCCCCCCAGGCTGGTGCGGACATTGCCCGGACAGCGGCCCACCTGATGAGGAAAAGGGCGATCGCCAGGGCCAAAAAAAGCCAGGATTCAAGGCGCAGGGCAGACTTCTCAGGAGAGCCGTGCGACCGCCGGCGAGTGGGATAAAACCCGACTCTCTTGATGTTCTGCCCGATGATGACGACCAGGGCCGCACACCCAGGCACCAAGGCCAGCCATTTCCCGGGCGAAACGCCGGAGATCGAGGCGAGAAGAAAAAGCAGGGGGTAAAGGGCCACGCTCACCCCGGCAGCGAGGCATGCTTTCTCCTCCCAGTGCATAGGCTTTTCTTTCCCTCTCCCTTTCCAGAGAAGAGAGAGCAGGGCCCAGCCGGGCAAGAAATACAGAAAAACCGTAGCGAGTAAATAGGCGAGCCATTCGGGGTGAATATTCAAAAGAATCTTCTCCGCGTTTTTGGGGGCATCTCTGTCGTTCTTTGTCGGACCATTCAGTCGAATAAACCCTCAGGACCCGGAGGCGTCGTGAAACGTGATTTCCCCGACAGCCACGCCCAGGTTTCGCGGGTCATGAGCTCCGGTCGTTTTCAGGGGATTCCAGGTCCTGCTGACCTTGAAAAGAAGGATGATTTCCTGGCCGACCTTGTCGGGAAGAGAATACTCGTATGTTTCCCAGGCACTCTGACCGAGCGTCAACCCGGCCAACAGCTTCTTTCGTTTGAAAAAATTCTCAACCAGATAGATTTCCACGGTGACGGGCTTTCTCTGGATGTCTGGGTGAGCTGCTAAAAGGGGAATCCGGACGAAAGGCTTCTCGATTCTCATCGTCATCCCGCCGTATTCCCTCGTCCACCTGAATTCCCTTCCGTCTCCGCCTGTTTCCGCGCGGTAGAACCCGAAATTTTGTTTCAAGCCGTATCTTGCGGTCTGGCTGGCCAGAGAAAGCGAGTGGGTCGAATTCCATAAATGGACGCTGCCGAAGAGCGCCAGGAAAACAAAGGCCGCCGCCTTCTGTCGTTTGGTGAAAAGGAAGGAAGGCAGGCCGTTTGGCTCCTTTTCGTCGGGCTTCCTGTCTCCCCACACAATCAACCCGACGAGAAACCAGAAAATGAATTTCGTCTCAAAGCTCCCGATGTAGGAATGAAAGAAAATGTTGATGAAGTAAGACACGACGCCCGCTACAGCTCCGTAAAACATAAAGCGGCTTTCCTCCCGCGCCGCGCGCTCCCGCAAGCCCGATCGTATCTCTTTCAGGACCAACCAGAATATCCACAGGAAGACGAGGAGCCCGGGGAAGCCGAGCTCTGCGATCACATGGAGAAAGTAATTCTCGGCCGAATCATTGCGGCGGAAAGCCTCCAGCCCGAAGGGATAATCCCTCTCGTCCTCGGCGTACGTATTGGGGAGCTCGATGATGTAGGCTCCGACACCGACGCCGCTCGCGGGATAGTGCCGGCCTATCTCCACCGCCGCTTTCCAGAGAAAGAACCGCTCGGGCGAAAGGACAACCAGCCTCTTGTTCGCCTGAAAATCCTCCCAGTTTTTCTTGAGCCGTTCGGCCAGCCTGGCATTCCTGAAGCTCAATGCTCCCAAGACAATGAGAACAATGCCGAAAAGCGATGCCCCGGTCAAGACGGCGGCCCGCCTGCGGCGCCATCCCGCTTCTCGTTCGGCGCTCGACCGGGCTCTGACCGAGAGCCAGAGGAAAACAAGAATCGCCACTCCCAATCCTAAAAGAGCGCTCCTGACACCGGTAAATGGAAAAACAAGGAGCGTCCCGGCAAAAGCCGCTCCGAAAAAGACGCGCCACCAGCCTTTGAAGTGAAAAAAGGCACCCAGGAAG
>JBBILQ010000091.1:0-5953 GCA_037444845.1 Candidatus Aminicenantota bacterium | reverse complement strand
CCCCCCAGGGGAGGGGCCTGCTTTCTGGCATAATTTGTGAATAGGTCAGGCTAGATGGAGCGTTGCCGGAGGTCTCTGAGCTTGAGGTAAAGAGCCGCTGCCAGGAGGAAGAGGAAGACGGTAGCCACGATGAGGCCCGTCCGGCGGAACCTGGCCTCTTCAATGGCTTCTTGACCGCGGGCTTTGACGTCTTCGAGGACCTTTTGGCCATCGCTGAGCTGGGCTTCGATTTCAGGAAATGAAAGAGCATGGGTGAGGTTGCGGACCCGGATTAAAACTGTGTTGGCTTCCTGGAGGGTGAACTTGGCCTGGCTCACTTCAACTCCCTTGGCTTCGGCACTGGCCAGAAGGCCTTCAGCTCCCTTGTAAGCAGAAACGAAAGCGGCCAGTACCTCCCTCAGGCGCAGGCCGGCTTCGTAGGTCTCAGTCCCGGCATCATGGCAGCGAATACAGACGTCCTTGCTTCCGCCGGCCAGCATCTCGTCCGAAGATCGGACGATTTTATGGTTCCCGTGGCAGGCTTCGCACTCCGAAATCCCCAGCCCGTCGTAGGCGGTTTTATGGGGGCTCCTTGAGAAAAGATCACCGACGCTAACGTGGCACTGCCGGCAGACATAGGCGACGGAAGTGACTTCGGGCGGCGCAGCGCCATGATTCCCGTGGCAATCGTTGCAGGCAGGCGCGCCAAGGTCCTTTTTCTCGAAGAGGGCCTGGGCATGGACGCTTTCCCCGTAGTCATCGACCTGGTTTGTGGGCAACCCGGAGGCCTTCATATAATCCTTGTCGGAATGGCAGCGGCCGCACGCCTCCGGGATGTTCCAGGCGAATGTCATGGACTTGGGAAAATTGGACGTCTGGATGCCGTGGACGCCGTGGCAGTCCGTGCAAACGGCCGTGCGGTCGTTTCCTTTCTTCAGGCCCTTTCCATGCTGGCTTGTCCAGTAGAGGTTGAGCTGATCGACCCGCAGGTTGGGGTTGTAACGCCTCATGAAGGCAGAATCGGAATGGCATGAGCCGCAGGCCTCCGGAATCTTCACCCTGGCCGGCGCTCCCTTGAAGGTTTTGTCCTTGGCCCGTTCGATATCCTCCTCAAGAGGGTTGCCGCCGTGACAATCCTGGCAGCTCAGCCCGAACTGTCGGTGGATATCTCCCTGGAAATCCTGGGCGGGCGCTTGGAGCTCCTCCTCGAGCTGAAGATGGCATTCCAGGCAGGAATTTTTTTGCGCTGAAAGCGAGACAGGGGAAAAAAGGAATATCAGGATGACAGAAAACAAGCCCAGGATCGTCCACTTATCCAATCTAAGAAATTTCTGTCGTTTCCTCATTTTCACCATTTTAGTGGCAAGTATGTCAGCGCCGTCATGACGATGATATAAACCAGAATGATAAAACCGATAACGGAAATAACCGAGCTTTTTTGCTCCCGGCTGGCCCGCCGGTCGATGAACGGCACGAGCATCGAGAGGAGACCCCCGAGGATGAACACCAGAATGGCCAGGACTTCGCCCTCGACGGAAAAAAGATGGGCCGGGACGAGTTTGAGGGTCGTGAACATGAAGGTAAAATACCATTCGGGCTTAATGCCGACAGGCGTAGGGGCGAAGGAGTCCGCTTTTTGCCCGATTCCCCATGGAAAAAAAACGCACAGGATGCCAACGGCGGCCAGCACGAGAAGCCACACCTGGGCGTCCTTGAGGACGAAATGGGGGTAGAAAGAAATCTCTTCGGTCTCGCCGATGCCGATGGGCTTGCTCATTCCCAGAATCTGGACAAGGAGGATGTGCAGGCCGATGATGACAAGCGCGGCGGCCGGGAGGATGGCCACGTGGAACCAGAAAAAGCGCGTGAGCGTAGCCCCCGAGACCTCGGGACCGCCGAGGATGAACGCCTTCAGCGCTTTGCCGACGAAGGGAACTGTGCCGGCGATATCTGTCCCCACGCGAGTGGCGAAAAAGGACAGCTCATTCCAGGGAAGAAGATAGCCGCTGAACCCGAAGGCTAAAAAGACGAGCAAGAGGAAAAACCCGCTCACCCAGGTCAGCTCGCGCGGCGGCCGGTAAGCCTTGAGGAAAAAGGCGCTGAACATATGGATGAAAATGGCGCCGATGAGGATGTTCGCCGTCCAGCTGTGGACGGACCGGATGAGCCAGCCGAACTTGACCTGGCTCATGATGAAGCGGATGCTCTCGTGGGCAGCATCCACCGAAGGCACGTAATAAAGAAGAAGGAGCAGGCCGGTTAGGGCTTGGATGATGAACAGGAAAAGGCAGAGGCCGCCAAAATAATACCAGAAGGAATGCTTGTGTTGAGGAACCTTTTTTTTCCGTCCCAGCTCGGTCAGGGCAGAAAACTTAAGCCGCTCTTCAAGATAAGAGCGAGCCGAATCAAGCCACGTTGCCATCTCTCTCAGGCTTTCTTGAAAACGAAAATTTCGTCTCCGCTGACTTCCACCTCAAAAGCGTCAAGCGGCCTGGGCGGAGGGCCGGAGATGACGTTTCCGGCGAGGTCGAACCTGCCGTTATGGCAGGGACAGAGGAGAGTGCCGGTGTCGCTTTCGTACCGAACCGTGCAGGTGAGATGGGTGCAGATGGCCGAGAAGGCGCGCAGATCGCCCTCTGCCGTGTTGATGAGAAGGGCAGGCGCCGACCCGAACTTGAACAGCTTGGCCGAGTTTGGGGCCAGCTCTCCCACCTTGGCTGCGGCCACCCTTTTGGCCAGAGCCTCAGCCTGGCGGGGCGGAATGAGATAGCGGATGACCGGGTAGAGGAAAGACGCGATTGTCCCAAAGAGCGATCCGCCCAGGAATACGTTGATGAACTTTCTCCTATTCATGGCTGACTGGTTCGCCGATCAATTTTACAGCTCGGTTGAGTTTTGTCAACAGGCCTTCGATGAACTGAGAGTTGTGAACTCCCTCGCTTCCGTCGAGCAGAAGAATGATCGTTCTTTTTTTCTTTCGGCTCACGTCCCGTTTCCCGTATCTATGTCCTTAAGCTCGTATGATGCGACGACGCCTGCTCAGTCCCCGACGCCCGAATATCAGACGTAGCTGTGCAGGCTGGAGAGAAGGTAATTCACTCCGAAATAGGTGAACATGGCGGCCAGAAAACCGATGATGGCGATGACTGCCGAGCGCCGGCCCTTCCAGCCCATGACGATCCGGGTGTGGAGGTAGAGGGCAAAAACAAACCAGGTGATGAGGCTCCAGACCTCCTTGGGGTCCCAGCTCCAGTAGCTTCCCCAGGCTTTGTAAGCCCAGGCCATGCCGAAGACAAGACCTCCAAGGGTAAAAAGAGGAAACCCGACAGCCACAGCCAGGTAGCTGATGGAGTCAAGCTTCTCCGCGCTCGGGCCAGTCCCGCTCATCCGGCCTCTTTTCTCTCTGGCCTCGGCCCGGAGATACATGATGCTGGTGATGAAGGCGACGGCAAAAAATGCCTCGCCTATAAGGGTGACCGAAACGTGGAGCCAGAGCCAGTAACTCTGCAGGGCCGGGACAAGCGGCGCTGCTTCTTTGGGCATGAGCGGCGAAGAGGCCAGGGCCATAAAGGCGATGACGATAAGAAGGAAGTAAGCCCCAGCCCGGCGGACCCTGTATTTCCATTCGATGATAAGGTAGGCGAGGACAGATGACCAGGCCAGAAAAGAGAGAGACTCGTACATGTTGGTGAAGGGCGCATGGCCGCTCTCAACGGTTCTTAAAATCAAGGCCAGAGTATGGAGAAGCAGCCCCAAGAAGGCCAGGGTGAATCCAGCCTTGGCCGAGCCTTCTTTTTTAGAGAAAAGGAAGACAAAATAGCAGACAGCGGCAAGAATGTAAAGGATAAAAGTCAAAAGAAAAAACGTCGCTTCGCTCATGTCGTTTTCCTCGCAGCGCTCATGAGGTCAGAGAACTCCTGCCTGAAAGCCTCCTGGCTCTTGGCCGAAATCCCGCCAGCGGTCACTTCTGATTTGCCGCCGCTTTCTTCGATGACCAGGCGCACCTCTCTCGTCGGCCAGTAAAAGGCCAGAAAGAGCCCGGCCATGAGCAGGGAGCATCCAACCCAGATGAAAGGGACACCCGGATCCTTTGATATCTGGATGACCGAATATTGAGGGGCCTTAGTATCCTTGAGCTCGAAAGAAAGATCGGGCTCCTTGGCCCCGTGAAGGCGGGAAAAATCAGGATACCTGGCAAAAATCCAGCCGGAGAAGATTCTCTCTTCCCCTTTCCATCCCTCGATAAAGGCAGCGGGGTTGTTCGGTTCGAGCGAGCGCGTCCCGGGCTGTCTCTTCTCGTCGAGGACGAAGTCGGGGAGGAACCGGACGGCCGAAACCTTAAGGTTCTCTTCCTCGAGAGCAACCTTTTCTCCCACCTTGACCGACAACTTCCTTAGATAAGACGGATCACTGCTTTTTTTTGCCCAGATTTGGAGAGTCGGGTTCTGCCAGTCCCAGCCGTAGCCGCTCTGGTAAAAAACGTAACCCTGATGGGTCAACGGATGGTTGACTTCGATTGTTTTTTGCCGGACAGGCCGGCCAGCCTCGATGACGGTCAGGTCGCTTTTCCAGTCCCTGACGCTCCCGTTGGGGTAGTATTCGGTGATGAACCTGTCCAGACGGATGGAAAAATTGGCCTCAAGGACCGGTAAGGTCTGGTTTTCCACAAAGGAAAGGCTTTGCTTTAAGCCGAACAGGCCGCTCACGACTCCACCGGTCAGGATAACAAGGAGACCCATGTGGACGATATCCGACCCGAACCAACCAAAGACACGCTTGCGGGCCAGGAGTGAGATCCTTCCTTCACTCGTGCTTTCTTTGATCCTGTAGCGGCGCCGTGCCAGTTCTTTCTTCACCGCCTCTTTGGCTGCGCCGGGCTCGACCGTTAGCCTGAATCTCTCCTTTATCTTCAGAGCCTGGATGTTTTTTGGGTCGGCTTCAACGAGAGGCCGAAAACCCCTTCGTATTTTCGGCGTGAGCCGCGTCAGGGTGCAGACGACGATGTTCAGGCCAAGAGAAGCCAGCAGGCTAATATACCAGAAGGATTGATAGAGCCGGGTGAAGCGAAGCCTCTCGAGAATCCCGCCCAGCTGGCCGTACCGGACGAGGTATTCTTCAGCGCTTCTTCCCTGGGGGATGAGGGTGCCTAGGACGGAGGCGATGATGATGATGATCAGGAGGACGATCGCCAGTCTGACCGAGGTAAAAAAATGAAACAAGGCCTTCATCGTTTATTCACGACGTTCAGATTAATGTCTATTACCCATCTTTAACACTTCTGAAGCAATTGTCCTCGTAACTCTCTATAAAATCAACACATTTTTCTGAAAATCTCCAAAATGTAGTGCATGAAATGTTATTAAAAATCAGAGTTTGTCCCAAGTGTTAAAGACGGGTATTAAAAACGGCGCCAGAAAACGAACTACTCATTCTTCAGCCGAAAAAAATCTTAATTAACTGAAAGGAGGTGATACCCTGTGCTCCGTGAAAGAGGATTTTTCACCTTGTTTTTTGTGATCTTTCTGGTTACTGTCGTTGCTATCAATATTACAAAAGCAGATTGGTCCTGCTCAGGCGTATGTGCTGGCTGTTCATTGCTGAATTGTACTCCTGACGTTATAACGGAATGCTGTGCCTGCTGTCCTCACTCTCAATTGGGAAGAGTTTGTTGTTGTTTCCCTGATCAGGGTTGTTATGCACTGCAGTTTTAGCCAGATTCTTATTAAGACGTTTATCAGACATTCTTGCAGGTAACAGTAGAGCGCTCTATGCCTCCGCACTGAAAAGGGGGCAATATGGAAGGTCGTGGAAATCATCGGAAGGAGCCAGACTGCCGACCAGATTCGGGCTTTTGTCCTCAAGGCGGCCGCGCTCGATTATTCCGTCCTCCTGTCTGAGCTATCCGGCCACCGCCCGGGCTCCTCTAGCCTGGACTATTCACGAAATGAAAGGAAAAAATCCCCTCTCCCCATGT
>JBBILQ010000090.1:4983-6310 GCA_037444845.1 Candidatus Aminicenantota bacterium | reverse complement strand
CCCCGCATCTTCATCAGGTTGCGCGTAACCTTGTAGAGAAAGAGACGTGAGGCGTCGATGTGCCGGCCGAAGGATTTTCGCTCGTAGTATTCGATGATGCCGACGCCGGCATGGGCGGTGCAGGACCCGAGGCGGCCCTGGTCCTCGACCGCAGAGCACCACTGGCGCAGGTCAACTGAAGAAGGGAGAGGTTTTTCTTTCTGTGGCTTTTTTCGGGCGGCGGGGAAAGCAAGCCCCGAGGGTTTCAGGATTTCCTTAACCTCTTCTGTTTCCTCCGTGTAATCCCTGAAATCGGGGTAATCGGGAATCCAGCCAAGAGAATGCTTGTTTATCATATAGATCCCTCGAAAGATAAGCTACCGCCGTTTCGTCCTATTGGACAAATTAGGAGCAACCTCAAGCCCAGCAAATTGGGACAGAGAGGAATTTTATGATCAGCCCTTTGCTTGCTTGGTTCTCAAACCTCTTCCTCTCCTGCCGTAGAATTTTATTCATTCCCGCCTGATATGTCAAGAAAAAAGTCGTTAAAACGTCGAAAACCTTGCGCTGCGACTTTTGCTGCCACTCTTGCGGCAATCTTGTTGACAGGGCGAAGCGAATCGGATAAAATTCAAACCACCATCATGTGGGAGCTAAAGGAGTTCATGCGAGATGAAAAATAAAAAATTCGTTTTTAAGTTAGTCATTGCCCTTCTTCTCATCGGATTATGCTCTTATCCAAGTCCTGCCCAGCAGCAAGCTCAATCGCAAGAACAACAGCCGCCTCCGGCCGCTTTCGGATACGATATATTCCGCGCTCTGCCCGAGCCCATCGTCGAGGGGCCGGTGGATGAAGACTACCTCATCAGCCCGGGGGATGAAATCATCATCTCGGTCTGGGGGCAGCTCAACCTCAGGCATGCCCTGACGGTGAGCGAGGACGGGTTTATCGAGCTCCCCGATGAAGGCGGGAGAGTCTTTACGAACGGGGTAAGCCTCAGGGAATCAAAAAGGCTGATTACGGAAAGCCTCTCGCGCATTTATTCGAGCTATATCAACATCGAAAACCCGGGGGCCAGCACGGCCTTTGTCGATGTCAAGTTAGGCAAGGTGCGGAAGCTCCTTGTTTATGTCGTGGGCGAGGTCAAAAGCCAGGGGACATATACGATAAGCTCGGCCGTAGCCACAATCTTGAACTTACTGAACAACGCCGGCGGCGTCAAAGAGACTGGCTCGCTCCGGGAGATAAGAATAAGGAGAGCTGACGGCACGGTCGATGTCGTTGACCTTTACGACCTTCTCATCACCGGCAAGATGGACACAAAGAAGAACAGAGTCAAGTACGGAG
>JBBILQ010000090.1:2818-4950 GCA_037444845.1 Candidatus Aminicenantota bacterium | reverse complement strand
CGATCAAGGGCGAAGTGAAGAGGCCCGGAATCTACGAGATGGTGGGGAAAGAAGGGATCAAGGATTTGCTCCGCTTTGCCGGGGGCCTGACCCCCAACGCCTACCTGAACCGGGCCCAGGTAAAAAGATTCGAGGTTAATATCGGGGAGAAATTCATCGACCTGGGCCTGGAAAAGATCGTGAGCGGGCCGGGCCAGGATTTTAGCCTCGTTGACGGGGATGAGGTGACGGTCTTTCCCAATATCGTCGTCAGGCGGAGGATGGTTGAGATTCAGGGGAAGGGGATCAAGAGGCCGGGAATTTATCAGTTCGTTCCCGGGATGACAGTCAAGGACCTCGTTGAGCAGGCTGAAGGACTGAAGGAGGAGGTTTATCTCGACCGGGCTGATTTGGTGAGGACGGCGGAGGACTTTTCCAAGAAGCTCACCATCTTCTCGCTCAAGGACCTGTATAAAGAAGAAAGGCCTGGCCATTACGTTTTTACGGGAAACGAAGAGAAAAATTTCCAGCTCAGAGAGCTTGACCAGGTGATGACCTATTCGACCTACGAGATCAGGGGAAAGGATAAGTTCGTCGTCCTCGAAGGACACGTCAAGGAGCCGGGGACATATGTGCTTCCGGAGAATATGACGCTCTATGACCTGATTTTCTCGAGGGGAGGTTTTCAGGACGAAGATATTAAGAAGCGGGCGTATTTGGGGATGGCCCACGTTTTCAGGAAATCGCCCGGCCAGATCGAGGAGACGATCATCACCTTCAATTTAGGGAAATTGCTGGAGGGGGAAAGGAGCGAGAACATCCCCCTTGAAAGCTCGGACCGGGTTGTCGTCTATTCTTATGAAAGCCTGGAACAAAAACCTTTTGTGACGATCGAGGGGCTGGTCATCCGGCCAGGTGTTTATAATCTGGCGGAGAACATGACCCTGGAGGACTTGATCCTTGTGGCCGGCGGGTTGAGGCCGGATGCCTACAAGGTTGAGGCGATCATCGGAAGGATGGAACCGGGGGAAGAGGGCAGCCAGAGGAGTGTGGCCACGCTCGTCGTGCCGGTGGAGAAGGATTTCGCCGTCATCCCGCCAGAACGAAAGATCAGGCTTGAGACCTTCGATAAAGTCGTTATCAGGAACCTGCCCGAGTGGGAGCCGCTGCCGGTCGTGAGCGTCGAAGGGGAAATAAAATATCAGGGGAGTTATTCGCTGCTAACGAGAGAAGAAAGGCTTTCAAGCCTCGTCAAGCGGGCCGGGGGTTTGAAAAGCACGGCATTTGCCGAGGGCGCCGTCCTTTTCCGGCGGAGGGACATCATCGACATGTCGAGGGCGAGGCAGGAAGCGAGCGAAAAGATCGCCATAAACCTCAAGGGCGCGCTGGGGGGGCCGGGCGGAGCGTACGATCTCGTGCTCAAGGACGGAGACCGCATTTATGTCCCGCCCAACCCGGGCTGCGTCGAGGTCAAGGGCGCGGTGATGAACCCGGCCATCTTTCAGCACCGGAGCGGCAAAGGGCTGGATTATTACATTGATTTGAGCGGGGGGTATCATAAGGAGGCTGACAAGAAGAACGTCGTCGTTTATCTTCCGGGCGGGGCCGCGGCCAGGAAAAAGACGTTCGGCGGTGTTTCGTCCATCCTTCCCGGGAGCGTCATCGAGGTGCCGTTCAAAGGCGAAGAAAGAGGGCCGGAGGTTGTCGAGGTCAGGGGAGCGGTAAGGAAGCCGATGTTGGTCGAGTTCAGAAAAGGCGAGAGGTTGAATTACTACGTCGATTTGTGCGGCGGGTACAGGGAAGATGCGGATTTAAGGACTATCGTCGTTCACTTTGCCGACGGAGACGTTCAGGAGAGCAGAGGAATACTGGCGTTTAACCCTAAGATTCTTCCCGGATGCGTTATCGAGGTCGCTTTTAAGAGCGGGGAGATGGAGGAGAGAAGGCTAAAAACCGGGGACATTGAGGTGAGGGGCGCAGTCAGGAATCCGAGCACGATCAGGTACAAAGAGGGAGAAAAACTTGATTACTACATAGGTTTTTGCGGCGGGTATGCGACTGACGCAAACGCGGCAGAGATGGTCATCTATCTTCCGGACGGGACGTCAATCGAGAGAAAGGGAGCGGCTGTTTTCAACCCAGAAATAGAGCCC
>JBBILQ010000090.1:0-2808 GCA_037444845.1 Candidatus Aminicenantota bacterium | reverse complement strand
ATTCTTCCCGGGTGCGTCATCGAAATCCCCTTCAAGAAAGGGGCTGAAAGGGGGAGCGGAAGCGAAGGCGAAACGGGAAGGACAGCCGAGAAATAAGGATGGAAGAGCCGAAGATGGACAATCGGAGAATAGACGAGTACGACTACGGAGAAGTCCATTTAATCGAGTATGTCAACGTGCTGCTGAAAAGGCGCTGGCTGATTATCGGGGGAGTGTTTTTGTGCGTTTTAGTGGCTGGGATTGTCTCTAAAGCAATGGCGCCCACGTTCACGGCCTCGGCCAAGTTCCTGCCGTCGAAAAACCCGGAGATGGTCTCGAGGATGGGGACGCTCATCGGGGCGGGCGGGGGGAAGTTGGAGACTCTCGAGGACAACGTCACCTCCGAGTATTACGCAGAGCTTTTAAAGAGCGCGCCTTTTCTGGAGAGGATTGCGCATAAGGCGTTTAAAAGCAAGAGCGCCGAAGGGGAATTCGACCTTTTCGCTTATTATAAAATCAAAGGGGGCGACGAGGCACAGAAACTGTCGAAGGCGATAAGGGCGATGTCCGGGAGCCTTAAAGTCTCTGTTGACCGGACGACCAAGGTCATCGGCCTGAGCTATTCGACCAAGGAGCGGGAACTTTCGGCGGCAATCGTCAATGCTTTTTTGGATGAGCTCGTCCTTTACAACCAGGACATCAAGGATACGAAAGCCAAGCAAAACCGGGTCTTCATCGAAAACCAGGTCGCGGAAAATCACGCCCTGCTGAAGAAGGCCGAGGCGGAGCTGGCGGATTTTACGGCCAGGAACAAGAAGATCGTGACGCCCGAGCTCGAGTTAGAGCTGGACCGGCTAAAGAGGAGCGTCAAGGTGCAGGAAGAGGTTTACATCACGCTCAAGAAGCAGTTAGAGCTGGCCAAGATCGAAGAGCAGGAGAAAAAGCCGGTCATCGAGATTATTGAAAGGGCCTCGCCGCCGCTTTTCAAGAGCAAGCCGCGGACGAAGCTCAACGTCATCCTGGCATTTTTCCTGGGATCGGTTGTGTTCGTCGTCCTCGCCTTTGTCCTTGAGTTTTTCTCGAAATCAAAGGCCAACCTTGAGGACGAAAAGTACCGCGAGTTTTACGGCCACATTAACGCCATCAAAAGGGATGTCAAGTCAGCCACCGGCCTCTTCCGCAAAAAATAGCGGCCAATTCGTTAATAAGCTGCCTCAGCATTTCCGCAAGCCGGGCGAGAAGATAAAAAGGGAGAGAAAAGCCAGATCGGCCAAGTCAAGAAAGTAGATAGTTTTTTCCTTCCAGGTGAGTGATGATTTTGTGAATCACGGCCTCTGCTTCGCTTTTAAATTCAATGAAATCATCTCGGGTGAATCCATACGACGGGTTATAATCAGCTTCCTCCCGGTATTTCATAAGCTTCGAGAAGACGTGAGAGTCTCTCACTTCAAAGCTCCCTGGCTTTACGAAATGGAGAGCAAAGAGTCGAAGCGCGCCCCCATGGCTTCTTGGCTCAAGACCTTTTGTCAAAAGTAGTGCCCTAATGCTGTATAGAAGAGAATAGTAAAGCTTTGAAACGGCGTCCTTGAGGAATCCATTTTTGAAAAGAAGATCGGCAGCTCTTTTTGCTTCCTGCGCTCGTTCGATCTCTTCGCGGATGTTCTCTCTCTTGTTTTCCTCGTTCATAAAAGGATCCCTTCTTTTTCGATATCAAGGGCGATCCGCCTCTCTCTTTTTTTCAGATGATTAAATTCGTCCTCCGAGAGGACCAAGGCTGATATGGGCGTTAGATGTTTGAGTTCTACCTCCGCCACTTGATCAAGAATCCGGCGTTTCAGTTCCCTGGTGAGTCCCCGAATGATAATCGCGACATCCGCATCCGACTCATCGCTCCAATCTCCTCTCGCCATCGAACCAAAAAGGACCATTTTCACCAACCGATCGCCAAGTAAGGACTCCAGGGATTCTTTTAATTCCCTCAATGTTTCTGTTTTTGGTCCATCCGTCATGATTATTCACATCCAATCTGATGATAACATAGAAAGTCTCTCCGGTCTAATCAGATAAGGGAAAATCACGGTAACGTCAAAGTCGTAGTAGACATAGGGCAAGAGGCTGATCGCGAAATTCCTGAAGGTAGCCATGTGTAAATGTCAAGGACTTTTCCTGCTATTTCGGTAACGACATTTCCCAGGCGTTTCAGCATATTCTGAGAGCAGCCCTTGGCCCATTGCGCAATGGCCGAAAAACTGCGGGCATTCGATCAGCCGTTATTTTTTGCTTTCGTTCATGACTTATGACCTGGCTTCTTTATTGGCGGGAAAAATTTATGCTCTTTTGAGCCGTAAATACACGAAAGGCAGGGATTTTTTCGACTTGGGCTGGTACCTGACAAAATGGAAAAATCTGGTTCCGAATGTGACATTTCTGGCGAATGCGCTGCGGCGGACCGGATGGAAAGGGGAGTATCCGGCGGAGGAAAACTGGAAAGGTTTTTTGTATGAGGTTGTCAAGGAGGCGGATTGGAAGGCTGTGAGGAAGGATGTTGAAAATTTCCTGGAGAATCCCGGCGACCTTGAAGTTTTGAGCAAAGAAAACTTACTCCTGTTGTTGTCCGGCTCCTGACCAAGACGCCCAAAAAATATTCTTTCCTGAGCCCTGCTTTAACAGGCTCCTCCAGAATTTTTCCTCGCCAAGGCAGGTGATAAAAAGAGGGTTAACGCACTTGCTTTTTATATTTTCTCAGGAAAATCTCCATCTCACTCAGGAATTTTCCGATGTCACCCAGATCATTTTGAAGAATATCATAGAGCTCGTTAGCCGTGATTT
>JBBILQ010000089.1:0-6361 GCA_037444845.1 Candidatus Aminicenantota bacterium | reverse complement strand
TAAGTATGACCAAGCCCTCCTCCGGAAGATTGACCGGATGAGGATTAAAGCCTGACACCCAAAGAACAGGTTCTATTATCCCGACGGGACGCCGTTCAAGGAAAAGCAGCAGTACGATTCGCTGGACCAGTTGTTCACCAAAAGAAACCTCGTTGGTCTGGCCTGGCTCATGGAAGCGATCGAGGAAGAGCCTCGCCGTGACCTCAGGGATTTCCTGAAGGTTGCTTTCACTTCCATGGTGCATTTGTGTAGCAGGATGATGCCTGACCGACCAACACGTGTAATGAGTGGTGTCTGGTTCGAACATAGTTATTGGTACGCCTCCCACTTTATGGAGCAAAACGTTTGGGAGAAATTCGAGAGCGCTGTAGTTGGTCGTCAAGGTCTCATCAAAGCTAAGGAAGAATCTAATAATTTATTTTCTGGAATAAAGTTTGGCCGAAATTTTGAGGATGTGCTTGCCGGCCCTGCCGATATTTACATCCACTGCGGCGATTCGCTGGACTTGATGAAGATCATCGCCGAGCGCTGCGGCGCCTGCGTGGATTACATCTTCACCGACCCGCCTTATGATGCCTCGATTCAGTACGGCGAACTCGCCTATCTCTGGAACGCCTGGCTAAAAAGGGACAAGGAATATTTAGATCAAATCCTCGCCAAGGAGGTGATTCGCAACGAACGCCAGCAAAAAAGCTTTGACGTTTATCACGCCCTTCTTCGTCATGCCTTCAGGATGATGCAGGATGTTCTCAAGCCCGGAGGCTACATGACGCTGACCTTTCATAACCCGACCTTCAAGGTTCGGAACGCGACCATATATGCTGGGATCATGGCGGGATTGGAGCTTGACAAAATTCATCACCAGGAACTGGCGCGGCCTTCGCCCAAGGCCCTTTTGCAGCCTTTTGGCTCCGCCCAGGGCGATTTTTATCTGAGGTTTCATAAACCGGCCGGACCTGGAGCTAAGCTTGAGCCAGAAGAAGTAGATGCTGCCCGGTTCGAGCGAATTGTCGTGGAGACCGCCAGGCGAGTTCTCGCCGAACGGGGAGAACCGACTCCCTACACAATTTTGATCAACACGATTGACCCGGAACTCGCCAAAAACGGCTATTTTTCGGAGCTTAGGGCCGGACTTGATGTCCGTTCTGTGCTTGAAAAGCACCTCAAAAAGGAATTTAAACTGGTCCCGATGCGTATCGGGGGTGTAGAGGGAAAGGGCTGGTGGTTTAAAGACCCGTCGAGCATCCCCCGCCTAAAATCCGTCCCGCTGTCCGAGAGAGTCGAACAAACCGTGCTTCGCAAACTTCAAGCGCGAGGACGGGTTACCTTCACGGACATATGGAAAGCGATCAGCGACGAGTTTCCCAATGCGCTCACCACAGACGCAACCAGCATTAGAGAGGCTCTTGAGGCTTATGCCAGGCCCGTGGGGCGCGGCGAATGGATACTGAGGCCAGAATACAACCAGGACAAGATCAGGCGCATGCACACCCGGATGCTCGCCATCTTGGCGGATATCGGGAAGGGCCGTGGTTATGACATCTGGATCGGGCGTCGGGAGCAAGGCGATTCCCTGGCAGAAGGGTTTCCGGGCCGTGAAGGGGAACTCAGGCAGTACCTCAGTCGAGGTTCATTGAAAGAAATGGATGACGCCAAAAATATAGACGAGGTGGAGAATGTTGACGTTCTCTGGCTTCGGGGAAAACGAATCGAGGCAGCTTTTGAAGTTGAGGCGACCACTTCTATGACCGAAGCTCTTAAGCGCGGGTCCAATATCGATCCGGCGGTAAGAAAATATCTTGTGATCCCCCAGGACCGCGAAGAACAGCTGCTCCGCAAGCTGCGATCGCCTTTATTCGGCGAGCGATTCCTCGAGGATTCCTGGAAGTGCCTGTTTTTTGAAGCACTTGAAAACGCGTTTCATAAATTAAAGGGCAAAGTTGATGTTGCTCAGCTTGTTTCAAAGAAAGTCAACAAGAGCTCAAGCAGAATCGTTAAAAATTCGAGTCAGCTCAACTTGTTTGTCAAGGAATTGCCTGAATAGGAAGAAAAGAAAATTTACATATAACTTATAGAGGGACGGGCGAGAATGGCCAGGCTTTTTGAATACCAGAGCAAGACGCTCCTCAAGCAGGGCGGAGTCCCCGTGCCTGAGGGTGGAGTCGCTTCGACTCCTGAGGAGGCTCGCCGGATGGCCGAAAAGATCGGCCGTCCCGTTGTCCTCAAGATCCAGGTCTGGGTGACAGGGAGGGCGAAGCTGGGCGGGGTTCAATTTGCTTCCACCCCAGCCGAAGCCGAGAAAAAAGCGCGCGAGCTTTTGGGGATGAAGGTCGGGAATTTTGTTGTTGACAAACTCCTTGTCGAGGAGAAACTGGCCATCAGGGCCGAGTATTTTGCCGGGCTTGTGCTGGATGACGCCCTGAAGCAGCCGCTCCTCGTTTTCAGCCCTGTCGGCGGGACAGGTATCGAGGAGATTGCCCGGCTCCATCCGGAGAGGGTCGCGCGGCAGCCGATCGACGTTCTAAGGGGCTTTTCCGAGTATGAGGCCAGGAATATGGTCATCAGGGCCGGGCTTGGCGGGAGCGTATTAGCTAAGCTGGCCGATCTGCTTCCCCGGCTTTACAGGGTTGCCAAGTCGAGCGATGCCCGCTCGGCGGAGATCAACCCTCTTGTCCTGACAGAGGACGATGCCGTCTTTGCGGCCGACTGCCACATCGTCGTCGATGATTACGCTGTGTTCAGGCATCCTGAGTTAGGCATCGAAGTCGCCCGGGAATTTGACCGGCCGCCGACCGAGCTTGAAAAAATCGCCTACCGGGTTGAGGAGAAGGATTACCGAGGCACTTTTTATTTCTTCCAGATGGTCGAGAATGTAGGCGAGGCCGAGAAATACATCGGCTTCCATGGCGCAGGCGGCGGCGGGTCGATGATGTCCATGGACGCTGTGCTCGGGCGCGGGTTCAAGCTGGCCAACTACTGCGACACGAGCGGCAACCCGCCGGCGAGCAAAGTCTACCGGGCCGCCAAAATCATCCTTTCCCAGCCGGGAATCAAGGGCTATTTCGCTTCGGGCTCGGGTGTTGCCAGCCAGGAGCAGTACCATTCGGCCCGCGGGTTCGTCAAGGCATTTAATGAAGAAAAATTAGCCATCCCGGCCGTTATCCGCCTGGGCGGGAATTTTGAAGAGAAAGCGATTGAGATACTCCAGGCTTATCTCAAGAACATTCCGGCGCCTGTCGAAGGTTACGGCCGCGACGACTCACCGGAATTTTGCGCCGCCAGGCTGGAGGAGCTCGTCGCCAAGAACCCGAACTTGAGCCATGAAGTGAAACCGATGGTAGATGCTCCAATCTCTGAGAGGGCCTACATTTTCGAGACTTTGACCGGCCGGTTATCCATTGACCATGAAAAGTGCGCTGCCTGCAAGACGAAGGGTTGCGTCGAAGCCTGCACGGCGAAGATCCTGAAGGTTGAGGACGGAAAGCCTGTGCTGGCAGTGCCGGTTGAGGATGTCCGGCGCGGAAAATGCACCGAGTGCCTGGCCTGTGAGATCTTCTGCACTTTTCACGAGCAGAATGCTATCGTCATTCATCTGCCCATCCCTGGGCTTCGGGAGTATCGGGAAAAAATCATCGCTGGCGGAGGCGAGAGGTAGGAGCGATGCTCATAAAAACTACTATACCCATAGAAAATATAGGGAAAATAGAAATTAAAGAGAAAATAGAGATTGGCGAAAAAGCAAGCCACTTCAAGAAAACTGAAATTTTTAACGGCCAATGCTCGAAAAACAACGTCATCCAAATCAGAGGTGGGAGCCGATTTAGTGTATTATGTATGGCGTCCCCCGAATTAAGAGGGGAGAGGGCATGGCCATCCTGGTGAATAAGACGACGCGGGTAATCATCCAGGGAATCACCGGCCGCGAGGGCATGGTCCGGGCCCAGTTGATGAAGGACTACGGGACAAGGCTCGTTGCCGGTGTGACGCCGGGCCGCGGAGGCCAGGAAGTCTACGGCGTTCCCGTCTTCGATTCGGTGGCCCAGGCCTGGGAGAAGGAGGGGCCGATCGACGCCAGCGTCATCTTTGTCCCAGCCGCCTTAGTCAAGAACGCCGCTCTGGAGGCCATAGACGCCGGCGTGAAACTCCTGGTCATCGTTCCGGACCGAGTCCCGATCCATGACGTCCTCGAGATTGCCGCCAGGGCCGGCGAGAAGGGAGCCCGTTTTGTCGGTCCCAACACCCTCGGTTTGGTCAGTCCAGGCCAGGCGGTTTTGGGCATGATCGGCGGACGCGCCGAGCGGGCCAGGGAATGGTTTAAACCCGGGCCTGTCGGCGTGAGCTCCCGGAGCGGCGGCATGACCTCGGCCATTTCCTATTATCTCACGTGCGCGGGTGTCGGTCAGAGCACGATCATCCATGTCGGCGGGGACGCCATCGTCGGCCTCTCCCATCCCGAGGTCATGGAGCTTTTCGAGCAGGACCCTGACACCAGGCTCGCCGTCATGTTTGGCGAGATCGGAACGACACAGGAGGAGCGCGTTGCCGACCTTATCGACACGGGAAAATTCACCAAACCGCTCATCGCCTATGTCGGCGGCAAGGCGGCCAAGAGCGGGACGCGTTTTTCTCATGCGGGAGCGATAGTCGAAGGCTCTCGAGGCTCCTACGAGACCAAAGTCAAGAGGCTGCGTGAAGCCGGAGCCCATGTCGTCGAGTCCATCTCGGAGATTCCGAAGAAAGCCGCGGAGCTTTTAGGATGAAAAGCAGGTTTTTTCGGTTAGGGAGAGAAGAAAAATGAGCGAAGAACTTCGCTGGAAGACAGCAATCACGAGCGTCGAGCCGAACAAAGTCCGGCTGCGGGGCTATCCAATCGATAAGCTGATGGGCAAAATTTCTTTCTCGCAAGCTATCTATCTTGTGCTCCGGAGCGAGCTTCCCTCGCCCGAGGTTGGGAAGCTTTTAGACGCCATCTTTGTCTCTTCCGTCGACCATGGCGCAGGACCGCCGTCGGTCCTGGCGGCGCGCACCGTCGCCTCGACCGGCGCCGAGCTCCACGCCTCCATCGCGGCCGGCGTCCTTGCCATATCTCGCCTTCACGGCGGCGCCATCGAGGAGGGGATGAATTTATTCCAGGCCGTGGCCCGGCGAGCAGACGAAAAGAAAATCGCTGACAACGAAGCGGCCAGGGAAATTTTGGCCGAAATGAAGGCGAGGGGAGAGCGGGCTTCCGGTTTTGGCCACCGCGTCCACACCGAGGACCCGAGGACAACGAAACTCTTTACGCTGGCAGGGGAGCTGAACCTGGCCGGCCGGCATGTCCAGATCAGCCGGCTCATAGAGAATATTCTGAAGGAAAGCCTTGGCAAGGCCCTCCCCATCAACGTGGACGGCGCCATCGCGGCGCTCCTCTGTGACCTGGGCATCCCGGCTGAAATCGGCAACGCTTATTTCATCATCGCCCGAGTGCCCGGGTTGGTTGCCCACATCCATGAGGAAAAAACGCGGATGCGGCCGATGCGCAAAATCCACCCTTCGGATTTTGAATACGATGGCCCAAAGGAAAGGGAGATATAGGAGCCCGAAATGAAAAAGGAGATCGAAAGGTTATTGCCGGAGCTCGAGCTTATCCAGGACGCCGGACTCCGCGAGAAGACAGGCACTGTCTGGATCGAAGCCCTGAAAAGGGGCGGCTGGCAGGCCGATGACCTCAATGATATGCCGTTCACGCTTCTCATTCCGCGAACGGACGTGAACCTCATCGAGCACACGAGGGCAGTAACTCTCACGGCGCTGCGGATCGCCGAGGTGCTGACGGGAGAGTATAAAGACAAAGTCCATATCAACCGTGACCACCTTCTCTCGGGTTCCCTTCTTCACGACGTTGGCAAGCTCTTCGAGTACGAGAGGAAGGCTGGAAAGTTCGTCAAAAGCGGGGAAGGGGAGCTCCTCCGCCACCCTATTTCTGGCGCTGCGTTTGCCTTTCAGCATGGGTTGCCAAGGGAAGTCATCCACATCATTGCTGCCCACTCTAAGGAGGGTGACGGGTCGCGCCGGACGGTCGAGGCCATCATCGTCAATCACGCCGACTTCGTCAATTTCGATGTCTTTAAGGAGTAGACGAATATGAACGAAAGATATGATGTGACAAAACATAGGCGGCGGCCAGGCCACCCCCGGCCCCCGCACCCCGGGGAACCAGTCCCGTCGGTTCTCCCCGTCGAGGCTCGGGATTGGGGTCGTCAGCCCGCTCGTTTCCCCAGCGAGGAAACTCGCTCCGACTCAGCCTTCGCTCTTCTCTCGCTTCGCTCGAGAAACCGTGCCCGCTCAGTCTTCGACGGGCTTCCTCGCCCAACGCCCTCGC
>JBBILQ010000088.1:0-6664 GCA_037444845.1 Candidatus Aminicenantota bacterium | reverse complement strand
TTCATGTCAGTGCTCCGACCTCCTTGGGTAATATTTTCGATCAATTTCATTTTACCCGGGTCGGAGTTTTTCTAAAACTTATTTTGGACAAGAGTGATAAGGGATATATCATTAAATATGGGACTGAATGCAAATCTTGTGAAGAAAAAAAAGGAGGGAAAGCAAATGAAAAAATGGGTTAGTTTCTTGGCTATTGTCTCGCTTGTTGCCGTGAGTTCCATTCTCATCTACAAAGAAGCCCTCGCCAGACCTATGCTCTGTGATACTATGGAACAAATGTGCTGGTCATGTTGTGGAAGCTTTTTCTACATCTATTGTATAGAGATACCCCCTCTCATTTACTGCCAGTTCTGTTGTGTTAACGTTTCGTGCCCAGGCTGGCCGTGCGAATGGCAGCACAACGAGGTATGCGGCTGGTGCGTAGATTAGTTCGGCTCTATTATTTATCATTCCAATGATGATTTAAGATGAAATGCCAACAGAATTTGCTTGTAATCCTGGGCGTCCCTTTTTGTTAAAGGGATGACATGAGGAAAAATTTGTTAATTTACCTATCTGTTCCCCTTATAACACCTCTTCTCATTAACCCTGATCTCCATGCACGCTGCGGTCGACAAGAAAGAGCGCCGGAAATCCCTCCACATGAAGTTGCCGTAACGTTGAAACTTATTCAAGTTTACGTAACGGATAAAAAAGGGAACCCGGTAATTGATTTAGGGAAAGAGGACTTCTCAATTTATGACAGCGGAAGAAGAAAAACTATCACAGAGTTTGAAAAACATATCCTGTCCCTGCCTTCTGCTGTGAGAAAAGCTCAACCTGAAATAATTGAAGAAACAAAAATTCCATTTTCTCGCGAGCCTTTGAACCGAAAGTTTTTTCTCCTCTTTGATTTCGCTTTTAACAACCCAAAAGGAATCCTGAATGCTAAAAAAGCGGCCCAGCATTTTTTTGACACTCAGCTCTTGCCTTCCGATGAGGTGGGAGTGCTCTCGTATTCTGTTATTAAAGGCTTAAAACTGCATGAGTTTCTAACAACTGACCGTGCAAAAGCTCGAGAAATCGTAGAAGCGATTGGCCTCAAAGAAACGGGGGGAAGGGCAGAAGATCTCGAAGAGCAATTTTGGTTTCTGGCAACGGATGAAGAACCCTTAGATGCCAGCAAAGACATAAAAGTTTCTCAAAAATATACGCCACCAGCAATAAAGACCTCGTTCGAAGCCTCTAGGTTTTTTGATTTAGAAGATACAGGTCTCCACGCCCTTCATTTTATCCAAAAAATGACCGACTTAGCTAAAGCCTTGAGGTATGTTCCTGGCTTCAAGTATATAATTCTTTTTTCCTCGGGCCTGCCCTATTCCACAATCTATGGAATCAAAGCTCCTTTCGGGAAAATAGAATCCGATGGAAGTTGGGGCCATCCTTTGTTGCGCCTTCGACATGAAGATATGCTCAAAGAGCTAAGCGCGTCGAACACCATAATTCATGCCTTTGATACTGAGGATACTTCCACAAGAATTAAGGGAGACTTGAGAATGGGAGGAGCATTTACGCTCCAGAAAACGGCCAGTTCAACCGGCGGAAAATATTTTGGCAACATCAACGCGTATGAAAAGCACATGGAGAGGGTTCAAAATTTGACTGCTTGCTATTACGTGCTCGGATATTATATTGATGAAAAGCGGGACGGGAAGTATCACTCCATAAGAGTGGAGGTGGAGCGGCCGGGGTTGAAAGTCTACGCCCAGAAGGGCTACTTTAACCCCAAGCCGTTTAAGGAATATAGCGAGCTCCAGAGGATGCTCCACCTTGTGGATTTAGCTTTGAGCGAGAATCCTCTTTTCCAGACACCGCTTCGTTTCCCCCTGAAAGCTTTCCCTTCCCCAGCCCAGGGCAAAGAGAACTTAGCTCTCTGGGCCAGGGTCGAAAAAGAGAAAATTGGGGAGATAGCCGCCCGGAAAGTGGAGCTCGTGACCATTCTTTTCGATGAGAAGGACAATATCGTCAAGATGGAAAGAAAGGAGGCCGATTTATCCCAGCTTCCCGAGGGGTCGCTCTATTTTTCCTCCTTTTTTCCGCTGACTCCTGGCGAGTACAAGTGCCGTCTGGTCATCCGGAACCTGGAATCAGGAAGGGGGGCCGTGGCCTCCTCTTGGGTCTCTATCCCTGAGCGTCAAGCTGAGAGGCTAAGGCTCTATCCGCCCCTCCTCCTCAAGGAGGAGAAAGGGGGTTTTTATGTCCAGGTTTCTCGCGCTCCGGCTGATTTTCCGTTTGACAGGACCCGGTATTCCCCGCTTATTGAGGAGCTGGAGCGGGGGGCAGAGAGTCTTTATGCGGCGGTGAGATGCACGCGCCCTGGCATCCAGAAGCCGGAGATAAGACTCTTAGGGAATCTCCTCAGGTATCAAGCGGGCACAGCGACCGCCGTTCCTGTATCAATTTCCATTCTGGAGAGCAAACGAGAGGGCGACACAGAAGTTTTTTTCCTCAAGGTTCAGGCGGGAAGCTTAGAGGCGGGGGAGTATCTGCTTTATCTTTTTGCCGAGGAATTGATGACGGGTGCCAAATCTCAGGTCAATACATCTTTCAAGGTAAAGTAAGAAAGAGTCAGCTCTGAAACAAAGACGATCGCCATGGACCTTGGGTATAAGCCTCTCTCGTTTTCCGAGCGCTTTAGACAGGCATTTGGAGTGGCTCCCGGTGCCATCGGGGGATATTTCGAGGTGGCCTGAAGCGCCCGCAGGAGACAATCCGCAAAAAAACCGAAATGAGTAAAAATGAACCGATATATTTCTTCGTTTTCAGGCTTGATCTGGGAGAGGCTGCTTCCTAATATGAGGAGGGGATGTTTGGGCAGATGAGGGAGGGAAGCAAACACACAAAAAAACTGTCAATTCTCACATTATTTTGACCCAGGATTCTCACAATAGGTTATAGGATTTCACAGATTCACTTAACGGAATCAGATAACCTCTGTAGATGCGACGCGCACATGTTCGGCCGACACCACTCGGCACTTCTCTCGTATGGTGGCAATGAGTGCGCCCCGCGCCAGGTTGTTGGCCCTGCGGAGCAGTCCGCCTGAGCCCTGATGGATGGCCAGGAGGGCCTCATCGGCAAAGAGCTGATTTTTGATTCCGGCGATCTCCAGGTGATGTTTCAGATAGCCGGCCATGTCGGTCTGGCTCAAGCCTTCCAGATGGCTTCTGGCCACGACTCTGGAGGCGAGGGGCCGGGAAGTGTGATACATGAGTTTATCGAGCAGATTATTCTGACCGGCGAGGATGGTGGGCACGAAACTGACCGAGCGTCCCATCCTAACCCAAAGCCATGGACTCGTCACCGCAAAAATCAGGTGAGGTGGCACTCATAAACGCAACGTCTCACATTGAAAGCGATGAGTCGAGGGACAAAGCCCCTGCCGTAAAAGCCACCGCAGAGACGAAAGCGTCGGGCGCCTGCAATTTTTCCACCGGGAACCCTGAACCCGCAAGCCCCGGTACCAGTACTGCTGCGCCTGGCGAGTAAGACAGCGCAGCCATCGGCCATGAATGGTCTTGGAAAGAAGCGAAAGCAGAATCGAAAGCCTCGAATAATGAAAGCCCGGGTCGAACCCTTGGGGCCGCGCGCTGTGCACCCCCCACAATCAGGACAGCGAAAGCGCTTCATCCACAGGCCGCAAGAGAAGCCCTCAAAGTAGCGAAAAACATACCCATGCCCCCACAGTTGCACTCCTTGACAGCTAGGACAGCGATGAGGCTTAGGCCAGGGATAATCTTTGCCTTCTTCAACCGGCCTCTTTACATCTACCGCATAATGGAGTATCAATAGATTGCCTTTTGGGGATGGCCGGCTGGAGCTTATTAACAAGTCTTTGGCCCTGCCGGCCATCCGCTTTCTGTTAATCGATCTTGAAAAGTCCTCCAGAATAATCTGAGAAAGAAAGTCACTTATACAAAACATAGCGAGAAAAAGATAGGGGGTTAGGTTAATCTATCGTAAGAGCTAACATGATGGCTGTCAGAAAAGTATAACAAAATCTTTTTTCAGTAGACCCTATCTAAAAATGGCGGGAATGGCGAGGGACGGAATCGAACCGCCGACGCAGGATCGCTGGCATAATCATGCCTCATAGAAGCGAAGTCGATTCATGGATTGTCACTTCTTTATCGAAGGGTCTGGGGGCAGGCCCAGTTGTTTGTAGAGTTCCCGCCGACCAGCCTTGTCCCTCTCGATGACCTCCCGAGCAAAACCTGCAACCTCCCGGGCTTTTGCCCTTGGCACGACGACAACACCGTCCCCGTCGGCGACCACGACGTCACCCGGCATGACGAGGACGCCGCCGATGGCAACCGGCCTATTGACCGATTCGACCTCGTTTCTGCCCGGCCGGATGCCCCGCCCGCGTCCACGGAGATAGAGGGGGATACCCTGGAGGATGATCTCGTCTGTGTCCCGGGCTCGCGCATCCGTCACAACTCCGACGCAGCCACGTTTTTTCCAATCAAGGGTATTGAACGAACCGATACTCCCGATGTCTGCCTCCTCGACATCGTCAATCACTAAGGCCGTGCCTGGCCGGATCAAATCAGCAAAAGGCTCTGATGAATACTGGCTGTAAAATTCCGCCTCCCATCTGTCGAATTCCTCCGGCGTCTTTTGTCCGGCGTGTGGTTTCTGTGTGGGGACGTACCGTGCGGTCACGGCAATGCCCACGAAGCGATGGCGGAAGTTTTTTGTGTCCGTCCAGAGCGGAAGGATGGAGGGGTCGACCAACCCGACTCCAGAAAGCCCGGCTTTATCCATCCCGTCTGAAACATCGGCCACCCTAAGTCCCTGGAACATCTGCAGCAGCTCCTGGTCCTCCTTAGCGGAATAAACGGCGACCTTGAGGAAGTCCTTCCCGGTTTGAAGGTGCTGGGAAGAAGGCTCAGGGGAGCTGAGGCCTGCTGTCATTGCGGCGAGTCCGGTCAATAGGATGGTCAAAATGATTCGTCCTTCTCTCATCTTCTTTCTCCTCGAATGAATTCCTCTTTGATTCCGTCATCCCGTTCTCGAATTCTACCGACAGTTGACCCCGGAGGGCAAGTCGGGAGCTTCCCAGGCGCCGGGCGAGGATGATAAACTACTGATGTTCAGGAGGGCTTATGCGCGCAATCGCCATCATCGTCGCTGTGCTCACCGTTGTGCTCGTGGTCGTGCCGTCTGGCGGAGCTCAGTTCCGCGAAGATTTCGACGGGCCGACTCTCAAGCTCGATCCGAGCGGTGCCAAGGGCTGGGCGTTTTTCACCGGCGAAGGCCGGGTTGTCATGAATTTCTGTCAGGAAAAGAACGGCTATGCGTCTCTCCTCGTCGATGCGACCGAGGACCGCCGCAACGTCTGGTGGGCCTTGATCAACCGCAAAGTCTCCGACAGCATGGACCTCTCTCTTCTGAAGAAATCCGGCTACGAGCTGCGCGTCGAGGCTCGCGTCCGGGCCAGTCACGCTCCACGCAGGATCAACCTCCATGTCAACACCCAGAAGACCACTGATTTCCACAGCCATCTCATGGAGTTTGATATTCCCGACACAGAGAATTGGCACACGGTCAGCATGACCACCCGGGGTTTCAACGCTGAACCTGGCGACACAGTCTACGGACAGATGGCGATAATGGATTGGGGATTGGGGAAATATCGCCTGGACGTCGATTACTTCTGCGTGGACGTCGTTGAAGCAGCCCTGGCCGGCCCGGATCAGGGAGAGGCGGTGGCATACCATCCGCCGTTGGCCGACCCAGCCGGATTCCGCTTTGTGCTCAAGGCAACCCAGGCAAGCACCGTGGATATTGAAAACGCGGACATCAACTTGGGCCGTTGGATTATTTTTGATGCCGGTGGAAAGGCCGATGTCATAACGGCCGGAGGATCGCGTTTCATCATCCTGCGTTGGGACCTCAGCGCCTTCAAGGGGAAAAAGGCCATCGGAACCGGCCTTCTCGAGTTGACGACGCGGGCCGTCGAACGCGCGGCCGAGGAAATTCCCGATTTCGGGCTCATCCGCGTCGTTGAAATCCTCGGGGGCGATCCACACTGGGACACGAAAACTGTCACTTTTCGCAGCTTGAGCCGGGGATTGCACCTCGATCAAGTTCTCAATCCTCAGATGGTCATAGACTGGCCCGTGACCGAGGGGGACGGAAGGAAAACCTACCTGACTGTTCCCAGGCCCGTCCTGCAGCGCTTGCTCGACGGAAAAACCCTGGGTCTTGCCATCCGGCCGCTGGGAGCCATAAACGCCTCTTTCTATTCGGCAGATGGCGGGCACGGAACCTCCGGGCCCCGTCTTCGGTTGAATATCCGGGATTGAAAAGGTCAACCTGCTGCCGGAGAGAGGAGCTTTAGCTCTTTCCTGGAAATCTGGTGTCCCGTCTCATAAATACCTTTCCAAAGTCATGCGCCAAGACGGGACACTTCCATGGGGGAGTCAAGCTCCCCCCTCGGCGCTTCGCTTCGCTCCGCTGACCCCCTGAGGGGAACGACGCCGTTCCCCTCAAACTCCCCCGCGGTGGCGCGTCTTTGGTGATCGCAATTTATGTGATGTTATTTGTGAGACGCACCACTAGATTATCTAACCTGGACTATTCACGAAATGAAAGGAAAAAATCTCCTCTCCCCATGTGG
>JBBILQ010000087.1:0-6754 GCA_037444845.1 Candidatus Aminicenantota bacterium | reverse complement strand
ACCGTTTGAGGAAGAAATGAGCGTTAATCTCCTGGCTGGCACGCTTGCCATCGAGGCCCGATTCAGCGATAATGACAGGCAGTTTGCCTTCAGCCGCGCCACAAGAACTCTGCCGTTCATGACACGAGACAAAGAAAACCAGGCCAGTGTCGAGCTCTACTTGCCCGCGAACTCGGCCTTCGATTTCGTGGCCGAGACATTCAGCGGGAGCATTACTACTGATTTCGAGATCAAGGTGACGGGCAAGATTTCGCCGAAAGAGATGAGCGGCGTGGTCAACGGCTGTGGAGCCACGGTTAAGCTGCCTTCCTTCAGCGGCGACATCAAGCTGAAAAAAAGCTGATTTCCTTGACATAAATTTCCTTCCTTCGTATAGTACACGTCCAAAATAGTTGCTCTGAGCTCGCCGGGAGGTTTTCATGCAGTCCAGGTCGGATGCGAGAATATACGTCAGCACATTCATGCTGGCTTTTTCGACGCTTGTTTTTGAGATTGCGCTGACCCGGATTTTTTCCGTGCTGACCTGGCACCATTTCACGCCGATGATCATCAGCATTGCGCTGCTGGGATTTGGCGTGGCAGGGGCCTACATCACTCTGCGCAACAAGTCGGGCTCGGACAGGCTGACCTCAGCTTTTATCGCGAAGAACGCTTTTTTCTTCGGGTTTTCCACGGTTTTCTCCCTCCTGCTTATCACCCGCATCCATTTTGAGCCGCTGGCCATCACAAAGGACTGGACTCAGCTCCTCAGCCTGTTCAGCTACTACCTCCTGCTCACCATCCCTTTCTTTTTTGCCGGCCTCGCGCTCGGCGGAATCATCTTCCTCTACCAGACTGACATCAGCCGCGTCTATTTCTCCGACCTTGTCGGCGCCAGCCTCGGCAGCCTGGTCAGTGTCTGGGCCATTCCGGCGGTCGGGGTGACCAACCTGGTTTTTTTCGTGGGCTTCTTGGGAGGGTGTGCCGGGCTGATAATGGACTCCTTCGAGAAGGGCTTTGGAAGCGTCAAGAATTGGCTTAAGGTGAGCTTTTTGGGACTCTGCTTTGCAGGGGGGCTCTATTTTGACCCTTACTTAATCCACGTCCCTTCTTCCAAGCCGCTCTTCTACGGTGCTAACCCTTGGAAGACGGACAGTGACATTGTCTTTAGCCGGTGGAGTGTTGTCGGGCGGATAGACATCACTCGACCGATTCGGCGGCCGCTTTCCGCCTTCGGCGGGGAAGTCAGCTCGCTCGCCCGGGCTATCCCGTGGGAGCACATTTTCATCTATCAGGACGGCCAGGCGCCCACAGGCATCCTGAAGACAGACGGTGACCTGACCAAGATGCCGTTCCTGAGGAATTATCTCCAGGCGGCGCCGTATGCTCTCAAGGAAAACCCGAAAGTCCTCGTCATTGGCATCGGCGGCGGGATCGACGGCCTGATTGCGCTTGCCCACGGTGCCAGGGAAGTTGTCGGAGTCGATATCAATCGCTTTATTACAGACGCCATCACAGAAAGGTATGCCCGTTACGCCGGCCGAGTTTTTAACCGGCCAGACGTTAAGATCATCGTTGCGGAAGGCCGGAATTTTCTCTCCCGGACAGACGACCGTTATGACGTCATCCAGCTTAGCGGCGTCGACACCTTCACGGCCCTTGCTTCTGGCGCCTACGCTCTGACCGAGACTTACCTCTACACGACGGAAGCGATCAAGGACTACTGGAACCATCTCACTGAGGACGGAGTCCTCTCTTTTTCGCGCTGGTATTTCAAGCCGCCGCGCGAAACACTCCGTCTGGCGGCGATGATGGTTCAGGCGATGGAGGAAATGGGAGTCGCCGAGCCGTCCCGGCACATCGTCATCATCAGAGGCGCAAGCTGGGCCGCGACGCTCCTCAAGAAAACGCCGTATTCCGCCGAGGAGATGGAGGCTGTGCGCGGCTGGGCGCGGGACAATCGCTTCGAGCTTATGTACGACCCGGATGTCCTGAGGAATTCCGAGTTCGATGCCGTCATTCGCTCGCCGCTCCGCCAGAGGGAAGAATTTTATCGGCGTTATGTGTACAATGTCCGGCCGGCCACCGATGACAGGCCGTTCTTTTTCGATTACTACAAATGGAAGCATCTTTTAAGGAAGGAAAGCGGCGAGTATGGCTTTGCCGCCATAAGGATGCCTTTGGGCCTGTGGACGCTCGGCCTGAGCCTTCTCCAGATTCTGTTATTGGCCGCTTTCGGCATCCTCTACCCCCAGCTCAAGCTGAAAGAGGCTCTGACCGCCAAGCGGGGAAAACTGGCTGTTATCTGTTATTTCGGAGCTCTGGGGCTCGGGTTTATCTTTATTGAGATCGCCCTGATTCAGAAACTCATGGTCTTCCTGGGCGGCCCCACGTATTCGTTTTCTATCACCCTCTTTTCTATGCTGCTTTTTTCAGGCATTGGAAGCTACTTCACGAGGAGGGTGAAAGCTGCGCCCAAGAAACTCTTCATCGCCCTTCCCGTGCTCCTTGTCCCCCTTTCTCTTGGAGTCAGCCTGGCGTTCTCCGTCATCATCCCGCATGGGTTGGGTTTCAGCCTGGCAATCCGGGCGGTGCTGGCAATTCTTCTGCTTGCGCCTTTGGCTTTTATCATGGGCATGCCTTTCCCCTCGGGAATCCAGGTGCTCAGCCGGTATGAACCTGGCCTTGTCCCCTGGGCCTGGGCGACAAACTCGTTCCTGACCGTTTTCGGCTCAATCTTTTGCATTTTCTTGAGCATGATGCTGGGGTTTCAGATGGTGATCGTCATGGCGGCCCTGATCTACGGCCTCGGCTTTCTTTTCTTCCTTCCCCTGGTCCGGCGAGCGGGCTGAGCTGCAGGAGGAGGACTCATGAAAGAACTGTCGTTTGTTTTCGTCATCCTCATCATCAACGCGGCAGGCTCTTCACAGCCGCAGGATGTCAGGGGTGAGCTGCTCGGAATCCTCGAACTCCAGAAGGAATCCTGGAATAAGCAGGACCTTGAAGGCTTCATGGCCTACTACTGGAACTCGGAGGAGTTCACGTTCCAGTCCGGGGCCAACAGGCTCCGCGGCTGGAAGGCGCTTTTAGAAAGGTACAAAAAGAGCTATTCAGGCGAAAACTGGGCGGAGCTGGATTTTACCGACCTTGAGGTGAATGTCCTCAGCGACGACTTCGCTTATGTCCTCGGCCGCTGGAAGCTCGAGCTCAAGGATTCTCTGCGGGAAGGCGTTTTCACGATCATCTTCAAGCGCCTCCCCGAAGGCTGGCGGATCATCCACGACCACTCCTCCTGAGTTCGTTGACACCACTGGGGGGGTGTGTTAATACTTAGGAACAAATGGCCGGTCCGCCGAAAAAACCTATTCGCGTTGTCTTTCTTTTGCTGTTCTTCGCCGCTCTTTTCCTGATGCGCTTCATCCACCTGGGCGCCGACGCGCCCAGGGACCTCGACCCTCTGAGCCCCGGATACATCTGTGACCCCGGGAACTACGCTTTCAACGCCCGGCTCAAGATTCTCACGGGCGAGTGGAAGATCGACGACTGGGCCCTGAATTATATCTACATTACGCCCATCCCCCACTATATTACATATCTTGTCTTTCTTGTCTTCGGCGTCGGCATCGCCCAGATGAACGTTGTGCCGGTGCTGTTTAGCTGCCTTGTGCTTGTCCTTTTCTACCTCATCCTCAGGAGAACCGTCAGCGAAAGATTCGCCCTGCTGGGAGTCCTCCTTTTAGGTGCGAGCTACGAATTCACTATGTTCAGCCGCGTTGCCAACCGTAATATGCCGATGCTCTTTTTTGCCTGTTTGACTTTTTACCTGTTGATCGTCGCCGAAAAAAAGAAGCCCGTTTACTATTTTCTGGCCGGGATTTTCTGTTTTGTTTCCTTCACGGCTAAGGCGATATTCTTGCTCGTTTTTCCCGCGGTCGTCCTGGGGTTTTTGCTTTACACTTTTTTTCAAAGAGGGAAGAGCCTGATACAAACGCTCAAGTCAACCAGTCTCTTTAGCCTGGGGATAGTCGCGGGCCTCATCCCTTGGGTTTGGTTGCTCTATCTTCCCAACTTGAAGCTCTTCCAAGACATCAGCGCCGACAACATCCGCCGCCTCACCCCCGGCCGGCTCTACTGGGTCATCCGGAATTTCTGGGAACGGCCGCTCTACCACTGGTTCGAGGAGCCTCTGACGACGACCGTGGCCGTCATCTTTCTTCTTTTCTTAGCCTACGCTGCGTTCAGGAAGCCTCGCCAGGTTCCTCTTATCGGCTGGATATCGGCCATCTGGATTGTCTCCAACTATGCGTACCTGTCCTGCGTTTATTATAGGCCTCTCCGGCACGACCTGCCCCTTCTGCTTCCCACCATCTTCCTGGTCACCCTGGCCCTCTACCAGTTCTCCGGGGCCCGGCGAATCCAGAGGCCGGAAAAAATTCCCTTCCCTTTTTATGTTTTTTTCTTTAGCTGGGCGTTCTACGCGCTCACCGACCTTTTCCTCATAAGAACCAGGCTGCCTTCGTTTGAGGTTATGCAAGCCACCACCATCCGCTTTTTGGCCATCAGTCTGGCGGCGACCGTTCTTGTGGCTGTCCTCCTCAGGATTATCCCGCGGCGGTTTGAGGTTCCCCTGCCCGGCGCTCTCAAGGCAGTTTTTGTCGGAGGGATGGTGATTGTCTATCTTGTCCTCAACATGAAACCCTATTTTGCCTGGGCTTTTGCGCCTCGGTACGATGTCAGGGACATCTCACGAGATCTCGCCCGGGCGTTTGAACACATGTCCATCGGCGGGTTGAGCGCGCCACTGATGGTCATGGAAAATCGGCATACGGGGCATGGTTATGATTATTACCTTCATGAGCGGAAGGATCTTCTCGATGCCTATAAGGTCACCCATCTGTTTCTCATCCCCTATTTCAAGGAAGGAAGATTTTACTGGGAATACTATCCAGAGGCCATGAAAAGAGCGCGGGTCATCGTCCGCTTCCCTCTCTGGAAAACGCACTTTGAGCTCTGGGATCTCCGCCCGCCGTCCTCAGCGGAAAAAAGCAGGGACGAGACTGTCTATGAAGGGGAGTTTTTTTACTGGGGAACGGGAATTCCCCGCTATGACCCTGAGGCTTCAGGAAAGTATGCCCGGGTGATGGAGAGAACGCCTAACAACCGGATCGAGCTTGGCCAGATTTTTTATCAGGCTGGCGAATACGAAGTCTTTTTCTTTTTGAAAACCGGAAGCGATTCGCCGCCGCCAGAGACCATAGCCAGGGTGGAGGTGTATGAGGCGACAAAGGGAAGAACGCTCAGGCCCAGAAAAATCTCCGGCCAGGATTTTTCAGGCTCCCGGGAATACCGGGGCTTCCGCTTGCCTTTGACTCTCGAAGCTCCAACCGAGCTCGGGCTCAGGGTCTTGAGCAGGGGGAATGTCGCGCTGCACGTGGACAGGGTCGTCATCCGGAAGAAAAGCAGGAATTCCGCTTCCGTATCAGGTGCGGGTGACGGCGAACTCGGCGGTCAGGAAACCCGCTGAGGTGTAGCCGCTGAAGACGAGCTTGAGCCTGTCGCCGCTCGCCTCGATATCCATCGTGCCGGCAAATTCTGAAGGCGGTGTGCCGTTAAGGGTGACAGTGACGGCGATCTTCGACTGGCTGATCGTCCCTTTGACGGACCCGGAATAAGGAGTCGCTGTCCAGGTGCCGCTGACGTTTTTTCCGTCTTGAGATTGGACGTACGTGACGGGAAGAGACTGGGAGTTCGCCCCCTGGGTCACAGTGATTGTCCCTTGATACGTTCCATGGACGTTATAGCAGATCGTGAAGGGGTCGCTATCGGCGTGATTCGATTGGCCCGGCACGGACACTCGCACTCGGTATTCTCTGCCGCCCCCGATTTCTCTGGGAATCAGCCAGTTGTACTCGCCGCTGTTGGGCGTGGAAGCGACGATGCCGGCTTTCAGGCTTCCGTCTTCGTAAAGGTCGATCTTAACGTTGCTGATGCCCTGGGAATTGATCGCTTTGCTTGCCGGCGAGGAGAGCGACAAACCAGCCAGCGACGGGGTGGTTGTCCACTGGATTTTTTCTTGCTTTCTGGCAACCCAGAGTGTGTTCGTTCGAGGAGAAGTGACCGCTATTTTGTAGCCGGAAAGAACCGCATTAACCTGGATGGTCACTCCTGCATGGACAGTTACAGTCTGCTGATGGTCCTGATAGCCTTCTTTGATGAGCTTGAGCGTGTGCGTTCCGGCCGGGACATCGCTGAGCACAGCGTTGGTGACTTTTCCCGTGTTCGCGCCATTCAGCCAGATCTGGGCGCCTGAGGGCGAGGAATTAACCTGGATGACGCCCCGCTCCTCGACAGGATCGGGCGACGTCGGCTGGTTTGTGCAGGCCTGGGCCAGAAAGATGGCCAGGGAAAAAATACAGACTTGAGTTCTCATTTGCCCTAATTTTAGTCGCTGACTGCTGTTTTTTTGTGAAATTTATGTTGATGGAAACTTTGGCTCATGCTTTCGGAAAGTTTAGATAATGTAGAAAAGAATACAAAAAAAGGCTACGCGCTGTTTTTTTAGCTTGCCGTTTTTTTGATCAGCCCGCGCAATTTCCCGGGGTTCCTGGGTTCCTGTACCTCGGTTTGCTGGCCAAAAGAGGCATCAACGATGGGGCTTTCGTGGCCCTGGTTATCGATGGCCGTAACGGTGTACGTGTTGAGGTCCTTGCCGCCAGCTTTGGCGTCCAGGTAGCGATAGATGTCCGCGGCGACCTCAGCGATAGGGATATAGGAA
>JBBILQ010000086.1:0-7873 GCA_037444845.1 Candidatus Aminicenantota bacterium | reverse complement strand
GGCATTGACCGGTTCTCTGTTATAAGGTACGATGGGTCAGGAATCAAAAGTCCATGACCAGAGAAGAAAACCTCCTCAATTCGCTCCGCCTCCTGAATGAAATGGGGCTCAAAGAAGATTCGATCCGAGCGATCAAGCACATCCCCGCCCAGGAAGGAATCTACGCCGACTATCCGGCCGGCCTCCACGCCAGCCTGCGCCAAGCTCTCGAGCGGAAAGGGTACCTGAAGCTTTACTCTCATCAGCGAACATCCTGGGATGTTCTCCAAGCGGGAAAACACATCGTCGTCGTCACGCCCACAGCTTCCGGGAAGACACTTTGCTACAACCTTCCTGTCCTCAACGCGATTCTCCTCGGGCCGTCGAGCCGGGCGATCTACCTTTTTCCGACCAAAGCTCTCTCCCAGGATCAGAGAGCCGAGCTTGACGAGATCATCGACCTTCTTCCCGAAGGCATCAAGATTTACACATATGACGGCGATACGCCTCAAGATGCCCGCAAGGCCATCCGCGGCGTTGGCCAGATCATCCTGACCAACCCAGACATGCTTCACACCGGCATCCTGCCCCATCATACGAAATGGATCAACCTGTTCAAAAACCTGAAGTACATCGTCATCGATGAGCTCCATAACTACCGCGGAATCTTCGGCAGCCACCTGGCCAACGTTCTCAGGCGACTGAAGAGGATCGCCGCTTTCTACGGTTCTTCTCCCCAGTTCATCCTCTCGACGGCCACCATCGCCAATCCCGTCGAGATGGCCGAGAGGATGATTGAAGAGCCTGTCATTCTGGTCGATAATAACGGCGCTCCGCGGGGAGAGAAATACTTTGTTTTCTACACTCCTCCTGTTGTCAACCGATTCCTGGGAATTCGCCGGTCTTACATTAATGAATCCCGGCGTGTCGCTTCGGTCTTCCTGAAGAACAACCTTCAGACCATTGCCTTCGCCCAAAGCCGCTTGAATACCGAGGTTCTTCTGACTTACCTCAAAGAGGAAATCGAAAAATCGACCCGGGACGAAGGGCTGATCCGCGGCTACCGGGGAGGCTATCTTCCGCTCAAGAGGCGGGAGATCGAAAAGGGCTTGCGTGAAGGAAAAATTCTCGGCGTTGTCTCGACAAATGCCCTCGAGCTTGGCATTGACATCGGCAGCCTTGATGCAGCCGTGCTTGCCGGCTATCCCGGAACGATCGCCAGCACCTGGCAGCGGGCTGGCCGGGCAGGCCGCAAAACGGGCAAGTCTGCAGCCGTGTTAGTGGCCTCGAGCTCGCCTCTCGACCAGTTCATCGTCAACCATCCCGAGTACTTTTTCTCCAAGAGCCCGGAGAGAGCGTTGATCAACCCAGACAACCTGTCCATCCTGGTCAGCCATGTCGAGTGCGCGTCGTTCGAGCTCCCTTTCAGCGACGGAGAAAAGTTCGGCCGGATGGACATCGCCGAAATCCTGAAATTCCTGGAAGAGGAAGAGCTCCTCCACCATTCGAAAGAAAAGTGGTACTGGACCTCGGACGCCTACCCGGCGGACGGCGTCAGCCTTCGCAGCATCAGTTCCGACAATTTTGTCGTCGTGGACACGACCCAGGAAACAAAGGCCATCGCCGAGGTCGATTTCTCCTCTGCCCTGACCACCCTCCACCCTAAGGCCATTTACATGTGCGAGGGGGAGCAGTACTTCGTAGAAAAGTTAGATTTTGACCAGCGGAAGGCCCATGTCAAAAAGACAGACGTGGATTACTTCACCGACGCCATCGACTACACCAAAATCAAGATTCTCGATGTTTTTGACAAGAAGAAGCTGGACCGCTGCCGGGTTTCCCACGGTGAAGTTCACGTCGCCACACAGGTCGTCGGGTTTAAAAAAATAAAATTTTTCACCATGGAAAATGTCGGCGCCGGAAACCTCAGCCTGCCGCAGAACGAGATGCACACAACAGCCTACTGGCTGACCATTGTCGCTCCTTTTGTCCAGCGATTACCCTTTTCTTCCGACGAGAAAATAAACGGCCTGTTCGGTCTGGCCTACCTCCTCCACCATGTCTCCCCACTATTTATGATGTGCGATCTCCACGACGTAGGCGTCTCCATCGGCGACAACATGACGGGGGAGTCCGTGCCGCCGCGGGATATTCCTCTTAAGGTCGCTCCCATCGAAGAACAGCCCGTCTTTATGGGGCCAGATTTCGAGCCGAACATCTTCATCTACGACAATTATCCGGGTGGCATCGGGCTGAGTCCGGCTCTCTTTGAACTGGAGAGGAGTCTTCTCCAGCATTGCCTGAAGACGATTGCTATCTGCCCTTGCCGCGAGGGATGCCCTTCCTGCGTAGGCCCTTCGAGAGAAACGGGAAAACAGGCGAAGCAAGTAGCCCAGGAGATCCTCCGAGGGCTGCTCGAATAACCCACTCCGTCAGAGAGACATCAGCTTCTCTAACTTTTTTTCATCCCCCATGACAATGAGGATATCGCTATCCTTGACGACGAAGTCAGCTTTGGGCACATAGATTATCCGCTCTGGGACGAGTTCGCGGACGGCGATCACCTGGATGCCGTACTTGTTAGGGAGGTCAAGCTCCTTCAGGCTTTTGCCGATGAATTTATCCGGCGGAGCAATTTCCTGGATGCTGATTCCCGACAACAGCGGCAGGCACTCCAGGATGTTCGGGTTGGTCAGCTTGAGGGCTGTCCTGATGGCCATATCTTTTTCAGGATAGATCACTTCTGTGGCGCCTACGGCGTCCAGGATCTTGGCGTGGTCCTCGGTCAGGGCCTTGGCCACGATGCGCCTGATCCCGAGTTCATGAAGGTGCAACACCGTCAGGATGGAGGCCTCCATTTCCGGTCCCAGGCTGACAACGACAACATCCATCTCCCGAATGCCGACAGCTTCCAGGTTTTCCTTGTCGGCTGAATCCGTCAGGACCGCGTGTGAGGAGAAGGACTTGGCTTCTTCGATTTTGTCCTTGTCTTTGTCGATGGCCAGGACTTCGTGCCCCCGCTCGAACAGCGTCCTCGCGACGTTCGAACCGAAGCTTCCCAGGCCGATAATGGCAAGTTTCATCTTGATTTCCCCCTATTCTACCCGATCATCAACTTTTCTTCAACATACTCAAACTTGCCTAAAGCCTTACGGCGGCTGAACGCATAGAGCAGCGTCAACGGACCCACTCTGCCTGCGTACATGGTGATGACAATGAAGACCTTGCTGAGATCGCTCAATTGAGGGGTGATGCCCAGAGAGAGCCCGACAGTCCCAAAAGCAGAGAAAACCTCGAAAAAGACATCCTTCATCAGAATCCCGGGCTGATTGAAAAGAACGATAAACGAGCTGATAAAAATAAGGCTTAACGAAAGAGAAATGATGGTGAAAGCCTTGACGACATTTTCAAAAGGAATCGCCCGGTAAAAAAGATGGACCGATTCTCTGGCCACAATCCGGGACCGGAGAAAGGCGAGGACGACCCCGAAGGTGCTGGTCTTTACACCTCCTCCTGTTGAGCCTGGAGACG
Organism: Candidatus Aminicenantota bacterium; assembly: GCA_037444845.1. GTDB lineage: Bacteria > Acidobacteriota > Aminicenantia > Aminicenantales > UBA8522 > JARYMI01. The sequence continues at coordinate 4,363 of JBBILQ010000086.1, read as the reverse complement.
CGCCGATAAACATCAACAGCAACAAGAGAAGAATAGAGGCCGGTCCCAGCGAGGCCAGGTTCATGGTGTTAAAGCCGGCCGTCCGGGGAGTGATCACTTGAAAAAGCGAGGCGAGTATTTTTTCTTTGAGGCTGAACATCTTCAGCGAGTGATTCCACTCCAGGCCGAGAAAAACGAGAAAAGAGACACCGATGAGCGCGGCCGAGATCGACAGGACGAGTTTGCTGTGGAGCGACACCTGCATCTTCGCTCCCCGGCTGAACCTGGAGATGCACCCCGACATCTCCCTGATGACGAGAAACCCCAGCCCTCCAAGGACAATCAAAAAGATCACCGTAAGATTGACCATAATGTCCCCGCGGTAGGACATCAAGCTATTGCTGTTCACAGAAAACCCCGCGTTACAGAAAGCGGAGACGGCATGAAAAAGGCTCGAGTAAACGGCTCTCGGCCAGGGCAAGTCCTGCTTGAACCTGACGAGCAGCAAAAGAAAGCCCAGAAACTCTATCGTGAACGTAAACAGAAAGATATTTTTTATCAGCGACCTGATATCCCAGGCGAAGCCGGGCTGGTACCCCTCCTGAACCAGAATCCTATCGGTGATGGCAACCCTCCGCCCTGCGGCCAGGAGAATCATGGTTGAGAAAGTCATGATGCCCAGGCCGCCGAGCTGAAGCAGGATTAAAATAATGACCTGGCCGGTCAAGCTAAAATAGGTCGGCGTGTCCTGAACGATCAGGCCCGTGACACAAACGGCCGATGTTGAGGTGAAGAGGGCATCGACAAAGGAGATGTGTCCGGAAGTCGTGCTCACTGGGAGAAGCAAAAGGAGAGTCCCGACCAGGATGGCAACGATAAAACTGATGGCCAGAACCTGGGCCGGCTGGAAATGTTTCGCTTTCCTGAAAGAAACAAAGGCTTTTCTCTTCCTCATCGATTCACTTAAGGGAAAATCTATAATTTGGCTGAACATTTGTCAACAAACAAGGAGCCCTCCGGGTGCCGACAGCCGAGTCCTTTGTTTGACAATAACCCATGCCTATGTTACTTTTTGAATCGTCGATGAACTTTATGAGATATGTCTTAGAGGCAAGCCACGTCGTCCAGTTGGTCTTGCTCATCCTTGTCTTCTTCAGCGTCTTCTCTTGGGCCGTCATCTTCTACAAGAGGAAGACGATCAAGGCGGCTTTTTCTCAATCGGATGAATTCCTCAGGGCTTTCCGGAAGAGCAAGAACCTTGCCGAGGTCAACGATGCGGCCAGAAAATACCAGGGCAGCCCGCTTGTTTCTCTCTTCCAGACTGGATTCAAGGAGCTTTCCCACCTCTCGCGCTCCAACCCGCCCAACTCTTTGAACCCGGCCAAGCTGGAAAGTCTCAGCCGTGTGTTGACCAAGGCTTCCAACGCCGAAATCTCACGGCTGGAAAAGATGATGAGCTTCCTGGCCACGACAGGGAGCGTCACCCCATTCATCGGCTTATTCGGAACCGTTTGGGGAATCATGGACACCTTTATCAAGATCGAAATCTTCCGCTCGGCCAGCCTGATCGCCGTTGCCCCCGGAATCGCCGAAGCCCTCATCGCCACAGCCGCCGGTCTCTTCGCCGCCATTCCTGCCGTCATCGCCTATAATCACTTCCTCCATCGAATCAAAGATCTCATCACGGCAATGGAAGATTTCTCCCTCGAATTCCTGAACATCGCAGAGAGGCTCTATGGCGCTTAAAACGCAATCCCTATCTCTATCCAAATCTCTATCCAAGAGAGGACGGGTCGGGACTTCTCTCTCGGAAATCAATGTCATTCCGTTTATCGACATCATGCTCGTCCTCCTGGTTATCTTCATGGTCACGGCACCGCTGATACAGTCCGGGATTGGGGTCAACCTGCCCCAGGCCGAGACAGAATCGGCCCCGGCCGAAGAAGGTTTGACTGTCACCATCGCGAAGGACCGGTTTATTCATATAGGCGATTCTGTCATCAACATCCACCTGCTGGAGAGGAAGCTCAAGGAGCACTTCGCCGGCAAGTCCAAAAAAATCGTCTTCATAAAGGGAGATGAGGACATCCCTTACGGATTCTTTATCGATACCCTCGACATCATCAAAAAAGCAGGGGTGGAGACTGTCGGTCTCCTGACCGAGATGGAGGAGCTCAACCGACGCTCCAGAAAAAGATGACCGGAGTAGCCGAACAAACAACCTTTAAGAGGGCGGTCACCACCTCGCTCATCGCCCACCTGGCCGTGTTTATCCTCGTCCTCATCTCACCGAAGTTCCCCGCTTCTTCAAAGCGGGGGATGATTCACTATATCCCTCTCAACCTTGTTGCTCCGGGCGGTGGGAGTGGAGGCGACGGAAGGCCAGCCGGAGTCAGATCCCCCGAAGCTCCGGCGAAAAGGGAAGCGCTCAGAGACCTGACCACTGCTCAGAAAGCCAAACCGGAGGCTGCCTCCTCACTTCGGCATCCGGTGGAAAAGCCGAAGAAGGAACCCAAGGTCAAGGCAGAAAAAAAGGCGGCCATCACGAAACCTGAACCATCCTCGCCGGAAAGCGCCGGAAAAGAAGTAACAAGCAGAAGCTCAGCCGAAGCCGGAGGTGAAGGCAGTGGAATGGGGACGGGTCTCCGCATCGGAGGAGGAAGCGGTCCTGGAGGAGGCGGCTTCGGGCCGGGCTACGGCCCAGGGACGGGGCCGTCTAATTTCCCTTATACGTATTACATTAACATTATTACCGAGAGGGTATCAGCTAACTGGTTTACTTCCCTTGTTGACTCGGGCGTGCCGGGAAATTTTCAGACAATTATCTCTTTTAAAATCCAAAAAAACGGCCAGATAACGGACGTGGAAATCAAGCAATCGAGCGGGCTAACGCCGCTCGATTTATCGGCCCTCCGAGCCGTCAGGGCCTCCGCGCCATTCCCCCCTCTCCCCCGGGATTACGACGACGCCTACCTGATCATCCATCTGATTTTCGAGCATGCCAAATGAAAAAAACACGTCTTTTTCTTGTGACTTCGTTCGTGTTTCTTCTCTCCCTTCTTCTTCTGCCGCAGCAAGAGGTCTACATCACCCTGAGGGAGGGTGTCCCGGCGATTTCCATTGCTGTGCCTGATTTCATTGCATCCTCCTCAGCTCGGGCTGGCGAGGCAGCCAAGGAGATTTATCAAGTCATCTCCGATGACCTGTCTTACAGCCGCATCTTCCAGCTTGTGCCCAAGAAATATCACGAGTACATCCGCCCTCTCGACCCCAAGAACATTCTTTATAAGGACTGGGAATCCATCCAGGCCAACATCCTTCTCGTCGGAGAGGTCGTGGACGGAGAGGCTAAGGACATCGTTTTTGAGGGCAAGCTTTATGATGTCAAGGGCGCGCGATACATCTTCGGAAAGCGCTTCCAGGCGGCAAGCAACGCCTGCCGTCTCGCGGCCCATCGGATGGCCGACGAAATCGTCAGAGTCCTGTCTGGAGAAAAGCCGATTTTCAGCTCCAAGATCGTTTTTGTCTCCGATCGTGACGGCAACGACGAACTCTACATGATGGATTATGACGGCCACAACCAGACGCGGCTGACCTTTAATAAAATTCGAGACTACATGCCCTCCTGGTCTCCCGACGGAAAAAAAATCGCCTGCTTGTCATACTCGGGCGTTGGCGTCGCCGGCCTTTATTTGCTGGACCTTGAAGAAGGGAAAAAAATCCCTGTTTCCACGCGGGGGACTAACTTTTCCCCCGATTTTTCTCCCGACGGCAAGAAGCTCGCTTTCTGTTCGACCATGGACGGAAATTCTGAAATTTATGTTTGCTCGGCTGATGGAAAAAACATCAAGCGCCTGACTTATAACGAGGCCATCGACACGGCTCCGTCGTGGTCTCCGACGAGCCGGGAGCTCGCGTTTATCTCAGACAGGGGCGGCTCTCCCCAGGTTTACATCATGGACGCTGAAGGGGCCAATGTCCGCCGAGTAAGTTTTGGCGGCACCTACCACGATTCGCCAGCCTGGTCACCCACGGGAGACAGGATTGTCTATGTGTCCCGCGTCGAGAACATTTTCGACCTTTATGTCCTCAACCTGCGGACGAACCAGATCATCAAGCTCACCGAGAGCAACGCCCGGAACGAATCTCCCAGTTGGTCCTCTAACGGCCGCCACATCGTCTTTTCTTCTTCTCTTCCCGGAGAAAGCCAACTCTACACGATCGACTATGACGGCGCCAACCTCCGCCGCTTGACTTTTCAGGGAAGGAACAAACTCCCCGACTGGTCCAATTAGTGTCCCGTCTCGTAATTACATTGCCGAAGTCCTCCGCCAAGACGGGACACTTCCATGGGGGAGTCAAGCTCCCCCCTCGGCGCTTCGCT
>JBBILQ010000085.1:0-8087 GCA_037444845.1 Candidatus Aminicenantota bacterium | reverse complement strand
GTGTCCCGTCTTTGCGGAGGACTTCGGCAAGGTACTTACGAGACGGGACACTAGAGACCCAGGCAGAGGCGATTCTTGATAAGAAAGCTGCGGAGCGTTAGCCCTGATATCTTCGTAAATTTGTGGGAAAGCCAAAAGGGAGAAAGACCCGCTTCGCTCCTCTCAACGACGCCTCGACTGCGGCAACCCGCACTGCGGGTTTGCCCGCATCCGCTGTCCGGACTGCGGGAGGAAAGGCTTTTGATGTTTTCCTGCCGCACCCGCGGCCTCTTCCTCCTCCTTCCATGCCAGGCGCCTGGAAGAATGGGGCGGTTGGTTGCTTTTTGCTCTTTTTTTCAATAAAATTCTTTCCCTTTAAAAAACACGAAGTTGACTGATAAAAGAAAGAAAATCAGGCTGGGATTCGCCCTGATTCCAGTTCTTTTTCTGGTCGCAGCTCTGTTTGTGACCATCAGTATCTTCAAGCAGCCTCCGCATATCCCTCTCATTTTTGCCGCAGCCGTCGCCTCAGCGGTTGCCGTCATTTTCAGACACCCCTGGACGGAAATTTTGGACGGGATGGTCACCGGAATCACCATGGCCATGGGAGCTATTTTGATTCTGATGATCGTGGGGACGATGATCGGAACCTGGATGATGGGTGGAATCGTTCCATCCATGATTTATTATGGCCTGAAGGTTCTTTCGCCAGGGATTTTTCTCGTCGCGACGTTGATCATCTGCTCGATCGTTTCCCTCGGCACGGGGTCATCATGGTCGACCGCTGGGACGGTTGGAATCGCACTCATCGGTGTGGGCAAGGGCTTAGGCATTCCTGTTTCGATGATCGCAGGAGCTATTATTTCCGGAGCCTATTTTGGCGATAAGATGTCGCCCCTTTCCGATACGACAAACCTTGCGCCCGCAGTCGCGGGAACCGATATCTTCTCCCATGTCAAGCATATGGTCTACACGGCGACTCCGGGGTATATCCTTGCCGCTGTTCTCTACGGATTGCTCGGCGCACGATTTTCAGGAAGAGTTTTGGAAAATGGAAACATCGAAACTATTCTGGCTGCCATCAAGTCCACCTTTTTTGTCCATCCCATCCTTCTCCTTCCCCCTGTCCTCATTATCGTCATGGTTGTTAAAAGGGTTCCTCCTCTGCCCGCTTTGTTAGGAGGGACCGTCATGGGCGGCGTTTTTGCCGTGCTCACCCAGTCAAAATCTCTGGCCGATGTCATTCATGCTGCTCAATCAGGATATGTTTCTCAGACAGGAGTCAAGCTGGTCGATGATTTGCTTTCCAGGGGCGGGCTGGAGAGCATGATGACCACAGTGGCCCTAATCATCTGTGCCCTTTCCTTTGGCGGGGTTATGGAGAAAACAGGGATGCTCGAGGTTTTGACAGGGTCCCTCCTGAAAAGAGTCAGAAGAACAGGTTCTTTGGTAACGACAACAATTCTGAGCTGCATAGGGATGAACGCTATCGCCTCAGACCAGTACATGGCCATCGTTATTCCAGGCAGGATGTACAAAAGCGCTTTCGATGCCCAAGGACTCCATCCCAAAAATCTTTCCCGCTGTCTGGAAAATGCGGGGACCCTGACTTCTCCCCTGATCCCCTGGAACAGCTGTGGGGCTTTCATGCACGCGACTTTGGGAGTCAGCCCCTTCGTTTATCTTCCCTATGCTTTCCTCAACCTTTCCATCCCTGTGGTTTCCATATTTTATGGCTATACAGGGATCACCATGGCCAAGAAGGAAGATTCGCAATGACGCGTTATTGCATGCGTTTGTGATAGTTGGAAAAAATCGCGAGATTCGAGTCAGCGATTCGAAGTCTTCAGAAGCTCTTCGGCCTCTCCTTTGATTAGCTCCCAGGCAGCGCGCACGTGACGTTCCTGGGTCGTCCGCTGGCCGATGGCCAGCCGCAGGACATAGCGCCCGCGCAGTGACGTGTGAGTCATGTACACGGCGCCGCCGACGTTGATCTTCTCCAGAAGTTGCTTGTTCAGCTCATCCAGTCTGGCCTCTCCCCGGCCGTCGTTTAGCCGAAAACAGACGAGGCTGAGCGGCACAGGAGCCATGAGTTCAAACCTTGCGTCTTCCTCCACCCAGCTCTTGAATAGCTGCGCCAACCGGAGATGCTCCCTGAGGACCGCCCGAAGCCCTTCAACTCCATAAGAACGGATGACGAACCAGAGCTTCAGCGCCCGGAATCTCCGGCCTAACTGGATTCCCCAGTCGCGATAATTCCTGACCTGGGCGTCATGCCCGGTCTTGAGGTACTCGGGGTTGACCTCGAACGTCCGGATGAGCGCGGCCGGGTCTTTGACAAAGTAGGCGGAGCAGTCGAAATTCGTAAACAGCCATTTGTGCGGGTTGAAGACAAAAGAGTCCATGAACCCTGCTCCCTCTAACATCCATCTCATCTCGGGCAGGATGGCCGCCGACCCGGCAAAAGCGGCATCGACATGAAGCCAGAGCCCGTGCTCCTGGCAGATTCTTCCGATATCCGCTAACGGGTCGATGGCCACGGAAGAGGTCGTTCCGAGCGTGGCCACGACACAAGCGGGCTTCAACCCTCGCTTTTTGTCCTGCCACACGGCTTCCTCGAGTCTATCCGGAATCATGGCGTAGGCCTCATCTGTCTGGACGAGCCGCAAGTTTTCCCTCCCAAACCCTGCGATCTTGACTCCCTTTTCGATGCTCGAATGCGTCTGGTCCGAAGAATAAACGACCAGGGGTTCTCTGAAGCCGCTCTGGTTAGATTTAAAACCCGTGGCTCTTTCCCTGGCTGTGAGCAGGGCGCAGAGCGTCGCCGTTGAGGCTGTGTCCTGGATCACGCCGGCCAGGCCGTCGGGAAGCCCTAACATCTGGCGCAGCCAGTCTGTGACCACCTCCTCGAGCTCGGCCGCAGCCGGCGAGGTCTGCCAGCTCATGCACTGCGCGCCCACGCCGGCCGTCAGGAGCTCGGCCAGGACTGAAACGGGGCTGTTATTGGCCGGAAAATAGGCAAACCAGGAGGGATGCTGCCAGTGAGTGATGCCTGGAGTGATGATCTTATCAAAATCATCAAAAATTGTTTCCATACGCTCGGCCTGAGGGGGCGGGCTTGAGGGAAGACGGTTTTTGATTTCTCCGGGCCTAGCCTTCGAACAGACAGGGTATTTCTCGACTCCTTCTAAGTAATCGGCCACCCAATCGACGAATTTATAACCGAATTTCTTGAACGTGTCTTTGTCCATCCTCGATCTCCTGAGAAAACCAGGGAATTTCCTGCTTGATTTTTGGCCTCATTCTATCGGAAATGCCCTGGATGAGTCAAAAAACGCTGATTCGAGGCCAGAATTCCAGACATTCCTGACAATAACTCTGTCAAAAAGGCCTTTTTCTTCCGGAAAAACGGCCCTTAAGGCTCAATAACAGCGAAAATACAAAAATTAAGAAAAAATGCTTGCATTCTTTTTTTAAGTTGTGTTATAATATTTATAAGTTTCAAAGGGGGAGGAAAAAAATTAGTTCGTGAGGCGATTTTTGCAACCATTTTTCCCCTTTTCCCGTATTTATAAGTGAGATGGCAGACATGACCGACGAGAAAGTCCTGACCGGAAGCAAGCGCCTCCTTTTTTCCCCTCCTTTTTCCCTGGAGTTTCTGATAAATTCTCCTTACCTATCCACCCATTCCCTTGAATAGGCTGCCCTTTTGCCCCTAAGACAAAAGGGCAGCCTATCTCTCTTTTAACCGTTTTTTCTCCTTCTGCCCTCCCTGCAGCCGGCTGCGCTTGACGCTATATATGCCAGATAACTAATCCTGCAGTGTGTTGACAGCGAGCGAAAACTGTCTTATGATGATGCCTCTCTTTGAAAATTGAACTGACGGTTTAAAGGCCAGGGAAGTCCGTGTGAAGCGGACACAGCCCCCGCTACTGTAACCGGGGACAAATCCCAGTCGATGCCACTGTTGACGCCGCTCCAGACAGGAAGGCCTGGGAGGCGGACGATCCGGGAGTCAGGAGACCTGCTTTGAACCTCAACAGCCCGTCTTCGGGAGGAAGGCAGGGTTGGTTTTTTGTTTCTACGGAATACATTCTTTAGAAGATGTTTTCCGTTCCAGCGGGGGTTTTAGAAAGGAATCAAAGATGAACTGTAAGCGTTTTTTTGTCCTCTCCCTCGCTTTTGTCGGTGCCGTGCTTCCCCTTTCGCCCCAGGAAAAAAAAGAGAAACCCGAGTCGGTCTCAGAACGCCATGAAGTCGTCGTCACCGCCACCCGGCTTGAAGTCCCGGCCCGGGAAGTGGCCAGCTCGGTGACGGTCATTCCAGCCGATGAGCTTGAGCGCTGGAAAAGAACTTCTGTCCTTGAGGTGCTTCGCGATGTCGCCGGACTGTTCACGGTCCAGAGCGGCGGCCCGGGCGCTGCGGCTTCAGCCTTTATCAGGGGGGCCAACTCGGAACATACCCTTGTCCTCGTGGACGGCGTCGAGCTCAACGACCCGATGAACCCCTCGCGTTCCTTCGACCTCGCCCATCTCACTCTGGAAAACATCGAGAGAGTGGAAATCCTCCGCGGCCCCCAGAGCCCTCTTTATGGCTCTGACGCTCTGGGCGGGGTCGTCAACATCATCACCAAAAAAGGAACGGGAAAGCCGAGAGTGACACTGGCCTCGGGCGTCGGCTCATACAGGACGTTTATCAACAAAGGCGGAATCAGCGGCTCGGCGAGAAACGTCTCCTATTCCTTCGGCCTTCAACACTCGGCGATGCAGGGCGTCTCCGCAGCAAGTTCAGCTTACCCAGGGAACAGCGAGAACGACAATTGGAGAAATCTCTCGCTCTCCGGGAGGTTAGGGGTGATCCTGGGGAAGACCATGGAGGTTGATCTGACCGCTCGTTCTACCCTGGCCAAGGCTGACCTCGACAACTTCGGGGGGCCTTACGGAGACGACCCGAACAATGTCCAGGACTATAAGTCTATTCTCCTGCGGGGCCAAATCCGCGGGCTTTTCCTGAATAATCGCTGGGAACAAAAGCTGGCCGTCTCTCTGGTCGACTCGCGCCGCAGCCACGATAACCCGGCGGACGAACGCCATCCCCTTGATTCTGAGAAGGGCCGCTTCGAGAGCCGAAGCGTCAAGCTTGACTGGCAGAACAACTTTTTCATCCATCCCGCCAACACCCTGACAGTCGGCGTCGAACATGAACGGGAGGAGGGCGAATCGGAGTATCTCATGACCGGGTATTGGGGATCGTACGCCAGCGATTTTCCTCGCCGGAAAGCCCGGCTGACCGGCATCTACATTCAGGATTATGTCTGCTGGGGGGGGCGTTTCTTCGCTGCCGCCGGACTCCGCTATGACCAGCACAGCCAGGCAGGAGGGGCTCTGACCTTTCGCGTTGCGCCCGCCACCATCTTCCCGGCCACCGGCACGAAGCTCAAGGCCAGCCTCGGAACGGGGTTTAAGGCGCCGTCACTCTATCAGCTCTACGCGCCGGGAACATATTTCGGCCCCATCGGCAACTCAAACCTGCGGCCCGAGAAATCCTTAGGCCTGGACATCGGGTTTGAGCAGCCGATTATCGGCCAGCGGGCGCGGCTGGGCATCACGTATTTCCGCAATCAGTTCAAGAACCTGATCAGCTACGATTCCGCCCAGGGGTATATGAACATCGGGAAAGCGGAGGCCAAGGGCGTGGAGGTGGAACTCGAGGTCCGCCCCTCTCCTGGCGTCTCTCTCAATGCCGCCTACACCCGTTTAGAGGCCAGGGATAGAATTCAGAATACTGATCTGCTGCGCCGGCCGAAAACAACGCTTTGCGCTGCTTTGAGCTATTCTTTTATCGACAAGTGGAGCCTCTCTGTGTCACTCAATTACACCGGCAAAAGAAAAGACATGGATTACACCGCCTGGCCGGCCCGGGAGGTCGTGCTCCCCGGATACAGCCTTCTGAATGGAATTGTCTCTTGGGACCTAACCCCAAACGTCGGGCTCTTCGTCAGGCTCGACAACATTCTTAATGCCCGTTACGAGACGATTTACGGCTACGCAGCCCTGGGCTTCTCCGCCCACGCCGGCGCGAAGCTGTCTTTGTAGCTATTTAGCCCCTTATTCCTGTCCTTGACATCTTTCCCTTGCCAGTCATATCATTTTTTTGTAACAGAGAGTAATGTTGTGAATTCAAACCGAAAGGGATTCCAAGCGCAGCTAAAGAGCGGTCTTTCATCAATTTTGGAGGCTGATATTTGAACCATAGCGAAATCGTCAGCTTCCTCTGGGGCGTCGCCGACCTCATCCGCGAGCCGCTAAACCCCGAAGCCGAGATCTATCTTTTCGGCCAGGAAGTGAACCCCGAGACATTCGCCGTTTGCAAATCCGACCTCTTCATGAAATCGGCCGACGGCCGCGACGCCGAGAACATTGCCTTCGGAACAACTCTTTCGAACGACCGCCATGCCGGCCGAAACTTCGATTACCTGATCACCAACCCTCCTTACGGAAAGGACTGGAAGCGAGACGAGGAAGCCGTCGTCGCCGAGCACGAGCGGGGTCCGTCCGGCCGGTTCGGCCCCGGGCTGCCTCGCATCAGCGACGGCCAGCTTCTATTCCTTCTTCATATGCTGGCCCACATGAAAGAGCCCAGGGACGGCGGCTCGCGCGTGGCTATCATCATGAACGGCTCGCCCCTCTTCACCGGCGATGCCGCCAGCGGCGAGAGCGAGATTCGCCGCTTCATCCTGGAGAACGACTGGCTCGAGGCCATTATCGCCCTTCCGGAGCAGCTCTTCTACAATACGGGTATCGCCACTTATGTCTGGGTGCTCACCAACCGCAAAGCCCCGGAACGCGAGGGCAAGGTGCAACTTGTCGATGCCAGTTCCTTCTGGTCGCCGATGAGGAAGAGCCTCGGCGACAAGAGACGCGAGGTTCCTCCCGAGAAGGCCGAAGAGATTCTCCGGCTCCTGGGCTATTTTAAGGAGGGCGAGTTCGTAAAGATCTTTCCGACAACCCATTTCGGTTTCCGGAAAATCACGGTTGAGCGGCCGCTCAAGCTCAATTTCCGGGCAAGCGCAGATCGAATCGCTCGGCTTGAGGAGGAAAGGGCCTTTCAAGGCTTGGCGCAGTCCAAAAAGAAAGGTGACGCCGTGGCCAAGGAGCAGGCTGAAGGCCGGGCATTTCAGGAGGCGATCCGGAAGCTCCTCCGTTCTCTGCCGGCTGCGCTCTATAAGGACAGGGAAGAATTCACGGCGGTTCTCCAAAGCGCAGCAAGTGAAGCTCGCCTTAAACTTCCAGCCCAAGTCCTGAAGGCGATCCTTTCCGCCTTATCCGAACGGGACGAAACTGCGTCGATCTGCCTGGATAAAGATGGGAATCCGGAGCCCGACCCTGATCTGCGTGATACTGAAAGCGTGCCGCTTTCAGATGGCCCCGACCCTGCTGATGAACAGGGCGTCCCGGCCAGTGTGCGCGCTTTCTTCGATCGCGAGGTGAAACCTCATGTCCCCGACGCCTGGATTGATACCTCCAGGCGCGATGACAAAGACGGCCTGGTGGGCATCATCGGCTACGAGATCAACTTCAACCGCAATTTCTACAAATATACCCCACCGCGTCCCCTCGAAGAAATCGAAGCTGATATCCGCGCCATCGAACAGGACATAATGCGAATGCTAATGGAGATCACAGGAACCAAACAAAAAGGGGAAGCAAAATGAGCGATATCAAGCTTTTTAATCTTATAGACGGCAAGGCAAGCGAAGTTCCGGGGACCGCGATCGCTATGGAGAAGTCTCTCCAAACGGTAATTGAGAAGAACCTCGAGTCCTTGTTGGGAATTCGTTTTCTTGCCAGCGAACACGACACGGGCCCTAAACATGGAGGCCGCATAGATACGCTATTCGAGCAGTTCCGGATAAAAATGGCTACAATTGCACACAAGTACCGGTATTTCTTTATGCAATCGTTAAAGAATAACTTGTTATCTTTTAATAAGAACTGCGGGAACTAAAGTTTCCTTAATTAAAAACTATTTTAAGGCTTGAAATGGCTGCTCCTAATTGTTACAATTAATCGGCACATATTGACAAGTGCCAATATTAAGCAACATTA
>JBBILQ010000084.1:0-8088 GCA_037444845.1 Candidatus Aminicenantota bacterium | reverse complement strand
CATCTCCATGAGAATAAACTTGCGCCGCCCGCCATCCTCGCGATTGAGGTTGATGACAGCGTGGGCTGTAGTCCCAGAGCCAGCAAAATGGTCAAGTGACAGAGATTCGCCAGATTCAGTTCTTAGGCCAGCGTCCAACAAGGTTACGTAGAATGCGACAGGATGGCTATAGGTGAAATCTAGACCAAGGTTTTCCAGTTCCTTCTTGCCGCGGCCTCCTTCGCGAATAATAGATGCTAGTGCTTTTTTTGTAGAAAGCAACACCTTCCTCTGCGGCTGTGTTGTTTCATCTGAGCCAAAGATAATTTCTCCCTTATCAAGTAGCTCTTTCATTCTCCGAGGCGACTGCGACCATCCCCGTGTTGGTACAGGGCATGGTCTTTTTGTCTTAGGATGGACCAGAGGTTCAAAAAATTCGGGTGGTGGTGGATTTGGATTTGGCCAGGTCATTGCGACCAATCTGTAAACACGGCCATTATCATCCAGATACTGATATGCACGCTCGCCTCCTGTGAGCCCTGGTTCATTTCTCACCCATTCATTGAATTCTTTCTTCGCACGCTCAGTTACGCCTTTGCATTTGTTTATTATTGAAGTAGCCATTGAGAGAATGAGCCTAACGTTTTCAGGTCTTATTTCGAACGCTCGTGCTTCGTACGCACATAAAAGGACGTACTCATGTTGAATGGCCAATTCTTGTGCGCCCATCATCGGATTCAACTTATCCCAAACAGCTGTCCCTACGTAATCAAAATCTTCTAACAACACGAGGCGCAGCCGCTCGAATTCGTTCTCGTCAATATGACAGAAGAAAGTGCCTTCTGCTTTCAACATATTCCTGGCGGCCAGATTGCGCTCCTTCATCATAGAAAGCCAGCTTGAATGGCGATAAGCATTCTTGTATAGGAATCCACTCGCGTCAGTATTGTAAGGAGGATCTATATGAATACACTTAATGCTCTCGCGGTACTTCTCCAGCAGCAGACTGAGGGCCTGGAAGTTCTCGCTGTGAATCAGCAGGCCGTCGGTCTTGCCGTCCAGGTCTTCAATGCTGCCAAGCAGCCTGTCCGCAAAACCATCGTCGAAATGCTTGGTGTCCAGCACCAGCGTCGGGTGGGACTTTAAAAAGGCAATGCGCTTGTCCTTCTTGCTTTTTCCGGAGGTGAACAGGTCGCTCTTCTCCTCATCGATATGAAAGAGGGTTTTCCACTCGTCCCACTGGGCATCGCAGGCGGCGATATCAGCGTAAAAGCTCTCGTTGATATTCCCGACAGTGATGCAATAGCCCGTCTCGGTGACAAACTTGCGTTTCTCCCAGAGCATTTTCTGGAATTCTTCAATCTGATGGAGAAATTCGATGATCCGGCTTCCAATGGCCTTGATTAAGCGCATCATCTGAAACCAGCCCTCGGCCCGGTCTTCGCCGGAGGCTTCCATTTCGTCCAAGTTCAGTACTTCATTCTTGAGATAAAAATCCAGCTCGCGGGAAAGGAAGCCCTTCAGGTCCTTGTGGATGAAAAAGTCGGACGTATTGCGGCGTGTATATTGCCGGAGGTGATGTTCAAGGAAAGTAACCGGCTCACCATCGCTTGTCTTGCGCCGCTCGGTGGTCAGGGCGGCCAGGGCAGGTCCGGCAGTTTTCAGCGAAAGCCGCTTGGGAATATCCTCCAGTGTCCTGGCGATAATTGCTTCCTGCTGGTTTTTCTGTCCGAAGGCGATGTTTTCTTGCTCAGTGAGCGGTCTGTACTCAAAGGGGATAACGAGGTTCCGTGCAGCCTCGTCCCAGGAAATCTCCGCCAGACAGGGAAGGAAGAATCGCTTTTCGCCCTTAACGTTGTCCTGCTCGACGTCTGCGGCCTTGAGCTTGAAATGCACGCCCACGCCATTGGGTGAAGTAAAAGCGTAATCCGTGAAGTATTCAGCGGTCTTGACATAATACTGGTCATAGTTGGCCCAATAGAGATAGACTTCCTCCCCGTTGTATGGGATGGCGTAGCGTTCACGCTTCGAGTAGCGGCGCTTGGAGATGAAATCGCCGTCCTGGTAGTAGCGGCTGAAAAAAGCGTAGAGGTGATTGTAGACGGATGCTTCAAGAGCGTCACTGCTGCGCGAACCTGAAGATTTGGCGCGCGCCGCCAGATATTCCTTCCCGGCCTTTGTGTCGCGGTACTTTTCGACAAGACCGCCATCGGCGGCCAGGGCATCCTCACCCAGGACTTCAAGCACCTTCTTTTTGGCGGATTCCAGCTCTTTGGCGGCCTGGGCCTGTTCTGCCAGCGTGCCGCGCTCTAACTCCTGGGTAACGGCCTTTGGGAGAGTCTCGGTAATGAACTTTTCGACCACATCCCGTTTATGGTTCATAATGCGATAGATGCCGAAGTCGAGGTCGGCACAATCAAATTGGAAAAGCTCGCGCAAGAGGTCTTGGAACTTGGAAAGACTTTGATTCATAATCCGCCTCCTATTCCGGCCCTAAAAGGGGAACATATGGCACTCCGATCGCGTTGAAAGTCATTATGACGTAGTCTTCCATTCTCCTACGCGGGCGGTGCCTCCTCCGCCATTGGCCATGCAAACGGCCATGTCGATTACCACCTTCACAGCTCTGTTCATGCTTCGAGTATCCCACTGCTTGAAGTCTAAATCCTTGCCTTCCAGCATATCAGCTGGCTGCCGTTCGAGTTCATCGAGAAGGGAATGAATTTCCAGAAGGTCACGCATATCCACTTCACCCCTATTGTGTTAGGCTTATTCTTCGAATGGCACTATCCTAATTTTCTCTGAACTTCCGCAATGTAATCAAATCCTCCGAAATTGATGGCCCGCTCGATCTCTGTCTCCGGGTCAACCCAGTCGAGATCTCTGTCCCAGAACAGCTCTCTCCTCACTGACAGAACCTTACGAAAAAATCTTTAATGTTGCTCCAGCCGAGCCGCCCTTTCCTTTATGTTCATTTTTTGTATTTTAGCATGAATTCAGGTCCATTTACAGGCACGCGTGAAACCGCCGCCTGCGACATTGCGGTCTTCGATCACGCGCACGAAAATCAGCCGAAGCCTGCTATGTATAAAATTTCTGGATCAACGGGTTGATGCGCGTCAAGAATTCGTAAGGGGAAACCCTTGCTCTGGCCGCTGTTTCGTAGGCTGTAATCTCCTCTTTTCCGTCTTTTCCGATTACTGTCACCACATCTCCAACCCGGGCGCCACGGATGCCGGTCAAATCAACGACGATCATGTCCATCGAAACGCTGCCCAGGACCTTTGCCCTCCGCTCCCTAATCAGGACTTCGCCCACGCGTGAAAGGCTCCGGGGAAACCCGTGCCAGTAGCCGATCGGGCAGACGCCGACGGTCGAGTCCCTGGCCAGAGTTTCGGTGAGGTCGTAGCCGATCCCCGCGCCCTTTTTCAACCGCTTGGTCTCCGAGAGGATCGTCCGCCAGGTCAGGGCCGGCTTCAAGGCAACGTCTTTTTCCCAGGCCCGCCGGGTCTCTGCGGACGGCCAGAGCCCCATGAGCCCGATGCCGATTCTGACTATGTCATAATGAGCTTCGGGGTAATTGAGGGTGCCGGCTGTGGCGCAGGCGTGGCGGAGAGGACGAAAACCTGCCTGATGAAGCCCTGAAAGCGAGCGCTCGAACAGCTCGATCTGGTTCCTGGTGTAATCTCTCGAGCCCGGGTCTTTGGCGGTGGCGAAGTGGGTGTAGACCCCTTCGATGTTGAGGCGAAGCGTGTTTTTCTTTACATACCGGATCAAGTCACTGACCTTGCCCGGAAGGAATCCCTGACGGTGCATGCCTGTGTCGAGCTTCAAGTGGATTTTTATCTTCCGGCAGTCTGGAAGGGCCGCAAGGCCGCGCAGGCTTTCCATGCTGGAGATGGTAAGGCTTACCCGGTATTTTATCGCCTCTTTGAATCGAACGGGCAGTGTATAGCCGAGGACGAGAATTGGCTTCGTGATTCCGTTTCTTCTTAGCGTTACCGCCTCGACAATCGAATCCACGCCAAACCAATCTACGGCCATGGTCTCCATGAGCGGGACAAAATCATAAAGCCCGTGGCCGTAGGCGTTTGATTTGGCGACCGCCATGATCTGGCAGGAGCGAGGAATCCGGCGCCGGAAGACATGGAGATTATGCTCCAGGGCTTTCTTATCGACTTCGATCCAGGTCCGGAGCGCCCCGCGGTCGGCGTTCCTTCCTCTGATGGTCAAATTTGCCCTTTTTTTCACTAATTGAGCCTGGGGTCAATGAGGCCGGCGATATTTTTTTGTTTGAGGAACTCGTTAAAAGCCGGAAGGTCTGTCTGGAGCAGGCTCTCAAAACGCGCTTTCTCTACGGCCAGGCGCTCTTTCAGGACAGCGTGCACCTCTCGCTGCTGCTTATTGGGCGCAAAATCGGCGCTGTCGGCAAGGTCACCGGCGAGCACAGAGAGTTTTGAGTAGAGCTTGTGAGGGCTGCGGAATGACTTGGAATCGCCCTCGGCCAGGATCGGCTGAAAGAGCTCATCCTCGACCGAGCGGAGCTTTTTATCAAAATCTGCGATGGCGGCAAGGATATCCCCGTCAGCTTTCCCTGCTTTGACCACGGCCTCGAGGTCATAAAGCTGGTTGCGCATCCATTCGATCCGGTTGATCATGTCTGAGACGCAGTTCAAGTCCTCGCGGATGGCCATCTGCGTCTTCACCTGCTCTTTGATATCCTCCAGGGTTCCGGCCGAGCGCGGGTCTTTCCGCACCTCCAGGTTCTGGCTGAGTTCCTTGTCGCCAACTTTTAATTTAATCGTGTAGGTTCCCGGCGCGGCCAGGAATCCCACGAACCCGCCATAGGTCCCCCAGCTAAGGATGGGGTACCAACCTTCCCGTTCCCATACCTCGCGAAACCTCTTTTCTTCGACCACATGAGGGTTGCCGGGCGGTTTTGTCCGGAGTTTTGCTTGCCGGGCGCCCGGATAGCGCAGGTTCCAGGTGACGCGGTTGATGCCGTGCTCGTTGGCGCCGGGAAGCGTGGTAACCTCCCGGCCTTCCTCATCGAGAATAGTGATCGTCACTGGGTCTTTTGGAATCACTTTCAGGTAATAGTTGATGTAAGCCTGGGGGTTTACGTGCGGGCCTCCGGCAATTTCGTGGAGCCTGTAGGCCGGCCGGGGCCTGAAAAGATGAACGTCCTTCTTGATGACATCTGCTGTCAGTTGCTGGAGGGGCGTGATGTCGTCCATGATCCAGAAGCCGCGGCCGTAGGTCCCGACGACCAGGTCGTTGAAATGCTCCTGGATTACCATATGGTGGACAGGCGCATGGGGCAGGTTGTTCTGGAGAGGCAGCCAGTTCTTGCCGTCGTTAAAGGAGACGTAGAGGGCATTCTCCGTGCCAAGATAGAGCATTCCCTGCCTCACCGGATCCTCGTGGACCCAGTGACAGTAGCTGAACACGGACTTCGGGATGTCGGCGCCGATGAATGTCCAGGTTTTGCCGTAGTCGGCGGTCTTGTAGACAAAAGGGTCTCGATTGTTCATCTGGTGGAAATCGACGGTGAGGTAGGCCTTTCCGGCCGCATAGCGCGACGGCTCGATGTTGCTCACCGTGCCCCAGGACGGAAGGTTCGGGATGCTTGCGGTGACGTTCGTCCAGGTTTTGCCTCCGTCCCGGGTTACGTGAACCAGCCCGTCATTCGTACCAGCCCAGATGCAGCCCTTCTCGACCGGTGATTCGGCGATGGTGAACACGCAGCAGCCGTACTCGACGGCCAGGTTGTCCAGTGTTAACCCTCCCGACGGCCCCATCTTGGTCGGGTCGTTCGTGGTCAGATCGGGGCTGATGATGCTCCAGCTCCGGCCGCCGTCGGTCGTCACGTGGACGAACTGGCTTCCGACATAGACCTTGTTGTGGTCATGCGGCGAGATGTGGATGGGGAACGTCCAGTTGAACCTGTACCTGACGGCCGCGGCGTGGGAGCCGTAGATGGACTCCGGCCAGATATGAACGGTGTTGATATGTCCGGTCCTGTAATCGGCTCGTTGAAGCTGGGCGTTGTAGCTTCCGCCCCAGACGATGTTGGGGTCGACCGGGTCCGGGATGATAAAACCGCACTCGCCGCCGGCTGTGGCTTCCCAGAGCGTGCGGGGCGGCGACCAGCCGCGTTCCCTCTCTCCCGTGCTCGGGCCCTTGTAGGCGTCTCCGTCTTGCCGGCCGCCGTAAACGTAATAGGGAATCTGGTTATCAACGGCCACATGGTACATCTGGGCGATGGGCAGGTTCACCCGCTTCCAGGTCTGGCCTCGGTTGAGGGTGATGATGACCCCGCCGTCGTCGCTGATCATCATCCGGTCGGGCATCTTGGGGTCTGCCCACATGTCGTGGCAGTCGCCGCTCCAGGGGACGACTTCGGTCGTGTAGCCGCCGTCCAAGGTGCGGCTTATGCTGTTGGCCGCAAAATAGACTTCGTTTTCATCGGCAGGGTTGACCATGATCCGAGAGGCGTAGTGAGGCCGCTCGTTGAGCAGGCGGTTGTAACTCATTAGTCGCCAGGTCTCGCCGCCGTCGCTCGACCGCCAGAGGACGCCGCGGTTGGGAGTCCCGGTCTCGATAAGGGCATAGACGACAGCCGAATTGCTCGGAGCGATGGCCAGCCCGACTTTTCCGATCGGAGGACTGGGCAATCCATTTCCTGTGAGACGCTTCCAGGTGTCTCCGCCGTCTGTGGATTTCCAGATTCCGCCGTTGGGGCCGCCGCTTTCCCGGCCCCAGGTCCGGATGACGAGAGGCCACATGCCGGCGAAAAGGATGCGGGAATTGTTCGGGTCCATGGCGATTTCGAAGCAGCCCGTGTTTTCGTCGGCAAAGAGGACGTGCTCCCATGTTTTTCCGCCGTCCTTCGTCCGGAAAACTCCTCGCTCTTTCTGCGGGCCGTAGCAGTGACCCATGGCGGCGACAAAAACGATGTCGGGGTTTCGGGCGTCGATGGCCACCCGGCCGATGCGGCCCGTCTTATCGAGGCCCATGTGCTTCCAGGTCTTGCCGGCGTCGGTGGACTTATAAACGCCGTTGCCGATGGAGACATTGCTCCGGATGAAGGCTTCTCCGGTGCCAGCCCAGACAATGTTGGGGTCGGAGGCCGCCACGGCCAGCGCTCCGATCGACTGGGCGGGCTGGTCGTCGAAGACGGGCAGCCAGTGTTCCCCGCCGTCTGTGGACTTCCAGATTCCGCCCGAAGCGGCGCCGATGTAGTAGACGAGCGGGTCGCCGGGCACGCTGACAACCGCCGAAGTCCGGTTTCCGGTCGGGCCGATGTGGCGGTACTTAAGGACCCGGTAAAGATCGGGCGTGATTTCCTGGGCCAGGCTGTGCAGCCAGCCTCCAAGACCAAGGATAAAGGCTAAAGTCAGGACTAAAAAAGCAGACTTCTGCCTCATGATTCACCTCCGTGAGAGACATTTTCCTGCCATGAAGTCAGGATTGGCGAGTGGAAACAGTGATGATCTCACGATCGCGGCCCGCATTATACCAGATTTGTGAGCACAGATGAATATTGCCGAGTGAAGCCTTGATATAGAGGAGGCTGCTTCTTACTTTATATGAGGAAGGGATGGGGGGGAAGTTCAACCATCCTCTTCGATGACGGGGACAATATCGTCAAGATGGAAAGACAGGAGGATTACAGCCAGGAGACTACTTGCTTTATTTTTTCGCCGAGGAGCTAACAACCGGCACCAAATCCCAAGCAAACACCTCCTTCAGAGTAAAATAAGAAAGACCCAGCTCTGATAAGTTAATAAAGACGATGGCCATGGACCTTGGCTATAAGCCTCTCTCGTTTTGCGAGAGGTTTAAACAGCAATTTGGTTTACCTCCGAAAGCTATAAGAAAAAATTTAATGATTTAGCCTGATCTATTCACAAAATGATACGATAAAACGCCCCCTCCCCTGGCGGGAGGGGATAGAGGGGAGGGGGAATCTTTGAATGATCCCCCTCACCCCGACCCTCTCCCACATGGGGAGAGGAGATTTTTTCCTTTCATTTCGTGAATAGTCCAGGTTAAGAAAACAGCGAGAGGAATCCAAACTCCATGCTTACCATTTTATCTCGAAAA
>JBBILQ010000083.1:0-8226 GCA_037444845.1 Candidatus Aminicenantota bacterium | reverse complement strand
CCCCCAGGGGAGGGGCCTGCTTTCTGGCATAATTTGTGAATAGGTCAGGCTAGAAGGCTTCTTCCCCTCTTCCACATTGACAAAACGGAGAAAGATAACATTTATGAGGATTCTGAGCTTCCGCCGCCTGGTCAATAAAGCAATCCACTTATTGGGTAGATTTTATACCAGCAAAACGTAGATTTATTGTATTTTCTTGTGCTATAAGAGATTTTCGATTTGGAAAAAGCGCTTTTTTCATCTTTCAATCCGCCAAAAACGTAGATTTATAAGAGAACGATACGCCCTTTGCTCTCTTATTTTGTTTTTAATCAATAGGTTACGAACATGCCGATATTGGCACAAATCTTGCTAAAAGATATAATGAAAGTTAATCCATATAGGAGGGAAAAAATGAGAAAAAGAGAGATCTTCGTCGGTATTATTGTCCTGATGTCTATTCTTCTAGCAGTTAACACGGCGTTCATCCTTTCAAATTCTGCCATCGCCATCGAACCTAGGATGGATGGTTGCTTTTGTTTGGCTTGCCCGCCTATGTATTGCTATTGTCCGTGTCCTCCATATATTTGTACCTGCCAAGTTCCCTGGCAATAGCCAAAACTGATTAAACAAAGAAAATTTTTTTGTTAGCCATACTAAGCTCCGGGGAATATGTTTATATCAGAGTTTTATAAGGCTTTACTTAATTCGTCAGAAGGCATATTTTTTAGTAAGAGGACTAAAATGGTCAAAAAAACAAGCACGTTTATATTAGCATCCTTCCTTTTCTTATCCCTTAACTTGCATTACAACCCGTTATATTCTTTCCACGATATCTTCATAAAAGAAAAAGAAATTCTCTTAAATACAGATAAACTCGATGTGGGCGAGCTTCAGGCCATAAGAATTGATCCAAATGGAAACATTCTGTTCTTAGATACAAAGGGAAGTCAACTTTTAATGTTCAACCAGGAGGGAATTTTTATAAAAAGAATTGGAGCAAAGGGACAGGGCCCAGGAGAATTTATGATTCCGTTCGGGATGGGGATCGATAAGCGAGGGAATATCATCGTATCTGATTCTCAGTCAAGACGGATTAACAAGTACAACAAAGATGGAAATTTCGTCACTTCCTTTATTATTTCAGGCCTTCACGGCGCTCCTAATATAATTTGTACCGATTCCAAGGACAACTATTTTCTGGGAGCTTTTAGGTTCGATCCTGACAAACCCGGCTCGGGGGGAGGGTTGTTTATAAACAAGTATGACCCGAATGGAAAATACTTAAAATCATTTTACCCCAGGAATGAAGGGCCACTCTGGATTCTCAATGTATCCCCTTTTGCTCATTTCGATATCGACTCTGATGATACTATTTTTGCGTCACAAATAGACAGGTATGATATCTCGGTATTTAATTCTGAAGGTACACTATTAAATACATTTAGCTACTCGCCTTCTTATTTTCGAGCGCCAGATTCAAAGCTCGAAATTGATTACTCTAAATACAAGACCAAGGCGGAACTATTCAAGAAATTTGAGGAGCTATCCACATCCTGGACAAAGATTGGCTCCCTTTGGTTAATCAAAGATAAATACCTTCTGATTGAACTTGAAATAAACCGCCTAATTAAGGGAATTGAGAATAAATTTATGCTGGATATCAGGAACAAGAACGGAGAACTTGTGGCTGGGGGGATTCCGACGGACTACAAATTTCTTTGCCCAGATAAAGAAGGGTTTCTATATTTTTTAGAAAATAGCAACGAAGAAGTAGAAGAAAAAGAGCCTAAATATGCGATCGGAAAATATAAGATGGCCCCCCTCATTAAGGGTAAATGAAATCAAGATTTTTGATTTCAATAAGCGCAGCACTGATAATAGCAAACTTGATCCTTTTGCATTATAATATCCAAAGAAAAAAAGAGGCTGCTACCATTAAGTCCGTGCCCGATTTCTCCCTGCCTGACCTGAATGGAAACATAATTGGATCATACGAAATAAGAAAAAATCCGTTCACTTTGATCGTTTTTTTCTCCCCAAGCGATTGTATTTCGTGTCTGTCGGGGAAAAAAATGTGGGATGCAATCGCAGAAGATAAGAACATAAATGTCTTGGGAATTGCCAAGCATAGTGATCGACGAGAGTTGCGCGACTGGATTGAGAATGTAGATATCTCTTTTCCAGTCTTATTTGATAAGGAAGGGGAAGTCACGCAAAGATTCGGAATTGACAAGACACCGACAAAAGTTTTCTTAAGCGAAGATGGAAGAATTCTGCTTATGGATGGAGTTAGAAGGACCATTGCCGAACAAAAAGAATTTATCAGCAAAATAGAAGACATATTGCTGAAACGGAGAAACTAAGTCGCTCTTCGAGACGAAAATCGATCAACCCTTATTCCCACACCCAATAAACGACGGGGAAAGGGGAATTTTCTCAACCAGCCTTTACCGCTCTCTTTTTTCAGCTACCTCGCTCCCAACGTCTTAGTTTGATTAAGCCCTCTGCGGCTCCGCTTGACATCCTTTCTGTCCCCCCCTAAAATGAAATTGGTCAGGATCCGAGATGATGGAAGGGGGCGATATCGATGGTCGAAGAAATCATCGGAAGGAGCCAGACTGCCGAGCACATTCGCGCTTTTATCCTCAAGGCGGCCGCGCTCGATTATTCCGTCCTCCTCTGCGGGGAGACGGGGGCGGGAAAAGAGATTGTTGCTCAAAATATCCACGCGCTGAGCCGAAGAAAGAACAGGCCATTCGTTCCCGTCAATTGCGCCGGTATCCCCCCTTATCTGGCTGAGTCTGAGCTATTCGGCCACCGCCGGGGCTCCTTCACCGATGCCAAGGAAGAGAAGGTCGGGTTAATCGAAGTAGCTCAGGGGGGCACCGTTTTCTTGGACGAAATAGCCGAATTGACTCTCGACCTCCAGGCGAAGCTTCTTAGAGTGATAGAGCACAAAGAAATGAGGAGGGTAGGCGACACCCAGCTGAGAAAAGTAGACGTCCGCTTTATCTTTGCCACAAACCGAGAGCTTGAGAAGGAAATAAAAAGGGGGAAATTCAGGCAAGATTTTTTCTTCCGGGTAAACGTATTAGAACTTGAGATACCTCCACTGCGGGAAAGGAAAGAAGACATTCCCCTGTTTGTCGAGAGCTTTATCGAGAAAATGGGCAGAGAGTTGGGCAAGACAAAGGAAGTAAGTTCTGCGGCGATAGAAAAACTCAAGGAATATTCATTCCCGGGCAATATACGGGAGCTCGAGAACATCCTGACGAGGGCGTTTGTTTTTAATGAAACAGGACAAATCAAGCCTGAAGATATCATCTATGCGTGCGAAGAAGAAGAAGAAGAAGAGGAAGAAGAAGCGAGAATTTACAGGGAGATGGTCTACAAAGAGAATAGCTTCTGGGAAGTCGTTCACGAACCATTTCTTCGAAGAGACCTCAACAGGCGGCAAGTCAAGGCGGTTTTGGGCCGAGGATTAAAAGAAACAAACGGCTGCTATAAGAAGCTTCTTCCCCTCTTCCACATTGGCGAAACGGAGAAAGATTACAAGAAATTTATGAGGATTCTCGACCTCCACCGCCTCCGCTAAAGACAAATCTACCTTTGAGGGAGATTCAGTGCCCGTAAAGCGTAGCCAGACTTTTCTGTCGAGAATTTGATCCTTGTTGCGGGCTTTGCACCCCATGATAGAGGGAAAACAGCGGCAAGCCTTGAGGCTCTCCTCCTCTGGATGGCGGTGGCGGCCCAGACGTTCCGCTCTCCGGCACCTGGAATAACCTTCCAGCTCGATGGTCAGTGATATCTTTTTTTCTTTCGGCCCGACTGCCGAAAAGGTAGAGAGAAACTGCGCTCATTTGAGCCCTTTTATCAATTCGGTGAACCTCTCCCTGTAATTCTTGTCCAGGGCATTGTCAAATTCTGAAAGCCACTTCTCTATATACTGAGAATTGTACCCCGGGTTTTTTAAAAGAATTGACTGGACATCCTCGATGTCTCTTGGCCTTTCGGCAATCATTTTATGAATAATAACGTCCCTAAGGGAAGCAAATTTGACTGGCGTTTTTCCAAAGAAAATGTCCCTCTCCCTCTCGATGGCCTGCCTTTCATAGGGCGAAAAGGAAAAGATAAAATCCACTCGTATCCCGCTCTTTTGGTCGAGAACCGGCAGGACCATAGTCTCTTTGACGAAGTCATCGACATGGTCGGCTAAGTATTCCAAGCCGAGCTGGTAATTTCCTGCGGCGATATCTTTCTCCCCCGGATAAGAAGTGGCCGGGTGTCAAAGAAGCCAGCCCGCTTCGGCATTTCGATTTTCTCCCGATGGCCGGGGTAGCGGAGAGTTTTCTCCTTCATGTTAAGGAAGGGGAGCGTGTGAAGGAGGGTCCTCAGCCCATCCGTATTAAAGGCCTCCAGAGTGCCGAGGCCTTCAAATTCCAGAAGCTCGGGGTCGGAAAGGGCCGGTTTTACCACGACCTGGCCGTTCTCTTTAAGCCGGGCAGGCCGGAGATATTCCTCGATGACATCGGCGGGAGAAAACAGGGTCGCATATTCAAAGGGCCAGGTCCTTCGGACCGGCAGGCCGCCGACATAGATACTCAGGGACTCGGGTTTATCCAGCTCGACGCAAGCCTGGCCGGCCAGCAGATGGCTCAAACCTTGAGCAACGCCGCAGTCAACAACGGCCGTCACCCCTTTTTCCCTGGCCAAGCCATCCAGGGCGAGGGGGTCCTCGGCCGAGAAAGCGACGTCAATAACGTCTTTCCTTGCCTCAATACACGCCTTAAGGGTCTGGGACCCCAGGAAACCCGGCAGCGCACTGACGACCAGGTCAAAGCCTTCAACGGCGGCCTTCACGGCTTCCGGTGAAGAAAGATCTTCAGCCTCAACGGAAACTCTTCCCCTGGCCTTGAGCTCCTCCAGGGGTTCTTTTTTTCGGTCAACCACAGAGACTGAAAGCTTCCTGTCTTCAGCTAAGTCCAGAGCGATAGCCCTTCCCACCAGGCCGGCACCAAGCACGATGACTCTCATCTTTTTCTCCTTTCGAGCAGGTTAAGGCTGTCTTTGAGAAAAAAGGAAGGCGAGGGTGGACAGGGATTATAGGCCGCTAAATTGGTTAACGAAGAGGATAAGACACCTGAAGAACGTCACCAATTCAACACCTTTTCTCCTGGCATCATAAGTCAGCCCCTTTCCCCCTGTCAACCAGAATAACGCCTAACCATGGTTCGGCTCTGATTCCATTAATAAAATAGGAATACTAACCTGATCTATTCACAAAATGATACGATAAAACGCCCCCTCCCCTGGCGGGAGGGGATAGAGGGGAGGGGGAATCTTTGAATGATCCCCCTCACCCCGACCCTCTCCCACATGGGGAGAGGGGATTTTTTCCTTTCATTTCGTGAATAGTCCAGGCTAATAAATTTTCAACGCCAGGCAGCGAGATCAGAGAGGGTGACGCCGCATTTCCGCGGCCATTGTCTCGATCTTCTTGAGTGACCGTCTCATCGCGCTCCAGCCGTACCAGAGGGCGTAATCGGGGTTCGCGTGGAAAGTCCCCTGGAACGAGCGCATCCGGTGCTCGAGGAACATGACGAAAAGCTCCTGTTCGATTTCGGTGGGCGCATCGTGGAACGTCAGAAGGTCAGGAAACGGATGAGCATAGCTGGCCGGCTTTGTCAGGATGCCATCCTTGTAAAGTCCGGCCACGATGCGGATGGCTTCAGCCATCAGATGATCGACTTCCCTGATCATCCGGTCGCCTTTTTCAAGCTCCGCCTTGGCGAAGTTGACGCTGTGGCAGCGGTTGCAGACGCCGACCATTTTGTCCCTTTCTTTCTGCCAGGCTTCCTGGGTCAGGCGGGCGAGGTCGACGGCCTTGACAACCTCGAGCCTGGCCGTGGGATTTCCGGCCGGGTCGAGAACGCCAAGCGCCTGGAGAATCGTGGCCCTGTCCGAAGCCCACTGTTTGTCGTCTGGCATGGGCAGGCGGACGGCCAGGAAACCCCAGCTTGTCCTGACTTCGTGGTTTCCCGCCTGCATGTGGCAGGTCTGGCAAGTTGGAGCGGCGACCGAATCGGGGAGGGTCTTGTTCTGTTTCAGGAGATAGCGGACGCCGTGCTTCGAACCGGAATACATCTCCCACTGAGGATGGTCAAACCCCATGTGACAGGTCTGACAGGCCTGCGGCTGGAGAGCTTCGGTCACGGAAAAAATATGGCGGGTATGGCAGGCATCGCAGGAGGCCCGGCCGAACCCGGAGCCTGCCTTCTGGAGCTCCTTGATATCGGCTTCGGATTTGAGGCCGATCTTGTGGCAGCCGCCGCAGCCCTTCATTCCTTCCATCAGAGCCACTGGCTGAGCGTGGGCAGTCGGCATTGCCTTCATCGCCGCCCAGGCTAAGGCGTGCTTCCCTTTCTTGAACTGGGCGACTTGCGTCTCATGGCAGACCGTGCAGGTCTCGGGTGTCGGAATCTTGGCTTTGGCGTAATCACGCGCAGATTTGTGGTCTTCTCCATGGCAGATGGAGCAATTGACGTCATTCTGGCTGTGTTTGCTCGCCTGCCAGTCGCTGACAATACTGGGCGTCGTTTTTTTATGGCACTCGATGCACTCCTGGCCCAACAGCCCCGAAGCCAGGCTCAGGCTTAAAAAAAGAGGAACGATTAGAAGCTTGCGCTTCATTCTTCACCTCCGGAGTCCAAATTTCCTTTATTCCTATAGGTTCTATCAATCCTATAAATTAAGTAAATTTTATATAAAAGACAGAAGATATTGTCAAGAGCCGGTTTTTGACCAGGATTTGCCGATGGAATCACCCATCGGGTGGACGCCTATCAATCTCGGCTCCGTTGAAAGCCAGACGCTTCTGCCTGATCGGCGATTCCTATCGGCGAACTTGGGTTTTCGTTGAGCGAAGAAGCCCGGAAAGAACAGGTGGAGAAGGGCCCGCGTATTAAAAGAAGATGATCGTCGTTGGAATGGCTGGGGGAAAAGGTCAGCGCCTGGCTTTGCCTTTTTCCTTTGATTTCTGCAGTTTCTTCTCCCCGAGGTCAAGGATGTGATGGAGAGTGACTTTCTTAAAGAAATTCTGAAGCAACTGGCTGGCCTCTCTCCAGACCTCGTAAGCGGCGCATCCGGGCACACGGTCGCAATACTCCTGGTCCTCGACGCAGTCGACCAGAGCGCAGGTGCCCTCGAGCGCCTCCAAGATCTCGCAGAGGTTGATTTCAGTCGGCTTGCGGGCCAACACATACCCTCCGCCCGCACCGCGGATGCTTTTCACTAACTTCTTGATTTTCAGCGGGATGATGATCTGTTCAAGGTAGCGGATGGAAATATCCTCTTCCTGGGCGACATTCTTAAGAATAACGGGTTTGTTCCCGCTGTTGTATTTGCTGGCCAGGTTGAGCATGAGGCGGAGTCCGTAGCGACCCTTGGTGGAAACTTTGATCACACAGTCCTCCTTCATACAGAATGCATAAATACTGCCTCTATCGTATCCTAATATTTCTCGCATTTCAACATAAATTTATAGGAATAATCGGAATAGTATTCTTTATCGGTCGCCATCCATTGCCATCTTCCGTTTCCAGTCATTCTGGTCACACAAGAGGGGATGCAAACGCCTTAACGAAAAAAGTAACGTTTGGCCGGGATTTTTGGTATTATAACAGGGAATATTTTTTGTGTTCGGTTGTATTCAAGAAGGGAGATGATCCTGGGACGATGGATTTTCCCATTTTTTCAGGAGGAGACGGACGGAGGAGCTGATGCTCAGCGGTAAGACATATATTGTTCTTCTTTGTTTTCTGTTCGCCGGGGTTTTGGCCGCTCTCCCGGGTGCCGCTCAGGAGGAAGTCGATGTCGACGCCTTGAAAAAGGCCGCGCCCAGGGTGTTCATCGATTGCAGCCGCTGCGACCTTGACTATATCCGGACGGAGATCGCCTTCGTTAATTATGTTCGCGACCGGAAGGAGGCCCAGGTCCATATCCTCATCACAACGCTGAGGACGGGAAGCGGCGGCCTGGAATACACCGTATCGTTCATCGGCCAGCGCGAATTCCAGGGCGTTAACGACACCCAAAAATACTTTTATAACCAGACGGACACCGAGGATGAAACAAGACGGGGACTGGTCGAAACCCTGAAAATCGGGTTGATGAGCTATGTGGCCAGGACGCCCCTCGGCTCGCGGATGGCCATTTCGTATGCCGGAAAAGAGAAGCCGGCGGCTG
>JBBILQ010000082.1:0-8896 GCA_037444845.1 Candidatus Aminicenantota bacterium | reverse complement strand
AGAAGAAGGGGACAGGCTAAAATAGAAACATGCTGGAAGAGATTCGAGTCAAGAAGGCGGCGCAGCACAACCTGAAGAGGATCGATGTGACTCTGCCCCGTAACCGGCTCATCGTCGTCACAGGGCCGAGCGGCTCGGGAAAAAGCTCCTTGGCTTTCGATACGCTTTATGCCGAGGGTCAACGCCGGTATATCGAGTGTCTGTCGGCATACGCTCGGCAGTACATCGAGCATATGGAGAAGCCGGAGGTTGAATCGATCGAGGGAATCTCGCCTTCTATTTCCATCGACCAAAAAACCATCTCGTCCAACCCTCGCTCAACAGTCGGAACGGTCACGGAAATATACGACCTGCTCCGCCTCCTTTACGCTCGTGTCGGCACTCCCCATTGTCCTCGGTGCGGCCGGCCTGTCAGCTCTCAGACTCCCGAGCAGATTGGCCGAAGGATCGCTGACGTGTTCGCCGGAAAAAACGTGAAGATCCTGGCACCCCTGGTCAGAGGCCGAAAAGGCGAGTATGCCCGTCTTATTGAGAGAGTCAGAAGGAAGGGATTCGTTCGGGTTCGATTGGACGGACAATGGACAGAAGTCGACCAGGACATCCGGCTGGAAAGAGCAAAAAAGCATGACATCGAAGTCCTCGTCGATGACCTTGTCGTCGGGCCGCGTTCGTTGCCCAGACTCAGGGAGGCGGTGGATAAGTCCATCGATCTTTCCGGCGGCGATCTCCTCTTGCTCGACGAGAGAGCAAAGGAGACGATTTTTTCTCTCAAACTCCTTTGTCCCTTCTGCGGAATCAGCCTCCCCGAACTCGAGCCGCGGAGCTTCTCTTTCAACAGCCCCTACGGGGCTTGTTCGCGCTGCCATGGCCTGGGATTCCAGACCGCTGTCAATGAATGGGGAGATGTGGAAGTGACAGAGAAGGTCTGTCCAGATTGCCTTGGAGCCCGGCTGAAAAAAGAGAGCTTGGCGGTCAAGATCGGGGCGATGAACATCCATGAATTAAGCTCTCTTCCGGCGAGCAAACTCATGCCTGAAATCCGGGAGATGAGGTTCAACCCAGCCTCTGCCCTTATCGCTTCGAGGATTCAGAAAGAGATACTCTCCCGGCTCGAGGTCATGGTGGAGCTGGGCCTGCCTTATCTTCAGCTCAACCGGACGACACTTTCTCTTTCCGGAGGAGAGGCCCAGCGCGTTCGCCTGGCCGCCCAGGTGGGCGCCCGGCTCAGGGGTGTTCTCTATGTTTTAGATGAACCGACCGTCGGGCTTCACCAACGGGATAACAACCGCCTGATCCGGTTGTTGCGCGGCATTCGCGATCAAGGCAATTCGATCGTCGTCGTTGAGCACGACGAGCAGACAATTCGCTCAGCCGACCACATTTTGGACCTGGGGCCCGGCGCTGGCGAGGAGGGGGGATACAAAGTGGCCGAGGGTGATCTGGCCCGCATCCTGAAAGTTGAGGAGTCATTGACTTCCCAGTATTTGCGCGGCGAGAAAAAAATACCTGTTCCTCCGTTCAGACGCAAGCCCAAGGGCTGGCTTGCCATCATCGGAGCGAGAGCGCACAACCTCAAACATATAGAGGTGCGCATCCCCCTGGGGACGATGACCGCTGTGACGGGTGTATCCGGGTCGGGGAAAAGCACCCTCATCTGTGACATCCTCTATAAGAGTTTCCTCAATATGTTCCACCAAGCGGCGCAGAATGTCGGAGGCCATGAGGCCATTCTGGGAGTCGAAGAAATCGACAAAGTCATCGCCGTAGACCAGAAGCCCATTGGCAGGACTCCCCGGTCCAACCCGGCCACCTACACCGGGCTGCTCACTCCGCTGAGGGAGCTTTTTTCGCGGACCCCGGAAGCCAGGATGAGAGGCTACAGCTCGAGCCGATTCAGCTTCAACCTGCCCGGCGGCCGCTGTGAAAACTGCCAGGGAGCAGGAGCAAAGAAGGTCGAAATGCATTTTCTGCCCGATGTCCTGGTGACCTGCGACCGCTGCGGCGGCAAAAGATACAACAAAGAGACTCTTGCTGTCCTCTACAAAGGGAAAAATATTGCCGATTACCTGGCCATGACCGTCGATGAAGCGTTCGAGATCCTGAAGGCCCATCCCCTGCTTAAAAGAAGATTGGCCACTCTCAGGTCTGTCGGAATGGGCTACATCCGGCTGGGCCAGCCAGCGCCGACGCTCTCAGGAGGAGAGGCCCAGCGTATCAAATTGACCAAAGAGCTGGGCAGGAAGAACACAGGAAAGACTCTGTTCTTGCTTGACGAGCCGACAACAGGCCTTCATTTCGATGATGTCCGAAAACTCCTCGAGCTGCTTTCCGAGCTCGTCAATCGGGGGAATACGGTGGTCGTCATTGAACACAACCTTGATGTTATCAAGTCTTGCGATTATATTATAGACCTGGGGCCGGAAGGGGGGGAGGAGGGTGGCTGGGTTGTTGCCCAGGGGACTCCGGAGGAAGTGGCGGGAGCGAAGGGCTCCCATACAGCTCCCTTTTTGAGAGCTGTTTTGGACGGGAAAGGAATAACACTGTAAAGAGGAGGCAGATGGGCTTTGATGATGTTGTGGGCAATGCTCGGGTCAAGAAGATTTTGCGTCTGGCCCTCCAGAAAAATCGCGTTCCAAATTCCCTGCTCTTTTGCGGCCCCAAAGGAGTCGGGAAAAAGGACATGGCCTTTGTCCTGGCCAAGGCCATCAATTGCGAGCGAGAGACAGACGATGCTTGCGAACAGTGCTCCACGTGTGTCGCCATTTCCGGCCGGCGTTTGCCCGACGTCTGGGAGATCGGGCCTGAAGGCCAGGAAATCAAGATTGACCAGATGAGGGCCATGAAGCAAGCAGCCTATCTCAGGCCCATGGTGGCCAGGAAAAGGGTCTTCATCGTCGATGAGGCCGAAAAAATGAACGAGCCGGCCTCGAACTCTCTCCTGAAAATCCTGGAAGAGCCACCTCTTTTTTCTCATATCATCCTCCTGACTTCCAACCCGCACCTCATCCTGTCCACGATCAAGTCACGCTGCCAAGTCCTTCAGTTTACTCCGGTGGGGAAAGAAGATATCAGGAAACTCTTGGTCGAGAAAGGCTATCCCGAAGAAAGGGCCAGGATCATCTCTCTTATCGTCCGGGGAAACATGGAAGAGGCCCTCGATACGGATTGGGAAGAGATCCAGAACAAAAGAGAAGAGGCGTGGGCCTTTTTCCTCTCGCTTCTGGGGAAGAGAGATTCTTCGGCTTTTCTGAATACTTATGCCTTCGCCCAGCGGCGCCTGATAAGGGAGGACTTCGATAAAACGCTGGAGATTCTTTCGTCGTTCTGTCGAGACTTGATGTTGGTCAAAGAGAGAGGAGAGCCGGCTCTTCTCTTGAATCCCGACTATGCGGCGAAACTTCGTGCTTTGGAGGAAGCGGCGAGCCTGGAGAAGACGTGGGACTGCCAAAGCCAGGTCGAACGGGTCATCTCAGGCCTCGACAAAAACTTGAACCTGGGCCTGCTCGTCAGTTCGTTCTATTCTCTCATGGGAGATTGATGCCATGGCTGAGATTGTCTGCGTTGTCTCCGAAAGCACGGGCAAGCTTCTCCGTGCTGCGAGAGGGGAGGAAAGTGTCGAGAGGGGAGATGTCTGCCTCGTCGAGTCAGAACTCGGCGGCGATTTGGCTAAAGTGGTTGACATCTCGAGCGAAATCTGCCACGTCCACAAAGCGTCCAGTGGCGCTGTCAAAATCATCCGCAAAGCGACCGACGAAGACATCAAAAAATTCGAGTGGCTGAAGCAGAAAGAGAGGAGAGCCCATGATTTCTGCCTGAACAGGATAAAGGCGAGAAACCTGCCCATGAAGCTGGTAGCGGTCAGATATTTTTTCAATGAAAAAAAAGGGATTTTCTTCTATACAGCCGACGGCCGGATCGACTTTCGGCAGCTGGTTAAAGACCTGGCCAAAGAGCTGAAAATGAGGATTGAAATGCGGCAGATCGGGGTGAGGGACGAGGCCAAGATGATCGGCGGGCTGGGCGTCTGTGGACGTTCTCTCTGTTGTTTCAGCTTCATGAAGGCGTTCGAGCCGGTGACGATTCAAAAGGCCAGGCGACAGCAGATCGTCATCAACCCCACCAAGATATCGGGGCTTTGCGGGCGGCTGATGTGCTGTTTAGCCTTTGAGGAGGAAAGTCGCGGCCGGATGTATATCGAGGAAGAGAGTTTGATCGAAGACTGAGCGCCGCGGGCGAGGATGAGATTATTCGCTCGGCCCAAGCTGGAATTGCACTTTGCTTGAGACCGCGATGAGCGTTCCCTTGGTCGAAAACGCCCTCACCTGCCAGGAATAATTTTCGCCCGGGGTCATGAGCTGCCTGATTTCATCAGGCACGGCTATCTTATTGTCCTTCGTTGTCGCCGTCCACAGAAGACCATGGTTGGAGACGTAAATCTTGTATTCGACGTCGCCCCCGAGCTCGGTCCATTCGAAGAAAGCCGGCGCTGTCTTGACATCAATGACCGGCGAGATGAGGCTCAAGGTCTTCCCCCGGACAACATCTTTTTCGCTCAAAACAAACCGGGGGGCAGAGCTCCTGAATTGGGGCAGAACGCCAAAAACGGTCACAAGGAGGATGGCTGCTGCCGTTGCCACCGTTGCCCATTGTCTTGGAGTAAAGAAGGTTGTCACTCTCTCAAAAGCCGGAACAAAAGCTCTTCTCGCGGGGCCAGTTTCTCCTTTGAATATCCAGACGCCTCTCGTCTTGATGGCAGAAATGATCTCATCTCTTTCATGCGTTTTCTGGAAACACTTGGGGCAGTTAAAATAATGTTCTTCGAAGATGTCCTTCTCCTCCCCCTCTAATTTGTTCAAGAGGTAGCTGTCGATGTGGTCCTCAAATTGGCATTTTTTCATGCTCGCTCACCTTTCATCCGGTTTCAACAATTTAGTCGCCAGATGAGGGAAAAAACGGAAAAATTTCATTGCTTGACCATCTTCCTTAGGAGCTTCTGGGCATAGTTCAGCCGCTCACTCACTCTTCGCGGAGAAATGCCCAGTTTCTGAGCCACTTCTTCCCTGGAGAGCTCCTGGTAATAATAAAGGTTTAAGACCTCCTTAAACTTGGGTTTGAGCTCCTTGATTGCTTCGGCCAGGACCCGAGCCCTTTCTCTGCTTTCCGCGTCATCGCAGGGGTCGGGCAAGGGGACAGGCTCGGGGATGCCCTTTAAAATCTTTGTTTTTTGCCTGATAAAATCAACGATCCTGCGGGTCGTGATCGTGTAGATGAAAGTTCCGATCGAAGAATCCCCTCGGAACTCGTTTTTTTTGACTTTTTCTATGACCTGGGTGATGATTTCGTTGACAACATCCTCCCAGTCAGGCGTGTGCGTCCCCAGGGATTTCTTGACTTTAAAGCTAACGATAGGCCGGTATTTGACGACAACTTCTTCGAGATCAACCTCGACTGTCCTTTTTTCCACAAAAATCATTATATAAGCAGGAAAATTTCCTGACAAGGGTGGAATTCGAGCCTGAAAATCCTCCCTAAAGAGGGGGGTGGGGGTGAGACCTGAAAACGCCGGCAATGCGGAAATTTCAATCTTTCCCAGTCCCAGGCGACTAATATAATGCCATGAACGAGACGAGAGTTGTATATCCCGTGGAGGCCCAGGCTGAATCGGTGAAGGTTCATCCCAAGGAAGCGAACCGGCTGCTCTTGGAGGATTTTCGCGGCAGGCAGACTCGCCTTTCTTGGTTTTTTGACCGGGATGAGGTCGAATACATGGTTGCCCTCAAGGGGAATGAAAATTTCCTTGGAATACCTGGAAAGGAGGCAGCCCATCCATTCTGGAAGCGGATCGGATTAAAGCCCCATAAAATTTTCCTGGCCAAAGAAGCCATGCGGGACCTTGGCTTCTGGTACGAAGAAATCTTCAGGGAGAAGGATGACCTGGATGAAGCAGACTACTTAGAGAAACAGCTCTTTTTTAATTCCAACTTGATTCAGTTCATCGCCGCTACGGATGACAACGAAGACACGATCGGGCACTCGCAGTTTGT
Source organism: Candidatus Aminicenantota bacterium (assembly GCA_037444845.1). Lineage (GTDB taxonomy): Bacteria > Acidobacteriota > Aminicenantia > Aminicenantales > UBA8522 > JARYMI01. The sequence continues at coordinate 2,852 of JBBILQ010000082.1, read as the reverse complement.
GGCCAGCTACACGTTGCTCCTGGCCAGAGAACTGGGCATCGAAGACAGGAAATCCCTGGTTGACCTTGAAAGAGGAGCCCTCCTTCATGATATCGGGAAGATCGGCATACCGGATTCAATCCTGAATAAGAAAGGTCCTCTGAGCACGATCGAGAAAGAAATTATCAAGGATCATCCGCTCCTTGGCTACAAACTCATCGAGGAATTTTCTTTCCTCGAACGGCCTGCTCAGGTTGTCCTCTTTCACCATGAGTTTTACAACGGCCAAGGCTATCCCTATGGCTTAGCGGGGGGCGCTATTCCTTTGGAAGCCAGGATTTTTTCTCTGGCTGATACAATCGACGCCATCACCTCGGACAGGCCTTACCGGAAAGGCCAGGGGATCGAAGAAGCCCGGAGAGAAATCGAACGCCACAGCGGCAGCCAGTTCGATCCCCGCCTGGTCGATGTTTTCCTTTCTATCCCTAAGGAGAGATGGCAGCGGGCCAAGATTGAGACCTTGAGATGTTTGCGCCTTCCCTCTATCCATTAATTCGGGATCGTCTTATTTCTTAGCTTCACCGCGGTTCCAGTCAGGCGGCTTGACGTCGAGCAAGTGATGAACAAAGAAGTCATTGCGCTTCCGCTCACCATACGGCCCTCCCATCCCATGGCCTCCGCCCGGAATCACCAGAAGGTCGAACGTCTTGTTGGCCTTGATGAGCGCGTTGACCACCTGCATCGTCGATGCCGGGTCCACATTCGTGTCCATCTCGCCCACGATGAGGAGAAGCTTTCCCTGAAGACGATGAGCGTTCTCCACGTTGGATGAAGCCGCATATTCGGGCCCTACGGGCCACCCCATCCATTGCTCATTCCACCAGATTTTGTCCATGCGGTTGTCATGGCAGCCGCAGGACGAAACGCCGACCTTATAGAATTCAGGGTGGAAAAGAAGCCCTCCCAGGGCATTCTGGCCGCCAGCCGAATTGCCGTAAATACCGACCCGGCTGATATCATAATAGGGGTATTTGGCGGCTAAGGCTTTATGCCAGAGAATCCTGTCGGGGAAGCCGGCATCACCGATGTTTTTCCAGCAGACATCGTGAAAAGCCTTGGAACGGTTCGACGTGCCCATTCCGTCGATTTGGACAACGATAAACCCGAGTTCCGCCAATGACTGCATCGGGTTGAAGGCGCTGAACGATTTGGGGACAAAAGAGCCTTGCGGTCCGGCGTAGATGTTCTCGATGACGGGATATTTTTTCTTAGGGTTAAAATCCATCGGCCGGAAGATAATTCCCCAAATATCAGTTTTTCCGTCCCTTCCTTTGGAGACAAAGACCTCGGGCGCCTTCCATCCGGCCTTGATGAGTTCCTTGATGTCGGCTTTTTCGACTTGCATGACGACGGCGAGGTCTGAGGTCCGGCGAACCTCGCAGACGGGCGGGCTGTCAACTCGTGACCAGGTGTCGATGTAGTAAGCCATGTCTGGTGAATAAGTAACGTTGTGATTTCCCTCGGCTTCGGTCAACAGGGTCAGTCCAGTGCCGTCGAAATTGATCCTGTAATAATAAACAAAATACGGATCTTGACCCGGAATCATGCCGCTTGCGTGGAACCATACCTGCCGCTTCTCTTCGTCCACCTTGTCAACCCCGCGTACCACCCACTTACCTTTGGTGATCTGGTTTTTGACCTGGCCGCTTTCGCCGTCATAAAGATAAAGGTGATTCCAGCCATCTCGCTCGGACATCCAGATGATTTCCTTTCCGTCGGCGACATCATGCCTGTATTTTTTGCCCGAGTAGCAGAAAAAGGTGGGACTTTCCTCGTTGATCACGGCGCGGGCTTGGCCGGAAGCGGCATCGACTTCGATGACGCGATAAACCTGATGCCCGCGCGAGTTGTACTCAAAAGTGAAAGCGCGGCCATCTTTGCGCCAGACGATGTTCGAGAGGTCAAAGGGATTGGGGAAAAGGCTGTTGTCCACGTTGATTTGTTTTCTGGTATCCACGTGGAAGAGGACCGGCTGGTCGATATCGAGGGCATCACCCGGTTTAGCGTATTCCATGGACCAGTGTTTTGGCTGAAGCTGGTCGGCCGGAGAAGATTCGACATAATGGATGATCCGATGGTAGCCCCGGCGCAGGCGATAGGTAGCGACTTTCTTGGAATCTGGCGACCAAACGAGAGAGGCATAGGTATAATAATCGCCTTCAGAGCCGTCGCTGCTCAAAGCGAATTCTTCTTTTTTATCTTTGCTCCGGACAAAGACATTGTAATTTTTAATGAAGGCTTCCAACTTCCCGTCCGGAGAGGTTTTAGCTTCAGCCGAAGCTGCTTCTGGCGCGGGACCTCTCACCCACATATCCCATCTTAAACCAGGACGGCCGCGGCGCTCAGCCTGGCCCAGTTTGGTGCAGGCGTAGGTATTCAGATCGCATTTCCATCTCCAATCGCCGAACTCAAATTCCAGGGCTTGCTCTTTATCAACAAAGGAAATAAACATAAACGGAAGGTTCTGGGCGTCCACTTTTTCCCCCGAGGCAGCGGCCAGCGCTGCTGCCAATTTTTCGTGGTCGAAAGCAGGCTTTTTGCTCTGCGTGGCCACATCAGCGACCATGAACTCAAAGCGGCCCTTGACCGACCTGCGGTACCAGAAGCGGGTCGTCTTTTCTATCCAGCCGCTCCTGTCCACGGCATTGAGCACAAGGTTTTGCAGCTTATTTCTGAGGCCTGCTGCGCGCTCGTAATCCGCCTTTGTTCCCTGCGCCGGAAGGACCAGGGGGAGGATAAAAAGAAGCAGCAGAACCCAAGCTCCAAAAACCAGAAGTTTTTTAGGTTTCATCATTCCTCCTTTTTAAAAACTT
>JBBILQ010000081.1:0-9117 GCA_037444845.1 Candidatus Aminicenantota bacterium | reverse complement strand
GTATTGACATAGGTGGGACTGGGCGAAATCTCCGGCATATCGAGATGTCCCATCCAGCCCCGCGTCCTAAAATAAAAAAAAGAGAAGCTTGAACCGGGGCGAAAAAGCCGCGAATCCTGGGGGTAGGTCAGGAATGAATAGTAGGGGTTGGGACCGATAAAACGGAGCCGGGCCTCGAGGCCAGAAGCGGCGATAAGGCAGAGAAGCGCTGCCGCAGCAACTTCAGGCCAGCGCACTGTTCTCTCATGGCATTTAACCCTGTCTTTTTTCATCTTCCTTGATCTCCTCTATCCCATTTTATCTCAATTATTTAGTCGTGGCTGTCATGAACTGTGCACACTGACGCTCTGCGAAAACATACTGGCTGGGTGTCGCGACAAAGGGGTTCTGCCGACAGCGCCCGGGGCCGATTGCTCAGTCCCAAAGTGAATTGGCCAGCAGCCCTCGGGAACTTGACAAACGCGGCTTCAGTTCTTATCTTAAAGAGTGCGTGAAGACGTTTTTCAAACGTTCAAGCCAGGCCGAAAAAGGGAACGTGTAGATTAAGGGAAATCAAGAAAAAGTGCGCTTTTCTTGCCGATTGGCCCCGTTTCAGGGCTAACTTAATTTAACAAAGGAGGTTTGATGAAATTCTCTTCGCGGAAACAAATCCAGGCTCTCCTTCGACTTAGGAGTGAAAATTTTTTGACGACCTCTTTCTTTCTTGACACGGACAAGAGCCGGCTGACAAAAAAACAAATCTCCGTTTTTTTCAAGAACCTGCTCAATCAGGGCCGGACGCGGCTGGAGACACTCGAAGCCGACAGAAGGAAAAAGGACTCGCTGACCGGGGATCTGGAAAAAATCAGCCGCTTTGGGACGCAGGTGTTGCCGACTTTTACAGCTCCGGGGCTTGCCCTCTTTTCCTGCGCCTGCGAGAATTTCTGGCAGGAGTTCTCCCTGCCCCGGGCGCCGCGGAACCACATCTTCTTTGACCGGACTCCTTATGTCAGGCCTCTTTTGACGATCATGGACGAATACCGCCACATCTGTGCCTTCTTGATGGACCGTCAGACAGCCCGCTGGTACAGCGTCTTCATGGGAGAAATCTCTCTCATCGAAACGCTAACCAGTGACGTTCCCAGCCGGGTTAAAGAGGGCGGCTGGCAGGGTTACGAATCGAAGCGCATTGAAAGGCACATCGGCGCCCATCTTCACGAGCATTTCAAAAGGGCTGCCCAGAAGACTTTCGACCTGTTCAAGAGAGACAGGTTCGACTGGCTTTTCCTGGGCTCCAAGGAAGAATACCGCCCGGACATCGAAACGCTCCTCCATCCCTACTTGCGGGATCGCCTGAAGGGCTGGATCAAGACGAATTCGAATGATTCAGAGGACAAAATCCTCAGGCAATCCATAGAAATCGAGACAAAATTAAGGAAAGAGGAGGAGAAGGCTTTAGTGCAGTCGCTCATAACGGAGCTCGAAAAGGGCGGCCGCGCTGTTTCAGGCGTAAGGGAGGTTCTTTGGAAGTTGAACGCCGCCGAAGTCCGGGCTCTGGTCGTCGCGCGGAACTTCTCCGCCGAAGGATGGGCCTGTCCCAAATGCCGCTTCCTCTACACCAATGAGCTCCAGTGCCCTGTCTGCAACATCAAGACGGAAAAAGTCCAGGACATCATCCACGAAAGCGTCCATCGGGCGATGGACAATAAGTGCCAGGTCCGCTACATCACGCCGCCTTCCCGGCTTGACCGGTTCGGAAAAATCGGTGCTCTCTTGAGATATTAAATTTTCTTTACGGCGGCCTTTTTATTAAAAGAAATCTTTTCAAAAAGGCTATAAATAATCGGAATAATAAACAGCGTCAGGAAGGTCGTGGCGGTCAGCCCGCCGACGACGGCAATGGCCATCGGCGCTCTCATCTCAGCCCCTTCAGAAGTGCTCAGGGCCATGGGCAACATCCCCAGGATGGTGGTCAGAGCGGTCAGGAGCACGGCCCGCAATCGGGTAACGGCTCCCTGGACGACGGCCTCTGTGGCAGCTACCCCGCGGCGCCTCAACTGGTTGATGTAATCGATCATGACGATGCCGTTGTTGACGGCGATGCCGCCTAAGAGGATAAACCCGATCAGCACGGGAAGGTTAATGGACTGCCCGCTGACAAGAAGTGCCAGGACGACACCAATGAGAGCAAGAGGGATCGTGAACATAATGACAAAAGGATGGCGGAAAGACTCAAACTGGGAAGCCATGACCATGTACGTCAAAAGCGCGGCCAGGGCAAAGGCCCCGGCAAGGACGAGAAAAGCTTCTTGCATCTGCTCGTAAGCGCCTCCGAATTCCAGGAAGTAGCCGGAAGGAAGCTGTTTTTCGATCGGCGCGATCCGTTTCTTGATATCCCGGACGACACTTCCCAGGTCGCGGCCGGCGATGTTCGCCGTCACGGAAATGCGGCGCGCCTGGCTTTCTCGCGTGACCTGGATTGGCCCTTCTCCTCTCGTGATCGTGGCCACCTGGTTCAAGTAAACAACTTTGTTAAGCGGCGTGACGAGAGGGATACTGGCGATTTCAGCGAGACTATTCCTGTATTCCTCCTGGAAGCGGACGCGAATGTCGATCTCTTCGCCTTCCTCCCTGTAGCGGGTGGCGACCCGGCCTAAAGTCGCTGTCTGGACGGCGTTGGCGACTTGACTGACCATGAGGCCGAGCTTGGCGACTCTCTCCCGGTCAACCTTGATCTGATACTCGGGCTTTCCCTGGGCTAAGCTGTGGGTTAGGTCCCTCAGCCCCTCAACGTCCTGGATTCTGGCCACTATGCTGTCGCCGATTTCTTTCATCATCGCCAGCTCTTTTCCGAAAATTTTGATGTCGACCGGAGATTGAGCGCCGGTCATCATCTGGCTCATGTCTAAAGCTTCAAACTTGACGTTTTCCATGCGCGGCAGCAGGCGGCGGATTTTTTCCAGGATCTGGACGTCGCTGAGGCTCCTGCTTTTCTGATCCGCAAGCCCAACCCAAAGAATTCCTTCATGCGGCCCGGCGTTGCTGAAGCTCGAGGCCGTGTCGCTGGGGTCTTCTTCGGCGCCCGATCCTGCCTGAGCCGTGACGATCTTGATTTCGGGCTGCTGCATCATCAAGTTCTCGACGAGCGAGAGCACGCGGTTTGTCTCTTCGAGCGCCGTGCCGATAGGCATCTTCACCTTGAGGAGGATCATGTCTCGGTCCATGCTGGGCATGAACTCTGTACCCAAAAAGGGTACAATCGCCAGGGACAGGACAAAGACGCCAATCGCCCCGCCCAGAACCCGCCAGCGCCGCTCGAGCGCGCGAGTGAGCCAGCCGCGATAAAGCTCTTTCGCTTTTTCAAACTGAAAGCGCTGCCGGCGCCGGTTGCCCTCAACTTTAGGGCCCACAATCTGGCTGTGGTTGTTCGCGCTCCGGGGTTTAAACAGCAAAGATGAAAGCATGGGAACGATTGTCAGGGCCACGAAAAGAGAAGATAAAAGAGAGAAAGCAATGGCCAGGGCCAGTCCTCGGGTGAGCTTTCCGGTGATGCCCTGGGCAAAAACGACCGGGAAGAAGACGACGATGGTCGTCAGGGTCGAGGCGGTGATGGCCATGCCGACTTCAGAGGCCCCAAAGATGGCCGCCTTCTTTTTGTCCCTTCCTTCCTCTATATGGCGGAACGTGTTTTCGATGACAACGATCGCGTTATCGACGAGCATCCCAACGCCGAGAGTCAAACCTCCGAGCGTCAACAGGTTAAGAGTATATCCAGCCAGATAAAAGGCGATAAAAGTCGTGATGACGGAGAGAGGAATGGCGATGGCGATCGTCAGTGTCGGACGCCAGTTCCTCAGGAACAGGAAGATGAGCAGGATAGCCAGGATACCACCCTGGACGGCGTTACTCGCTGTCCGGCTTGCCACCCGGGTGATCATCTCGGACTGGTCCATGGCGACGAAGAATTCGACATCTGGCGGCAAGATCCTCTTGATCTTCTCGAGCTCCCTTTTGACCTCGTTGCCGGCGATGGCCGTGTTGGCGCCCGAGCGCTTGTTGACGATCAGAAAAACCCCCTGTTGTTTTTGAATCCGGCCGACGTAGCGGCTTTCCTTCATCGTGTCCTTGATGTCGGCGATATCGGCGAGGAAAATGGGCTCTCCTGCGGCCGTGTTGCCGATGACCACCCGGCCGATGTCCTGGAGAGACTCGAACTCGCCCAGCGTCCTGACCAGATAATCAGAGTGGCGCTCGACGAGGTAGCCGGCCGGCAGGTTCACGTTCTCCAACGCCAGAGCAGCCAGGACACGGTCGAGGGAGAGGTTTCGCGCCTCGAGCGATGCTTTGTTGATCCCAACCAAGATTTCCCTGACTTCTGTGGAGAAAACGCGGGCCGAAGCCACGCCGTCAATCCTTTCCAGCCTGGGAGCCACTTCGTCTTCGATCAGCTTCTGGAGCTCGACGGTGGGCATGCTGGCCGTTATGCCGTAGAAAATAATCGGCATCATGGCCAGGTTGAACTTGACCACCAACGGATCGCTCGCCTCTGCGGGAAGGTAAGCCTTGTACAGGCCGACCTGGTCCCGGATATCCTGGGCGGCGAAATCAAGGTTCGTGCCCCACTCAAACTCGACCATGATCACTGAGGCCCCCTCCAGGGTGGTAGAAGAGACCTTTTTCACACGGTTCACCGAGCTGATGATTTGCTCGACAGGCTTTGTGATGGTTTTCTCGATGTCTTCAGAGGCAGCTCCCCGGTAGGTCGTAATCACGGAAACCGTGGGGAATTCGATATCAGGGAAAAAATCCAGCCCCAGACGGGAAAAAGCGATAAAACCCACGACGACCAGGATCATGGCGACCATGGACGTCGTCACCCGGCGATTGACGGAATATTCTGGTAGCTTCATGGCATGACCTCACCGATAATAATGACTGTTGCTCCTTCCTCCAGGCCGAAGTTGCCTTCGGCGACGACCTCGTCGCCCTCAGCAAGGCCGCTCGTGATTTCGACCATGGCTGAGTTCTGAAGGCCGAGAACAACTTCGCGTTTGACCGCCCTGCCGCCCTCGACGACGAAGAGGTATTTGTTCGAAAGAATGGCTTTCTGAGGAACGACGAGGGCATCCTCATGGGTGCTGATTTCGAGAACGATCTCGCCGAAAGTCCCGGGCCGGAGCACGAGGTCCGGGTTGTCGACAGCGACTTCAACGCCAAACTTTTTGGTCAGCGGGTCAGCAGCCAGGTTGACGACGGTAATTGTCCCACTGAACTCATGTCCCGGAAGCGAAGGCGCCCTGAGGATGGCCGACTGCCCTTTCTTGACACGGGTGATGTCTAACGGCGAGACATTCACGCGGATCTTGATCCGTGAGAAATCGACGAGCGTGAGAACGCCGCCGCTTCCCTGCGAGAACGACCCCATCATCGGGTTGATGACGTCCCCCACATCGGCGTTCTTCGACGCGATGATCCCGCTGAAGGGGGCCTGCATGATGGCCACGTTAAGGCTGTGTCTCGCCAGGTTGACAGCGGCCTGCGCCTGGTCAAGCTGAGCCTTCGAAGCGTCGAAGGCCAGCCGGACCTGTTCATACTGCTGGTCGGAGACGGCCTTTTCCTTGAAAAGACGCTCCATCCGGTCCAGGTTGGTCCGGGAGTCGTTGTACCGGGCCTGGGCTACAGCCAAAGCGGCTTCGGCCTGTTTGAGCTGAAGCTCGATGGCCTGCGTGTCGAGCTCGGCCAGGACCTGGCCTTTGGCCACGCGATCGCCTTCGTTGACGTAGATTCGGGCGATTTTTCCGCCCGTATCGGGAGTGATGTTTATTCTCTGCCAGGCTTCGAGCGTCCCCGTGTAGAAAAGCTTCTCCGATATTCTCTGCCTCTTGACTTTGAACACCTTGACCTGCGCAGCTCCGAAGGTTTCCGAAGTTGCCTCTTCTTTCTTCTGCGGCCGGCAGGACGACAAAACGGCCACGCCCAGAGAAAAAACCAACAGGATGTTTACGCTCTTGAATCGTTTCATGTTCATCTCCTTCTTCCGACTCATTCGGACTGTTTCCAACCCTGCCCCACAGCTTTCTCCAGCTGGGCCAGAGAAACTGTGTATTCATACAAAGCCTGCAAATAATTGATCCGCGCTTCACTGAGGGCGACCTGGGCCGAATCGACATCGAGAATGGTGGCCAAACCCTCTGTGTAATTGAGCTCGGCTACCCTCACGCTTTCCAGGGCCTGCTCTATATTCTTCTCCTGAGTGAGGAGGGACTCTCTGGCCTGGTTGAGCGTTAAGACAGCCGATTCCACCTCAAGCTTGATTCCGCCGATAAGGCCCTTCTCTGTGTGCTCGATCTCCCGGATCATGGCCTCCGACTCGGCCACCCGGGCTGAAGCAGAAAAGCCGTTAAAAATGGGGATATTCAGGACGAGGTTGAAAGAATAAAAGCTCTGCCAGTTATCTTTCTTAAAATTGAATAGATCGGCCCAATAACTGTAATTCCCGGAGACAGCCAAGGTGGGCAAGCCGGTTGCCCTGGCAATCTTCACCATCTCCCGGGCCATTCTTTTCTGGTAATTGACCTGGCTGAGCTCGGGCCTGTTCGTAAGGGCCTTGGCCAGGCTCTCCTCCAAGCTGACCTCAGCCGGCGTGTAGGTCATCTCGCCGATGATCTCAACAGGCTGGGCGAGGTCCAGTCCAAGGAGAGTCTTGAGGTTGAGCTCGGCCACGGCAAGGTTATTCCTGGCCTGGAGGACCGACGGCTTCAGGTTGGCAACGCGGACTTCAGCCCGCAACATGTCCAGCCGGGAAGCCATGCCCACGTCATACATATTTTTGACATTCCTGGAGAGCTTTTCCGCTAAGCTGAGGGCTTCTTCCGAGACTTCGATGAGCTTCCTGGCCAGCAAGTAGCCGCAATAACCTCGTTTGACGTTAAAGACCGTCTCCTGGCTTGTCTGCCTGACCGATTCCTGGGCGGAGAAGAGGTTGTACCTGGCCTGCTTGTAGCCAGCGGTCAACCGACCTCCTGTGAACAGAGGAAGGGCAAGCGAAAAGGAGAACTGGTAGTCTTTGGTGAAGTCGATGGCCACCCTCTGGGGCTGACCGCCGGGGATGAACGACGGGAACTCGAGGATGAAAACCTTCTCATCGAGGTTCTGCAGGGCTGAAGCGTTCAGGCTGGGGAAGAACTGGGCAGCGGCCTGCCTGAGCCTGGATTGCGAGGCCTCAACTCTTTCCTGCGAAGCGAGGTAAAAAGGATTCTGGGAGAGGGCCAGGCTGATGCTCTTTTCCAACGTCAGCGTCAGCCTTTCCTGAGCGTTGGCAAGCGGCCCCGCCGCAGTCAGCAGCCAGGCGATCATCATCGCAACGGTCTTTTTCATCATCTGTCTCCTTTCCCGTTTTCGTCTTTTTTTTCAAGCCCTTGAAGCATAAAAGCATGGATGAAATTGGCGGCGTCCCGGACGCTGTATTTTTTATCGCGCCAGAAGCGGACATGGCAATACCCCCAGAGGACGGCTTCCAAAAAAGCGACGGCCTTAGAGACGTCAACTTTTCGGAATTCTCCGGACGCCATGCCTTCTCTCAGAATGTCAGCCACGCCGTCGAGGATTTCTCTCCGCCTGACCTTGAGCCGGTCGATAAACTGCCTGTCCTTTTTCGAAACCGACTTGTTCTCATTTCCGACCAGAATTCTCATTTTGTCCATAAACGACCGTCCCATCATCAACATGCGAGAAATGTTCTCTTTTTCCTGGTTTATCCGAAGATAAAATTGAATACCCCGCTTGAGTTTTTCGACGGCGCCGAGCTTGAGAGCCTTGATTTTCAGCACTTCACGGTTGAACTCCTCGAAATAGTTTTCCAGGAGTTCAAGGATGAGCTCGCCTTTGCTCCGGAAATAATTGTAGAGCGTGGCTTTTGAAAAGGCAGCCTCTCGGGCGACGTCATCCATGGTCATAGCGTCTGTGCCTTTCTGGACGATGACCTTCTCGGCCGCCTGGAGGATGAGCCGGCGGTATTCCTGCCGCCGTCGTTCCTCTCTCTCTCTCCTGATGTCGCTTTTTTGCATGTCTCCTGCCTTGTCTTCAACTTATTGGTTTATTGAAAGAACCGGGCGGTTCAATAATTAAACTGAAAAGTATAGAAGTTTTAAGATAGCAGAGTCCTTCGCGCTTGTCAAGGGCGCGGCAAAAAAGTAGAATACTCTTGGCCCGGAAAAAACGGACGTGAAGGCAAAAAAGAGCGTTTCTTGTCTGCTTGTGGGCTTGCTCGTTTTTGCTCTTGCCCTCTCCCGGATGGCGGGAAGCCTCGTTTCAGGCCCTGGCCAAGATCCTCCTCTCTGGTGGGAAATTATTTTGGATTTGAGGGCGCAAGGCGAGTACCGGCTTGAGGGAGGCGAGGGGCGTTTCCTGGGGAATTACACCTTTGCCGTCCGCTGGCTGGGGTCAATGGAGCGCGACGACCATGACTACCTTCTCTATCCTCTTGACTGCGACCTTCGCGCCTGGGACGCCCAGGAATCGGGCTCGGGTTCGAACGCCGTCACGTTCTTCAAAACGAGTGACTTCAGGGGCAGGCCCTCTTTCGTCTTCAATTACATTTTCCGCAAGGGTTCTGAACTCCATTTCGACTTTATCGTCAACGGAATCGTCATTCCCCAGGCCGAAGCCCCGGAAAAAATTCTTCTCCTCTTCCCCGCTTCAGCAGAGAACAACCAGCGCGATGGCGAAATGAGTTACAATAATTTCGTGACCAAGGGTTCCAACCGCATCGCCCTGGAAGAGACGGAGATCTACGCCGGCCGCCTGGAACGGACATACTCCTGGACCTGGAAGAGTCAAAGGTGGAAGATGAAGCAGCAGCAAACAATCTTTGTCTCTCACAACCACGAGGTCGACGTTAAGCTGGCCATCATTCCCCACAAGGCCCGGCCGAGCAAAGCCTATTAAGCATATGATTTCTATATAATCTATAGAAATTGTAGATGATACACCCGAATCTGTGGTTGGCCGCTCGCCATCGTTGACAGCCTCCCGCCATTCAACAAGACCTGACTCAACAGGAGGCACAAGCCTCAGGCGCGAGGGTGGTACTTCTCGTAGACCTGACGAAGCCTGTCCCGGCTGACATGGGTGTAGATC
>JBBILQ010000080.1:0-9938 GCA_037444845.1 Candidatus Aminicenantota bacterium | reverse complement strand
TGCGCCTTCAGGGACCGCGACTTAAGTGAAGTTATTTATGAGACGCACCACTAGGCGCTCAATTCCGGCCAGGTGGGAGGCTTGAGGGCGGCTCTCAGCCAGGCGGCAGCTCTCTTTGCCGACCGCCTCGCCGAACATGGGATCAACGTCTACGAAATCCGGAAGGATACTTTCCTTATTCCACTGGGCTTGTCCTCGAGGTCAGCGGCGGGATGAACATCCGCCGCCTCTGAATGAATCGGGACGGTACGCCTCCTTGAGGACAGTCCCCATCTATGGTATAAAGGCAGGACAAGGAGAGTGATAAATGACCTCTCATAAGAGTTCGTCGAGTCGGATTTTCTGGGGGCTTCTGCTTATCGTCGTGGGCGTTCTGCTGCTCTTAGACCGGATGGGGCGGCTGGATTTCGGCGATCTCATCTCCTTCTACTGGCCGCTTTTTCTCATCTTTGGCGGTCTCTGGCATCTTGTGACCAACCAGTTCCGCCACACCGCCGGAGGGGTAGTCCTCATTGTCATCGGCTCTCTTTTCATGCTGGGCAAATGGCACATCCTCGGCCGCAGCGCCTGGCATTTTGTCTGGCCCCTCCTGATCATCCTGGCGGGTTTGTGGATTTTGTTCGGGGCCTTTTTGCGAGGAACAGCTAAGAAATCGGCAGGCGAGAAGGCGGATGAAATCGACGAATTCGCCATGTTCTCGGGCGTCACGCGCCGTCTCGAATCCCAGGATTTCCGCGGCGGGAAAGCGACCGCCATCCTGGGCGGGATGGAGTTAGATTTCAGCCGGGCGCGGTTGAGCGGCGGCCAAGCATCGGTCGAAGCGACCGCCATCCTCGGCGGGATCGAAATCAAGGCGCCAAAAACCTGGCAGGTCCATGTCGAAGGCCACCCGGTGCTGGGAAGCGTCGAAAACGAGCACTCGTATGCACCGGGGCAGGAGAGCCCGCAGACTCTGTCCATCAAGGCGACCGCCATCCTGGGCGGGGTAGAAATAAAGGAGGCCAAATGAGGAAGCTTCTTCTTTGGCTTTTAGCATTCTTCATCACGATCGCGAGTGCCGTCTATCAGAGGATGACCGGCCCCACTTATCCTCTGAGTGGAAAGGCTGTCCTGGCAGGAGAGAAAATCCGTTTCGAGCTGCTGCGCAGTTACGAAATAACCTCGGACTGCCCGGTCATTGTTAGAACCGTCGACGCTGGAATCAGAGGCCGCCTGGAATACAAAAGATACAAGACTTCCGATGCCTGGACCGAAGCGCTCATGACAAGGGAAGGCGACCGGTTGGTCGGATATCTACCCCGCCAGCCAATGGCCGGAAAACTGGCCTACCGGGTGTTCCTGACAACCGGAGCAGAGGAGGTCTCTCTGACCGGCGAGGAACAGGTCATCATCCGGTTTAAGGGGGGCGTCCCGACACCGGTTCTGATCGCTCACGTCATTTTCATGTTCCTGGCCATGCTTTTTTCCACGCGGGCGGGCCTGGCAGCTCTCGACCGGAAAAGCCATCCCCGGAAGCTCGCGCTCTGGACGGTCGTTTTTCTTTTCATCGGCGGATTCGTCTTCGGCCCGGTCCTTCAGAAATACGCCTTCGATGCCTGGTGGACGGGATTCCCCTTCGGATTTGACCTCACCGATAACAAGACGCTCATCGCCATGGTGGGGTGGGTGGCGGCGCTCGTGGCAGGCCGGAAAGGCAAGCCGGCCCGAGGCTGGGTCCTGTTAGCTTCGGCCCTGATGCTGGTCATCTTCCTCATCCCCCACAGCCTCCTGGGTTCTGAACTGAAATATACACAGTAAAACTATAAGTTCGATAGATATTGTATTATTTCCCGTCTCTATCAGTCGCCGTAATCCTGCTTTCAGCCATCTTCCGTTCAGGCAAAGAAAAACAAAAAGCGTCGTCATGGCGATTCGTTTATTTCCGTTCTGGAAAGGATGGTTCTTGATCATCAAATAGAAAACTCGGGTTGCCTCAAAAATTAGGATTGAGAGAGTGCCGGGATCGTTGATATGATAGGGGCTATGGAACATCACCAATTTTAAGAAAAAGGAGCGGCCGATGAAAAACACAAGAACCGCACGCGTCATCTTCTTATGGGTTCTTCTCCTCCTCCCCTTCCTTCCATCGTGGGGCGAGGAGAAGCCTGCCGCAAAACTGCGACCCCTCGAGGACATCAAGGATATCTTAGCCTGGAAGACCATCCGTTCCCCTGTCGTCTCCAGGGATGGCCGCTGGTTCGCCTACAGGCTTTCCCCGCAGGAAGGAGACGGAGAGATTATCGTCCGGAGCACAGACAGCGAAAAAGAATTCACGTTCCCGGCCGGAGAAACCCAGGATTTCACCGAGGACATTCTCTTCTCCGCCGACTCGAAGTGGGCGGCCTTCACCATCTATCCGAAAAAAGAAGAAGCCAAAAAATTAAAGAAGGAAAAGAAAAAAGCCTATAACAAGGCGGCCCTCCTCAACCTCGCCTCGGGCGAAAAAACAGAGTTCGATAAGGTCGAAAAATTCGCTTTCTCCGGAGAGCCGTCAACCTGGCTCGCGCTCCACAAGTGCGCTCCTGAAACCAAGGAAGCACCTCCGGCTGACAGCAAAGACAAGGACAAATGGCGCGGGGCGGACCTTCTCCTCTATGAACTGACTACAGGAAAACAGTTGACTTTCGGCAACGCCGCCGAGTTTGCCTTCGATAAAAAGGGGAAGTGGCTGGCCTGGATCGTGGACACTCAGGACCAGACCGGCAACGGCATCCAGGCAAGAGACATGACGACGGGCGTCATCCTGCCCTTGGAGAGTGATAAGGCTGTTTATAAAAAGCTGACCTGGAATGAAGAAGGAACCGGACTGGCTGCGGTGAAGGGCAAAGAGGACGAAAACTATGAGGACAAGCTTTACAGCCTCGTGGGCTTTGCCCGATTCGATTCCGCTTCCCCTTCGAGAATTACCTATGTCCCAAAGGAAGACAAGAGTTTTCCAGAAGGGATGACCATCAGCCCGAACCGCAACCCCCTCTGGACGGATGACCTTGAGGGAATCCTTTTTGGCATTCATGAAGTCAAGAAAAAGGAGAAAAAGCAAGAAGAAAAAGGCGAGCCCAAGGAAAAAAGTGAAAAAGAAGAACCAGAAGACTCCTCCAAAGAGAAGAAGACTGCGCCTGAATCTCCCCAAAAACAGGAGAAAATGGACAAAGAAGACCTGCCCGAGCTGGTCATCTGGCACTGGAAAGACAGAAGGCTTCAGTCGATGCAGCAGGTCCAGGAACAAAGGGACAAGAATTTCAGCTTCCTGTGCATTTATCGAGTCAAGGAGAACAAGTTCATCCGCCTCGCCGATGACGCTGTCCGGGAAGTTACACCGGCCCCCAAGCACCGCTGGGCTATCGGACTGGATAACCAGCCGTATGAATGGATGGGAAACCTGGATGGCCGCCGTTACCAGGATATCTATGTCATCGACCTGAAAACGGGCGCCAGGAAGCAGGCTCTCCAGAAATGCCGCTGGTATTTCGGGCCGTCGCCAGACGGCGCTCACTTTCTCTACTACGAAAACGGCCACTACCATACGTTTGAAATGGCCACGGGCAAAACCTTCAATATCACCAGGGATGTCCCTGCTTCGTTCATCAACAAGGAGGACGACCACAACGTCGTCGACCCGCCGATCCCTCCTTACTCTTATGGATGGGCTAAAGACGGGATGTTTGTCCTCCTCTACGATAATTGGGATGTGTGGAACGTTCCTGTCCACGGCGGAAAGGGAATTAACCTCACCCTCAACGGCAAGGAAAAGGGCATCCGCTACCAGAGGCGCTTCCGCCTCGACCCGGAGGAAAAGGGAATCGACCTGGCCGCGCCTATCTACATCGCCGCCTACGGGGAATGGACTAAGAAAGGCGGCATCGTCAGGGTGAATAAAGGCAAGGCGGGCGCCGAGATGCTTTTCTGGGACGACGCCGTTTATTCCCTCATCAAACCAGAAAAGGCAGAGGTCTATCTTTACACAAAGCAAACATACAAAAACTTTCCCGATTATTACGTGACAGATGCATCTTTCCGGAACAGCCGGAGACTGACTGACGCTAACCCCCAGCAGAAAGATTTCCTCTGGTCATCAGGCTCGATACTTCTCGATTATGTTAGCGAAAAGGGAGATAAGCTGCAGGCTGCTCTCTTCCTCCCGGCAAATTACGATAAGGGGAAAAAATATCCTACAATAGTCTACATCTACGAAAAACTCTCCCGGGGCCTGAACAGCTATTATGTGCCCTCAGCCAGGGGGTTCAACAAGTCCGTCTACACGAGCCGCGGCTACGCCGTCTTGATGCCTGATATCACTTACAAGCTCAACGACCCCGGCCTGTCCGCGGCCTGGTGCGTGCTGCCGGCGCTCGAAGCGGCCATCGCCGCCGGAGCCGTCGACCCCGAGCGTGTCGGGCTTCATGGTCACTCCTGGGGAGGCTACCAGACATCCTTCCTCATCACCCAGACGGATGCCTTTAGAGCAGCGGTCGCCGGCGCCCCCCTCACGAACCTCATCAGCATGTACAGCTCCATCTACTGGAACACCGGCTCGGCCAATCAGCCCATCTTCGAGAGCAGCCAGGGCCGTTTTGAAGGCGGCTACTGGGAGAATATCGAAGCCTTCACCAGGAATTCACCGGTCTATTACGCTCAAAACGTCAAAACCCCGCTTCTCCTTCTTCATAACGACAAAGACGGGGCGGTCGACTGGAACCAGGGCATCGAGTACTTCAACTCGCTCCGGCGGCTGGGGAAGCCTGTGGCCATGCTCCAGTACAAGGGAGAAAACCACGGCCTGCGCAAGCCGGCCAACCAGAAAGACTACACCGTTCGGATGCGCGAGTTCTTTGACCATCATCTCCTGGGCCAGCCGGCTCCCCCGTGGCTTGAAGAAGGGATTCCCCACCTCAAGCTCGAGGAGCATCTGGAGGAACGGACTAGAGAAATCCTGCGCCGGTGATTCCAACGCCCCCCGGCCCGAACAAATGCCTTTACGGCATCTATCCTGGACTATTCACGAAATGAAAGGAAAAAATCCCCTCTCCCCATGTGGGAGAGGGTCGGGGTGAGGGGGATCATTCAAAGATTCCCCCTCCCCTCTATCCCCTCCCGCCAGGGGAGGGGGCGTTTTATCGTATCATTTTGTGAATAGATCAGGCTATTTATTTTGATACAAATTTCTCTGCTAATTTCCTGCAAAATTGTGCAACCTCGCTTCTCAATCTTCCCTATTGCCTGGGCAGTGAGTTACGGAGCTATATCGTCTGGATGATAGAGAACGGCTGAGCCTCTATTCCCACCCCCCGCTTTATGTTGCCTGCTCGACCCCAATCCCCACTTTCCTGGATGCATAGGCTATTTCCCTGAGATAATCGCCGTAGGCAATCATCGAGTGGAAGCCCTTCATTTTTGCGAGCAGCCTTTCAGAATCTCCCTCAATTTCCACGATGATTTGCGAACGGCAGACGGGAAGAAAAGGATTTTCCACCACCCTTCCTCTAAAGGTCAGCCAGTGTCGGGCCTCAAAGTCAGGTTTGATGATAGTAAGCAGCTCGCCTTTCCGCATTTCTACTTTGGGGGCAGCTCCGTGGTCAGATTCAAAATGCGTGACGATTCTGGCGTATTCCAGGTTTTTACCGTCCATCCTACGGGGAGCGCTGCAGTGGGCAAAGAGCATTTTGCCGGCACGGGGATAGGTCGGATTGCAAAGGAAAGTCGGCTTTCCAGAAATGAAATGTAAAAGGATGCCTGAGGGGATGACCACAAAGTCGGACTCGCAGTATGCCATGTAGCCAGCGTCGTTGAGCAGGGTCAGAGTCAGGCAGGGCATGATCTCGGCGTAGCTTCCCATACAGCCATTGACGGTGATGGCCTGGGCCTTGTTCTCCTTGAGCAGGCCAAGAAAAACCTCGGCCAGCAAAAAGGCCTCAGCCAGCGCCTCCGGCGGGATTTCCAGGGAAATGGATGCCTGTTTTAAGTATTTTGAAGCAGCTTTTCTTACCCGGGACATTACATCTCTGTCGTTTCTTCCTCTATTGATCATTTTCTCAAGTTCTTCGATAGGAACAGTCGTCATTTCCAGGTTCCAGCGCTGTCTTGCCAGATCGGGAGCCCGGGGTGCGCTCCAGCCCGCAGGCCCGCCGATGCAGACAATCTTTCTTCCCAGGATATTTTTCAGCCCAAAAAGAGCCTTTAGCCGCCATTGAATCTCTGGAACATCGTCAACCACCACATCGTCAAAGCCTGCCGCCTTCTGCATCAGATTGTCTGTGTGATTCCGGAGGAAACGGGCATGGATAATCTCGTGCCAGAGATAATAGGGGCCGGATCTAAAGCGGACGAAGAAGATGAGCCATTTCCCAAGGTCAGCAATTCTCTCAAGAAGTCCTGTCCATCCTCCGGCAGCATAGACGAGGATGATGTCGCAGGCCTGATCATGGAGAAAAGAGACATCGTCAGAATCCGTGAGCTTTGCTGCGGGCAGCACTCGCAGGGGAAAGTCAGAAGACGCGCCAAGACTCGCCAGTTCTTTCTTGATCCGGCAGAGCTCCTGCTCTACATCGCTGGGGTTTTCGAGACCGCCCCAAGGGCGCCAGCTTCTGGCTTTCTGCCTGACCGGAATCTGATAGGTCAGGACTGGCTGGATAGCGAGCTCCCGGGCCCCGCGCAGCATGTTGAAGGTTTCGATTTCCTCAATTTCTAAGGAAGCACCGTCAGGGCGCGGCTTCCATCCTGAAAAGAAAGCTGTTGAGGTGAGGAGCGCGCTCACCTCCATAAACTCTCGCCGGGAAAGAATGTGAGGATTGGGATTTTTTGTTGCTTGTCGTTTCATTTCTTTTCCCTCCTTTTTGAAACTATCACCTGAAATTATACACGCTAAAAAGAAAATTCAAAGCGGGCCCTCGCTAACTTGGATTTGATTGACGAGGGACGTAATATACAGCGCTTTGTCATCAGAAATTTGAAAACAGGAAGGGGAGCAGTCGGCTCTCCCTCAGCTACCATTCTTGAAAGAAAAGAAAAGGTTATTGAGCTTTACCCGCCTCTTTTTCTTTATCCTGATGAAAATGCCGTCTACAAGAGAGGTCCGCTTCCCCGGAAAGATAAAATCTTGGCCAATCTGACCTTAAGTGATTATTTCCCTTTTGACCCGGCTCAATATTCGCCTTACTTAGAGGAATCCTGGCCAAAAAATTCAAAAGTGCCTGCGGTTGCTGTTGGCTCAATCCTTGACCTTTCTGCTCCTGAGATTGAAATTTCCGCTTACCTTGTAGAAAAAGCAACAGGAGAAGGTTTCCCCCTTGATATCTCTGCCATCTCTGAAACAAAAGAAGGAGAGATGATAATATTCCTCCTCAACATCGAGATTCCGGAAATAGAGTCTGGTGAGTATATTTTAAATTTATTTGCTGTAGAAAAAACGAGCGGCTCGCTATCTCAGGTGACGAAGGCCTTCAGAATTATTTAACGAGCAATGTTCAGGATTTTCTTGAGATTTATGGCTTTGGTCTTGCTGTGCCCGATTTCGCAATATGTATTTTCTCAAGAGGCCTTGGAGAATGCCAAACAGGAAAGGATCGCCCGGATTCTTGAAGAAACTGGCAAATATTGTTAGAGATTGGAAAAGGCCGCCTTGGATTTCATTTGTCTCGAAGAGGTATCGGAACGAATCGATATGTCCCGGGACGTCATCCAATCAAGATTGGCTTACCTATGGGATGGAGCCAGGTCGAGATTTGCCAGCCGGGTTGATCTTGCAAAATCCACCAAGTGCCGGTACGACTATCAACTAATCCGCAAAGGTGACAAAATTAAAGAGAGCCGGTAGCTTCTTGATAGCAAATGTAGTCATGGTGAAAGAAATGAAAGAAATTAAGGGGAAAAAAGGATTAATAAATCGAATGGCCGGAATATTCCAATATGGAGCTGGCTGGCGAGGCGCCAAGGTTTGAAAAAGGAAAAGGAAGCGGGGCTAAGGAGGATCCCTCTCCAGCCAGCATCTTGATTTCATTATAAGGCAACGTTTTTTTAAATGTCAAAGAATTTTTGATAACATTTTTTTTAGCTTCCAGAATTTTTTATGAGATAATCCTTTGGAAACCCGTTACAATAGAAAAGGCAGAATCAAGTGATCAACTGTTCGGTTTGCCGGACAAAACCTGCGGCGAGGGCCGTCGGAATGTGCCCGGACTGCATCCGCTCTCTTCCGGAGGCCGGCGTTTCTCTGACTTTTCACGACACCTCCAGGAAAAAACTCGGCCTCCAGGAAAGACCGCCAAGAAACAGGGCAGGGCCAACTTGCCGCCTTTGCGCCAACGAATGCCAGCTTGGGCCAGGAGAGAGAGGTTACTGCGGCTTGAGAAAAAATGTTGCCGGCCGGATCAAGCCCATCACGGTCTTGCGGGCAGCCCTTGTCCATATTTATTTTGACCCTCTCCCGACCAATTGTTGCGCAGCCTGGTTCTGCGATGGTTCAAAGGAAAGGGGCTATAATCTGGCTGTTTTTTTCTACGGTTGCGGCTTCGATTGCCTCTTCTGCCAGAATCATTCCCACAAGAGGCTGGAGGATGCGCCTCTGCTTACAGAGGAGAGGATTGTCGCCGCAGCGCTCCAGCCTGAAGTCCGCTGCGTCTGCTTTTTCGGCGGCTCTCCGGAGCCGCAGCTTCCCTTCGCCCTCAGGCTCAGCCAAAAAATCCTCAAACAGAGCGAAGGGAAAAAGCGCATCTGCTGGGAATGGAACGGCAGCGGCCATCCCGGCCTGGTTAAAAAAGCCGCAGAGCTCTCAGCCCGGAGCGGCGGCACGGTGAAGTTCGACCTCAAGGCGTATCATCCGAATATTTCCCTGGCTCTTTGTGGGGTCGGAAACCGCCGCACTCTCGATAACTTCTCTTTGCTGGCCGGACTTTATCCCAAAAAGGACTTCCTCACAGCCACGACACTCCTCGTTCCCGAGTATGTCGACAGGCAAGAGGTCGGCCAGATTGCCCGGCTCATCTCGCGTCTCAACAATGAAATTCCCTACTCTCTTCTAATCTTCCACCCCGACTACCTCATGACCGATCTTCCAGTAACGCCGCGCCGGCAGGTCGATGAGTGTTTCGAAGAAGCATCGCGCTTTCTTTCGCGGGTCAATATAGGAAATTTGCATCTTCTATGAAGAAGAAAAAGCTCTGGGCCTGGGTCTGGGTCGCGCTCTGTATCCTGGCCATTTTTCTCATTGTTCCGTTGGCCCGGACGATCCAGGCATTCGTCTCGGCACGTTGGGGAAGGTCGCTCTTCGGTTATGCCGTTCTGACAGCGGTCGGCATCGCCTTTATCGCCATCGTCTCGATCATTGTTTTCCGCCTCCGGATCAGGTCGCCTGGCCGGCTTATCTGGCTCACGGCCGTGGCCGGCCTGTATGTTTATTTCACCATGAAATTGTGGAAAGCGCCGGAGGAAGCCATTCACTTCCTTGAGTACGGGCTGTTAGGATTCCTGCTTTTCCGTGCCCTGAGCCAATCTATCCGGGACAAGAGTGTATACCTGGCAGCCTTCTTCATCGGTTCGACGGTCGGAATTTTCGACGAAATCCTGCAGTGGATCGTGCCCGGCCGCTTCTGGGATTTCCGCGACGTCGGTCTCAACGCTTTGGCCGCGGGCCTCTTCCAGGTGGCGCTCTGGAAAGGAATCAAACCCGGCCTCATCTCGGAAAAATTCAACCCGAGATCGGCCCGGCGCATCTCGGCCCTGCTCGCTGTGAACCTTGTCCTTTTATGCCTGTGCGCTTCGAACACGCCGCAGCGGGTTGCCTGGTACGCCAGCCGCTTCCCTTCCCTCTCCTTTCTTCTCAGGGAAGAGCCCATGTATGAATTCAGCCTGAAACACCAGGACCCGGAAATCGGAATTTTCTATTCCCGGCTGTCTCCCGAAGAACT
>JBBILQ010000079.1:0-10047 GCA_037444845.1 Candidatus Aminicenantota bacterium | reverse complement strand
AATCTGAAACTTCAAGTGAGGCGTGTACCGCTTGCTGTGTTTTGATGACATCATCAGCCTCCATGAAGGGCTTCTCGTCCCTCTGATGATGTCTATTATAGCATTAGCACTGGGGGTGGTTCAAGTTTTGGGGTGCAGTCCGAACCCCCCCTTCTTAGAGCGTACACGTTTTTTCTGCGACTTGAGGAAATCAAAATAACCCTTTCCTGCAAGCTTTGCTTCCTTAGCAATGATTTTTCTTGCTATATGGACGTGCTGAAGTGCCGGGTCATTAGGGAATTCTTCCTCAACCGTTTTCTTTATCTCTTCTAACTCTTTCTCTGTAATTTTATTACACATATTATTGCCTCCTACAACAGTTCGGCAGGTGTCATAATTTCGACCTGCTTAAGCCTATGGATAGTATTTACCATTCTCACTACCTCTTTTGTCTTTCGCCTTACAATGTGCTTGAAGTTCCAACTCAAAAGAAAATCTATTTCGTTTATAACGACGATTGCAATGTGGTAAACATCTTCAGGATAACCTCTGGGGATGGCTTCGTACCGAATATACTCATTCGCTAACCATTCAACATCATCGGTTAAGGTAAGCATAGAATATTTTGATGATACCTCTTTCATTTTATTCCGAAGACCTATATCAAGTGTTCTTTCAATCTCCACATCAACAACTTCTGAGATATAGACTTCAAAATTTTCTACCTCTTTGAAAAAAGCTTCGGTAAGCGATTTTCTTTCGGGGTTTGTTTCATCGAACAACGCCGAAATGACAGATGTGTCTAAATATACTTTGATTTTTCTCATCATTTCATCACTTTCCTTTTAGAGATGGCATGGCGTATAACTGTTCCGAGCGTATCTGAAGTCCAGCTTTTCGGCTGGACTTGGGCGGAGTGCCGAAGGCACGTAGCCAGATACGCTCTGTTATACGCCGTTCGTTTCTGTATTTTTATGTTCATGTGGAAATCCACAAAAGAAGCAATATACTACATCCGACCAATTTTCCTCTATTCTTATCTTACGTTGACAGCACGGAAGATCAAATATCACCATATCATTGACTTCAGGAGATATCCATGGTTCTTGTTGTTCCATCTCCTTGCCTTCAAACCGTATAGAAACCATACCAGAACCAGATCTTCGAAAAGTTCTTTTAAGTGGACGGATGAGATTTTCATTTACCATCTTTGCCATAACGTTTTTGGCGACAATGCCCACGTAGGCAAGCTGTTCTTGTTTCCACCAACTATCGCTGGGCGCCCGTTGTCCACAGTAAGGACAGGTAAATTCAGTTTCTGAACGTTCATCCTCATCTAAATCCGTTGTCTCTTTTTTTAGGTCGATCATAAAGGAATCTATACCTTTCTGAGCAAGATCTGTTAACTCCTCTTTTTCTAATAAGACCTTAAATTCTTTATGACAAAGAGGACATTCTCTTCTGAAGAATCTGTCATCATCTAGCCTGATCTATTCACAAAATGATACGATAAAACGCCCCCTCCCCTGGCGGGAGGGGATAGAGGGGAGGGGGAATCTTTGAATGATCCCCCTCACCCCGACCCTCTCCCACATGGGGAGAGGGGATTTTTTCCTTTCATTTCGTGAATAGTCCAGGCTAGAGGAAATGAAAGGTTCATCCTAATTTCACTCATTTGGCTTCCTCCTTCTTTATCTGATTAAAGCGACGGATTATTGCCGTAGAAATGGTTGAAGCAGTGTTTATAGCAAGCTCTGCAATATTCTCCGAAACGTCAGGTGAAAATATGCCTTTTCCATGAGCATCTCCTAATGTATTTCTTAACCCTCCCAGATGGTTTACAACGCCTGACAAAGTATTCATTAGGTTTAACGTTGCACCGGAAGTATCAAGTTCATCAAAATGAAGAATATCTCGCGTCGATTTCCATAGGTCAGAAACCTGTTTTTTAGTGGGTAAAGGTTGCCCTAACTTTTCATGACAAATGCGCATAACACTCTCAAGGCATGCAATACTTCTTGTAACTGCATTTTCAAAATTGCCATCCCGGATTGCCTCTCGAGCTTTCTCGATATCTTTGTAAGCTGAATAAAAACTTTGAGCTTCGAAAAGCCCTCTGGCTGTAGAGAGAATTTGTCGTGTTGTTTCAGCCGTGACCAGACCGCAAGTGCGGCAAAAATCCAAGACGGTCTCTCTTCTGCGAATCTTACAAAAGAGAGTTTCCACATTCATTGAAGAGCCACCTATATATGGATATATTCGAATCTTCGGAATAACTGCATCGCAACCGACTTCCCGAAAAATCTTTCCAGCAGGACAATTGAAGCAAATAGTTGGATTAACCTCATTCGTAGTTTTATCTCCAGTTTGTCGCGCTGCTCGGCATATAAGAGTACCCATTCCAACCTGCTGCAGGTGGCAATCTATATTGTCGTTTTCTTTTGGTTCTGGAAGTTGGTTTGACATTCACAACCTCCTGTTGGTTCAAGGAATTTGGTTTTCGGATGCTGTGAGCAGGTCCGTGATATCGAAAGAAAACGGCGTGTAGCCGCCTTCATGATGCCCGGCCTTTTCGCCGTTCACCCAGACCGTCGTCCGGTAATCGCAGGCCTCGAAATGGAGCAGGATTCTTTTTCCGCGCCAGGATTCGGGAACACGGAAAGCCCTTTTATACCAGACAACCTTCATGAAATCCGGGTTGGCGATTCCAGAAAGCGGGCTCTCCGGGGCAAACGGGACGAGAATTCGTTGGTCAAAACCTTCGCCCTTGAAATATTCTTTTTCCTCGCCGCTTTCAGAATGGTCGACGGCGAAATCCCACCAGCCGTTAAGGTTTACCCACTCGATCCTCGCTTTTTCCGGCCGCGGGTACTCCGGCCTGGGCATGTCCTCGCCGAGATTCCCGTCAGCCAGGACGTTTCTGATGAGAATAAAAGCAAGGAAAAGAAGAGCAAACGCAATGATAAGCCGAACTCTTAAACGTGGACCTGACCTCATTATTTTTCCTCCCTTATGACATTCCTTCACGCCCTCCCCTGAGGCTCGCCGGTGCCTGACGGACCATCCCAACCTTGGCGTTGTTCATTTTTTGCCTGAATACCCTAAGGCCTTAAGGCGCAGGTGGACGAACTTGCCGAGAAAGCGCAGGGCCCGGTCCGAGTGCCTGAAAACAGGGACTCCCGCAGCAACCAGGAGATCGGCCAGGGGCTGGTAGGCTGCTCCGGCGTCGATGTTGACGACAAAAGGCTTTGGCGATTCCCTGAATAGCTCGACCAGGCGGCAAGCGATGCCCTCGCTTTGATAGACATTTTCCCCGTGAGTTTTTCCGGGAGGGAGCGTCTGAAGGGCGGAAGTCATCGGCACTGGCGAAACGACCGCGCAATCAACCGCTGGATCCGTCAGCAAGGCTTCGACACAGCCAGCAAAAGTGGCGTCATCCGCCACCGGAGTGACATCCAGCGGATTGCGAATATCCTGAAGCCGGTCGATGCCCAGGGGACCGAGGATACCGGCAATCGTTGTTTTCGTTTTTTCAGACAAGGGGGTTAGCTCCAGGCAATATTGATCCTTGAGGTTGTCGGCTAAAATGACGCATTCAAACCCGGCGTTGCTGATGAGGCCGACCCGTCTTCCCCGAGGCGTCTTTGCGGACAGAGGAAGGAGGTTCTGGATTGCGCTCTCAAACTCGGTCAGGTCATCGGCCATAAAAACACCCGATGTTTCAAGAATCGAGCGGCACACTGCATAATCTCCGGCGACTGAGGCTGTGTGGCTCGACGTCGCCTCCCGGCCTTCTGGAGTCCTGCCTCCCTTATAGACAACAACCATTTTCCCTTTTTTGACTGCTTCTTTGGCTGCTCTGGCCAGAGCCAAACCGTCGCCCGGCTGAAATCCTTCGAGGTAGAGTGCCAGAAGAGGAGCTTCCTTTTTGTTTTTGAAATAGTCCATGTAATCGGACGCTGTGAGGTCGATCTGATTGCCCAGGGAGACCGCATACCTTGGCTCCGCGACCGGCAGTTTGCTCATCCGCGAGGCCATGAAGGCGCCGCTCTGGCTGATATAGACAATGCGGGGGTTTTTTCCCCTCGGGCTGGCCAGCTTATACTCAGGGATAAACGTCGTGTCATACTTTCCGGGCGCCGAGTAGATTCCCATGCAGTTTCCGCCGTTAACGACAGGGGTGAGCCTCCCCTTCTTGCGGCTATAACGGATGAGTTCCTTTATCTTTTTCTCGAGGGTTTCGGTCCCCTTTTTTTCTCCCAGGCCTCCGGCGATGATGACAACCGACCTGGCCTTCTGAGTGTCAATGAGTTCCTTCATCACCTCAACGCTCTGGTCGGCAGCCAAGGTCAAGACAAAAAGGTCAACGGTCTCCGGCAGCGTTGAGACACCCGGCAGGCAACGGCAGCCGTCAATTTCTTCAACCCCAGGCTTGACGACATAGACTTTCTCCCTGGGAAAACCTTCCCTCAGGATATTTTTCAGGATGATACGGCCGAGGTTCATCCTTTCTGAAACGCCGACAATCCCGATGGACCGGGGGTGAAGGAGAAAGTCCAGCGACGCCGAAAGCCGGGGTTTTGCCTGGACGTGAGCTCGGGAAAAACGGCACATCCCGTCCAACGGGACAAGCCTGCCTCCGACGACGACAAAGGGGTTGACTTCAGCTTCTTCGATGACATAGGGAGACTTCCTAACATAGGGAGAAAAGCGCGCTCCCAGGCTGAGGAAGCAGCGAAAAAGGCTGACAAGCTCATCCTCTGTGATTGCCGCCATTCTTCCCCTATGCTCCTTGGTGAGCTTCTCAAAAAAAGCCAAAGGCCTGAGAAGAGGAGCAATCTCCTCCTGTCGCAGGAGGTGGGCCGACCCGATGCCCAGCGCTTGTCCCTCCCTCAACCTCTCGCTCAGGTACTCGACATCCAGCCCTCCCAATCCCATGGTCACGATCGGCCCGAACTCTCTCGAATGACGCAGGCCGACAAGGAGTTCAGCCCCAAAACCGACGTCTTCGTAAGAAACTTTTTCCAGGACCAAAAAACCCCTGACCTGGTTCCGGATTTCCTCTACGGAGTAGGTTTCTCTGGATTTTATTTTTTTTTGCCAGTCACAGAATTTCGCCGGCACGTCCCGCAGCATCGAGCGAATCGCCTCGTTGACCCTGGCCGGCTGGGCGGGGACAAAGGCGACGCCTCCGACATCGCTCTTATGGACGATGAGAGGCGAGACGACCTTGACGACAACCTCAGGAGTTTCGAGGACGGATATATTCTTGCGGTCGGCCTTCTTTCCTTTTTTCAAAAAAAGAAAGCGCGGCGTGGCGATCCCGCAAGCCCGGAGAAGGGCGTAGACTTCAGGCTCCAAGAGAAAACGCCGGCCATCCTGTTCGGCCTTTCGAAAAATGGAATTGACCCTGCTCAGGTTCATTCCCGGCCCCTTTTTCATTCCTTCTTCTCTCGCCATTCATTCATGGCCACGATGAAAGCCTTGATGATTTTCCTCACGTCTACGCGTGAGGCCCGGCAGCGCCGCGGCCGAGTTCAAAAGCCTTGATGTTGGCGGCAACTGTGCTGGAGCCTTTTGTTTCGAAAAGGACTCCGATGAACCCGACGAGGTCGTCTTTTTTTACCATCAAGTGACGAGAAGCCGCGCCCAGCATGACCATATTCTGCGTGCGAGCCGAGCCGGCTTCCCGGGCCAGCTTCTCAGAATCGATGATGATGTGGCCAGGGACTTCCCTAATCTTTCCAAGAACGGCGTCGATATCAGGATAATCTGGGATGTTGATAAACGGGGTGCTGCTCGAGACAACGATCCCTTCAGGCCGGAGGTAGTCCAGATAACGAAGGGTTTCGAGCGGCTCCACGCTCAAAATCATGTCAGCTTCTCCCCTGGGAATGAGGTCGCTGAAGATCCGCCCGTCAGAAAGGCGCAGATGGGATTGGACGGCTCCTCCACGCTGCGACATGCCGTGGACTTCCGCTTGTTTGACATGAAAACCAGTCTTGAGGGCGGCGCTGTCGATGACAAAGGCGATCGACAGGATCCCCTGGCCTCCGACTCCGGCCAGGATGATGTCCTGCTTCATTCAGTCTCTCCTCTTTTTCTTCCTGGCTTCGACGACGCACTCGCGCACAGCCACGATGACCGAGATTCCCTCGTGGGCCAGCTCTTCCTTGATGACCTTGACGTTCTTCTCTAAGTTCTTAGGCAGCGGTTCGATGACCCGGATGTGCTCCCTGGGAACTCCAGCTCCTTCAATCAGCCGTAACAGCCGCTCGCCGGAAGCATAGCTGGGCTGGCCGCCGGTCATGGCCACAGTCGCGTTATCCAGGATGACCACGGTCATGTTCGTGTTGGCGGCTGCAGCGTCAAGAAGCGGGGTCAGCCCGGAGTGGCCGAACGTCGAATCGCCGATCACAGCCACCGAGGGAGAAACGCCGGCTTCGGCGCCGCCCTTGGCCATGCTGACCGAGGCGCCCATGCAGACGCACGTCTGGACGGCTTTGTAAGGAGGGTAGGCTCCCAGCGTGTAACAGCCGATATCGCTGAAAACGTTTGCTCCGGGTGAACCTTCCAGGGCTTTATTCAAGGCAATCAGCGCGTCAGCATGCGGGCAGCCCTGGCAGAGTTGGGGCGGCCGGGCGACCAGCTGGAACCCGCTGAGCTCTCGCCGGGGAAGACCGGGGAGGCCCAGAGCCGGCCGCACCACCTCGGGCGATAGCTCACCGGAAAGCGGCAAGTCGCCGCTCAGCTTGCCCCTGACCGCCTTTCCTGGGATACCGAACAGGCCCCGCAGCGTTTTCTCGATAAAAGGATATCCTTCCTCGACAACAAGCACAGTGTCCACGTGATTGACGAGCCGGCGACAGAGCGTCTCCGGGATGGGATACGCGCCGATTTTGAGGAGGGAGGGCGCTTTTCCTTTCGATGTCAAATTCTCCATCACATAATTGTAGGCTATTCCCGGGGCGATGACACCGAGCGATCGGTCCTTGTCGTTTAGTTCGAGGCGGTTGAACTCCGATTCCTCAGCCAGCCTTATAAGGCCAGGCTGCTTCTCCAGAAGGATTTTAAACCGGCGGCGGGCATTGACCGGAAGGAGCGTCCAGTCCGAGCTCGCGCCGTAGGTGAGGCCGTTCTCTCCCCTCGCCTCGCGCGGCTGGACCATCGACCGGCTGTGAGAAAGACGGGTGACAAGGCGAATCATCACAGGAAGACCGGTTTCCTCGGACAGGTCAAAGGCGCGGCGGGTCATGTCGTAGGCTTCTTGATGATTCGAGGGCTCAAAGCAGAATATCTGGGCAAACTGAGCGTAATACCGGCTGTCCTGTTCGTTCTGAGAGCTGTGCATGCTGGGGTCGTCGGCCACGGCCAGGACGAGCCCGCCGTTGGTGCCGGTGATGGCTGAGTTCATGAACGGGTCAGCGGCGACATTCAGCCCGACATGCTTCATCGAAACAAACGCCCGTTTGCCGGCAAAAGAAACGCCTAAGGCTTCTTCATAGGCGACTTTCTCGTTCACCGACCAGGAGGCTTTGAGATGCTTGTGCTCTTCCTTTAGCTTGATCAAGTATTCCAGAATTTCAGAGGCCGGCGTGCCGGGATAAGAGTAGGCCGCGGTCAGGCCGGCGTGGAGGGCAGCCAGCGCCACGGCTTCATCGCCGAGCAATAGTTCTGCTTTCATGAGTTGCCCTTATGCAGAATGTGACCATGATTGTCGATTGAGTTCCTCCTGATGATAAAATACCATGACGCTTGGGACATCAATCAATTTGCAATCGGAGAGCTAAGGATACAATCCCGTTCGGGGAGTGTCAAGCAAACAAAAGGGGCAGGGTCACATGGAGATGCGCATCGAAATGCCGCCTCCGCCGTCGCCAAAGCGAGGGTTGACGACCTTGCTCCGGACAGACCCGAAGCTGTAGCTCAGGCCCACGGAGAAGAAATAATCATATGTTGTCGCGAGCTGCTTGCGCCGGAGCAAGACTTCCTCCAGGGAAGCTCCCATCCGGGGGAGCGAGAGCTGGTCGTGAATCCGGGAATAACTGCCGTGAATGTTGAAATTGAACCCCTTGATGATGCGCAGCGAGATGTCTCCCCAGAGCTCGAAATGATTCTTCTTAAAATCATGGAGGTAGTTTGCGGCTTCAAGCGAGGTGTTGATAGTTCCCCACGGCCGGACCATTTCCAGGGTCGCAGAAAGGGTCTGCTGCCACAAGTTTTCGCGCGTCTTCAAGTAGATCGTTTCCTCTCGGTAGCGAACAGGCTTGAAATTCAGCCGGTAAAGAAAGCGCAGTTGTCTTTTCGTCGATTCGGAATAAGGAAAAACGTCGAATTCAACGGCCGGCGCAGGAGTCGCACTAATCCTAACATTGCTGTATGTGGAAGAATGAAGGGAGAAAAAGGCTCCCAGCGACCAGTGGTCATTCAGGCTTTTGACGACGAGGCCGCGGAAACTCTGGCTGTCCGAAGAGCTCTCAAAATCCAGGTCTTCATAGATATAGCGGTCGAACCGGTACATGGCGCTCGCAGCCAGGCGGATTTTCCAGTCCGGAGTGACGCGGTTGGCTGAAAACGACCCGAAGGCCATGCTGCTTCTGTAACTCTGCTCGCCGCTCAGAAAACAGTTGACGCTGAGGCTAAAAACCCAGAAATTCCATGGATCGACGACCGCCGTCGGCTTAACCTTGTCCTGGAAATTGATTGTCAGGCGCTGCGCCGCAGGAGTCTTGCCGGCGTAACGCATCAGGCCCATTTTCAAGGTCTGGAGCAAGCCTTTGTTGATTTCTTCGGCCGACGCGTCTTCCCTTTCGCTATAGAGCAACTGGTCGTTATCCCCTTCGAATTCATTCTGACCGCGGAAAGACATCGTGTAGAGATTCTGGCCCTCTTTTTTTTCAACGCTGACCAGGATAACAACCTGCGCTTCACCCGGGTCGTCAAGAAAAAACGCAAAGGGAACCTCCCTCTGGATAAAGAGCAAGTCACAGGCAGCGCAGTCCAAAAAAACCGTGGGCGCATCTGACTTGGGCGGATTCCCGCCTTCTTCACCCTGCGAGAAAAGGCAAGGCACGGCCAGGCTAAAAAGAAGGCAGATGACCAGACTCAAGCCGGTCGGCGGGCGTTCTCTTTTTTTTCTGCCTGTTCTCGCCGCATCTTTCTTGTCTTTCTTTTCTCTGCGCATTCTTGCTTCTCTTTCTTGACCGACTCCGGCGTCAGCCAGCCCTCTTCTCAGTCAATGTTGATGGAGACGCCGCCCTGCCCGGTGTCACCAAACCGCGGGTTGACGACGTTGGTGAAGACGGAGCCGAAGGTATAACTCAAGCCCGTGGACAAGTGGCAGTTATAGCTTGTGGCCAGCTGCTTCCGCCGCAGCAGGACTTCTTCAAGCGACGCTTCCCCTTTGGCCAGGTAGAGCTGGTCATGAATCCGGGAACCGCCTGCCAAGACAAAGATACTCAAGCCCTTGAGAAGACGGAGGTTAAAGACGGTAAAGAGCGTCTGTTGGTTTTTGCTGAAATCATGGAAATAATGCGAGGCTGCCAGAGTCGTGCTGATTGACCCCCACTTCTCTTTGAGGTCAAGCGTGACCGAGAGAGACTGTCCCCAGACATTCTCGGACTTTTTGTCGTAGACCGTCTCTTCCCGGTATCTGAGAGAGGCAAATTTGAGGCTGTAGAGGCAACGGAGCTGCCGCCGTGTCGACTGGGCGTAAGGGAAAAAATTGAACTCGACGGCTGGGGAGGGGCTAAAAGAAAAGAGGATGTTTTCGTACGTAGAGGAGGCGGCTCTTAGATAGGCTCCTATCGACCAGTGGTCGTTGAGGCTCTTCACAAACAGGCCGTTGACCTCATACCCTTCGGTTGTGCTGGTGATGGTCTGGCTGTCGTACTCGTAGGTGCTCAAAGAATGCCGGGCCGCGACCGACATCCGGATTTTGAGCTCCGGGGTCACCCGGTTGGCTGAAAAGCTGGCCCGAAGGGACCGGGACTCGTAGGATTCTTCACCCCTGAAAAAACCGCCCGTGCTGAGGCTGAACACCCAGTAGTTCCATTTATCCGCAGCCGC
>JBBILQ010000078.1:0-10240 GCA_037444845.1 Candidatus Aminicenantota bacterium | reverse complement strand
ACATTGAATCACATAATCAAAACCCAAAAGTATTTGTTTGGACGGCTTCAGTTGAGACTATTATGAGAAAAATATCCAAATGTAAAGATCTGTTAGAAACAGGACACTAGAAAGAAGACCACGAAACCATATTCAGCCGAAATCTCAGCCGCCATCGTATCAATATTCTTTCACGCAATTCTTCCTATAAGACCCGTGTTTTTTTTAATTAGCTTTATATCTTCATCTAGAACTGAGCTTTTGGCAATCAACATGCCCGCCATTTTTATGGTTTTATCTCGGAAGCTTCCTAATAGATTGAGATTTTGATTAGTATAATGCACCGTTTTTGCACTCAGTGCCAACATTTTCGTAATGTATCGTTCACATTCTTGGATGATATTTTTCACTTCATCTGCATACTCGGCTTGATGAAATAAAATAAGTCGGCGAGCCTCTCCTTCCGCCATCTTAGCCTTTGGATGCTTATCCAACCTTTCCATATATTTTTCGAATTGTTTAAATTTTTCTTTCGTTATATTGCATAGTTTTTTCAGTTCTAATATTTCCACATCAGTTTTTCTCTTGGTAGCTTTCCGCTCCTCCAAAATTTTGTGGATTTTTTCTTTGGCAAACACAAACTGTTCATCTGTCAAATATCCATAGGTTATTGTTTGTGTTTGAATCATATTGTTGCTCGATATGGTTTTTATAACCTTACGGCCTATTTCTATGACTGGAGATAAACCAAGTATAGGAGCAACAAGGTCAGTATAAAATTCGTCTTGTTTGTGTTGAAAACGAAGGGAATGCAAAACAATATGAGAAAGTTCATGGGCGATGATAGCAAAAAAGGTTGGAATTTGTTCCCGATAGCCAGTGCCTATAAAAACTTTTACAGGATAATGCCTTAACTCTTGAGAGCCATATTTCGGCAAATATTCAGGAATTTTAACTTGAGCGATAACACCCTCGATTCCATGTCCATAGGCGTCCGTTCTGGCCAATCCTTCGCTTTGAATATTCTTGTCCCCATAAACAAGATGAATTTCTATTGGCAATCCCAACTGAAACGCAATAAATTTGACTCCTTGTTCAACTTCTGTATTGTTAAACATCTGTTCCAATTTACTGGAGTCAACGTTCTCTTTAACACCTAGATAACTCACAAGTTCGTCGATTGCATTCCCAATATATTCGTTGCTTACCGGATTATCCACGAACTACTCCTTTGCATCTATCACGTTTGTAGATGTAAGGATAATAATTTCGTTTTTGGCTGCGCTGACGGACCCAGCCTTTTTGTGACCATTTGCCCCTCCGGTCGTCCTGGGAGATCATAAATCAAGGCATATGAGATGTCAAATTCAGTTGGGAATTGTTCATGGGAGGCCTAAAAGCTGCTGGGGAGCTTAAAAGCGTCGGAAATCAGCCGGACCTCTCCTTCCGGGTAAAGAAACGGTCATGAAAAATACTCAGCCGAGGTCTCGTCGGCCATCAAAACTTCCTGATAAGCGACCTGAGGCGGAGGGGGCCTCTCCGCAACAAAGCTTAGCTTGAGGTGGTTGATGATGCGGTCCACTACGGAGTAGTCCGTTAGGAAAGCAATGATCTTCATCGTGCCGCCGCAATGGGGGCAGACCAAAGGGTCGACTTCAAACACTTTTCTTATCATCTCGGCCCAGCCCCGGCGGGGGATTCTTGGGCATTCTTCCTCGATGATCAGGAGTCTATGCTCTCCTTCCTCTGACTTACGGATTTTGCCCCGATGGGCGTTAGCATACAGGCCGAAGTAACGAATGGTGACCTGACCTTTGTCTGGGATATGGGAGGTGACCCGGGCGATGAACTCCAGGTAATCCATCCGCTCCACCTCTTCTGCGTCTTTCCCATACTGGTAGCAGACCTTCCCCTGTTTCTCGTCAAAGGAAAGACGTTCCAGGGAAAGGAGCGGCCGAATCATGTATTTTCCCAGTCTCTCGGCCTCTTGCTTGGTCTTGGCTTTGACCTTGCTGTGAACAGAGAAGCCGGAGTGGCGCCAGCCTGCGAGTTTCTCCACCAGGACCTCAGAGATGAGCTCCTCCCCAAGGAGGAGAGCGAAGACCTCGCGCTTGAAGAACTCGGCCAGGAGGCTATCTCGAAACTCAGCGAGATGATGAAACCTCCGCTCAGAGTCTTCGCCTCCTTCGGTTACCAGAAAATGGAGGTGGGGATGGGGATTTGCCTTCTGTCCGAATGTCTGGATTGAAACGACAATACCCGGGTGCAGTTCTGCGTCGGTAGTGGCCTGGAGGTATTTGAGGAGAGCCTGGACAGCTGCCTGGCAAAGGTCTCCCAGAAGCCGGCGCTTGTAGCGGAAGAAGATGCGCAGCATCTTGGGGATCGTAAAGACGACCTGGCGGTGAGGGACCGAAAGAAGAAGCTCCTCCCTCACCCACTCTCCCCACTCCTCAAGCCTCTTGGCATGGCACGATGGACAAAATCCTCTTGTCCGACATGAGAACATCAAGAGGTGTTCCGCATGGCAGTCCGGACAGCGGATGCGGGCAAACCCGCACTTTGGGTTGCCGCAGTCGAGATAACGCTCGACGACTTCTTTGATGATCGGCCGGAAGTAGACGCCCAACGCCATCGTGCGTCGGATGCGCATGGGCACGGAGAGTGTGTCTGTTTGCCTGGATTTCTTTGGTCCCGCCGGGCCTGAAAGTTTCGCCGAAGGAAACGTCGTCTACATCAACCGTGACCATCCGCTTTTCCAGAGGGAATCGCGCCGGGCGGCGACCCAGACGATGCACATCGCCCGGCTCGTCACCCAAGAAATCTCGCTCATGAAGGAGACTCGAAGTCCGCGCGTGGCCTTTAACCGCCAGAGCCAGCTCCTCAAGGACGCCTTTGCCGACGAATAGTCGGTCTTGCCGGCGACACGAATATATTGCTTTCCGCCTTTCTTTTTGGTGGAAAACCTCAAGCCCTCTTGGAGAGGGTTCGTGCGGGGAAGGTCGAGTACGAGCATCAGACTCGTTTCCTGGCTCGACAGAGTGTCCTCCTGCCCACTCATCGCAGCAGGCCGAGGACATAAAGGGCGGCTAAAATGATGGGCTGATGGACGATGTAGATAAGCAGAGAATGCCGGCCGGCGAAGTTGATAAACGTCACGGGCAATCGCCTCGGGATCAGGCTTTGCTTCGCCGCATAGACCGATTTCCCGAGCGCCGCTCCGGCCAAGAAGATCCCCAGCCAGGGGAGAAGCGGGAAATAATCCGCAGCAGAATAAGTCGGAGTGTGGATCCCCAGCGGAAGAAGCCAGTCGAAGCTGACGGTCGCCTGCTTCATCGCGAGACGGACCAAAACACTTAATCCGAGGACAGCTGCTCCCGCATAAGCGCATACCACTGGCCCGGAGCGCTCGAGCGCCAGCCCATAGATCAGGATGCTCACCGCGAGGCAGTGGAGAATTCCGAAGAGGATGACAGACGAAGGATCGAAGACATAGGTCGCCGCGCTCACAACAATGGCAACAGCGAAGAGCCTCAAGCTCCGGCGGATGTTGTTCCAGCTCAGGGTGCTGCTGATCCCGGAAAGGACGATGAAAAGGCCGGCGAAAAAGTAATGCGCGACAGTCCAATAGATGTTCGAAAGCTCGATGGACACGCCGAGCAACTTCTTGATGCCGCTGAGCGCCCACAGATCGTAGAAGAGATGGTAGAAGACCATCAGGATGATGGACAGCCCGCGCAGGAAATCGATCTCCCAGATGCGGAGGAAAGAGCCAGGCTCGTTTCGACCGACCTTCGGCATCCTATGCATCCACTCGGGTTATCATATAGTGACCAACGGGTCTTCTATCTGTAGAACAAGCCGACGCAGTCGAATGATCGGCATCTGGCTAAATCGGCTCTGTGCCGGAATCCCGAACCCTGTGTTCATTCCAGCCCTCGGGGTCGCAGACGAAAAACTCCAACCCTCCGACGCTCGTCGCATATCCGCGACCGGTCCCTGGCGTCACGAGATAATTGTTGCCTTGGGAGTAATAGACCCTGAACGTCCTGGCCGATGAGGCATCCAGCTCCTCCGCGTTCCATTTGCACTCGATGATATCCACGGCGTCGCGGCTTCGCGGGATGACGAAATCCAGCTCACGGCCGGCGGCATCTCTCCAATAGCGAATTTTCAATTCATGTCCATGCGCCTGGATATATTCGAGCACCATGTGCTCCCAGAGGAGCCCATAGTCTTCCGGCCGCAGCGGCTCCCAGCCTCGGCTGAAGCTTACGAACCCCGTGTCAAAGACATAGACCTTGGGCAACTTGACAAGTTCCCTTTGCCCGCCTCCAAAGTAAGGCCTGAGCACGGTGGCGGCGTGGGTTATTTCGAGGGCCCGGAGATGGCTTTCGATGGTGGGACGGCTGATCCTCAGCGCTCCGGCGGCGCGGGTCACTTCGAACAGGCCCCCGCTCTGCTTCATGACGTATTCGAAGAGCAGGTTAAACTTGTCCGGCTCGCGAAAGGCAAAGAGACGCTGGATATCGCGGGCAAAGAACGAATCCATCCACTCGCGATAGAACTCAGGCTCTTTGAGGGGGGAGAGAAGAGCTTCTGGCAGGCCGCCATGAAATAGCCGCTTCTTGAGAGTCGCCCCGCCGAAGGCGCTCAACTCATCCCAGAGAACAGGAGTCAGATGAACGACGAGCTTGCGGCCGGTCAGAGTGTCGCTGAACTTGCGGCTTACGGCGAGGGTCGAGGAGCCGGTAGCCAGGATCCTGAATTGCGGGAACGCGTCCGCGCCGATTTTCAGGAGACGGCTCGGGTCAGGAAGTTGATGAATTTCATCAAAGACGATAACAGGTTTATCGCAGTTTCTATAAAATACCTCGGGATTCGCCGTCATCTCGGCCGAGACGGGGAGATCACAGTTGATGTAAAGGATGCGGTGCTCCCCCAGACTTTTGGCAAGGGTAGTCTTTCCAGACCTCCGGACGCCCGCCAGCCAGACAAGGGGACGCGAACGCCAGGCGTTCTCGATTCTCCAGAGCCAAAAGGGCCGGCCGATCATGTAACCGTAATTAGCATAATATCAGAATATTTGTCAAGCATGATTTTTTGGC
The DNA here is from genome assembly GCA_037444845.1 of Candidatus Aminicenantota bacterium. Lineage (GTDB taxonomy): Bacteria > Acidobacteriota > Aminicenantia > Aminicenantales > UBA8522 > JARYMI01. The sequence goes on along the minus strand of JBBILQ010000078.1, from coordinate 5,156 downwards.
TTTGGTCAGCCCGCAGCCCTGAATTTTGTTGACAGACCCCCTCACACGGTGATATCATACTCCCAAAAAAAGATGGCAGGCGCTGAGCGCGGCCTCCTCCGTTTCAGGATCAAGAAAGCCTGCTTTTCTGTGAGCCGTGATCGTTTGAACTTGTGCCTCATTAAGGCCTGAAGGTGATCATGGAAACTAAAATCAAGAATGTTGTCTTGGCTTTAGGGGCAATGTTGTTCATCGTATCTCCTGGGGCTCCGGAGAAGCCGGGATACCCCAAGCCGATCTCAGGGGCAGATCTGCCAAGTAAGACGCTCGGCCAAAATCGGCAGCAGCGGCCCCCCGGCGATCAGGAGCGAATCGGCCGGCTTCCCGACATCTCCGGAGAGTGGCACAGCAATATCCGGATCGTCTTCATCATCGAGCAGGAAGGCCCTCGTTTCCGCTGGCGCGAGCGCGATGGCGACCGCTGGTTTCCGGGGACCATCCGCGAAGACGGTCTGACAATCTCTAAGCCCGTAGAACGAGGGGAGATGCGGACCGTAACAGGCCGCATCGTCGAGTTCGACCGAGAGGGCCGGCCCATCTTCATCGTCTGGGACGACGGCGTCCATTTCTCCCGTGCTCCGATCGGTCCTCCTCCCGAGAGGCCAGAGGCGCCTCGCCCACCCGTCGGCCCCGGCCGGTTCCCCGACCAGGACCGCGTCGAGCGAGCAATGGCCTCCTTAAGGCAATATCACTTCCGCATTGAACAAGGAAACGGAGTGATATTCGATGGCATAGCCCTTCGCGGCGCTGACCGGCGCTATTACAGGATCTTTACCGATGGTCCTGAAGCTGCGCCTATGGCCGAAGTCTTCTGGAGCGGTGAGCAGGCAATCGGGCACAAGCTCGATACGGACACCTGGTTCAGGCTAATCAGCCGGCCCCCCATCGATCACATTGAGATGGCTCTCGGGCTTCTCAAGCAGTCGCGACTCGAGCCGCCGGTCATCGAAGGACCAAACTGGCGCTTAAGAACCCTTCCCTGGAAGGGAGAGGGCCCCGAAGATCCTCTTTTCCGTCTCAAAGACAACCCGGAGCAATTCTTCGACGAATTCCTGAAAGAGCTCCTCTGTTGTCCCGACGCACAGGAGAACCGCCGCAGATTCGTCGAAGCCGTCCGCAGCCTCGAAGGGCACGCCGAGTTTGTCGTCTCCCGCGAGGACTACCTGATAAGGGAGATGCACATCATAGTAACCTCAGGACCCGGCGGAGAAAACCTTGGCTTTTCGGCCGCCTTCAGTCCGAGCCCGGAGCCCGGCCCGGCATTCCGCGGCGGGGTGGAAATCGCTCCTGGACCCGAGATTCCGGAGGCCGCCCTGCTTCTCACGATCACGGACTTTGGCGGCTGGATGGACGTCAAAACCCACAGCCCGTGGGCCCAGCGATCTCTTGATCTCATCGCCAAGACCGACGCCACTGCAAAACAATACGAGGAGCTCTATGCAAAAAACAGCGTTTGGGGGACAGACTCGTTCATGGAAACTGCCGCCCGGAGCGGCAAGCAGGTCGATTATCAGAAGAACCACCCCGTCGTCCTCGGCGCCTATTACGAGGACGAAACAGGGGCCATGCCGCAGTTCATGCACAACTGGTTTAAATCCGACCCCAAGTACAAAAGCAACTCCGCCTATTACTTCGCGTCCGGCGGATACATGCGCGACTACCATCACTACGGCTACGAGGACACTGGGCTCAAATACGAATGGTACTTCAAGTTTCGCGGCTCGACGCCGGCCACGACAAAGCCCGGCGACCGCTATTACTCGGCCCGGGATTGGGGATACGGATACGGACGGATCAACGAGAACCTCAACCGCATGACGTTCACGGAGGCTATCAAGCAGTATTATCGCTACAGCGAAGAGGGCAAGCGCAACGCCTACCTGATGCTCGGGTTCGTGACGCACTTGCTTCAGGATTCAGGCCACCCCGACCATGCGGCTCTCGTTCCCCATCCGGCAAGCGGCTATACCGACTATCAGATCATGATTGACCAGAAATACTGCACCGTTCTGTCCCTGGAGGTCGGAGCGGTGGTGCTTGTCGGCTGTTATAAGACCACCCCGCCCTGGCCCTGGAACCTTATCTGTCCGGTCACTGCAGGCATTGCCACCGGGGTTGCTTACGGCATCTGCAAAGGCTTTGCGGACGACGGCGAGGTCGGCTACGAAAGGCTCATCGGCGACTCCTGGGATATAAGCAAGATTCAATCGACGATCGATTCCACGGGCATCCTCACCGCAAAGGATTATGATTCCTATTTCAAAAGCCTCGGCGACTTCAGCCTGAGCGCCATGTCCAAATATCCCACCCTGAAGCACGCTCTCGGCTGCGAATCGCTGACCCTGCCGCCGGCGCCAACAGTGCCCAACCTCAACCCCAACATTGACTTGTCCGACTCCTCGCAAACAAAACCGTACTACCAATACACCAACGAGATCGTCCCGCGCATCATCGGCACGGTTGCCGGTTTCCTGGAATACTTCTACCAGATCGTCAACTACCCGCCTTATCTGGAGCGGATGGCCATAGTTCAATGGGAGTCAGAAGACACCCCGCGCAAATTCGCCTATTTTAAGGATGACGCCGACCACTGCGTGCGCTTCGACGCCGAGTGGACGCAGGGAGCGACGAGCCGCACCCTCAAGAACAACGTCCAGACTCAGAAGCTCAGCCTCGACAGGCCCGCCTATATCTTCCTTCTTTTCGGTCCGTCGAAGATCGGTCCGGTCGAGGGCGGGAAGAAAATGGGAAAAATCGAGCTTAAGGTTAAGCCGAAGTATCCCGCTCCGGGGATCCAGGCCGAGGAGACACCGACCCTGACGCTCGCTGAGGACGAGGACCTTGGATATTATTATTGGGGAAGTTTTCAGCCGAAAAACTGCGGCAAGGATCCCTATATCCTCACCTTCGAGGTCACGGCAGAGGACGCCGGGCCTCATTTAGCGTCGCGAACGGCGAGCGGCAAGGATCTCGACTCGAAGCCCGCCACGATCGCGATGGCCGACAGCACCAAGGCGTCGAGCTACTATCCTTTCTCCGGCTACGAACCCGGCGCCGACTCCAACCACGAAATCTGGGTCGAGGCGTTCCAATGGAGCCTGGCCGTAAATCCCCAGTCCCAGTCACTGACCGTAACCGAGGGCGCCAAAAAAGAAGCAGAGTATGTCCTCGAGGTCAGGCAGAGGAATTGGGACTGCCACTGGGAGGAGAAGTATGGTCCGCCGAGCTGTGCGGTCACCTGGACGCTCCAGAAGAATATTAAGCTGACTACGGCCGCGGGCGCAGAGACGGGTGAGCCGAAAGAGCTCGGCCTTAAGATCGACCTTTACACCAGGACAATAGGGAAGGCCACTTTGACCGCGACGCCAATTTCGAAGAGGCTTAAGTCGGCGACATATGAGATTTATGTGGATTATTCCGTCGCCGAATCGCCGAACCCGAAGACCGGCACCGTGACCCTCACGCTCCAGCTCCTTTGAGGTTGAGGCGCCATACCCCATCCTTCTCTTTCACCTATATCGACCGAGTATCCTCGCTCTGTCTTCGTTCTCTTTATCGCCTTTATAGGTAACATGATGATGTGATGCACCTCCTCGGGGAGTTTGATAGACTCCCCGTTGGAAACATTTTATCAAGGAGGTGCACAGATGAATTATCTCGGGATTGACCATCATCGTCAATACTCTCATCTGACGGTGATGGATCAAGAGGGTCAGGTCGTTCGATCCGGGCGGGTAGCCAACGTCCGGGTTGAGATCGAGAAGTTCCTTAAAGGTTTGGAGGCGGTTGAGGCGGTCATCGAGACGGGGCGCTCGAGCTACACAATGGTTGACGTCTTAGATGAGATGGGGGTAGCGGTCAAGATTGCCCACCCGAATGAAGTGAAGGCGATCGCTCGGGCGAAGATCAAGACGGACAAGCGGGACTCGGAGGTGCTGGCGCATCTGTTGCGGATGAAGATGGTGCCGGAGGTGTATCGGCGGCCTCAGGAGAACCGGCAAGCCCAGCGGGTCCTGCGGCAGCGGGCCTTTTATGTGAGTGCGATGACGGCGCTGAAGAATCGGGTTCATGCGTTTCTGGCGCAACAGGGAGAGGAAGTCAGGGGGGAGGTGGCCCGAGAGACTAATATTTTTTCGGAGAAAGGACAGAGGATGCTTTTGGGGCTGGAATTAGCGCCGCGAGAGAAGAGGCTTTTGGAGGCGTTGCTGAAGACGTATCGCCATTTGGAGACGCGGATTGGGGAGTCGACCTCCTTTGTGGAGAAGCTCTATGAGGAGAGCCGGGAAGCTCAGCTCATCCGGACGATTCCTGGATTTGGAAAATACTTAGCGGTCCTGGTGGCGGTTGAGATCGCCGACATCAACCGGTTTAGCGACGCGGCTCATCTTCATGCCTATGCGGGGGTGATCCCCTCGACTCACAGCTCCGGCGACAGGACCCATCATGGGAAAATCGTGCGGGCGGGCAACCGCTGGTTACGCTGGGCGGCGGTGGAGGCGGTCTGGCCTGGGATCCGGGCGGATTTTGATCTGCGCTGCTTCTATGAACGGCTGGCCCGCGGAAAAGGCGCCAATAAAGCCAAAGTGGCCACAGCCAGGCGCCTTCTGACGATTATCTACAAGGTCTTAAAAGAGGGACGGAATTACGTTGCGTATCGGAGATAACTCGGCCGCCTTGAGAATTTCTTTAATGGGCCGGCGAAGGTCGCATTGCTTTATAGGTTAAGGGGCCGGGACCTGAAGTTAGAGTGTGTGCGGACTTGGCCTTCGGGCCAAGGGCACGGATAGAAGGATGGTCCACAAGACCTAAAGAGAAGAGAAAAGAAAAAAGGAGAAGAAAAAAAATTAGTCCTTGCATCACGTCATCATAGAAAGGAAATTTCAATAAGCTCGACACGGTCCATTTCCTCGAAATAGGCATATAGCACTCTGATTCCGGAAAAGGTGCCCTTTCCCTTGAGAGCCCGGCAAGCGAATTTGCGAGCTTTATAGACCCTTGGGCTCTGAAAGCCAAGCCGCGCAATCTGCACGATGCCTTTGTTGTCGATCCCCAGTTTTTTTTTGTGCCCATTCCACTGATTTCGGCCACCTATTCCAAACGAAGGCGGCCACCTGTCG
>JBBILQ010000077.1:0-10592 GCA_037444845.1 Candidatus Aminicenantota bacterium | reverse complement strand
GGAAGTGTCCCGTCTTTGCGGAGGACTTCGGCAAGGTACTTACGAGACGGGACACAAGTAGCTGGGGACGCTCCCCCTGAGGATTGTCCCCGCGGCTGGAAAGCGCCAGGCCTTATAACTGACAAAATATATCGTATTTATAGGAATAATATTTGACAACGCCGGTTGTGTCTTTTAGAATGGATTATCCTAAAACTGGACACTTTATCCACAGGGAGGAAAAATGAAAAAGGTTGCTGCCTTTGCCGCCATTTCGATCAGCCTTTTATTCCTTCTTCTTCTGGGCCAGCCGTTCACTTATGTCGGCGCTTCCAAGTGTCAGGTCTGCCATAAGACAGAGTCACAAGGTCAGCAGTATCCCATCTGGCAGAAATCCGGCCATTCTGCCTCTTTCACCGTCCTCAACTCTCCTGATGCCGCTTCGATCGCCCGGGCCGCTGGCATTCAGAATCCGCCGGAAAACCAGGCCTGTCTCCAGTGTCATGCTCCCCTTTTCGAGAAAGCCCCTGAGATCAAACCCGAGGGGGTGACTTGTGAGGTTTGCCACGGCCCGGGAAGCGAGTACAGAAAGCTCAGCATCATGAAAGACCGGGCCGCGGCAGTGAAGAACGGCCTCGTCGTTTACGATTCCCAGGAAGCGATAAGAAAGCAATGCCTGACCTGTCATGAAAATGCTCATGGCAAGAGTTTCGATTTTTCTTCTGCCTACGAAAAAATCAAGCATCCCAAGCCGGAAGCGAAATAGAAGAACATCAGCGGATTGCCGGGCTCTGTGCTTACTCCGAAGGAAGGACAGCGATCATGTGTCCTGCCATCGTCTCCTGTGTAAGCCTGATTTTTTTCGGGTCCATTCTCGTCCAGGCCCCGCCGAATGCAAGTTTTTTAAACGCCGGGTGTTTAGCCTGTCACGGCGTCGAGGCCACCATCAGTGAAAAATATAGGATCAATGAGCAGAATTATTCAGCCTCCGTCCACGGGCGGGAGGGTTTGGCCTGCCTGGATTGCCATTCAGACCTAAAAGGGGTCAAGGACTTCCCGCATGAGTCGCCGCTAAAGGCTGTCGACTGCAGCCTCTGTCACGACAGGGCAGCGCGAGAATACGCAGAGAGCGTCCATGCGCTGGCCGGGCCAGCGAGCAGCGGCCGGCTGACTGTGAGCTGCCGGGATTGCCACGGCACGCACGAGATTAAGGCCGGAGACGATTTCGATTCCCCGGTTTTTCCCTTCAACCTCCCTGCCACCTGCGAAAAATGCCACCTGGAGAAAGTGAAAACGGGAAAAGGGCCCGAGTTTATCCGTCAGTACAGGGAAAGTGTCCACTTCAAGGCTCTCGACAGGTCCGGCCTGACCATATCGGCCAACTGCTCAAGCTGCCACAGCTCTCACGGCACGAGGAAAGTGGCCGACCCGCTTTCTCTGGTCTCCCGCAAGAACATCATTCAGACCTGCGGCCTCTGCCACGAGGGAATCCGCCGGGATTACTTGGAGGGAGTTCACGGCAAGGATTACGTCAAGGGGGCGTCAAAGACGTGCCGGTCTGTACCGACTGTCACAGCGAACACGACATCTTGTCTCCCCAGGACCTGAAATCCGGGGTCTACGCGACCAGGATAGCCGAGCTGTGCGTCCGCTGCCACGACAACCTGACCCTGAGCCGCCGATACGGGTTTCTCGCTTCCCGGATGAAAACCTACAGAGAGACCTTCCACGGGACGGCCGCCAAGTTCGGCGAAACAAGGGTGGCCAACTGCGCTTCCTGCCACGGTCACCACGACATCCGGCCTTCTTCAGACCCCAAATCCTCCATCAACCCGTCCAACTTGCCTCAGACCTGCGGCCAGTGCCACCCCGGCGCCGGCCGCCGATTCGCAGAGGGCCAGATCCACGTCATCCCCGAGGAAATCACCATACCTAAGTACAAATCCTCCCACATCGTCAAGAATGTCTACATCATCGTGATCACGATCATCATCTCGGCCATGGCCATTTTCATCGCCGCTGATTTAGTGCGGCGCCTCGTCAGGACGCGGAAACATGGATAGATCGCCCTTTATCCAGGACGACGAGATTTTCCTGCGCATGAACCTTGTCGAAAGGATGCAGCACTGGCTTCTCATCGCTGCTTTCTTGCTGCTCATCATCACCGGCCTGCCGCTTTTCTTCTACGAATTCAAATATTTCAAGTGGGTTTTCCCGACCGGCCGGAGCTTCTACCTGCGGGGCATCATCCACCGCTTCGCCGCTGTGGTCATGATCGTGAACCTCGTCTGGCATCTTTTCTACGCGGCTTTAACCCGGCGAGGACGTGAAAACTTCAAAGAAATGATCCCGCGCTTCAAGGATATCCGCGACGCCGTCGAGCTCTTCGGATATAACGTCGGCCTGACGAGGTTTCTCAACCGGCGGGGTCTTTTTAGAAAGTTTTTCCAGGCCCGCCCCTACTGGCTTTTCGAAAAACCGCCCCTCTATGGCCGGTACAATTTCATCGAGAAGTTCGAGTATTGGGCGCTGGGCGGAGGATCTCTGGTCATGGTCGTCACCGGGTTTTTCATGTGGCAGGTCGAGTTTTCTCTGCGGCTTTTCCCGCTCTGGGTCCACGACATTTTCATCATCATCCACGGCTACGAGGCGATTCTGGCTTTCCTCTCCGTCATCATTTGGCACATGTACAATGTCCATCTCAACCCAGAGGTTTTTCCGATGAGCAAGGTGTGGTTGAACGGCCGGATCACAGGCAGGGAGCTCCGCATCCTCCGTCCCCTCGAATACAAGAAGATCGCCGACGAGCGACAGAAGAACCTCGCTGCTAACGCCCTTTAGGCGAACTCAGTCCTGGCCTCAGAAAAATCAAACCCTGCCTCCGATTTTCACGCTTTGGCATTTTGTTAATACAAAAATCACATTTTAAGAGATTCTTTCTTTATAAACCCCGAGCCAAAAAACTAATTTATTATTTCTATCGAAATCATAGAAATTATAGAAATAGTAGTATACTGCGCCTATGGCGAGAGGAATCACCATCCATGACGGCGCGCGAATCGCCATTATCGGCGGCGGACTCGTATCGCAACATCTTCGCCATGGTCGGGGATTTCCGTGTGCAGACAGCTTTATTCTTAATATGATAAAAGTTCTCATCAATGAAACGAAACAAACCCTCGGCCTTTGACGGAAAGCATCGCGAACGCCGGCAGTCCGGGGCTTACCTGTCCGAAAACTCGTAAGCGGCGATAAAATACAGCCGGACGATGTCTTCCATGATTTTTGGCGCAACAATATAGATGGAATCTTCTGCCGTCTTATTTTCTCTGAGGACTACGGATGATCTTTTCCAGGTCGTCAAAAAGCTCTGGCATCTCAAGGGCCCTGGCAAACTCTTTCACCCAACGCCGGATGCTCCTCATGTCGAGGCCTGGATTCGCATCTAAGATTGACTCGATATCAGCAATGTCCCGGGGACGATGGGCAACGGCTTTCATGATAATTAGGTCTTCCGGAGTCGGCAGATTTACCCGTACTCCTTTTATCCTCTTTTTGACAGCTCTTCTTATGGCTTCCTCTTCAAACGGAAGAGATCCGAGAGAGATGTCGATATCTATTCCGCTCGGACGATGGCGCAGAAGGAGGACTCTGTTTTTCTTCGCAAAATTCAGCACATTCCTCAGGCGTGGGAAAAAACGGTGATCTCGGCCGGCCTTAAGAAAGCTTTTCCACCTGCCGAGTTCGATCCAAACGACGACATCGATGTCTCTTGTAGCGCGCGGCCTGCCAATAAGAGAAGCCGCAACACCGCCAATCACCATGCCAGGGATGCGAGAAGAATCAAGCCAGGCAGTTAAATCTTTCAGTGCCGACAACAGGGGTGGCGGAAAATCATCGGGCATGATAGATTTTCCTGAGACGCTGCCAGCGAAGTCTCACCTTTCTCTCCTCCTCGGAAAGAGCCTTCTCCCATCCCATGCCTTTGACTGAGCTCATCAGGGCCGCCAAAGAGATGATTTTGGCCGACATCGGCGTCTTCCTGAGCTCCCCATGTTCTGCCTTATTGACATTTTCCCATCGTCTTTTTGCCGCACGAGCTTCTTTCGGTGATATTTTCATGGTTTTATTATATCAAAAATAGTCATCGAAAAATAAGTGTGTTAAAATAGCGCAAATGCGCGGCCAACCTCGGCACAGCTTAAACCCGATTCCCACCAAGAACGCTTTCCTCGTTCTCGAGGACGGGACGATATTCGAGGGCTGGTCCTGCGGGTTTGAAGGCGAAGCTCAGGGCGAGATCGTCTTCAACACGTCGATGACAGGCTACCAGGAAATCCTGACCGATCCTTCTTACAAGGGCCAGATCGTGACGATGACCTATCCCCTGATCGGCAACACCGGCTGCAACGTGGAGGATGTCGAATCCGGGAGGCCCTGCGTGGAAGGGTTCGTCCTCAAGGAGATGGCCTCTGCTCCATCCAATTGGCGGGCCGAAGAACATCTCGACAGCTACCTCAAGCGGCACAGAATCCCGGCTATCCAGGGGATAGACACAAGAAAATTGACTAAGCTCATCCGGCAGGCCGGAGCGCAGCGAGCGCTCCTCACGACTTCGGCCGATGACCCGGAGACTCTCCGCTCGCGCGTCGGGGCCATTCCGTCTATCGTCGGGCTCGACCTAGTCAAGGACGTGACGACAAGCCAGCCCTACCGCTGGAAAGAGGGAACGTACGACTGGCCGCGAGGATACGCCAAGCGCCGGAGGTTCAGACGCTTCGTCGTTGCCTATGACTTCGGCATCAAGAGGAACATCCTGCGCTCACTTGTCGAGCAGAAGATGGAAGTCCTGGTCGTCCCGGCGTCGACGCCGGCCGAGGAAGTCCTCAAGCTCAAGCCTGACGGCGTTTTTCTTTCCAACGGTCCGGGCGACCCTGAGCCGGTCACTTATGCCGTCGAAAACATCAAGAGCCTCGTCGGCCGGGTTTCCCTGTTTGGCATCTGTCTCGGCCATCAACTCATCGGGCTGGCTCTCGGAGGAAAAACGTACAAGCTCAAATTCGGACATCACGGCGCCAACCATCCGGTCAAGAACCTGGAAACAGGAGCGATAGAAATCACCTGCCAGAACCACGGGTTTGCCGTGGACATCGACTCGCTCAAGGGGCTGGCCAAGCTGACCCATGTCAACCTGAACGACTTAACCGTCGAGGGGCTGTCGGTGAAGGAAAAGTTTCTTTTTTCCGTTCAGTACCATCCGGAGAGCTCGCCCGGTCCACGAGACTCGCGCTACCTCTTCCAAGACTTTGAGCGGCTGATCGAAGCATTTAGGGGGAAATAAGGTGCCTAAGCGAGCCGACATTAAGTCCATCATGATCATCGGCTCAGGCCCCATCATCATCGGTCAGGCCTCTGAGTTCGACTACTCCGGTACTCAAGCGCTCAAAGCCTTGAAGGAAGAAAATTTCCGGCTCATCTTAGTCAACTCAAACCCGGCCACGATCATGACCGACCCGGAATTCGCCGACCGGACCTATCTTGAGCCATTGACGGCAGGCTATCTTGAAAAAATCATCGAAAAAGAAAAACCGGACGCTCTGCTGGCCACTCTTGGCGGTCAGAAAGCTCTGAACCTTGCCCTTGAGCTCGACGCAAAAGGCGTGCTCAAGAAGCACGGCATCCAGCTCATCGGCATCACGGCCGGCTCCATCCGCAAGGCCGAGGACCGGCTTCTTTTCCGAAAGGCCATGGAGAAAATCGGCCTAGAGGTCCCAGACTCTGGCTACGCCTCGAGTCTCAAAGAGGCGGTGGACATCGTCAAGCGGCTTAGGTTTCCCGTTGTTCTCCGGCCGTCCTTCACGCTGGGCGGGACGGGCGGCAACATTGTCAACAACTGGGAGGATTTCTACCGCTTTGTCCCTCTCGGCCTGGCCATCAGCCCCGTCTCTCGCGTCCTCGTGGAAAAATCCATCATCGGCTGGAAAGAGTTCGAGCTCGAGGTCATGCGGGATAAGAAAGACAATGTCGTCATCGTCTGCCCGATCGAGAACTTCGACCCCATGGGCGTCCACACCGGCGACTCCATCACGGTCGCGCCGGCCCAGACACTGACCGACAAAGAATACCAGAGGCTCCGCGACGCCTCGATCGCCATCATGCGCGAAATCGGCGTCGAGACGGGCGGCTCCAACATCCAGTTTGCCGTCAACCCCGAGGACGGCCGGATGATGGTTGTCGAGATGAACCCGCGTGTTTCCCGGTCTTCTGCTTTAGCCTCCAAGGCGACCGGGTTTCCGATAGCCAAGATGGCAGCCAGGTTGGCCGTGGGCTACACCCTGGACGAAATCCTCAATGACATCACCAAGAAGACACCGGCTTGCTTCGAGCCGGCCATCGATTATGTCGTCGTCAAGCTGCCGCGCTTTTCCTTTGAAAAGTTCCCCGAAGAAGACAGGGGTCTGACCACTCAGATGAAATCGGTCGGCGAGACGATGGCCATCGGCCGGACGTTCAAGGAAGCCCTCCAGAAAGCCATCCGGGCGCTTGAATTTGACCGCTGGGGCCTGGAGCCGATGGAGCGCAAAACAAACGGTCAGGTGCTGCGCGAGAGACTCCGCCGTCCGAGCTCCGACCGCCTCTGGCTCATCGCCGACGGCCTCAGGATCGGGCTGACCGTTGAAGAAATCCACGGCCTCACCCGCATCGACCGCTTTTTCTTGAGAAACATCCAGGAGATCGTTGAATTCGAAGAAGCGCTCAAGGCCTCAAAAAAAAGCAAACTTGAAAGTTTGCTCCTCCGCCGGGCTAAAGAGTTAGGTTTTTCCGACAGGCGGATCGCCCAACTCATTGGGCTCAAAGAAGACAGGGTAAGGGAGCTCCGGGAAGAGCAAGGAATTAAGCCTGTGTGGAAAGTCGTTGACACCTGCGCCGGCGAGTTCGAATCGGAAACCCCCTATTTTTACTCAACCTATGAAGAAGAAGAAGAGGCGACGCCTCTGAGCGAGAAAAAGGCCATTATCTTAGGCTCGGGCCCGAACCGGATCGGCCAGGGCATCGAGTTCGATTACTGCTGCGTCCACGGCGTCTTCGCCCTGCGGGACGCCGGGTATAAAACCATCATGATCAACTCCAACCCGGAGACGGTCTCGACCGACTACGACATCTCCGACCGGCTCTATTTCGACCCGCTGACGATCGAAGATGTCCTGGCCATCTACGCCAAGGAAAACCCGGAGGGAATCATTGTCCAGTTCGGGGGCCAGACTCCCCTCAAGATCTCGGTCGGACTTCACAAGAACAGGGCTCGCATCCTGGGCACAAGCTCTGCGGCCATCGACGAGACTGAGGACAGGGAGAAATTCGACCGGTTCTTGAAGCGGCTCGGCCTCGTCCGGCCGAGAAACGGGCTGGCCAGGACTGCCGGTCAGGCTCTCAAGATCGCTGAGCGGATCGGCTATCCCGTCCTCGTCCGGCCCTCCTATGTCTTGGGCGGCCGGGCGATGAAAGTCATCCATGATGAGCCGGGGCTCCTCCGGTATGTAAAATTTATCCGCGAGTACTTCAAAGAACATCCCCTCCTCATCGACGAGTTCATCGACAACGCCGTAGAGCTCGATGTCGACCTGCTCTGCGACGGCGAAGACGTCTTCATCGGCGGCATCCTTGAGCATATCCAGGAAGCCGGCGTCCATTCGGGAGACGCCACCATGGTCATCCCGCCGTATTTTCTGGCCGACCGGGTCATCGAGGAGGTGAAAAGACAGGTCGAGCTCATGGCGAAGGAGCTCCGGGTGGTCGGGTTGATGAACGTCCAGCTGGCCGTAAAAGGGACAAAAATCTACGTCCTCGAAGTCAACCCCCGGGCGTCGCGGACTGTGCCGTTTATATCCAAAGCGACGGGCATCCCCTTGGCAAAGATGGCTACGCGCCTGGTCATGGGAGAAAAGCTCAAAGACATCAAGCTTCCGGCCAGGCAGTTGGGCTTCTATGCCGTTAAAGAAGCCGTCTTCTCGTTTGACAAATTCTTAGAGGTGGACCCTGTGCTGGGCCCGGAGATGCGCTCGACGGGAGAGTCCATCGGCCTCGACCAGGAATTTCCCCTGGCCTTCCTAAAAGCGCAGGAAGGAGCGGGCTTCTTCCTCCCGGCTCGAGGTCGAGTCTTTGTTAGCGTTCCGGATGAAGACAAGCCCAGGATATTGACCCTTATCGAAAAGCTCGAACAGTTAGGGTTCAGCTTCCTGGCAACCGAAGGGACAGCTCAGTACCTCCGCCGCCACGGTTTCGAAGCGGACACAATCGGAAAAGTATACAAAGAGCGCAAGAACATCCTGGACGACCTCAGCCGGGGCAAAGTGAAAATGATCTTCAACACGCCCTCTGGAACGCAGGAAATTGGCGACGCCCAGAAAATCCGGCGGGTGGCTTTCAGCTACCGAGTGCCCTGCTTTACGACCATCCCCTCGGCCAGCGCGGCTGTCAAAGCCATCGAGATGAGGAAGAAAACCGCGCCTTCGCTTGTCTGCCTTCAGGACCTCTGGGGGAAGACCTGAAGGAGGGACTGATAACGGAGGGATAACCATGAATAACAAGCTCACCGAGCTGCGCCGGCTCATGAAAAGCCATGGCCTTCAGGCTTATCTTATTCCCAGCGCCGATCCTCACCAGAGCGAGTATGTCCCTGAGTTCTTGAAAAGGCGCCAGTTTGTGACCGGCTTTACGGGTTCAGCAGGGGACGCTGTGGTAACGCTCGATCAAGCCGGCCTCTGGACTGACTCCCGCTATTACCTTCAGGCAGAGCGCGAGCTTGAGGGAAGCGGCTTTTCTCTTTTCAAGGTCGGTCAGCCCGGGGTTCCTTCCTGGCAGGAATGGGTCGCAGGCAACCTCTCCCGGGGAGAGGCTTTAGGTATGGATCCCCGGCTCATAACTCATAAGAGTTACGAGCATCTGGAAAAAGAATTGAGCCGACGGGGTATCATCCTGAAACCTATTGACCAAAACCTGGTCGATGAGATCTGGTCAGACCGTCCGGCTCCTCCCTCCGGGCCTATAACCCTTCACGACGAAAAATACGCGGGCGAAAGCGTCCAGCGAAAGTTAGAGCGACTGCGCCTGAAGCTTGCTGAGGAGGCAGCAGACGCACATGCCCTCACCCAGTTAGACGCCATCGCCTGGCTTTTTAACATCCGCGGATCAGACGTCGAGTACAACCCTGTCGCAATCGCCTATGCCATCATCACCAGGGAAAAGGCATTTCTTTTTGTCGACCCTAAGAAAGTTTCCGCGGAGATAAAGAATGCGTTGGAAAAAGATGTTGAAATATTTGCCTACGACGATTTTGCGGCTCACCTAAACGGGCTCGCGGCCGGAAAGAACCGCGTTTTGCTGGATGAAATGAGCGTGAGTGAGTGGGTTGCCAGCCAACTGGTGGAAGGCGGCCAGGTTATCCTCAAGCCCAGCCCGGTCACTCTCTTTAAGGCCATCAAGAATGAGGCAGAGATTGCTGGGTTTAGGGCCGCCCATGTCCGCGACGGGGTGGCCATGATTAAATTTCTCCGATGGCTGGAGAAAGAAGTCCCCAGGGGCGGAGTGACAGAGGTTAAGGCAGCCCGAAAGATCGAAGAAATCAGGCGCCAGCAGCCGCTTTTCCGCGGGTTGAGCTTTAAGACTATTTCCGCTTATGCGGGCCACGCCGCCCTGCCTCATTATTCCACGAACCCTGAATCTGATGTCCCGCTCCGGCCCGAAGGCGTCTATCTCATCGATTCGGGAAGCCAGTATTCGGACGCCACCACCGATATCACCAGGACAGTGGCGCTTGGCCCGGCCACAGATGAGCAGAGGGACAGGCTGACACGGGTTCTCAAGGGGTTGATCGGCCTGACCCGGACATCCTTCCCTCGCGGCACGGCTGGCAAACAGTTAGACACTCTGGCCAGGCTTGCGCTCTGGGAAGTCGGCCTGAACTTCGGCCACGGGACCGGCCACGGTGTCGGAGCCTTTCTTAATGTTCACGAGGGACCTCAAGCTATATCCTACTACCGCTGTATCGGCGTTCCGCTCGAGCCGGATATGGTCACGTCCATCGAACCGGGATATTACAAGGACAACGAATACGGCCTTCGCCTCGAGAACATGGTTCTCGTCGTCAAGGATGAGGCAAGATCAACCGCCGCGTCCGCCTTTTACACTTTTGAGACGCTCACGCTCTGCCCGATCGACCTCAAGCTGGTCAAGAAAGAAATGCTCACACCCGAGGAAACAAGCTGGCTCAACAGCTATCACCAGAAGGTGGGCGAAGCATTAACGCCTTTTCTTGAGCCCGAAGAAGCGGCCTGGATCAAAAAGGCCACCCGTCCGTTCTAACCACAGCGGCCATTTTTCTCTTATCTTCGGTTCAGGCGGTGCCAAACAAGCTTTTAACCTGAATCCGGCTGAATAAAAAAGGCTCTGGATTTTTAGGAACATGCATCTTCAATTTGGTTGGGAATAATGGAGTTATGTTAAAATAAGAAAAGCATGTTAGCCTGATCTATTCACAAAATGATACGATAAAACGCCCTCTCCCCTGGCGGGAGGGGATAGAGGGGAGGGGGAATCTTTGAATGATCCCCCTC
>JBBILQ010000076.1:0-11454 GCA_037444845.1 Candidatus Aminicenantota bacterium | reverse complement strand
AAGGAAATTGACCGCCTCCACGCCATCAAATTCTTCAGCCCCGCCAGAAAGTGAGATTCATTTCAACTGGAAGTAGACGGTCACGACGAAGATGACGCCGCGGGGACGGCCGTTGATGATCATCGGCTCGTAGACCCACTGCCGGACGGCGTCGATCGCGGCCTGGTCCAAAAGAGGGATGGACCGGAGCACTTTGACATTCTGGACCCGGCCGTAGATGTCCGTCGTCGCCTCTAAGATAACCGTGCCCTCGACTCGCGCCTGCCTCGCAATCTCGGGATAAACTGGATCAACCTTCTTGATGAGCTTTGGCGGCTTGATTTCGCCGACGGCCCTCACCGGAGCTTCGATCTCTCCGACGACACCGCCCAACACGCCGCCGACAACACCCCCTAACACGCCGCCCACGACACCGCCTTCCACTCCGCCTTCGACGCCGCCCTCAACCCCGAAATCGGAGACCTGCTCTTCGGCGATCTCGTCTGGGATTTCGACTGGCGCGACGAGTTTACCGGGCTCGATTGTCGCTTGCGCCTGGACGGGTTTGATCCGTGTTTTAGCCTGCGAGCTGGAACGCTTCTTAGCCGGAGGCGGAGGTGGAGGAGGCGGTGGGGGCGGGGGAGCGAGAAAGGCACTGTATACTTGCACCTCGGGCAGCGTGCCCGTGTTGAGCAACGGAAGGATGACCAGCATGGCCGCGATAATCAGGTGAGTCGCCAGCGAGACCGGAAAAACCATGGCCTTGAGCCTGAAATTCTTCTCTGCAATGATGAAGGAATCTTGAAACATGGTGACCTCCCTCTCCTGGCGCTTTTCGAGCCGCTCGCTCAACGCGGCTTTAACTCTGGCCGGGAACGTTTCCCAGTAGGCCTCTGCCTGAGGAGCTGGGCGAAGCGAGCGGGCGAATTCATCGAGTTTGCCTAACAGCCTGAGCTCCTCCCTGCAGTCACGGCATTCCCTGAGATGCTCCTCGACTTCCTGTTTTTCTTTCTCTTTGAGCTCGCTATCCAGATAGGCGCCCAAGAGATCCCGAATGTCCTCGTGTCTCATCAGCTTCTCCTCAGGTATTCGGCCAATTGGCTCTTGAGTTTCTTCCTGGCCCTGTTGAGGCGCGACATGACGGTGCCGGGCGGGATGCTCAGCGCTTGAGCAATCTCCTGGTAGCTCATGCTCTCGAAAGCCCTTAAGGCGAAGATGGTTTTCAGGTCGCAAGGAAGAACGCGGAAAGCTTTCCTGAATTTCTTTTCCATCTCGCCTCTCTGGACGGCATCTGGAGGCGATTCGTTTGGAGAGGAGAGGAAATGATGCCCGGCGGCATTTGTCTCCTCGACGAGCGGTCTTTCCCGCTTGCCTTTTTTGATGTGGTTGAAGCAGTTGTTGAGCGCGATCCTGCGGATCCAGGAATAAAAATCAAGCCCGTCGATAAAATGAGGGAGCGCAAGGAAGGCTTTGATGAACGTGTCCTGGGAGCAATCATCGGCCGTCTGGTGAGCTCCGGTGAGGCGGTGGCAGAGGAGGTAAACGGGCTTCTGGTACTTCCTGACCAGCGATTCAAAAGCGCTCATGTCTCCCTTCTTAGCTTTCGCGATGAGTTCTTTGTCGTTGGCACTGTCTGGCCTCATTTGCGCTCCCACCCTTTATACAATCAAGCCCGGCAATTATTCCCGGCTCCTTTTTTAAACGCTTCTACGTTGCTCACTCGATTGAAAAGCAATTTGTATGCCAACAGCTAATGGGGACAGCCCTCCGGCAGGACCGCCCCTATCATTTAGCCTGACCTATTCACAAATTATGCCAGAAAGCAGGCCCCTCCCCTGGGGGGAGGGGGAATCTTTGAATGATCCCCCTCACCCCGACCCTCTCCCACATGGGGAGAGGGGATTTTTTCCTTTCATTTCGTGAATAGTCCAGGTTAGAAGCGGGAAGTGGGCGGCTATGATGAAAGTGAAGGCCTGAGGCCGGTTGCAACCAAGATGTAAATTTCTTTTACGGTTC
The DNA here is from genome assembly GCA_037444845.1 of Candidatus Aminicenantota bacterium. Lineage (GTDB taxonomy): Bacteria > Acidobacteriota > Aminicenantia > Aminicenantales > UBA8522 > JARYMI01. The sequence continues at coordinate 9,459 of JBBILQ010000076.1, read as the reverse complement.
GTAAAGTTTTTTAAGATCAACCAGATGATCTAATCAGCACCGCAGAACGTCTTTTTCTCAGGAATCTTGCTGAACCCTTGGCTAAACCCTGCGATAATTCTTCCGTGCCGTTCGTCCATTTAGTGATGGCCATGACAAACGGGGAAAAAAGGGTTGCGCTTCGCAAGATCCCCTACCAGGGACACAGGAAGAGGCTCCGGGAGAAGTTTCTGCGGGGCGGGCTCGACGGTTTTTTGGACTATGAGATCATCGAGTTGCTTTTAGCCCTGGGCACACCTCGCCGCGACTGCAAAGAGCAAGCCAAAGAAGCCTTGAAACAGTTCAGGACTCTGAGCGGGGTTCTGGAAGCCAGCGGGCATGAGCTTCAGAGAATCAAAGGGATCGGACCGCATAACATTTTCGGGCTCAAGTTCGTCCATGAAGTTTCTCGCCGGTTTCTCCGGGAACGGATGATGAAGAAAGCCTACTGCCGCTCCTCGCGAGAAGTCTTCGATTATCTTTTCCACGCCTTGCGGGATTTGAAAAAAGAAACATTCAAAGTCCTTTTCCTTGACGCCAAGAATCAGATTCTTGAGGAGAAGACGCTTTTCGAGGGCACGATCGACTCGAGCGCCGTCTATCCCAGGGAGATCATCAAGGATGCCTTGAGATATGAAGCGACATCGCTCATCTTCGTCCACAACCATCCATCGGGCGATCCTGAACCGTCGGCCTGCGATAGGGACATCACCAGAGAGCTCGTTTTTGCGGCCCGGCTGATGCAGCTCAAGGTTCTGGACCATATCGTTATCGGAAACAACTGTTATTTCAGCTTCTCCGACCAGGGGCTCATCGAGGAATATGAGTTTCAGTTCCTCCACTCGGCCAGCGGCTCGTGATCAGCGGGGGCCAAAAAATGCCCATTTTAAGGCCTGTTTTACCCCGGATTATGGGCTTAAATTATTATTAAGTTATTATCCTGATCTATTCACAAAATGATACGATAAAACGCCCCCTCCCCTGGCGGGAGGGGATAGAGGGGAGGGGGAATCTTTGAATGATCCCCCTCACCCCGACCCTCTCCCACATGGGGAGAGGGGATTTTTTCCTTTCATTTCGTGAATAGTCCAGGTTATTAATCAAGAAGATAATATGGGCCAACCCCAATATCAACGCTATATAAGAAAGCCGACCCCATAATCAAAAAAAATTTAGGTGATTATGTAAACTGTCTCCATTTTTCCTTCCTGTTGCTTTTTTTCGCGTTTCGTGCAAAAGTGTGCGCAACATCCTCTTGAAGGAGAGATTATAATGAGAAAATTTACGCCCGTTCTGGTCGTGCTGGCCTTGGTTTGTGTTGTGCCCACCGTGCGAGGCCAGGCCAGCCCCTATGAGCAGTATCTTACCGTCGCCGATGTCGAGAAGGCCGGAAGCCTAAGCGGTATCAAGCTTGTGCCGTATGACCCGAGCAAGGGAGCTGGCGGAAGCCTCAACTTCGGGCTTGCTGACGGCACGGTCGTCCTGATCGCCTCGTTCCAGACCCTGAACCCGAAGGATTACGACTCCTACAAGAACCAGATAAAGCCCTACATAAGGAAAGCCGTTGAGGGAATCGGAGAAGACGCGTTCGACGGTCCGCCCGGCAACTACCCTTACTTCATCACCTTCAGAAAGGGAAATTGGGTCGTTTCGATTTCGACGTTTTTTAACCCGGCCGAGTCCGGGAAGACGTACCTGAGCATGGACCAGCTCGCGGGGCTCTGCAAAACCGTAGCCGGCCGGCTGTAGTCTTGCCCGGAATGTCGGCGTCGGCCTGAACCGTCCGGCTCTAACGTCAACAATGACGCCAGAGTAGACTTCAAAGGAACGGAGGAAGAGATGCCGGAAGATAAAGAAATTGGCAGCAAGGTCAATATCAGACCGGTCGAGGAGATCGCGGAACAGGCCGGAATTCCAGCCGGATGCCTGGAAAAATACGGTCTCTATAAGGCAAAAGTAGTCTGGCCGGAGCCGATAAAAAGTCTTCCGCAGAAAGGAAAGCTCATCCTGGTCACGGCTATGACGCCGACGCCCGCCGGCGAAGGGAAGACAACCGTGGCCATCGGGCTGGCCGACGCCTTCGGTCAGCTCGGGGAAAAAGCCATCGTCGCCCTGCGCGAGCCTTCGCTCGGGCCTGTTTTCGGAATGAAGGGAGGGGCTACAGGAGGAGGACTGGCCCAGGTCGTTCCCGCCGATGATATCAACCTTCACTTTACCGGGGACATTCATGCCGTGACCTCGGCCCACAACCTCCTGGCTGCCATGATCGACAACCGCATCCATTTCGACGGCGTGTGCGGGCTGATCGACTGCCGCACCGTGACCTGGCAGCGCGTTATGGACATGAATGACCGGGTGCTGCGGGAAATCGTTGTCGGAATCGGCGGGCCGCTCCAGGGCGTCGCCCGCGAGACTGGCTTCGAGATTACGGCCGCCTCCGAGGTCATGGCTATCCTCTGTCTGGCTATGGATTTGAGGGAACTCAAGGAGAGACTCGGAAGCATCGTCGTTGGGTATGACACTGAGGGCAAGCCGGTTTTAGCCCGCCAGATTAAAGCCCAAGGAGCGATGGCCGCGCTTCTTCGAGATGCCCTTCATCCGAACCTTGTCCAGACGCTGGAGGGAACGCCGGCCCTGATTCACGGCGGGCCTTTCGCCAACATCGCGCACGGCACGAGCTCGGTCATCGCCGGCCGGCTGGCTCTAAGCCTGGCCGACTACATAATTACGGAAGCCGGTTTCGCCTCAGACCTGGGCGCTGAAAAATTTTTCGATATCGTCGTCCGCACCGGCCATATGCCTCCACCCGATGCCTGTGTCTTGGTAGCCACGCTTCGGGCCCTCAAGCTTCATGGCGGCGTCAGGCTCAAGGATGTCCAGGAGAAAAACCCGGAAGCCGTTGAGCGAGGGTTCGCCAACCTGGAAAAGCACATGGAAAACCTCAGGATTTTCGGCCTTCCCTTTGTCGTTGCCTTGAACAGGTTTCCTGAAGACACGGACAGCGAAATTCAGGTGTTCTTAAACCTCTGCCGGAAGGCCGCGGCGCGGGCAGCCCTGACCGACGTCTACAGCCAGGGCGGCCGGGGAGGGGAGGAGCTCGCGCGGGAAATCCTGGCGGCTATTCAGCAAGACGAACGCGACTTCCGCTTTCTCTACTCTCTCGACCTTCCCCTGTTAGACAAAATAGAAACGGTGGCCCTGAAGGTCTACGGCGCTGGCTCGATCGCCATGGAGGGAAAGACTAGGCGGAAAATCCTGCGGCTGGAGAAGGACGGGTTCGGCGGATTGCCGGTCTGCATCGCCAAAACGCAGTATTCTCTTTCAGACGACGAGGAGGCGCTGGGAAGGCCGGAGGGATTTACTCTGATCGTGACCGATGTGTCCTTGAGCGCCGGCGCCGGGTTTGTCGTTGTGTATTGCGGCGATATCATGACCATGCCCGGGCTGCCGAATTCTCCTTCCGCCGAGAAAGTCGATGTCAGCGACGACGGCGAGATCACCGGCCTCACCTGACGCCTCGCTGCCAAGGTCTGGGCCGAGATGATTCGCGAGGGGTATGAACAGTAAGTTCTGATGGCGGCTGAGTCGTCGGCTGAATATTTTTCATGATTTTCTTCTTGCCCGAGAGGAAAAGGCCAGTTGATTCCCGGCGTTTTTTTCGTCTGTGCGGCTCGTGAGGCGTTTGGGCCCCCCACGAGCAAACTTCCGATTGTCCTTGGCATCGTTTTTGTCACGATGGTTGAAGGGGCAAGAGAGCCAATATCTTTATATCTTGACTTCAGGGTGCGGGTTTATAAAATGGGCATAAAGAGGAAAATATGAAATTAGTCAAAAGAACTCTTATTTTTTTATTAGGGATTTCTCTGGTCAATGTTTTTGCGTCCGGCCCCGGCCAGGTAAATCAAAGGGCTTCAGAGGTCAAGCGCAAAATGCACCGGCTCTATATCTCCAGGGACAAGATCCGGCCGCCTATAAGACCAGTTAGAATCGACCGCGGGCCGGTTGCGCCGCTGCCTCTTGCAGCGGAAATTAATGCAAAACTGCCTGAGATCAAACGCCTCCATGACCATTGGCGGCTCCTTTACGCTGGTGCCGCCCTTAGCGGCCGGGTCCGCCAGTCGTTTCGCGTTCGCAGCGAAGAATCTCTTGCGCGAACGAAAATGGCGAACGATCGGTGGTTCGAGATTCCCGGGGGCATAAACGAACTTTCGGGTGGCCGCCACCTGGGTGGGAGGGTCCGGTGCCTCGCCTACGCCCATGACAACGACGTCGGCCATACGGTCTTGTGGATAGGTAGTTCTGGAGGAGGTCTCTGGAAAAGCATCCCCGGCCCCATCGGAAGCTGGAAGCCGATGAGCGATAAGCTTCCTGGTTCGCCCTCGGTGGGGGCATTCCTCGTCCATTGCCGAGACTCCAACCGGATCCTTATCGGAACGGGCGATTACGGCCGCTATCCAGGCACAGGTCTTTACCGGACGACTGACGGTGGGATAACCTGGACGACAATCCCTCTCGAGGGCAATCCAGTGACTTTTTTTCGGATCTTAGCTGACGTGTCCGATCCCAGGGGCGACACGGTGATAGCGTGTGGGGAGGACGGCCGCAATTCGGGCGGCATCTGGCGGTCGGAGGATTTCGGTGCCACAATGCGCCGCGTATTAGTCGGAAAGGTAACCGACCTCGCCCAGGACCCAGTGACCACCGCGAACTGGTGGGCTGCGGTGGCCGGGCAAGGTATCTTTGAATCGACTGACGGTGGGCGTTCTTTTCATCTGATCGGGGGCAATGGGGGTACGGGCTTGACCTTCCCCGTCGACCGGATGTCAATCTCGGTCTGTGAATCTGCACCCAATTATCTCTACGTAATCATTGATCGAGGCGGACGTCTCGGAGGAATTTTTCGGTCGGCTGACTATGGTTATAATTGGACCCAGATCGAGAGCCGCGACGAGATCAGCTGGGGTCAGGGCTGGCATACCTGCGCCATCGGCGTCCACCCTGATGACCCCAACCTGCTGCTCGCTGGTATGGGCGGGCTTCAGAGGTCAGATAATGCCACGGCTGAATCCGTGACTTGGCGGTATGGCGTGGATGGGGGGCATGCCGACTATACGAACTTTCTGTTCCATCCGCCAACCGGGCGCGTCATCATTGGTAACGACGGCGGATGCTACCAGTATGTCTGGTCGACTGGAGCATGGACCGGAGTCATGAACCTCGGGTTGAACGCCTTGCAGATTATGGCACCTAACGGATTCCTATCGACAGCCAGAGGCGGAGCACGACTTCTCGCCGGCCTCCAGGACAACGGCATGGTCCTGATCAGGCCCGCAGAGCGGCCGCCGCTCATTCATTTAGGCGGTGGTGATGGCGGGCAAGTCAGCATCGGCTCGGAGCCATACATATACTATTTCAGCTCCGGCGTCGCCTATCATCGCTACCAGAGCCGGGAAAGCGGCCGTTGGAGCGAGATCAACGGCTCCCTTGGGACCGAATGGACACCGTCTGTCGTCGTCGACCCGGCGGAGAGGGGCAGAGTCTTCACTAATACCGATGAATATGTCTGGCAAAAACCTACGGGGAGCGGCGAATGGGCTAAAATGAACGAAGGCCATCCGTTTCCCCCGGATTTCCCCTGCAAGCAAGTCGACGTTGCTCCAAATGCCGACCGATGGGTAATTTACGCAACAGCCTGGGGGAAAGGGAAGCTGCTCGTGATTGACAGCACCAGCCTTGCTAGGGCGAATTGGGAGGAGCGCACGCCACCACTTCCAGCTGGCTCTCGAACCAACGAGTGCCTTGTTAACGCGGAATACTGGGCATCAGACAAGGCTGCGGTATTCTACACGACCGCCGGATCGCGGCCCTCGCGAGCATTTCTCAGCGAGGATTACGGCCGACATTGGCGCAACGTCACTGGAGATCTGACCACCCTTCTGCCCGACGCGAATTACTGGAAGCTCATGCGCCACCCCGAGGATCGCCAACGACTATTCCTCGCGACCGACGTCGGGATCTACATGAGCGTGAACGGCGGAACCAACTGGGTGCGCTTCATGAAGGGGCTGCCCGAAGTCGTAAACGTGATGGACATGGTTATTGCTGGCAGAGAAACACCTCCTCCCCCCACAATCATTGGCGCGGACGGGATAGCGCGGCGGGGGGAGTGGCCCATGTTAGGTCCTTACCGCATTTTCATCGGCACATACGGGCGGGGTTTCTGGTTCCGGCCGCTCTTTTGATGGCAAGGTTCCGAAATTTCTGGGTTTTTTTAAAAGAAAAAGAGAACGCGGTTATGTTCTCCTATCGCCCAAGGCGGTTTTGCCCCTCCTGCCATTTGAAGAGGCTGGAAGAGTGGGGCGAGTGGATGCGGGAGGAGCTCCTTCTGGATGTCCCCCACCGTCAGGTCGTCTTCACTATCCCCGGGATGCTGCGCATCTTCTTCGAGTGCATGCGCCGGCTTCTGTGGGTGGATATTCCGGCCAATCTGGCCACCGTTTCCGGTTCAAAATGGCCACTTGCCGGAGCGAAGCGACGCTGGATGATCATTATATCTCCTTGTGGCCGGATTGAGTCAAGGGTGAGTGGTGTTTCCGCATGGATTCCCCACTCAGTTCCAGCCGATAAGCATTGTGGATGATGCGGTCCATCAGGGCCTCCGAAAGGGTGCCATTGCCCAGACGCTCGTACCAGTCCGAAACAGGGATCTGCGTGGCCAGGATGGTCGAAGTCCGGTTGCTTCGGTTCTCGAGGATTTCCAGCAAATCCGACGTTTGGGCCTCGGTCAGGGGATTGCGTAGCCAATCGTCGATGATGAGGAGTTGGGTTTTGGTCAAGGCGTCGAGGAGCTTGGGCCAGGAGCCGTCGGCATGGGCGAGGAGGAGCTTCTGGAGGAGCTTGGAGATGGGGAAGTAGCGGACCGAGAAGCCGTTGCGGCAGGCGGCCTGGCCCAGGGCGCAGGCCAGAAAAGTTTTTCCTGCGCCCGTGGGGCCGGTGATGATCACGTTGAGCTTGCGGCGGATCCAGTCCTCCTGGGAAAGCGCCAGGACCTGGGAGCGATCGAGCCCCCGGGAGACAGAAAAATCCACATCCTCCAGGACCGCAGCTTCCCGGAAGCGGGCCATCCGGACACGGCGTCTCTGCTTGCGGTCCTGGCGAAGAGTCCATTCCCGGTCCAGGAGCAGCCCCAGGCGTTCTTCAAAGGAGAGCTTCCGATAGGCGGGATTCTCCATCTGTTCCCGGAGCCCTTCACGTATCCCGCCCAGCTTCAGGGCACTGAGCTTGTCCATGATCGGCTGGATCAACATCCTGGCCCCCGCACAGGCCCCAGGAGGGCCGTTGCTAGTTCTCCAATGTCTTCGTTTCGAGCCTCCTCAGCCCAAAACAAGCCCTTTTCCGGCTTTCGGCCCAAAACGACGCTCTGAGAGCCTCTACAATCGATTTTCTTTAGCTGTTCCATGTCTAACCCTTCACCCTTACGAGTAATAGCGGCCGCCGCGCAGGTTCCCATGAGGCTTTTCCGGCCGGCTGGTGGTCTCTTCGGTTTTCACTTTGTCCAGCCCGGCTTCCAGGATATTGCGCACGCCTCGAAAAGAGACAAGCTCGAACCTCAAGGCCCGCTCGCAGGCGGCCTCCAGTCTCTCCCCGCCGTAGCGCGAGCCCAACCGCATCAGCCCCAGCGAGGACCGAAAGCCCTGCTCCGGATGCTGCCGCCGCTCCATGATCCGCCTCACCATCTCCGCCGTCAGCGGGCCGGTGCGCTCCGCCCAGCGAATGAACCGCTCCGGACTCCATTCCAGATACGCCCGGTGGGACTCCGGCCTGTGCTCCGGCAGTGTTGTGTAGTCGTAGGGCCTGTCGTCCCGGACGTGGGAGGCGATACGCTCCCCCTTAAGATAGACCTCGATCACCTGCGCCGTGGCCCGGATCTGGATTTCCTTGTGGATATGCCGGTAGGGTACGCTGTAATAATGCAGGTTGTAGACCACGTGATAATCGATGCCCACCCGGGCCCGTTTCCATTCCGCGATCTCGAAGGGCAGGGCGGGCAACGGCCGCAAGGCCGGCCGGTCCAGCTCTTCAAACAGCTGCCGGCGGCTTTTCCCCAGGTGCTCCATGACCCGCTCGTTGAGTTCCTCGAGCAGCGGCCGGAGAGCCTCGTTGATCTCCTGGAGGCTGAAAAACTGGCGCTTCCGCAACCGGGCCAGCAACATCTCGACGACTTTGACGGCCGTTTCGACTTTAGCCTTGTGTTTAGCCGCATAGACCCGGGTGGGAAGAACGGCCAGACCATAGTACTCCGCCAGGGCTTGGTAGGTGGGGTTGAGCTCGGGCTCGTAGAAGCAGGCCGAGGTCACTCCGGTCTTGGTGTTATCAGGCACAAGCACCTCGACCACCCCGCCAAAGTATTCGAAGGCACGAACATGGCCACCGATCCAGTTCCCAAGCGCCTGGGAGGCTTGCGCCTCGGCATAGGTCAACGAGCTCGCACCCATTGCCGCCACGAATACCGCCGCCTCCCGCACCCCTCCCGTCTCCCCGTCCGTATACGGAACGTTCACCCCGGCATAGTCGACAAACATCTTCTCGCCCGCCTTGTGCGCAATCCGCAGGACCGGACTCAACACCTTCGCCCACCGTTGATACCGGTCGCAAAACTGAGAGTAGCTGTAGCCCTCCAGCTCTCCCTGCCGATACTCTTGCCAGAGAAGCTGCCGCGTGACGCCTTTCTTCCGCAGCTCCTGATGGATCGACGCCCAGTCCGGCTCTTTCCCTTTTCGAAAGGATGGGGGGGCGTTAGGAAAAAGCCGCCGCTCCAGCTCCTCATCCGCGAGTCCCTCCGGCAACGGCCAGCTCAGTCCGACTTCCTCAGCCCGCACCAGATATTCCCGCACCGTCTCTTTCCCCACGCGACACGCCCGGGCAATGGCCCGGTGCGATAGGCCCCCGGCTTTCAGCCTCAGGGCTTCCCGAATCTTCCGCATAGATAACCTCTTTCGTGCCATTCTGTCCTCCTTTGAAGAGGAACATCATGGCTGATTTTTTTGAAGTTATCCAGCGTCGCTTCAGATTCCGGACCCTCCAAAAAAGTGGCCGGAATCAACCGGAATCGGTGGCCGGATTGAACCGGAATCAGTGGCCGCTTTCAGCCGGAATATACAAATCTCAAAATGCTGCGGGATCTCTAACGACACAATAAAATCAAGGCGGAAAAAGGGCATTCTGATCGGGCGCAAGTGCAACGATAAGGGAGATTGGCTTTATTACCCTCCCTCGAGCGAAAATTTGAGTATAATGAAGAAGTCGAGGACAGATCTTTCGCCTGACGGCTTAAGTGAGATCGAACCACCGCAAATAGAGTATGAGGTGTAGTATGAAACGTTATCCTACGAGGTCAATCCCTTGACCTGTCCGAAGTGCCAGGCAGAGATGCGGATTATT
>JBBILQ010000075.1:0-11618 GCA_037444845.1 Candidatus Aminicenantota bacterium | reverse complement strand
TCTCCCACATGGGGAGAGGGGATTTTTTCCTTTCATTTCGTGAATAGTCCAGGTCTAATAACTAAAGACGCCGGAGGCCGGAAAAATGTTGCCAAAAAAGCGAACGATCTAATCGGCGGCAGCCAGGGCCACGGCCAGCTTGATGGCTTCGACGAAGCTCCGGGGCGAAGCGGCTTTTTTGCCGGCGATGTCAAAGGCCGTGCCGTGGTCCGGAGAGGTTCGCACAAAGGGAAGGCCGAGGCTGACGTTCACCCCGGTTCCAAGAGCCTGGAGTTTAAACGGAATGAGCCCCTGGTCATGGTAAAGGGCGATGACGATTTTGTCTTCCTGACCGAGGGTGCTCCTGAAGACGACATCGGGCGGGAAAGGCCCGCTGATCTGAAGCCCCAGTTTCTGCGCTTCCTTAATGGCGGGATTGATCTCGTCGAGCTCCTCGCGCCCGAGAAGCCCATCCTCTCCGGCGTGCGGGTTGAGTCCCGAAACGACGAATTCCAACCCGCCAGGGCGGATTTTTTCTAAACTCTGGTGAAGGATGAGGAAAAACCGGAGCAAGTTTCGACGCCGGACTCTCTTCAGTGCTTCTCTCAGCGAAAGATGGTGGCTGAACAAGGCCACCTTGAGCTTTCTCGACCAGAAGGCCATGATGGCGTCAGGATAATATTGGTTGAGATAATCCGTGTGCCCTTTCCACCGTATGCCGGCAAGATCCCAGGATTTCTTTGAAATCGGCGCCGTGACCACCGCCTGCAGGTTCCCTCGCCTGGCTTCCGTGATGGCTGTCTCGAAGAACCGGAACGAGGCCTTCCCGTTGCCTTGAGCCGGAGCTCCCCTGACAAGGCTCTGCGAGGGAGCGGTCACTTCCCTCAAAGAAAGAGACCCTTGCGCTGATTCCAGGCCGGACCGCCAGGCCCTGAGGGGAAGGGAAAAGCCTAAAGCCTTTTCTTCCCTTTTTATGATCTGACCGGAGCCGAAAAGAATGTACTGGGCTCGGGGCAGGGGATAACGGCCCGAAAAGGCTTTGACGACGATTTCAGGCCCGATCCCCCCCGGATCTCCGAGAGTGATCCCAACTTTGGGAATCGTCATTTCGGTTTCTTTTTTGGCTCTTCTTCCCTCGTGACGTCTTCCACTTTATAGAGGCACTTGATGTTGTTTTTGTAAACCAACAGGTTAGGAGCGCCGTCGCGATTCAGCTTGATGCAGTTGCGGTCATACCATTCGATATAGCCTTCAACGACCTGGCCATCGGCAAAGACGACAGCCATCCGCGTTTTTTTATTCATCTGCTTGAGGTAGTAATAATTCTCTGCGTGAGTCTCGAAGGGCGGGTGCATTTTCTTTTTGGCTGACTCGCGGGCTCTTTCCTCCCTGATTTCGGCCAAGTTAGGTCTGATAAGCCTTCTGTTCATCGGAATTCTCCACCTCTGTGGCTGATTATTGACCTTTTTTTTAATTTTATCACCTTTTAAAAAATACTTCAAGAAAAATTCAGTCGCCCAAGTCTTATCATCGAGAAATCAGCGGCTTCAAAGCGTTGTGCCAATTCTGGGCCATGAGTCTGTATCCCTCGCTTGTGGGATGAACATCGGGAAGTAACCGAGGATTCTCCAAAAAAAGAGAATAGTTGTCCACCAGAACAAGGTTTTCCTCTCCTGCGATCTTCTTAAGGATAGGGTTTATTTCTCGGACTACCCTCTCTGCGGACTGGCCGTTGAACGGATAAGAAAGATTCACCGGCAGGGGAGGAATCGTTGCCAGGAGGATCTCTGGCCTGCGCCCGCTTCTGTTCTTGAAACCGCTAAAGACAGCGATAATCTCTCTCATCGTTCGTTCAAATTCTTCAGCCGTCGTAAAATCGGCGTCTACACGGACGTCGTTGGTGCCAAGCTGAAGGAGGACGTAATCAGGGCGTTCTTTGGCCAAATCTCGTTTCTGCTGACCCAGGAACCTCAGGTACTCTCTCGACGTGTGGCCTTTCCGGCCGCAGTTCAACACCCTGGCCCGAAGGCCGTCCTGGCTGAGCATCCGGCGGAGGTGGCGGGGATATTCAGCTTCGGTGATGCTATCCCCGGCGCAGAGGATGGTGATTCCCCGGGGCGGCGAGGAGCAGGAAACGATGAGGAGGCAGGCGAGAATCGCTCCCATCGTTGTTTTCAGTCTCATCTCTTTCTTCCCCGGAAGGTTTAATCGCGCGTTCTCTCCGCCCAACAAGCCTGAGTCAGATCCGCCACCAGTAAGAAAACTTGACGAAATAAAAACGGCCGGTTCCCTTGAAAACTCCGTTTTCGGCCCTTTCCCTGTGGTCGTCCACCCCGATATAAAAAACGGTCCCCGGCCTGTATTCGTAAGAAAAGAGAAAACTGAGATAAAGCTCTTTATCGTAATCGTTGTAGTCGGTGATGAGCCTGAGCGAAAGGGGACGAGAGACCTGGTAATTCAGGCGCTGGGAAATGACGTTTATTCTGTAAACATTCTCCCCGCCTTTTTCTCTGCAAAAGATGTTGTTTTCCCAATCGTAGGACACCCTCAGGTTCGACAGGGGCTTGAAGTTCAGCGTCGCCTCAAAACCCGTTTTGTAGCCGAGATAGGGATCCTTGCCATAATAGATGCCGTCGCCGAAGTTCACCCGGACATTCCCGGTGAGCCAGGAAAAAGGCTCAGACCCGAGGCCAATCATGTATTGGTTTAGATAAAAATCAACGCCGTTGTACCTTTCCAGCCCGGAGGTGAAGTTGACCCAACAGTGAGTCTGCCGCCAGCCGCTTAAGAAAATTGAGGCCGAGTATTCATCGTCGGTCAGCGTGTTGCTGAAATCGTAAATCTTCCTGTACTCTACGGAAGGCCGAATAGAGACAATCCATTCGTTCTGGGGAAGAAATGCATAGCTGACCCGCGAGTTAAAAAAACGGATGTCTTTCCGCCGGAAAAACCCCAGAGCCGCCTCGAAGTCCGGAGGGATGCTCAGATACTCGGCCGAAACCTGAACATGGCGCGAATGGTGGTTGAAGTTTACCATGTAAGCCGGGACAAGGTCCGTCTTCTTGGTCGCTATTTTGGTGATCGAGCCAAGCGCCTGAAAAGAAAAGCGGTTATAATCAAGGAATTTAAAATGCCCGTCCACGCCGGCCACCCGATTATAATTAGCCGAAAGAGAGCCGCCGGGAGTCTCCACTTTTTTGTCAGTAGCGATAATCCCGATGTAAGACTCGGAAAACAAATCCCTCTTCAAACGGAAAACGTTGATCAGAGACCGATAGGTTGACTCTTCCGAGTCATCGTTTAATTCAAGCGCTGACGAATTTTGGTCTAATGAACTGAGAAAGCCGACCGTCGTTCCCTTCATTTTACCTGTCAGCTTTACCCCCCACTGGGGGTCGATGATGTTCCTCGTGTAGACAAGCTCGAAGGGTGTATCGAAATAGTCCTTGCCTTCCAGGAAAAAGGGCCTCTTTTCCGGGTAATACAGGGCGAACCGTTGGTTGACATCGATCTGAGGCATGTCGGCTTCGACCTGGCTGAAATCCGGGTTGTACGTGGAATCAAGGGTCGCGTCAGAAGTGATCCCCCACTTGAAGTTCAGGCCTCCTTCCGGGTCGAATTCTTGTCCCGATTCCTTAAGGCCCGTGAAGACCGGCATGATCTCGACGTTTTTCCCCTTCTGGATGACCCCATCTATCCCTAAGATCCCCGCCTGGACCAAAAAGCCGTTGACGTTCCTCGAATGCGGCGGCCAATAAATTTCCTCGCTCTTGCGCCGGATGGTCCTCATGATCTTAAGTCCCCATTTCTGGGAAGGAGAATTGGGGAAACGAATGCTTTTAAAAGGGATAGCGATTTCGACGGTGTAGCCGTCCCCATCCATCTGTGCATCGGCGATAAAAAAAGTGTCCCAGCTCCGGTCAAACCTCTCGAACCCACCTCCACCGCGGCCACCTCCTCCGCCCCGGCCGCGCCGGCCTGTGCCTTCGTTGAAAACGCCGTCTGTCTGGACGCCGCAGGGGTTGACCTGGAAAACAAAGGCTCTCTTCCTGTCATTAAACGTATCGAGGTATACGGTGACCTCGTCATCCCCCGACGACCGATCCCGCTGCGTCAGATTAGCCCTGATGGCCTTGGGATTAGAATCAAAACATCGCAGGGCGATATAGAGATTCTCCCCGTCATAGCCGACATAAGCTCTCGTTTTCTCCGAAGGTGCAGCTCCTTCCTGAGGCTCGAACTGAGTGAAATCCTCGATGACCGCACCGTTCTCCCAGAGAGGGTTCTCCAGGAGGCCATCGATCTGGGGCGGCGTTTTGAATTCAGGGATGCTGAGGTTATAAGGAGTTTCATTGCCCTTTGATTTTGCCGATGATAAAGAAAAATTCGACACCAGCAGGAAGAGGATTGGCAAGAGAATTCGGCTGCTCTTCATTTTAAACAAGGCGTGTTATTATAAACGAAAATGAGTTTGATGAGAAGCGCACTTGACATCATCCCAACCATTTATTCACTCCTCATGAGTTGATCGATCGTGATGTTCCTGTTCTTGAGGATCGTGCCCATGGCTTTTTCCAGGTTGGCCAGGGAAAGCGTGTAATCAACGACAGCCTTGAGCTCGGCAATCTGGGCATTGCTCAAATCCCTCTGATATTGCAAGACAAAATAATTCGTGGTCAGGCCGACTTTGAGCTTTTCTTCTTCAGCCTGGAGTTTTTTCTCCGCCAGCTCCCTGGCTGCCCGATAGGAGTGGACTATCTTATAGTTTGTCTGGACCGCCCTGACAGCGTTCCTGATCTCTAAGAAAACGGCCTGCTCCTGGTTTTTCAACCGGAGCATGGCCTGCTCTGCGTTAAGCTTGGCCTGAGCATACTGAGCCCTGGAAAAAACGGACGTCAGCGGCACGTCCAGAGTCAGGCTGACCGACCAGTTATTGTACTTGAAGCCCAGCGCATCCTGGAGGGCGCCGCTTGCGCCTCCCCGAATGATGTCAATGATTTCGCCGTCGATGGGGTTAGAGTAGATAATCCGGTCACCCGAGATTCCCGGGCTCCAATAGGAGGCTGTCAAGCTGAGGCTGGGCAGGAGTTGATTTTTTGCGTAGCTGAGGTTGAGGTCCTGGTTGCGAAGCTCAACCTTAAGGGACTTGAGCTCAGGCCTGTTCTGCATGGCCGTCAGGAGAGCCTCAGCCAGGCTGATCTCTTTTTCTTCGAACCGCGGCCTGTCTGCGGGCTTAATCGGGAGGGCCAGCTTAATCTCAGCCTCTGGAAGGTTGATGATCGTGCGAAGCCGGTCTTCGTTGTTTCTCACCTGGACTTCCGCTGAAAGGATATCCGCTTCTCGCGAGGCCACTTCAGTCTGGGCGGCCAAGATATCAATCGGCGCCATCGTTCCCACCTCAACGGCTCTCTGGTTCTTGGCCAGGAGATCCCGGGCCAACTGGAGAGACTGCTGCCTCACCTTGAGGTTTTCCTGGCTGTAGACGAGATTCCAGTAGGCTTCTTCGACAGAGTAGACGGTGTTGGCCAAGGTTGCTTCCAGGTCGTTCTCGGAAATCTCCAGGTTGTTCTGATTGATGATGACGTCTCTCAGGGTCATCTTGAACCCGAAATCCTTCAGGAGGGGCTGCCGGAAGTCGAAACGCAGGGTGTTCCCGAAGCGGGGGTTGACCGTCTGGAACTTGCTGTTGGTGAAGTTCCTGTACCCGGTCATTGAAGCGGCGATCGTCCCCCCCGTCGGGATGAGCTGGGAAACCTGGAGGTCATAATTGCTGTATTCGGTCGTTGTCATCTCGGCAGCTTCCAGCCAGGAATAAGAGGCGCTTTCATTGCTCCTTTTGCCAAACCCGAACCCCAGTGTGGGCAGGAATTTCTCCCTGGCCCTTGAGAGGGAAAGCGCGGCAAGTTCGGGGTTGAGAACCTGGATGGCCACACCGTAGTTGTTCTTGAGCGTCCTGATGACGGCGTCATCAAGAGTCAGGGTAAGCGCCGCTTCCTTCTCCTGTGCCCATCCAACGGATGTCACCAGCATGATCAAAAGCGTTAAGAGTGTCGTTGTCCGATTCATCATGGCAAAACCTCCCTGATTTGGACAAAAATCGATTTATTCGTAGCGAAGAGCTTCAATGGGGTCGAGCCGCGACGCCTTGCGGGCGGGATAAAACCCGAAAAAGATGCCGACCGAGGCTGAAAAAAGAAATGCCAGAGCGATCGCGCCCGGAGAAACAGCTGTCCTGAACTGGGAAAATACCGGAACGTGAACCAGGAGTTTTGAGAGCCCAACGCCGAAAAAGACGCCGACGAGCCCTCCCATCACGCTCAGGACAACAGCTTCCGTCAAGAATTGAAGCAGGATATCCTTTTCTCGGGCTCCCACAGCCATGCGGATGCCGATCTCTCGGATTCTCTCCGTCACTGAGACCAACATGATATTCATGATCCCGATGCCGCCGACAAGAAGAGAGATCGAGGCAATGCTGCCGAGGAGGATGGTCATGATTTTCGTGGCCTCGGCCGCGCCTTCAGCAATCTCGGCCATGTTCCTCACCTGAAAGTCATCCTCGGCCCCGGGAGCAATCTTGTGCCTGATCCGGAGCAGCTCCTGGATCTGGCGCTGGGCTTCCTGGGTCTTTTCCATGGACACGGCCTGAATATCGATCGAGGAAAGGTAATCCCGGCCCATCAGCCGCTTCATGGCCGTTGTGTAAGGAACGGTAATCATGTCATCCCTGTTGAAAAAGCCGCCCGACTCTCCTTTGGACTTGAGACCACCCAGAACCCGGAAGGGGATTTTATTTATCCGTATGACCTTCCCGACAGCGTCTTCGTCCTCGAAGAGGTTCTTCTTAACCTCGCTCCCCAGGACGCAAACCTTGGTCGCCGACCTGACGTGGCCGTCCTCAAAATAAGTCCCAGCTTCCACCTCCCAATTCCGGATTTCTGGATAGCGGGACCCTGTCCCCTGGATCGAGGTGTTCCAGTTCTTGTTGCCGTAGACGACCTGGGCTCTCGTGCTGACAGAGGGCGATGTGTACCTCACGGCATCGCATTGTTGCTCGATGGCTTCAGCATCCTCGGGCTTGAGCGTGTTGAAGCCGCCGAAGCCGGTGTGGACGCCGCGGGCGCTCCGGCTTCCCGGAGAGACAAAAAGAAGGTTGGTGCCCATAGAGTCGAACCGTTCCTGCACCCCACGCTTGGCTCCTTCGCCAATGCTGACCATAGAGATGACAGCCCCCACCCCGATGATGATGCCCAGGGCGGTCAGGAAGGACCGCATCTTGTTCCGGCCGAGCGCCCTGAGCGCGACTTTGCCTGTCCTCAGGATGTTCATGGCTGGACCTCCCTTCCGGCGTAATCTTCCCTCCCTTCATGGCCTCGCTCTTCCCTGAGTATCTTCCCATCCCTGATGTGGAGCCGTTTCCTGGCGTAGCGAGCGATGTCTTGTTCGTGAGTGACCATGACGAGAGTGATCTTTTTTTCTTCGTTGAGCTTCTTGAAGATATGCATGATCTCCTGGCTTGTCTTTGTGTCCAGGTTTCCGGTCGGCTCATCGGCCAAGATCAGGGAGGGGCTGTTCAGCAGCGCTCTGGCGATGGCGATTCTCTGCTGCTCTCCGCCGGAAAGCTGGTTTGTTTTATGCTGGGCTCTCTCCCGCAGCCCGACCAGGTCGAGGGCCTGGAGAGCCATCTCCGTCCTCTGCCTGGTGTGGATATCAGAGGAGTAGAGAAGGGGGAGCTCGACATTTTCCAGGGCTGTCGTTCTTGCCAGCAGGTTGAATGTCTGGAAAACAAAACCGATTTTTCTGTTGCGGACGCGGGCCAGCTTGTTCTTGTCAAACGTGGACACCTCTTCGCCTTCGAGAAAATACGTGCCCGCCGTCGGCCTGTCCAGACAACCGATGATATTCATCAGCGTTGACTTGCCTGAGCCTGAAGGGCCCATGATGGCCAGGAATTCCCCCGGTTCAACTTTATAGGAAATGCCCTGGAGAGCATGGACTTCGGTTTCGCCGACCCGGTAAACCTTGGTCACGTTGTCAAGCTGGATTAGGGGGGTGGACATGTCCTTCCTCTTTTTTTCCCCAGGGTGATTTACCTTGGCGGAGGCCCCATGAACATCATCCGCTGGGGATTCCTTGACGAGGGGCTGCTCGATGTCGACGACCCGCCCGATTCATAACCAACGATAATGAGCTGGCCTTCTTTCAAATCTCCCCGGACCACTTCTGTGTACGTGTTGTCCGTAACGCCGGGCCGGATGAAGGCGGGGCTGAGTTTCCCCTTCTCGTCGAGGAACCAGACCACGGATGGCCTTCTGGCTGCTGTTCCGCCCGTTCCCTGGAAAAAACCTCCTCCCTGGGCGAAGTCCATCATCCGCTGGCCGCTGCCCTGCCCGGATGGCGTTGCTCTCTGCTGGCCCGTTTCGGCAGCAGGGCCTCCTCCCTCAGCCTGGCGTTTGGCCATCATCTTTTGCCTTGTTTCTTCCATTATCCTCTTCATTTCCTCGGCCGCCAGGTTCGGCGTGAACCGTAAAGCCGCGTTGGGGACGCGGAGCACACCCTTGGCCTCGCCGGTGATGATGGAAACCGTGGCGGTCATCCCGGGCCGGAGTTTCATTCCTGGGTTGTCCACGTCAACGATGGTCGTGTAGGTCACGACGTTTTGCGTCACAGTCGCGGAATAACGGACCTGCTTGACAACCCCGTTGAACGTTTCATTCTGAAACGCGTCAACAGTAAAACGAACTTTCTGGCCCTCGTTCACCCTGCCGATATCCGCCTCATCAACGCTGCAATCGACCTGCATCTTGCTCAAATCGTTCGCGATCTCGAAAAGCTTGGGGGCCTGGAAGCTGGCCTGAACCGTCTGCCCGATATTGATGTTCCTTGAAATAACGATGCCGTCAATGGGCGAGCGGATGATCGCGTAGCCAAGGTCCACCTGGCTCGACTCAAGCTGCGACTTGGCCTGTTCCACTCTGGCCTCGGCTGACTGGAGGTCAGTCTTGGCGCTGAGATAGGAGGCTTCAGCCGCCTCTTTCTCCTCGTAGGAGATCAGATTCTTCTCGAAAAGACTGAGAGCCCGCTCATACTTTTTCTCCAGGTTGACCAGAGTGACCTTGGCTTTCTCGAGCGAAGCCACAGCGCTCAGATAATTGGCCCGGTTCTGATCGACCTTCGTTTGAAGAATGGACTTGTCGAGCTCCGCGATAACCTGGCCTTTCTGGACCTGTGAATTGAAATCGACATTAAGCTTGTCGATTTTTCCCGAAACCTGGCTTCCGACCTCAACCACTGTCACGGGATTAAGTGTCCCGGTCGTTATCACCAGAGCCTCGATATCACCTTTGCTGAGGACCTCTGTCTTGTACTTCACCACACTGTTCCCGTTCTTCCTGAGAATCGCCCATCCCAGGACCGCTCCTGCCGCAACGACCAGGACGGCAGCGCTGACGGCAATCCCCTTCTTTTTCATCTGTTGTCTCCTTTTGGGTATTCTCCCGAGTTTTTCCTCCTCCCGTCCTCCCTTCTTCTTTCATACATCCTTTTTCTCTCTTGAAGATAGTTCTGGATCATTTCCTCGAACTTCTTTCTCTGCTCCGCTGTCAACACGCTGTCGAGCTCGTTCTTAAGCTCTGTCCGAATCTTCGTCAAGCGGCTGTGCATGTCGGAGCGCAACTCCTTCAGGTTGATGTCATTTCTCTCGAAGATTTTTTTAATCTGTTCCTGCTGCTCTGCCGAAAGCCCCAGCTCCTGGGCCATCCGTTCGAGAGAGGGGAAGTGAACCGGTTCTTTCTGAGCTCGAGCGATCTGAGCATGCCTTTTTTTACGGGAAAAATATCTTTCGCTCCAGATCCCGCCGAGCAGCCCGGCGATGAAGGCAACGAGAACAGACAGGATTAGCCAGAATTTGTATTTACCCATCATGGCCTGTATCTCCTTGCCGGATCCCTTGTCTCGGAGGCCGCGAAGATCAGCATCATGTTTCGGTCCTCCAGGTTTTTCTGGTCGAGGATGGTGGCGGCTTCGTTAAAAGGATTTTCATTGCGAAGGAGAAGGATTTCGGGCTGGCTCAGTTCCAGGGGCTCCTGAGGCCGGAAAAGGAGAACCCCGGCGCCGAAAAGGACAGCCATGGCCAAGGAAACAGCCGCGGCTTGGGCCGCCCAGCGCTTCGAAAAAAGCGCTGGAGCCAACATCTCTTTTCCCTTTTCCTTTAATTTCGCTATCAGGCGCTGCTCAAAGTAAGGCAGGGGCTCCGGCGCCTCGACGTGAAGGAGGCTAAAGATTTGACGATATCCTCTTTCCTTTTCCCGACAGTGAGAGCATCTGTGGAGATGGCGATCCAGAACTGCCCGGTCTTTTTCTCCGAGCCTCCCGTCAAAAGAAAGAAGGAGAAATTTTTCTGCCCGTTTACAAGTCATTTCTTCCTCCTTTCCCCTCGATATTCTCGGCCAATCGTTCCCGCAACATCTTGCGGGCCCGGAAAAGGCGCGAGTCAACTGTCCCCAGAGAAACACGGAGGACGCGTGCAATCTCTTCATAGGATAGGCCCTGCATGTCTCTGAGCGTCAGGATCACCAAGAATTTCTGAGGAAGACGCCGCAACGCTCCCCTGACAAGCGCCCGACGCTGCTCTTCTTGTTGTTCCTCCTCATAGCTCCGGTCTTCTGTGGCGACTTCTTTCTCCGGGACATTCTGCAGGGGCACATCTTGCCGCCGTCGCCGGGTTTTCCTCAAATAGTCTTTAACATGATTAACGGCCACCCTGAACAGCCAGGTCCCGAATTCCGAACGGAACTTGAACTTGGGCAGGACGAAATAGGCCTTGATGAGGATCTCCTGGGCCAGGTCGTCCGCCGTTGCCCTGTCCCGGGTCAACCCGTAAGCCAGGCTGAACACTTTCGTTTTATACCTCTCAACCAATTGTCCGAAGGCTTCTCCGTTTCCTCGCTGAGCGAGTCGGATGAGCTCTTTCTCTTCCATTCCTGAACACGTCCACAGGACCTCCGTCCAACCTTTAGACGAAAGCCCCCAAAAAATCTTCCCTCTTGTCTTAAACCCCCGCTCTTCGGTTAAGTTTCAATTCGGCCAAAAAAGGCCGTTATTTCTTCTTTGCGGTCCACTCCATTGTCCCCATCTGGCCCAATTCGGCCGTGCCGGACATCGTGTCACCCTCAACCTTTCCCTTATAGGTGACTGTGAAATCTCCCTGGGGAGTGCTGCGCGTGACCGACCATTCGATCTCGTTTCCCCTGACCGTTCCTTCGCCGGTGACTTCACCGCCTCTCAATCCCTGCATGGTCACCGTTATTTTCTCGTCCTCCTGGACGAACTTTATGACCGACGTTCTTTCCCCCCGCGGCGTCTTCATGGTAAAATCCCATTCTCCGCTCACGTCGGTCCCCTGAGCCTGAACAATAAGGGCCAGGGAAGCAAGAAGCAAGATACATGAAGCCAGCCAACATGTTTCTTTCATGTTTTTCTCTCCTTCACTAATGAGCAGTATTATACATCTTTTTTTATATTAGACAACAAACGGCCGCCTATCTATTGCATCTCCCTAATTTGCTGGCAAGAGTTGCTCATCAAATAGCCTGGACTATTCACGAAATGAAAGGAAAAAATCCCCTCTCCCCATGTGG
>JBBILQ010000074.1:0-11843 GCA_037444845.1 Candidatus Aminicenantota bacterium | reverse complement strand
CCTGCTTTGTCCTTGACAGTCCCCATCGAGAGTGATAGATAAAAAAATCGCATTTTTCGGAAGGAGGCATTCATGTGTTCAAAGCGCAAAAAGATGCTTTCCGCTCTCGGAGCGGCCCTGTTCTTTGCCTGCCAGGTGTCGGTCCTGGCCCAGACTTCTCCTGAACAGTTCTTAGGGTTCAAGGTTGGCGCCGACCGCCAGCTTGCTGACTACAACCAGATTCAAGCGTATTTCCAGAAGCTCGACCAGGAATCCCCTAAGCTCCGGGTTCTTACCGTCGGAACTTCAACCTTAAAAAAACCCATGTTTCTGGCTGTCATCACGTCCGAACAAAACATGGCCAATCTTGATGCTTACAGGGAAATCGTCCGGAAACTGAGAGACCCTCGAACGACATCCCCGGAAGAAGCACGCAACCTGGCGACGGAAGGCAAGGTGATCCTCCTCATCACATGCAACCTTCATTCCACGGAGATCGCTTCCTCGCAGATGGCCCTGGAATTCGCCTACAAGCTTGTCACCGGCCAGACTCCTTTCGACGCCGACAGAGCCCTCCAGGATGTCATCGTCCTCCTCATGCCCGCTATCAACCCGGACGGCCAGCAGATGGTGGTCGATTGGTATAAAAAATATGTCGGCACGAAATACGAAGGAGGACCGATGCCATGGCTCTACCATCACTATGCCGGACACGACAACAACCGCGACTGGTTCATGTTCAACTTAGCTGAGACAAAGGCCGTAACAAAAGTCCTTTACCATGACTGGCTCCCGCAGATCCACATCGACATGCACCAGATGGGTTCCACAGGCGCACGCCTTTTCGTTCCGCCTTTCATGAACCCGCCCATTCCCAACGTCCAGCCGCTTCTCTGGCGGGGCGTCAACCTCTGCGGCGCCAACATGTCTTACGACCTTCAGAAGAACGGGTTCAAGGGCGTCGTCCACGGCCGTTCCTACACCGGCTGGTGGATCGGGGCTTGCGACGACACCTCCTGGCTTCATAACGTTATCGGCATCCTCAGCGAAATGGCCTCGGTCCGGGTGGCCTCTCCAATCTACATCGAGCCAAACGAGATCCCTCAATCCTACTATGAAAAGAGCATGGAGTTCATCGACCCCTGGCCCGGCGGCTGGTGGCGGTTGCGCGACCTGGTCGATTACGAGTTGACGCTTACCTTCAGCCTGGTCAAGACCGCCTACCTTCACAAAGAGGATTTCCTCTTCAATTTCTACCAGATGTGTAAAAGCTCGGTAGAAAAAAGGGAGAAGAACGAGCCCTACGCTTTTGTCATCCCCGCATCGCAACACGATTATCCCACCGCCCTGAGAATGATTGACATCCTCATGTTCGGCGGCGTCGAAGTCCATCAGGCTAAGGACCAGTTTATTGCCGGGGGCAGGGTTTATCCGGCCGCGTCCTTCGTCGTCAAACTGGCTCAGCCCTATAAACCTTATGCTTGGGCCCTGCTGGAAAAGCAGAAGTATCCTGACCTCCGCCAGTATCCGGGCGGTCCGCCCATCCCTCCATACGACAACGCCGGCTGGACCCTGCCTCTCCAGATGGGTGTCGCCTGCGACCAGGTGGATGTCCCGTTTGAAGCTAACCTGGAAAAAATTGATAAAGTCCCTGTTCAGAGCGTTGGGCAGCCTGACCCTGCGGCTGCTTACTATGTCCTCGACTGCCGCGTCAATGCTTCTTACAGCGCCGTGTTTTCGCTGCTTCAGCAAAAAGCCGAAGTGTACCGGTCGAAGGAAGCAGTTAGAGGCGATGGGTTCGAGGTAGCCGCCGGAAGCTTCATCGTTAAAAACAGCCCGGAAGTACAGAAAGCCCTCGCCGGCCTGGTAGAGAAATGGGGGCTCCGCGTTTATGAGCTCAGCGATGTCTTTTCCATCCCCAAGTCTTCTCTCAAGAATCCGCGCATCGGCCTCTATCAATCCTGGCGGAGCAACATGGACGAGGGCTGGACGCGCTATGTCTTTGATGATTTTGGCATCCCCTTTAGGACCATCCACAATGACGCCTTCAAGGCTGCCAAAGGCAAGAAAATCAACTTGCGCGCTGATTTTGACGTTATTGTGTTCGCTGATGAATCCCCGGACATCATCAAGACCGGAAAGCCCAGCCCCACCTCAGAACGGGCTCGCTTTTTCACGGCCAACTATCCGCCTGAATACGAAGGAGGTATCGAAAAAGAAGGCGTCGAAGCTCTGAAGGCGTTTGTCGAGGCGGGCGGAATCCTGGTCACCTTGAACGGAGCCAGCGAGCTGGCCATCAGCGACCTCCAGGTTCCGGCGCGTAATGCCTTAGAGAGAGTGGAAAGGACGAAGTTCTTCTGCCCGACGTCCCTCCTGAGCGTCGAAGTGGATAACACAACCCCCATCGGCTACGGAATGCCCGAGAAGGCGGCTGTGATGTTTTCCGACAGCTTAGCCCTGAGCACCCGGCTGCCGCTGCCGGAATGGAACAGGAAAGTCGTGGCCAGTTTCCCTGACTCCAACGTCCTTCTGAGCGGCTGGCTGCTCGGTGAGGATATGATCGCCCGAAAAGCTGCTGTCGTTGACACCAAGTACAAAAAAGGCCACATCATCCTCATCGGCATTGTCTGCCAGCACCGGGCGCAGTCCCACGGGACGTACAAGTTCCTCCTCAACGGGCTTCTTTATCCCCAGGAGGACTTGAAATAGCATCTTTTTTTTAATAGCATAAAGATAACTTCCGCAGAAAGGAGAGTTATCATGAGTGTATGCTTCTGTCGTTTCCTTTTGGCCGCCGCCATCGTCGTGCTGGCCCTTTTCTTTTTGCCCGCTGCCTGGGCAAAATGGATTATCGTCATTGCCGGCGCGCTGCTGGCCATCATGAGCCTTTTCTACAATACCTGCTGCTGCAGACGTATGAAAAAGACAGAACAGAAATAGCCTTTTCTATTCACTCCGCATATTCTTTATGAGATTAGTGATACAGAGCGCCTAAAACCGCCTTCCCTTGCCTAACGGTGAGAAACAACAAATACTTTTAGTGAAGGGTTATCCGCATCACGCCAGAGGGTTGTCGAGATCGTTGCGGGACTTCGGCTTGTCTTAGAGCCGCGCGAGCTCTGATAAAAACGAGCGGAATAAGAGAGCCAGCGAGAGGATTCGAACCTCCGACCCGCTGATTACGAATCAGCTGCTCTACCGGCTGAGCTACGCTGGCTTCAGGAGAGGGAAGTTTCGTCTGCGCAAATCAAAATAATGGATTTAGCCCTGCCTGTCAATACAGCGTGCGGAGGAGCAACCTGCGGCGGATGCCATAGTAGGGAACAAGAATCAAGAGCACGGCCAGAATCATAATGAGGTAGAAGGGATTTACTCCGGCGGAGAGCCGATGGGAGAGAAGAACAAGGCTCGTCTGGAGATGAATGAAGACCAGGTTACAGAAAATCAAGAACAAAGAGACAGTCTCTTTCTTCAAATCCATCAAGCGCTGATGGACTTCTCCGTCCGCTGCGGCCGCCTCGCCAGTCCTTCTGGGTGCCGGTGGCCGGATGAAAAAGGCTTTAGCCAGCACTCGGAGGCCGAAGAAGACGATGGTCTGGGCAAAAGGATAGATAAAAAAGAGCAGCGACTTCTCAGCTCTAAGTACGTCCTTGACCCAGAGGCTCTTCCACAGGGCCATGTCCTGCGGAAGGCGGCCATAAGCGTAAAAAGACATCACCCAGGCTACAGCAAGGAGAAGCCAGCCGGCAAAATCGAGCAGCCGTAACGTGCCTCTCCTCCGGCGTGGAGGCAACAGTTTTTGGGTTTGGTTCACTGCCTTATTATACACGTTATTGCACCTCGAAATCACAACATTATTACTGGCTGAGCGTTTCTTCCTGACAACAAACTGGAGAAGCCAGGAAAACGGCCAGCCATAAGAAAGAAATTTTCTTCATCTTTTGCTCCTCACTTCATCGGCGAATCACGTCGCCCGAACGAAGCTGCCATAATGACTTATTTTTTTTATAGAAACTATAGGAATTGTCAAGTTTGTTTGCCTGACTTCGCTGCTCTAAGAATATCACGACTTAAAAGTTGATTCTCTATTTTCTGGAGATTTGGCATAATTTATGCCTGATGCAACATGTCCCGGCCAAGGAGTCACGCAAATGGCCGAAGAGAAAAAAACAAACTGGCACAATCATCTTAAGCGGCGATGCGGAGATTCCTCTTCAAGGAGGAGGGAATGAAAAAAATTAAAATAAAAAATATTATCGTCTGCCGACTTCGTTCCGGCGCCGACCTTCTGGGGGAGCTCCAGACGCTCGCCCAAAAAGAAGGCATCTCGCTCGGCCTTATCTCGGGCATCGGCGCCCTGAAAAGCGCGGCTGTGGGCATCTTCCTGCCCGAAGAGAGCCGTTATGAGACCAGGGAATTTGTGGGCGAACTCGAGATTTGCCACCTCTCGGGCAACATTTCCATCAAAGACAAAAAGCCCTTTGTCCACGCCCATCTCGTGATTTCTGACCGCCAGGGCAGGGCCTGGGGAGGCCACCTCCTCCCCGGCTGCCGCATCTTTGTCGCCGAAGCGGTCATTTTAGCCTTCAAAGGGTCCAAGAGAGAGCGCCTCCCCCAACCCGAGCTCTCCGGTCTCAGCCTCTGGCCCCTGGAGGATGACGGCTCGCTCAGTTGCTTTGATAAGGCATCTTCTATAAAATAAGCTCGGACGTCGCGAGCAGATTTCTCATGCCAGGTTTCATCCGGGCCGGATTCTCAAGTTTTAAAAAAAAGCGCCGCCTCCCCTCTTCTGGCGGGACTTCCCCCCAGTCCCAGGTTGACAGCCTGGTCAAACAGCTAGCCGCAATCGAAGCCCGCTTCTTCAGCATCATCGGCCAGACGGCCGATTCCATCCTCATCGTCGATAAGAAAGGGCTGGTCATTTTCGCTAACCCGGCGTCGGCTCGGCTCTTCGGCCGCGCGGAGAAGGACTTCCTGGGAAAGCCTTTCGGCTATCCGCTTGACCGCGGCAAACCCGAGGAAATCGAAATCAACCAGGCCGATGGACAGACGAGGACGGGAGAGATGCAAGTCGTTGACATCATCTGGCAGGATCAGCCTGCCCTCCTGGTGACAATCCGCGATACCACCGAGCGCAAGCAGGCCGCAAAGCTCAAGCTCGAGGTGGAAAAGCATATCCGCCTGGATAAGCTCAAGGACGATTTCATCAACACAGTCTCCCACGAGCTGCGCACCCCTCTTTCAATCACCAAAGAAGCGGTCAGCCTGATTCTGGAAAAAGTCCGGGGGGACATCAACGACCAGCAGACCGAGATCCTGGAAATCGCCAGGACCAACATCGAGAGGCTGGCCAGGATCATCAATAGCCTCCTCGACGTGTCCAAGATGGAGGCCGGAAAGGCCGATCTCAAGAAAGAAGAGACCGATCTTGCCGTTCTGATCAGGATGATCGCGCAGGCTTTTGAACCCAAGGCAAAGGACAAAGGCCTGGAATTGAGAGTTGACTTTCCCGAAACGGGAATCCGTGTTTACGCCGATGAAGACAAGCTCAACCAGATCTTCACGAACTTGGTCGATAACGCCGTCAAGTTCACGCGCCAGGGATACATAGAAATTGCCGCAGAGGAAAAAGAGAAAGAGTTCGTCTGCTTCGTCCGGGATTCTGGCATCGGGATAGAACCTCTCGACCTTCCCAAGATTTTTGATAAGTTCACGCAGTTCGGCCGGAAAGACGGTCCCGGGGAGAAGGGAACGGGCCTCGGCCTGTCCATCGTCAAGGGTCTGGTCGAGCTCCACAGGGGCCGAATCTGGGCTGAAAGCGAACCAGGCCAAGGGACCAAGGTAAGCTTCAGCCTTCCAAAACTGAGTTTCGAAGAACGACTAAATGAATACGTCTCCACGATGATCCGGGAGGCTGCGGGGAGGAAGAGCTATTTTTCTGTGCTCATTTTCTCCCTGGCCAACCTGCGGGAGTTCAGCCAGGAATCTCGGGGAAAAACCGAACGTGCAGTGGCGGAGATAGAAGACCTCCTGAGGAAGTCTCTGCGCCGGAGCGGGGACTCGGTCCTGTACGATAAAGGGAGTTTTTACCTTATTCTTCCCGATACCAAGAAAAAGGACGCTCCCTTCGTTCTGGAGAGGATGAGAGAAAACATCAGGCAGTACATCGCCGCCAACGAGTTCCTCAAGGAGAGGGCCCGCCTCGAGACGAGGGTTCTCTCCTACCCAGAGGAAGCCGTGGAATTAGGCAAATGGATTAGCGATTGACGGGAAGCAAGAATGGCCAAGATCCTGGTCATCGAAGATGAGCCCGATCAGAATAAACTGATCAAGCTGCGACTGGAGGCCCGGGGATATATGGTTATGTCCGTGGGCAAGGCCAAAGAAGGCATTGAGCTGGCCAAGAAGGAGAAGCCCCAGCTCATCCTTATGGACATGATTTTGCCTGATATGCACGGCCTCGATGCCACAATCAAGCTCAAGCAGAACACGGAGACCCGGCACATTCCCATCATCGCTCTCTCGGCTATGGGGTCGCCAGATTTCATTAAGGCCTGCTCCCAGGAAGGGATTACCGCCTACGTCAAGAAGCCTTATGACCCCAGAGAGCTTTTCAGGACGATCGAGAAATTCGTCGCTGTCGAGGAGCCGGAAGAAAAAGCCAAGCCCGGGGCTGAGACGCCCCGGCGCTTCGAGGAAGAAATTCTTCGAATAGAAAAGGAGTTCAGGGCGAAACCTTTTCCCGGGCCAAAGGAGAAGAAGCTTAAAGCGACTGACAAAGACGGGAAGAAAATAGACGACCTGATGAAAACGACTCTTTCCGATTTCAAGATGCCTTTGAAGAAGACCCCTCAAGCCGGAGAGGAAAAACTGAAACAGCCGGCCTCCAAGGCGGCCGGGCCTAAGGCCATTTTAATCATGGACGACGACACGGTCTTCGGCCGGACGATGACAGCGACTCTTGCCAGCCGCGGCTATGAGGTAACCGTTGCTCTCGATGGAATAAGCGGGTTGAAACACGCCTTTCAAAAAAAGCCGGACTTAATCCTTATGAACCTCGTCCTTCCAGCCGGGGGCGGAGAAAACGTCCTGGCCAGCCTGAGAAAAGCCCCGGAAACTCAGTTCATCCCCGTCTTCCTCATGTCCAGCCTGTTCTCGCCAAAAAAAATGGAGGAAAAGGCCAAAGAGCTTGGCGCTCAGGGTTTTATCGCTAAACCGATCGACCCGGAAGACCTCACCTACATCATCGAATCAATCATCGGACAGTGAGATGTCAGCCGCGCTTCTTTCTTTTCTCGTGCGACTAAACCAGAGGACAGGGAAAGCGCTTGTGGCGATGATCGTGACTCGGTTGCATAGCTGCCTTGGTTGAGATAGAATGGCCGGGCAGAAGGATATGGACATGGCCAAGAAACGTATTCTGATCATCGACGACGAATTCGACTTTGTCAAAATGCTCACGACCAGGCTCCAGATTGCGGGCTATGAAGTCCTGGCCGCCGAAGACGGTCCCAAGGGAGTGCAAACAGCCCGGCGCGAGAAGCCCGACCTGATCATCCTGGACATCATGATGCCGGGCATGAATGGGCATGCGGTCTGCGACATGCTCAAAAAATCAACTCTAACGTGGGCCATCCCCATTATTTACTTGACAGCAAGGACTGGCCAGGCGGATGAACTCAAGGGGTTAGAAAAGGGCGCCAAGTACTACTTAACCAAGCCTTACAACCCGGACGTCCTTCTTGAAATGATCAAAAGCGCCCTCATGGAACAGGAAGAGACGGGCCAGGCAAAGGGGAATATTCTGGTTATCGACAAAGACCTCAATTTCGTCAACGCAATTGAACCAAAGCTGAAACAGGCAGGCTACAATGTCTCCTTTTCTTCCACGGCAAAAGAAGGGCTGAAAGCGGCGTTTGCAGACCAGCCCGACGTTATCCTCATGGACTTCCTCACCTCACGCGATGACGGCCATGACAGCATCCGCAGGTTGAGCACCGACGAAACACTCAAGCGTATTCCTCTCTTTATCCTTGCTCCCAAGACAGTCATCCAAAAAATGAGCCAGAACACTCCCCACCTGGAAAAGTTCATCGCCAAGCCTGTTAACTATGCCGGCCTGATGGAAACGTTGGCCAGAGCACTGGAGCAGAAGAAAGCCTGATGCTGCTTGAAAACAAGAGACAGAGTCTACCCTTCGCCCAGGACAGCCAGAGCTTTATCAATATCAGAAACGTCGAGGATGACGGAGGTCGTGTCCCCTTTTCGGCTCAATGTCCCGTAGCAGTATTCAATATTGATCCCCTTGTTGCCCAGTTTTGACGTCACCTCAGCAAGGGCGCCGGGCCTGTTTTCCAGGTCAATCCTGAGCACGTCTCGCAGTTCTGTCGTGTAGTTCAGCCGGTTTAGAACCTTCATCGCCTTGCTGACATTCTTTACGTAGAGCTTGGCCGCGTCCTGAAAAACGCCGATGGCCTCGATGTTGATGTCATTTTCCGCAAGATGACCGCAGAGCTCGCCCAGCTTAGACGGGCGATTTTCCAAAACGACAAAAATTTCTGTGATCCGTTCCATGATCCCCCCTAAATCCTAAATTTGGATATGTAGGCTTTTATGTACTGCGACCGGAAAAAGGCTTCAGCATCACGGGGCTCGTGGAAAGCAAGCTGTTGCCTTTTCCAGGAAAGTTCGCCGCGGAAATCCTCAAGCGACTGATAACCGTGCTCCTCCATCCAGGCCTTGAGCCCGTCGAGCAACCCGGGGAGCGCCGTTAATCCCTTTGTCAGGAAAAGCGAGGCCACCTGAACAGCCGAAGCGCCAGCCAGGATCAACTTGATGACGTGGTCGGGCCCGCGCACCCCGCCGGAGGAAGCGATATCGCATCCAACCCGGCCTGCGCACAGAGCGACCCAGCGCAACGCCTGGTGGAAGTCGCCCTTGCCGATGATGGTCCGCGTCTTAAGGTTTGAGATATTGATATCGGGTTGGAGAAACCAGTTAAAGTAGACGAGAGCCTGACATCCGGCTTCTGCCAGCTTCTTGCTCAGATGGGGCAGAGCGGTAAGGCCCGAGGACAGCTTGACCGAAACAGGAATAGAAACGGATTTCTTGACCTCCTCCATGATCTCGATGTGGGACTTCTCATACTCAGAGCCAGGAGTTTGAGGGCCGAAAGGAAGAAAATAGATGTTGAGCTCCAGGCCGTCGGCGCCGGCTTCCTCGAAATGGCGAGCAAACCTTGGCCAGAGGTGGGAAGACTGGCAGTTAATAGAGGCGATGATGGGCAGGTTCACTTCCTTTTTCGCCTCTTCGATCATCCGAGCCGTATTCCTGGTGGCGTACTCTAACAGTCCTCCCCTCTCTAAATAATCTATGGCTTCCGGCGAGACGAAGCTCCCTCTTTCTTCAGGCGAAACCTCGCCCGCGAACTGCTCCTCAAAAAATGATTTGAGGACAACGGCTCCTGCGCCGGCCTCGGCTGCTTGGACGATGCCTTCAACGCTGCCGGTCTGCTCGCAGCTTCCGACGACGATGGGGTTGGCGAGCTCGAGTCCCATGAAGGACGTCTTTAAATCAGCCATCGTTTTCTCCTCCCCCTCCATCAACCGCAAACACAAAATAGCGCAAAGCTCGTCCTCTGTCCAGTCCTCAAAACTTTTCGACCCAGACCGGCCCTCCTTTGGACAAGCTCATCAGAACCTCGTTTTTGATGAGAGTCACTTTTTTAGGAATCGAAGATTTTTCCCGGGTTCAGGATGAGGTGAGGGTCAAAGAGCTTTTTGATCTCCTTCATCAGCCTGATCTGGACATCATCCAAAACCAGAGAGAGGAACGGCTTCTTGGCCAGCCCGATGCCGTGCTCGCCTGAGATGACCCCTCCTCTAGCCCGGCAGTCAGCGTAAAGTTCATCCCGCACGAGGTCAACTTTGGCCCGCCATTCCTCATCGGGAAGAGGGATCATTTTCCCTTCGGCGCAGCGAGCCTTCATGATATGTGTATGGACATTTCCGTCTGCAGCGTGACCGAAGGTGGGAAGCCAGATGGCCTGCTTTTGAGATACGTCGCGGACCTTGCGCACATGCCCGGCGATCTCAGCCCGGGGAATACAAATATCCAGGATCTCGATCGTATGAGACTTGATGGCTTCGTAAATCTTGCTCCGGATCTCTAACACCTCATCTTGCTTTTTCGGGGTGTCGGCAATGAAGACATCAACGCCTCCTTTCTCCAGGCAGACTTCAGCCACCGCCTCAGACAGCCGGTCCATCTCTTCCTCGCCTGAGGCATCGAGGATGACCAGAAGATATGTTTCCCCGGCCTTTGATGGCCATCTTTTGCGGAGGAATTCCTCGGTGATGCGGATGACCTCTGCCTCGATAAACTCAACGGCCAGCGGCGTTATCTTCCGGCCGAGCAACAAAGGAACCGTCTCGATGGCCGCTCCTATGTCGGCGAAGGGAATAACCAGTGACCTCGTCACCGGCAATCCCGGGAGGAGCTGGATAACTGCCCGGGTGATGACTCCGAGTGTCCCCTCCGACCCGATCAGGAGCTGGAGAAGACTGTAGCCTGTGCTCGTTTTCATCAGCTTTCCGCCCAGACGGATGATGCCGCCTTGAGGAAGGACAACGTCAAGGCCGCGGACATAATTCCTGATGACGCCGTATTTCACGGCCCTGCTTCCTCCAGCGTTGGTGGCGATGAGCCCGCCGATCTGGGCGCTCTCATCTCCAGGGTGGGGCGGGAAGGACAACCCTGCTTCCTCCACAGCGCGGCTGAACTCGCCCAGGGTCACGCCCGGTTCGACCACGGCCATCTGGTTATCTCTGTCAACCTCGATTATCCTGTTCATCCTCTCAAGGGAAAGGACGATGCCTCCATGGACAGGCACGCAGCCGCCGCAGAGACCGGTCGCCCCTCCCCGCGGCGTGACCGGGATTCTCTCCCGGCTTGCCAGCTCGAGGACCGCTCTAACTTCCTCAGTCCGTCCTGGCTTGACAACGACATCGGGTGGATGGGCGATGTCGCGGGAGGAAGACTCGTCATGGCTGTAGTCGGTGATCTTCTCAGGGTCAGAGATGACGTTTTCTTGGCCGGCAATCTCCCCCAGCTTCTTGAGGATATGACGATCGATTTTTCCGTACATCAATAGCCAAGGTTCATCTTACAATTATATGCGGAATTCCCGCCTCTTTGAGCATCGCGTTCAGGGCCGGAATGTCCGTCTCCA
Organism: Candidatus Aminicenantota bacterium; assembly: GCA_037444845.1. GTDB lineage: Bacteria > Acidobacteriota > Aminicenantia > Aminicenantales > UBA8522 > JARYMI01. The sequence continues at coordinate 634 of JBBILQ010000074.1, read as the reverse complement.
GCACGGCTTTGAGTTTTGCTACCTCTGCGTCGGCCTTGGCCGCAAGTTCCTGGAAAAGCTCATAGCTCTGATCATTAGGCCGGGCGTCGGCGCTGGCTACGACGCCGGCCAGAGCGGCGATCTTGTTATCCAGCTTAATAGGATAATTGAGGGGATCCTGGTTGCTCCTGGACTTGGACTGGATGAGAATATCCTCGATCGTCGCGACTTTTTCATCTAACTGGCGGAGAGGCGTCAGGTCGTCCAAGATCCAGAAGGACCGGCCATGAGTGGCTGCGACAAGGTCATCATCCTTGACCACCAGGTCATGGATGGGAACAACGGGCAAATTGAGCTGGAGCGACTGCCAGTTAGTTCCGTCGTTGAACGAAACAAAAACTCCGGTAAACACAGCCAGAACGAAGAACCACTTCATGATGGTTTTGGAATAGCTCATGGGTGGAACTCCTTTTTCCTGGAGGTCTTTTTTCAATTTTGATGGCTAAGGTTTTATAAACCAATCATGCCGTCATGTCAAACATGCCGCAGTATTTTGCCCGAATTGACATCCATAATAAAAGATTGGTTCGGCGCTTTGCTCCTAGTGGTGCGTCTCATAAATAACTTCACTTAAGTCGCGGTCCCTGAAGGCGCA
>JBBILQ010000073.1:0-12115 GCA_037444845.1 Candidatus Aminicenantota bacterium | reverse complement strand
CCCGGGCCGGCTGCGTTAGCCGTGACCTATCACGATTCCTGCCATCATAAGCATGTCCATGGAGCGGTCAAGGATTCGAGGGAAGCCCTGGAGCTTGCGCTGGGCAAGAAAATCAAGGAAATGGAAGGCCCTGATGCCTGCTGCGGGTTTGCCGGTTTTTTTTCGGTCTCCCACCCCGAGGTTTCTGCTTCTCTCCTCGAAGACAAGCTCGAGTCCATCCGCCGCTCCAAGGCCGATGTCGTCGCTCTGGATTGCCCTGGTTGTCTTCTTCAGATCAAGGGGGGCTGCAAAGCGAGAGGAACTGCCCTGTCTGTCAAGCACACGATCGAGATCGTCGAGGCGCGGCTTGAAGGAAAGCTCTAACCTTTAGAGATATTTCTTCAAATGAGAGGAAAGGAAGCAGGCGACGTCCCCGGCTGAAAACGGCCAGGCGTAGACAATCTTTTTTCCAGGATGGCGGGCTTTGGCCCGTTCGATGGCAGCGGGAATGTCTGCCTCAGAATGTTCCCCGCCGCGCGTCATCATCGGCGTCACGACGACGATTGCCTCCGCGTCCGCGGCTGCAGCCCGGTCTAAGGCTTCATCGAGAGAAGGGCCGCAGAATTCGTTGAACCCGAGGATGACCTCCAGCCCTGTTTCCAGGCTTAGCCGCTCGGCCAGCCCTTCTGAGCCGGCAAAGAAGGGGTCGTTCTGCGCGTTCCGGGGCCAGGCCCTCATTTTCTTCTCGAGCTCGGCGTAGCGAAGCTTGAGCGACTCATTTAGAGTTCCATGCCCGTGACCGACCCGGCCGTGGAGGCTCATGAATTCGGCAAACTCCGGCCGGGGAAAGTCACCCGGCGGTGCTCCGTGCATGGCCAGGACGACGACCGCTTTCTTCATTTCGGCTTACTCCTTCCTGTGAGGCTCGATGATGATCTTGAGGGATTCATCCGCCTTTTCCATGAGGTTGAAACCGAGGCCGGTCTGGCTCAGGGAGAGGCGGTGGCTGATCATGTCAGCCACCTCGACCCGTTTATTTCTTAGTAATTCGATCGTTTCAGTGAGGTCTGCGGCGTCGGCAGCGTAGGACGTGAGAAGCGTGATGTCGTTGCGCCAGAACTCGTTGATCGGGATGACGAGCCTGTCGTCCGGATGGGGGACGGCAAAAAAGAGGATTGTGCCGCCCCTGTCCACGCATTCGAGAGCCTGCTCGGCCGCGGCCAGCGACCCGGCGCAGACAATGACCCTCTCAGCCAGCCCGCCTTCATTCACGGCTCTCAAGATGTCAGGGGTGATCTCCTGCGCATGGAAGACAAACTCGGCCCCGAATTTCCTGGCCATTTCCATGCGGTGGGAGGAGATGTCGGTCGCGATAATCCTTCCCGCTCCTGTGGCCGCAGCCAGCTTGATGTGGAGGATTCCCGACACGCCGCTTCCGAGGACGAGGAGCGTCTGGCCTGGCCTGATCCTGGCCACTTTCTGGCCGCGGAGGACGCAAGCCAGCGGCTCGACAAAGGTTCCTTCTTCGAAGGAGATTTCCGGAGGAAGGAGGAACGTCCCCCGGTCGACGTTGATCCAGGGCACGCGCACGTATTCAGCGAACCCGCCCGGGTCGAAGTTTGTCCTGTGGAGCGTGTCGCAAGCTGTCGCATGCCCGCTCAGGCAATAGCGGCAGGCGTTGCATGGAACATGATGAGTCACCGTGACCCTGTCGCCGGGCTTGAATTTCTCAACTCTCTCCCCCGCTTCAACGACCACCCCGGCAATCTCGTGGCCGAGGACGCGCGGAGCTTGCTTGATCCTGTACCATTCGAGCACGTCGCTGCCGCAGATACTCGAGGCCATGACCTTGACAAGGAGTTCATCAGCGCTGATCGCCGGGATCGGCCTCTCCTCGAGGCGGACGTCCCTGTTGTTGTGGTACACAGCCGCGCGCATCGACGGCCGAGCCGCACTCACGGGTTCGTTCCCCTCACCTGCTTTTTTCTTTGAGGAAAAACTCGTGCGCTTCGTCCGCTCGCTTGCCCTGGTGGACGATCGAGCGGACAGCTTTGATCATGGCCACAGGCGCCTCGGACTGAAAGATGTTCCGGCCCATGTCCACTCCCACAGCGCCGCGGGTGACGGCGTTTGAAGCCAGCTCTAAAGCCTCCTTCTCGGGAGTTTTTTTGCCGCCGGCGATGACCAAGGGGACAGGACACGTATTGACGACCGTCTCAAATTCCTCGCAGTAGTACGTCTTGACGAAATGAGCTCCCAACTCAGCCGCGATCCGGCAGGCCAGGCTGAGATAGCGGGCGTCGCGGACCATGTCCTTGCCGACAGCGGTCACAGCCAGGACTGGGATCCCGTATTCCTCGGCCTCGCTGACGAGCTGGGAGAGCGAGAGCAAGGTTTCCTTTTCGTGAGGCGAGCCCACAAAAATCGAAAGGGCCACGGCCGCCGCGTTCAGCCGGAGCGCTTCCTTGATCGAGGTCGTGATGCCCTCGTTGGACAGCTCACCGAGGATGCTCGTCCCGCCCGAAACCCGGAGGACGATGGGCACGTCCGCTTCAGGAGGAACGGATGTCCTGAGCACGCCCCGGGTGAGCATGAGAGAGTCTGCGTAGGTGAGAAGCGGTTCGATCGTCCGGCGCGGCACTTCCAGCCCGCTCGTGGGCCCGAGAAAATAGCCGTGGTCCACGGCCAGCATGACGGTTCTTCCTGTTTCTGGCTTGATAATCCGGGAAAGTCTGTTTTCGAGCCCCCAGTCCATGTTCGCCTCCATCCTGAGAGTCGTGGCTCTCGCCTCGGTTTTTCATCCTGCTTATACCACAGGCCGTCCCGGATGGCAAACCGCTTCCTCTGACCGGTAGCTTCTCTATTTCCGTGGTGGGAGGTCAGCCTTTGAGGCGGACGAGGCCCATGGCGGCCTTGGCCTCGGCCATGACGCCGGCAGCGATTTTTTGGGCCTTCCGGGCTCCGCGGCTGAGGACGCCGTTGACTTCGTCTGGCCGGGCCCTCAGCTTTTCGGCTTTTTTCCTGATCGGGCCCAGCACTTTTTCCATGTTCTCTAAGAGTCTTTTTTTGCACTCCAGGCAGCCGATTTTCGCCCTTGTGCAGCCTTTTCTGGCCCATTCCAGGTCTTCCGGCGGAGAAAAATGCCGGTGGTAGCTCATGTAGATGTTGCAGTCCTCAGGAACGCCGGCGTCTTCTTTGCGTTTCCGCCGCTCATCTGTTTTGGCAGGGGCTAGCTTTTTCCAGATGCTTTCCGGCGGCTCCAAGACGCCGATGGTGTTGCCCAGGCTCTTGGACATCTTGTTTTCGCCGTCGAGGCCAAGGATACGCTTGGCTTCCGAGACGTAAGCTTGACACTCGGGGAAGACCTCGCCGTAGCGGGCGTTGAAGTTCCGGGCGATCTCACGGGCTAACTCAATGTGCTGAACCTGGTCCTCGCCCACGGGAACGGCGCTCGCCTTGTAAAGGAGAATATCGGCGGCCTGCAAGACGGGGTAAGTGAAGAGGCCGACGTTGACGTTTTCCTCTTGTTCGCGGGCTTTCTGCTTGAACTGGGTCATCCGGCCGAGGTCGCCGAACATGGTCACGGTGCCGAACATCCAGGCGAGCTCGGCGTGCTCCGGGACTTCGCTCTGGACGAAGAGCGTGCATTTCGCTGGATCAAGGCCGGCGGCGATATTCGCCACAGCCGCGTCAAAAATCCGGGCCGGCATTTCTCCTGGGTTGTAGGCGACAGTCGTCGCGTGATGGTCGACGATCGAGAAGAAGCATTCGTGGCCGTCCAGGAATGTCACCCAGTTCGAGATGGCGCCAAGGTAGTTGCCGATGTGAATCTCGCCGGTCGGCTGGATGCCGGAAAAGACCCTGATTTTTCCCTCGTCGTTCCAGTAGGTCAGGTAGCCCTTCTCATCCCGTTTCATCATGGGCTTATTATAGTGTTTCGGCAGGACGGGAGCAACACCCTTAATCGGGCTTTCAGTTTTGACATGCCGGCAGGTTTTGTTTAGACTATCAGCCGATTGACGTCTGAGAAAATCCTCGGAGCACGAATCTTGTGGAGAGTGCAGGAACGATGAAAAAAAGCATCTTGGTCGCTGTTTTTTCGGTTTTTATAGCGGCGTTCATTTTCGGGATAGGCGAGGACAAGAAACCTCAGGTCACGAACTTCTACGAAAACAGCCTCCATTACACGAACCGCGGGCTCGAATACTGGTACAGCAAAGAGCAGGGCGGCCTGGAGAGGATCACGGGGATTCCTTTTTCCAAGCTCCCCTGCACAGGCTGTCATGTCCGCTCTTGCGACACGTGTCATAAGAAAGAGGTCGGCGGGAAAGCGATGTACTCCCTCGATGCGGCCCGCGCTCAGGACGCCTGCGAGAAATGCCACCGTATGGAGAAAGAAAACGATGTCCATTTTAAGAAAGGGATGAAGTGCATGGACTGCCACACGGCCCGGGAGATTCACGGCGACGGCACGCCCTATAACTCCATCCGCGACCCTGGAGCGCTCGATGCCCGCTGCGAGAATTGCCATAAGCCAGAGGAGCTCAGGTGCCCGGGCCAGGAAGCGCATCGAGACAGAGTTGACTGCAACGCCTGCCATGTCCGGGATCTCCCTTCCTGCTACAACTGCCATTTTGACACGCGGGTCAAAGAGGGGAAAAGCGTTTCTTTTCCGTTGAAGGGCCTCCTGTTCCTGGTCAATCACGAGGGCCGGGCGACGCTGGCCAACGTGCACACGTTTGTCTATCAGAACAAAACAATGATCACGTTCGCCCCGTCCTTTCCTCATTCGGTCATGAAAGAGGGCCGGGGCTGCAGCGACTGCCACGCGACGCCCATCATCCAGGACATGAAAAATGGACAGTTCTCTCCTGTCCGCTTTGAAAACGGGAAAATCAACGCTGTCCAGGGCATCGTCCCGGTGCTCAAAGACTGGGACTGGAATTTTGTGTTCTTCAACTATGAAAACGGAACCTGGCTTCCCATAGACAACCCGGCTGAGCCGCTGGTTAATTATTCCGGCTACTGCGCTCCTTTGACGCGAGAGCAATTCTTGAAGCTTGGAGAACGCCAATCTCCGCCTGAAAAATAAGAGATCAACAAAAAAAGCGCAAGCCATAAACCCATGAAGAACCGCCGTCTTTCCGGACAGCAGCTCAGCATTATCCAGAAAGAGGCCCGACGCTATTTTCAGAACGCCCGGGGCAGCCACGATTGGGACCACACCGAGCGAGTCTCGAAGCTTTGCCTGCGCATCGGCCGGAAAGAAAAAGCGGACCCCGACGTCTTGAGGCTCGCCGCGATCCTTCACGATATAGGCCGGGAAGAAGAGGACAGGTCCAACGGGAGGGTCTGTCATGGCGAGAAGGGCGCGGCGCTTGCGAAAAAAATTATGGAAAAACACCGCATCAAAAGTGAGATGGCCGAACAAGTCATCCACTGCATCGAGACGCACCGTTTCCGCAAGAAAAGACTCCCGCAATCGCTCGAAGCGAAGATTCTTTTTGACGCGGACAAGCTCGACTCGATCGGCGCGGTCGGCATCGGCCGGGCCTTTCTTTTCGCCGGCGAAGTCGGCGCCAGGCTCCATAACCCCGGCATCAACCTTAGGAAAACAAAGCCCTACACAAGAGATGACACGGCTTACCGTGAATTCATGGTCAAGCTGTGCAAGATAAAGAGCTGCCTGTTTACACGCGAGGGGAGGCGCATCGCGCGCGATAGACACCGGTTCATGACCGGGTTTTTCGATCGGCTTAATAAGGAAACGCAAGGTAAAAAATAGGAAAAAATAGAAAAAAATAGGGGACAGCTTTCATTCTTGTTTGACGATGCCGGGTGGTGACTGTAAAATGAATAGACCGATAACTGGAGCGAACAGATGTTTGGCAGAAGCATCACCTTAGTCAGGCTTTTCGGGTTTGAGGTCAAGATCGATTTTTCCTGGCTCATCCTCGGCCTGCTCATCACCTGGACTCTGGCCAAGGGGTTTTTCCCAAATTCTTACAAAGGACTCCCCGCAGCCACCTATTGGTTGATGGGCGTTGCCGGCGCCCTGGGCCTGCTTGTCTCGATCGTCTTTCATGAGCTCTGGCATTCGCTTGTAGCCAGGCGCTTCGGGCTGCCGATGAAGGGCATCACGCTTTTTGTTTTCGGAGGCGTGGCGGAGATGACCGAGGAACCGCCCCATCCCCGCGCCGAATTTTTCATGGCCGTGGCCGGCCCCCTGTCGAGCATTTTTTTCGGCCTCTTCCTCCTGGGACTTGGCTATTTTGGGGGAAGCGGCGGTTGGCCGAGGCCCGCCCTCGGAGTCATCAACTATCTCGGGTTTCTGAACCTCATCCTTGCCGGGTTCAACCTGTTGCCGGCTTTTCCGCTCGACGGCGGCCGGGTGCTCCGGGCCGTGCTCTGGGGCTGGAAGGACAACATCCGCTGGGCGACCCGCATCGCATCCCAGATCGGGTCAGCCTTCGGTCTCGTTCTGATTGTCGTCGGTGTCGTCGAGTTTGTCATCGGGAATGTCATCGGCGGAGTCTGGATGTTCCTCATAGGCATGTTCTTGAGAGGAGCCAGCCAGTCAGCGTACAAGCAGCTTCTCATCCGGAGAGCTCTTGAAGGCGAAAGCGTCCGCAAGTTCATGAAAGAAAACCCGGTCACCGTTTCTCCAAAAATCTCCCTCCAGGAGCTCGTCGAGGACTATATTTTTAAATACCATTTTAAAATGTACCCTGTCGTAGAAGATGGAAAGCTTTTGGGCTGTGTGACGCTGAATCAAGTCAAGGAGATTCCAAAAGAGGAATGGGCCTCGAGACGGGTTGGTGACCTGGCCCTCCACTGCACAAAAGAAAACACCGTCCCGCCTGATGAAGACGCCATGAAAGCCCTCGCCCTGATGAGCCGGATGAACTCGAGCCGTCTCATGGTTGTCGAGGGAGGAAGGCTCGTTGGCGTGATCGCTCTCAAGGACATGATGAGGTTGCTCTCGCTCAAACTCGACCTCGAGGGATAAAAAAGCAAGAGATGCCCGTCCACAACAACGACATTGCCGAGGTCTTCAACCGGACGGCCGACTATCTCGACATCAAGGGCGAAAACCCCTTCCGGATCCGGGCCTACCGCAACGCTGCCCGAATCATCGGTAGCCTCTCTCGAAGCGTTGCCGACATGGTCGCTCGAGAAGAAGACCTGTCCAAAATTCCAGGGGTCGGCCAGGATCTCGCTGGCAAAATCAAAGACATCGTCAAGACAGGGACCCTGCCTCTCCTTGAAGGGCTCAAGCGCGAGCTTTCGCCCGAATTGAGCGCCTTGATGGAAATCCCCGGTCTGGGGCCCAAGCGGGTGAAGATTCTCTACGATGAAATGGGCATCCGCTCGGTTGATGAGCTCAGGCAGGCAGCCGAGGAGGGAAAAGTCCGCACACTCCCCGGGTTTGGCGCTAAAACTGAGTCAACCATCCTCGAGGAAATAGGAAAAATAAGAGAGACCAAGAAGGGCGGCCTGCGTATCAAGCTGGCCGTGGCCGAGCAAGTTGTCGAACCGCTTGTCGGTTACCTGAAGAAGATCGCGGGCGTCAAGGAAATCGACGTCGCGGGAAGCTACCGCAGGCGCAGAGAAACCGTGGGCGACCTCGACATCCTCGTCGCCTGCGGCCAGGGCTGTCCGGTGATGGATAAGTTCGTTGGCTACGAAGACGTGGAAAAAACCCTTTCCAGAGGAAAGACCCGCTCTTCGGTCGTCTTCCGCAACGGCATCCAGGTCGACCTCCGTGTCGTCCCAGAGGCGAGCTACGGAGCGGCGCTTCTTTATTTTACCGGCTCCAAGGCCCACAACATCGCCATCCGCAAAATTGCCCAGAAGAGGAAACTCAAGATTAACGAGTACGGCGTTTTCAGCGGAAAAAAACGGATCTCGGGCAGGACAGAAAAAGACGTTTATAAACAAATTGGCCTTCCCTGGATTGAACCGGAGCTCCGGGAGGAACGCGGCGAGGTCGAGGCGGCTCAAGAAAAGAAACTTCCCCGGCTTGTCAGGCTCGAGGACATCCGCGGCGACCTTCACGTCCACACGACTTGGTCCGATGGCCGTTCCAGCATGGAAGAAATGGCTGAGGCAGCGAAGAGGCTGGGCTATGAATACTTGGCTGTGAGCGAACATTCCAAGCACGTCACGGTGGCTCATGGCCTGGACGAAAAAAGACTCAGCCAGCAGATAAAGGAAATCGACCGCCTCAACGGGAGGCTTAAAGGCCTGCGCTTGCTGAAGTCGATCGAGCTGGATATCCTGGAAGGAGGAGCCCTCGACCTTCCTGATCGTATCCTCGAGGAGCTCGACCTGGTCATCTGCTCTGTCCACTCAAAATTCAACCTTCCGAGAGAGAAACAGACAGAACGAATCATCCGGGCCATGGACAATCCTCGTGTCCACATCTTCTGCCATCCCACGGGCAGGTTGATCAACGAACGCCGGCCTTATGAGGTGGACTTAGAGCGGGTGATGAACGCCGCCAGGGAGAGAGGCTGTCATCTTGAGCTCAACGCTCATCCCGACCGGCTCGACCTTGATGATGTCGAATGCAAGAGGGCAAAAGAAATCGGGCTCAAGGTGGCCATCGCCACAGACGCTCACAGCCTTGATGACCTCCGCTTCATGCGCTTCGGCGTCGGCCAGGCCCGGCGGGGCTGGCTTGAACCGGAGGATATCCTCAACACGAAGAGCTGGGAAGAGCTTAAAGGGTTTTTGAAAAGAAACTAAGGCGGGGAGGAGAAAAGATGGATTTCAAGAGAAATCCCCGGACAACTTTTAAGGCTGTCAATAAAATGACCCTCAAAGAAGCTCGCGACGAGGTGGAGGCGCTCCGGGAAGGGATCGAATACCATAATTATCTTTATTATGTGAAGGCACAGCCGGCGATCTCAGACGCTGTTTTCGACAAGCTCTTCCGGCGGCTCCAGGAGCTTGAGGAAGCTTTTCCAGAGCTCGAGTCTCCGACCTCGCCGACGCGCAAAGTCGGAGCTCCTCCTTTAGATCGATTGACCAAGGTCAAACACACTTCCCCCATGCTCAGCCTGAATTCAGCCTTGAGCGAGGCCGAGGCTGAGGAGTTCGACCGGTTCATCAGGAGGAATGCCGACACTGAGACAATCGCCTATGTGGTAGAGCCCAAGTTCGACGGGTTTTCGGTCGAAGTCGTCTACAGGAACGGGGTCTTCGAGCACGGAGCGACGCGCGGCGACGGGGAGACGGGCGAGGACATTTCCGAAAACCTGAAGACCATCAGGCCGCTCCTCCTCAGGCTTCAGGAGCCGAAGGGAGAAAAGTTGCCGGGTTATCTCGCCGTCCGCGGCGAGGTCATCATGTCGAAAAAGGCTTTTCAAAAGCTGAATAAAGAGAGAGTGGAGAGGGGAGAAGCGCCCTTCGCCAACCCCCGAAACGCCGCTGCCGGCATCATGCGGCAGTTGGATTCCAAGAAGGTGGCCGACAAGCCCCTGGACATTTTCTTTTACGAAATCCTCAAGGTCAAAGGTCTGGAGCTCAAAACGCACTGGGAGGAACTCCAGAAGTTCCCCCAGTGGGGGTTGAAGACGGATGCTCATAACTCAAGGTGCTCATCCTTTGCCGAAATCAAGGCTTACCGGGAAAAGCTGGCTGCCGGCCGTGAAGACTTCGATTATGAGATCGACGGCGTTGTCATTAAGCTTGACGACCTCAGGCTCCGAGAAAAGTTAGGCACACGGGAGCGCAGCCCCCGCTGGGCTTTTGCCTGGAAGTTTCCGCCGAAAAAGGAGATCACAGTTCTCGAAGACATCGTCGTCCAGGTTGGAAGGACGGGAATTCTGACCCCTGTCGCTCTCCTTCAACCGGTCGACGTGGGCGGGGTCACTGTCAGCCGGGCTACGCTCCATAACGAGGATGAGGTGAGGAAGAAGGATGTGCGGCCGGGCGATAAGGTGCGCGTCGCCCGAGCTGGCGATGTTATCCCTGAAGTTGTCGAGCGCATCGAGGAACGCGGGAGAAAAAGGAGCAAAGAGTTCTCCATGCCCAAAAAATGCCCTGTCTGCGGCACCGAAGTGATGAGGGAGGGCGCCTATTATTTCTGTCCGGCCGGGCTTTCCTGTCCGGCGCAGCTTATCGGGCATATCCTCCATTATGCCTCGCGGAACGCTCTGAACATCGAGGGCCTGGGCGATCAAATCACTCGCCAGATGGTCGAAAGGGAGATGGTGAAGGATGTGGCAGATCTTTATGGATTGACTGTCAATGACTTTCTCCAGCTTGAAGGGTTTGCCGAGAAATCGGCCCGGAACCTATATGAGGCCGTCCAATCGGCCAAGCAAGCTCGCCTCGACCGTTTCGTGTATGCTCTCGGCATCCGCCATGTCGGGGAACATGTGGCCCGCTTGCTTGCAGAGGAGTTCAGGAGTCTTGAAAGGCTGACCCGGGTCAGCCGGGAGGAGATGGAGAAGGTCCGCGGCATCGGGGCTGAGATCGCCGAGAGTGTGGAAGCGTTTTTCGCCCGGGAAGAAAACAGGCGGGTTCTCGAAAAGATCGTCAGATCTGGTGTCCGTGTGGAGGAAATGCCCGCGCGAAAGGAAGGCTTTATCCTTAAGGGAAAGGCTTTTGTCTTCACGGGTGAGCTCGAGAGCTACACCCGGGATGAGGCAAAAGAAATCGTCGAAAGCCTGGGCGGGAGGGCTTCATCGAGCGTGAGCGGAGCCACGGACTATGTCGTAGCAGGTAGAAACCCAGGCAGCAAGCTCGAGGAAGCTAAGAAGCGGGGAGTCAAGGTCATCGACGAGGTTGAGTTCGCCAGGCTCATCGTCCAGAAAGGAGGCAAGAAATGATGAACCATAATAAGAAAAAAGGAAGAATCGGCATCCTCACCGGAGGCGGCGATGTCCCGGGTCTCAACCCGGCCATCCGGGCGATCACCGTCAGAGCCATCCGAGAGGGATATGAGGTCATCGGTATCCGCAGGGGCTGGGCCGGGCTGGTTGAGATAAACAGAGATGCGGAGGCCGATAACCTGGAATGCTGCCTTGTCCTGACTGAAGAGATTGTCAACAAAACGGGAAGGACGGGAGGGACATTCCTCCACACCTCCAGAACGCGTCCCAGCCACGTTCCCGACGTGAACGTGCCGGCGCATCTGCGCGATAAGTATAGGGACAAGACGAATGACTTAACTGAGGAGGTGATAAAGAACCTGGACTTCCTCGGCATCGACACTCTCATCCCCATCGGCGGCGACGACACCCTGAGCTACGCCGTCTCTCTCCACTCCAAGGGTGTCAAAGTCATCGCCATCCCAAAGACGATGGACAATGATGTTCCCGGAACGGACTACTGCATCGGGTTCAGCACCTGCGTCACCCGGACGATCAGCCTGACTCATGCCTTGAGGACGACGGCCGGGTCTCACGAGCGCTTCCTGGTCATCGAGGTCTTCGGCCGGTACGCGGGGTTCACGGCCCTTCTCCCGACTATGGCCGGAGCCGCTAACCGCTGTCTGATCCCCGAACACAAGTTCAACGTGGAACGTCTGTGCGAGTTGCTGACAGAGGACCGGGCCGAGAACCCGAGCCTCTACTCGGTCGTCTTAGTGTCCGAAGGCGCAATGCCTGAGGGCGGCGAGATGATTTTTAAGGGCGAAGAGAAGGACATGTACGGCCACAAGAAGCTGGGCGGCATCGGCGACTATGTTTCCGACCGGCTGAAAGAGCTTTCGCCCGAGTTCAACAAGGGCCGGCGTATCAACGTCATCAACCAGAAGCTGAGTTACTTAGTGCGCTGCGGCGACCCGGATGCCGTCGATTCTATCGTCCCCATGGCTTACGGCAACCTCGCCCTCGACCTCATCCTGGAAAAGAAATCGGGCCGGATGGTTTGCTTGCGGGGCGGCGAATACGACAACGTCCCTCTTGAGATCGTCGTCAGCCGGAAAAAGGTGGTCGACGTGGACAAGTATTACGACAGCGACCGGCTTCGTCCCCTGTATAAAAGCTTTTTACAGAAGCCGCTTTTCATAATGGCCAGCGAATAACCGGCAAGGCGCAAAAAATCCATTTTTTTGAATCTTATTCAAACTCATTTTCGACAGTTAATTTCACGATGTTATTGAATATAGACAAGTTACAGG
>JBBILQ010000072.1:0-12255 GCA_037444845.1 Candidatus Aminicenantota bacterium | reverse complement strand
GATTTTCCTCCGGCGGAGAGGCGCGGCGTTATCTTTGAGATGGCGTCGCGCGGGATTCCCGTTATCCACCTTCTCTACGTCAAGGGGCTCTCGGAGCGTTACGGACTTCCCTGGGACCCGAGCCCCCTGCCTGAGCCAGGAAAGGGAGAAATATACAAAGCCAAGGTGTTGGCCGGCCGCCCCTTTTTTCTCCTTGGGGCTACCTACCTTTTCCTGATGGGCCTGCTTTTTTTCCTTCTTATCTTGAAAAGACGGTCACAGTGACGATGCACGGGTAGGATTCGAGCCGGTCGCGGTCCTGACAGATTCCCCGTTCAATCACCAGGGTTCCCCTTGGATAATCGTCCCAGCGGTAAAGGTTCAGGTCGTTACGGGAGCCTGTGATCGAGGCCAGCTCGTGCACAGGAGTCTTGACCTTTTCAAGCCTCAAATATCCGAGGATTCGGTTCACGGAGTGGATGTCTTTAATATGAAAATATTTCTGGTCTGAATCCAGGACGAGGGAGAGCTTCGGCCCCGGGCTTTCGAAGGAAAAGCGGATGAAGCGCCGGTTTCCCGCTATGCCCTCATCTTTGTAGTAGACATAGTGGGGAGGTTTCTCAGGGAAAAACGTGTCCTTGACTTCCTGCTTGATGCCCGCCCAGGTTAGCTTTTCTTGCTTTGTCCCTTGGAGGTAGACGAAGACAGCGAGGAGCAGGATGATCAGAAGGGCCGACCGGAGAAGGTTTTCTGTTTCTTTTTTCACGACCACCCGGATGAACCAGATGGCCGAGAGTCCGAGCAAGACGAGGACGATGTTTTTTAAAGTGGCGACAGCCATCCTGGCCTCCTTATTCCAGCTTGGCCTTATTTTATCAGAAAAACGAGCTCTTCCCAAGCTCAAGAGGAGTGGGGTGCTGGCACCTTGCAAGCGGGCATCAGGACGAGGCCCGGAGCATCTTTGAGATGATTGTGACCAAACGCTACTGGCCGGCGTTTGGCTACATCGCCGCTGAAGCAGAGCTTGTCCGGATGAAACCCGGCTCGGATTAGCTTATCTTAGGCTCAGATAGAGCCAGGAGTTCGCCAAGCTTCAGGCAGTTGCGGACGGCAAAAGCCTGATAATCGTTGTTGAAATAGACATAGCTTTCTTCTGCCTTGACCGCTCTAATCGCCTCTGCCCATTCCTTGAGTTCTTCATCGGTGTAGTTGTGCCTGTAGCCTCCAGTCAACCCATGGAAGCGGAAATAGGCGACAGGAGACGTCAGGACAGACATCCTGGGCACCTTAGCGGAGGAGACAGTGCAGAACGTCGCGCCGGCGGCCTGCAGCATTTCATAGACCTTTTCATCGTACCAGCTTTCATGGCGGAATTCGATGACATTCCTGTACTCTGGGGCCAGGGTATCGAGAAAGCCCTTGAGAAGATCGAGGTTAAGCCTGATCGAAGGAGGAAGCTGAAAGAGAATGCACCCCAGCCTTTCTCCCAAGGAATCGGCCAGGATGGTGAAATAACGGACTTCACTCCGGACATTCTGGAGCTTCTTGCGGTGGGTGATCTGGCGGTTAGCTTTAAGGGTGAAAGTAAAACGGGAGGGAGTTCTCTCGAGCCAGCCTCTCAGGGTTTCCGGCTTGGGAAACCGGTAAAAAGTCATGTTGATCTCGACCGTCGAGAAATGTTCCGCATAGAAGGAAAGCCAGTCTTTCGACGGAAGATCGGCTGGATAGAACCTTCCTTTCCAGCCCGGATAGCTCCAGCCCGATGTGCCTAAATGGTAGCTCACAGCCCGATTCTCCGTTGCCCGGGATTCCTTATGGGAAATATAGAGGCGGGCGCTTTGCCTGTCAACAGATAATCCGCTTACTCTTGCGTTAACAGCCTTGCATTTTCAGCTGCTCTCCCCTAAGATTTGAATCCTCCATCTTCAGGACTTCGCCAGTGTCCAGAAAAAAAAGCGAGGCCTTCGGCGTTGTCGGCACGATTACATATGACATCATCTCCCTTTCTTCTGGCCAGTCTTTTTCCGGCCTTGGAGGTATTCTCTACCAGGCAGCGGCGCTTTGCGGGCTGGGAAAAGAAGTTCACCTTTTTTCCAACCTGGGAGAGGAACTCCTGCCGGTCGTCAAGAAAGTCACCTCAAAGTGGCCGGGCTGCAAAACGCGAGGCCTTTGTGCCGTGCCCGGACCCGGCAACAGAGTTAACCTGCGTTATCCTGCGCAAGGCGAGAGAGTAGAAGTTCTGGAATCCTGTGTGCCCGCCCTCAACCCCGGCCCTTTGATTCAAAGGGCTTCCCGGTTCGATT
The DNA here is from genome assembly GCA_037444845.1 of Candidatus Aminicenantota bacterium. Taxonomy (GTDB): domain Bacteria; phylum Acidobacteriota; class Aminicenantia; order Aminicenantales; family UBA8522; genus JARYMI01. The sequence goes on along the minus strand of JBBILQ010000072.1, from coordinate 9,973 downwards.
TCCTCATCGCTGTTATCAACTCAGGCCGGGATTTCACCTTCCAGGATTGGCGCAGAATCGTGGCTTCGGTCAAGACGCCCATCTGGCTGGACATTCATTCGCTGCCCCTTGCCTTCGTCCTTCACAGGCCGAGGAACTACCAGGCCCTGACGCGGTGGAGAGACTGGGTCGAGGGAATCGCCTATCTTCAGGCTAACGAGAAGGAGGTGGCGTCGATGTTAGGGGACCCGAGCGTTTTGCCCTCTTTATCGAGGATAAAACGTTTTGGCCAGGAGGCCCTGAAGTCTGGCCTTCGGGCGGTGTTTGTCACTCTGGGCAGAAGGGGCGTTCTGGTCATGTCGCCCGGCGTGTGCCGGATTCTCGAGCCGCCCGCTGTTTGGGGCATTGTCGACACAACCGGCTGCGGGGACGTCTTCTGCGCTGCGGCCGCAGCCGCACTTGCGGCGGGCGCCGACGCGGTGGAGGCTGCCCTGTCAGGGATTCGCCACGCCGCGCCAGCGGCCGGGGTCGCCGGGGTTGAAAAAACCTACACCCTCGTCCGGAGTTCGAGCGCCAGAGCCGTGAGATAGTATTGCCGCCTTTTTTATGACCGGGCACAAGAAAAATCAACGAAAAAACGCTCCCGGGAGGCTTTACTTAAGACAGATTTGTGGTAAAATAAGAAAACCACGCTGATGGCTAATCCGATAGCAAGCCATTCCTTCTCTGATTTCCTCAAACCTTCCCAGGTCATTTTTGAGCTCAAAGCGACAGAAAAAGTCCGGGCGATTGAGGAACTTTTGGATGTCCTGGCCAGAGATAGGTTGATCAAAAATAAAAAGCTCATCCTGACCAGGGTGATCGACCGGGAAAGACTGGAATCCACGGCCATCGGTGAGCACGTGGCCTTGCCCCACGCCCGAGTGGATACGGGAGGGGATATCGCCGTGGCCGTGGGGCGTTCAGAGAAGGGGATCGACTTCGATGCCGTCGACAAGAAAAAAGTTTACATCATCATCCTCGTGGTCTGGAATCCTTCCATCCCCGGCCTCTTTAACCATCTCTTTGCCGGAATGGCCCGTTTCCTCCGGAGAGCGGACTTTCGGAAGAGAATCTTCGAAGCCAGGAGCCGGACGCATCTCTTCGACATACTTTCCGAGATCGAGCTTCAGCTCCCGCAGGAAGAAAGGATTATCAGCCGGGCCAGCCTTCTCAGCAAGCTTCAGGATATTGAGATCCGCAAGAAGAAGGCCAATAAGGAGCAGGTCAGAGAGCTCCAGAAACAGACCGTCCTGATCCGGGAGGAGCTTGACGAAGCCCTTCTCACGCGCTTCGACAAGCTCATGCAGAGATACGGGTTTGCGGTGGCCGAGGTGGAGAGGGGAGTCTGCCAGGGCTGCAACATCAACGTGGCCACGCAGACAAGCTCAGCCATCGAAGGCAGCAACGATATCTACGTCTGCGAAAACTGCGGCAAGTTTCTCATTTCCGCCCGCAAGAAAAAGAAATAGCTACCTCACGATTTCCTTAGTTAGGTTCACCGGAGCGAGCAATCTATAGACAGGGTAGACCTGGAGTTCGCGGCTCCACTGCGGGACGAGGTGACGGTCGAAGAAATTCCAGACGATGAGGCCGTCGTCGCTTTCGGGCTCGAGGAGATAGGCGGCCAGGTTTCCGAGCGGCTGGCCGGTGGGGATGACGAAGGTTCCTGCCGTAAACTCTCTTTTTACCGCCGCGTATTCTCCCTTAACCTTGTTCAGGCGGTGGCCCTGATAAGGACGCTCTGAGGCTTTGATCTCCTTGAGGATAAACGATTCCACTTCCAGTGTCGCGGGTTCGGTGAGCTTTTCGACGACCAACCCGTGCTGGAGGAGCTTCCGGATGATGTCGGGATCGGGGACGGCGAGCAGGTAGGCAAAGGGGAAACGGACCCCTCTCTTTCCAATCCAGTCGGAATAGTAGGGAACGGTCTGTATTTTTATTCTGTCCGTGGGGCGGACCTGCGGCCGCTGGCCTCCGGCTGCCTGGGTAATCTCGACTTCATAAGCATGGACAGTGACCGGTTTTTCTAGCGGCCTCACCTCATATTCTGTAAAGAAGAGGTCTTTTTCCGAAGGGTTGAGTCCTTTGAGGACGGTTTCCCTGTCAGCTTTGGCGGCGACCTTGTTGATTTCCTCGATATGTGCCCAGCAGAAGTCCAGAATGGCCCGTAAAAAGTGGTAATTCCCCAGGACGCGCGCCTTGAAATCGGCGTAGACATAATTCTCGTCGAGAATGGAGAGGCGGTTGCGAAGTCCGACGTAGTTTGTGACATAGCGGGGTTGGGGGGCCATCGTTTGCCAGCCTTTTTCAGGAGCCCTGAAGTCCCTAAACCCGCCGTAGCCAACCGCCGGAGTGCCATATTTTTTCTCGAGAATAGATTCGATTTCCGGCATCATTTTATCGCGCTGGTAAGCCACGATTCCGCTATTCCCGTTTGGGTTGAGTCCCCAGGAGTAGGTGACGACTTCTTGATGGTAGGAACCGTTGGTCGTGTGGCAGTCGACGAGGAGGACGGGGTCCCAGCGGATGAGGACGTTCTCGACGAGCCCCCGAAGCTCCGGGCTCTCCAGCTTCATTCCATCCCGGTTGAGGTCGAGGTTCTGCCCGTTGTGCCGGACACCGACACCCTCCTTGGGGCCCGGCTGGTGCGGCCTGTTGTCGGGGCTTACTTTCTCGTTGCCGTCGGCGTTGAAGATCGGCGCGATGAGAAGGATGAGCCTGTCGAGGTAGGGGAGGTCCCTGGAAAGAAGGATATCTCTGGCCAGCATGAGCGAGGCCTCTTTGCCTTCGACTTCGCCGGCGTGGATATTGGCCTGAACATAGATGACTCCTCTCGCGTCATGACGAAGCGAGGCTGGTGCGGTAGGAAGCGGCTTGCCGATGATAAGGAGAGGGACAGGTCTTCCTTCGGTGCTGAGGCAGAGAGTCTCCAGGCGAAGGTAAGGGCTGCGGCGCTGGAGCTCGGAGATAAAACTCATGACGTCAGCGTACCGCGAGGTGGCGGTGAAGTTGGATTTCTCGGCCAAGGTCAACGGAAGCTCCTGAGCAGTGAGGGGAGAAAAAAGAGAAAACGAGCTTATCGCGAGTAGCGCGGCCATCATGGCCATCAGAGTGATTTTTGTGTTTCTCATGGGAATTTCCTTTCTTTTCGTTTGAGCAAAAAAGTCTATCGGAATGTCGATGACGAGTCAATTGCCTGGAATCGATCTTCCCATCTTCCGGCACAGATTTCCGTCTTCTCGAACTTAATCCCGTCCACGGAGAGGCAGGAGATCAGGGAACCTCTTCCAGCCGGTAGATTCCCAGGACGGAAGCATTCCCCACTTTGATTGAGTGGATCTTCTCGAGGGGGAATTCGCCCGGATAGGAGCTGTAATTGGTCATAAAATATTTTGAGGGCTCATAATCCTGAGAGTTCCTGTAAACCTCTTCGATGGCCTCTTTTTCGCCCGGGTCGCGACAAATCCGCAGCAGCTCATCTTTTTCCGCGGTCGCCATCCTGGATCGGACGACAAGCAAGTTAAAGCGGGGGTTGACGAAATACCGGCTCGGATGACGGCTGGCGAAGCGGAGGATTTTCCTGTTAAGGTTAAGGCGGACATAAAGCGGCCTTAAGGTAATGAGCCTGCGGCGGTCCTCCCGGGGTAAGATTAAGACATTGTACTGGCCGGGACGGTTGTCCACCGCCACCTTTATGATCTCCGAACGGTCAATCCTCAGCAGATATTCCAGGCCTTGTTTATAGGAGAGCCCCCAGTAATCCAGCTCGAAATTCCGTGCGATGCTGGCCATGTCCCTTCCCGCCAGCCGATTAAAATAGACGTTTTGGTGGGGGTGATTCTTGATCATAAAAAAAGCAATTTGGCCAATTCCGGCGATCATCACGGCCGCCAGGACGATTTTGCCCGCCTTCATAATTTTTTCTCGTTTGATTTTTAGCAAAGAACCATAAACTGCCAAAAATCCCCGGAGAGCGATGAGGAGCAGGGCAGGATAGATGAAAAAGAGATGGCGAAATTCGTTGTATGTGCAGACTTCTAGAAGGATGGAGGCTGATGGCGGGACGAAGAACCAGAGAAGAATCAGAGCCCTCTGGGCTCTGGCTGGACCTGGCAACGACCGCTTTCTCAAAACATCCTCGATAAAACCACAGACGCCGAGGAAAAACAGGCCGAGATAGAGGAGCGGAGTCGAGACGGCAATCCAGACGGGAATGTAATGCCAGGGCGTTTCGCCGCAGTAATAGTATCTTCCCAAATAAAGCTGGGATCCCGGCCAGGGATGATGGGCGGAAAAACGCAAAACGCTGATAAAGCGGCCAACAGGGTTGTCCCAGAGCGTTGGCCAGAGAAGAACAGCGAGGAAAACATAAAGACATGTCAATCCCAGGGCCAGCGCCAGGACGCCCAGGACTTTCTTCTTGTCTTTACGAGCTTGCCACAGGAGGAAAAAAAAGGCGATACCGGCCAGGAAAAAAGTCAGCATGCCCATGAGCCGCACATCGGTGGCGATCGCGCAAGCCAGAGCAAGCCAGATCATCCTTGCGGGGCCGGGTTTCTCCAGGAACCTGAGAAGGGTGTAGAAGGCAACGATCACAGCCGTCATCAAGGGAGTATCCTTGGCGTTATAGAAAGAATGAGCAAAAATTCGCGGACTCAGGACGAGCAGGAGGCAGCTTAATAAAGCGATTTCCCAGCGGCTGAATATTTTGCGGCAGAGCAGAAAGAAAAACCAGACACCAAGGAAAAATATGAAAAACAAGGCAAGATGCCTCGCGAGGTAGAGAGCGCGCGAGTCGCGCTCGAACGGTTTTGAAACGAGAGCAAGAAGGATATCCGGAAAACTGCCGTAGTTGCTCTCTAACTCATTTTCACGCAGCCCTTGGTCGCCGTGAAGGACATAAGCAAGGAAGGCTCGTCCCCTCCATTCATGAATCGGCTCATCCCAGTTGATCCCGTAATCTTTGAAAACAAAAAAGCCGCAAAAAAGAAGGAGGATAAAGAACAAGCTGGCGGCGATTCTCTGGCGGCTCATAAACCTTTCGTATTTTACTTGATGGTGATTCACAAAACAACACGTCCTTGACAGCTTATTTATCGTTATTTATACTCGGCCAAAGTGGAATCACCGATAGACGTTTCTGTTGTCATCCCGGCGTTTAACGAATCTGAAAGGCTGCCGACTTTCCTTGAGGAACTTATTGAGTATTGCAAGAAAAGTCGAAAGAGCTATGAAATCATCGTCGTTGACGACGGAAGCTCTGATCATACGGCACAAACGGCCTTAGAATTTCAGGCCGTTTTTCCACCCCTGTTCGTGCATAGGCTCGGAAAAAACAGGGGAAAGGGTTATGCCGTCAAATACGGGCTGTTTAAGTCCAGAGGCAACATCTGTTTGTTTATGGATGCTGACGGCTCGACGCCGCCCGCTGAGATCGAGAGAAATCTGTTTTATCTTGACGAGGGCTACGACATATTCATCGGCTCACGCGTTCTCAAAGACGAAAAACAGGTTTTAAAAGTCGCATTTCATCGAAAGGTCATCGGGACGATTTTTAATTTTTTCGCTCAGAACATTCTGTTCACAAAAATTAAGGATACACAATGCGGTTTTAAAATATTTAAAAAGGACGTTATTGAGCCGCTATTTTCCAGGATGAACATCACCGGCTTCGGTTTTGACCTGGAAATTCTTTATCTGGCCCATAAAATGGGCTATAAAATCAAAGAAGGTCCGGTTTCCTGGAGACATGTGAAGGGGTCAAAAGTGAACCTGGTTTCAGATTCCGTCAAGATGTTCATCAATATTCTCCAGGTGAGAAACTGGCACTGCACCCCGATCAACCCCAAAAATCTCTACCTGGGTCCTGATGAGCACAGCTTCATGTTTGAGATGGAGAATGCCCACTGGTGGTTCATCTCGAGGAATGGCTTTGTTCGGCATTTGATCGAAACTCTGGCCAGATCGTTTCCCTTCATTTTGGATGGAGGTTCAGGAACAGGGATTAACCTCGCTTCCTTCAGCAAGTTCGGCAATGCCTTCGGGATTGATATCTCCGAGCAAGCCCTGACGTTTTGCCGGAGAAGGAGTTTGAGAAAGCTCGTCAGAGGGTCGCTCGAGCAGATGGGCTTTCGGGCGAAAACTTTTGATTTGATCACATGCTTGGATGTCCTGGAGCACACCGTTGACCCGTTGAGAACGTTGACCGAATTGAGACGCGTTCTCAAGGACGACGGAAAAATGATCATCACTGTTCCCGCTTTTCGGTTTTTGTGGAGCCAGCACGACGAAGCCCTCTCGCATCTGAGGAGATACAACAGAAGCGATTTGCAGTTAGAATTGCAGGAAGCGGGAATAAAGGCTGAAAAAACAGGGTATTTTTTCTTTGCTTCTTTTTTTGTGGTCGCGCCCATTCGAATCGTCAGGAAATTCGCGTCAAGAACTTTCGTCTCTCAAAGTGACACGACAACGCTCCCCCCTCCTTTGCTCAATCGATTCTTAATAAGCCTTTTCCGATTAGAAATAAAGATCATGGACAAGTTTGACCTGCCGTTTGGGACGACACTCTACGCTGTTGTCTCAAAAAAATGATGGAGAGCGATTGCTGAAGAAGAGAGAACGGGATGGCTGATTTTCCTGTGCGGCCGGAAAAAGAGGAAGCTCTGCGCAAAAAAATGGCCCGGCTGGGCATCCGCGAGCAGGATCTCATAGAGAAATTCATCAAATCCGGAGGCAAGGGCGGACAGAAAGTGAACAAAGCCTCGACCTGCGTCTATCTCAAGCACCTTCCCACGGGCATCGAGGTGAAATGCAGCCTTGAACGCTCCCAGGCCCTCAACCGCTTCCTTGCCCGGAGGATTCTTGCGGACAGGATAGAAAAACGCGTGCTGGGAGAGGAGAGGGCCGAGCGGCAGCGGGTCGAAAAGATCAGAAGGCAGAAGAGGAAGCGGTCGAAGAGAGCCAAGCTTAAAATGCTGGAAGAAAAGAGGAAACATTCAGAGAAAAAGAAGATTAGAATGCTTCGTTGGCGTTGAAATAGAACCCGGATGAGCCCTTGCCGAAGGCATGGTCGATCCTCAAATTTGTACCCTCCTTGGGCACGATGAGAAAGCGGAGGCCGAAGCCGACAGAATGCTTGAAAGCGTTGAGGCGCAGCCGCCCGGGTCCGTCCGACACCTGGCCGAAGCCGCCAAAGACGACGCCCGAGAATCGTTTCCAGACAGGGAAGCGGACCTCGGCCTGGAGGGCCAGGAGCGAACGGTCGCGGTAGCGGCCTTTGTAGTAGCCTCGCATGGTGGCGTCTCCGCCGAGCTTGGGCATTTTGTAAAAGGGCGCTGTCCCTCCGTACGTCTGGAAGACGGTCTGAAAGGCTAAGACGCAGCGGGAAAAAACGGAAACGTATTTCCGGAGGTCGACATCGAGGAGATTGAAGGCGTAGTCGCTGCCCAGCAGACCGCCGTAGAAAATGGTTTTGACCTGAAAATAATTGCCCGACCGTGGATAGAAGAGGTTGTCGCGGCTGTCCCAGTTAACGATGAAGCCAGATCCCGAGGTTACTCCGCCTTGAGATCCCGGCACATCGCCCGCCGCGAGCCTCTTGCCTTCGTCCGTCTTGAGCATCTTGATGTGCTCAAAGCGATACAGGATCCCGACGTAAACCTTTTTAGCCGCGGAGAGCTTCCGCTGGAAGGAAAGGTCGGCGCTCAGCGTGCGCGGCGTGTAGTTCTCTTCCCAGTCCTCCGCCACATCATTGCCTATTCCCCAGTACTTGTTCGGGAACTTGTTGACGATGAGGTCGGCGTTGAGGAAGTACCGCTCATTGTGGAGATACAACTCCGGTTTGAGCCCGACCTCGAACTGCTTGAGCTGGGTGTAAATAGCGACAAAATAAAGGGAGGACGGCCGAGCAGTCGGCGCGCTTCCTGCGGGCCGGAGGGCGAACAGGCCGCCCACTCCGACGCCCAACTTCGTCTCCGGCATCGAGAAAATTCCTGGCAAGACGACTAGGCTGGTGCGCGCCTTCTCTTCTGCCTTCTTGTCATCGGCCTGCGCGAGCGGCAGGGCGGCGGCAGATGCGGCAAGAAGCAAAATAAAAGCCAAGCCCCCGACGAACCTGCTTCTCATTGGTTGCTCCTCTGCTTTAAAGATGGTAGCCCAATGGCGAATAGAGTGTCAAGACAAGCTCAAGGCCCGCAAGGATGCAGGATCGGAAGAGCGTTCTGGTCGGAAAGGAAAAAGGATTACAGGGAGAGCGGACGCCGCATAAAATCAGCGAGCCTATGTTAGACCTGTTTGACCGGAATATCCAGCCCTTTAATAAATATCCAATTGTATTTTAATTGCCTCACCAATCTTTAGCATGTCTTCTTCTGAAAGTACGCCGGCACGGTTAAAAAGTCTCAATTTGCTTACAGTAGCTAGCCTGATCTATTCACAAAATGATACGATAAAACGCCCCCTCCCCTGGCGGGAGGGGATAGAGGGGAGGGGGAATCTTTGAATGATCCCCCTCACCCCGACCCTCTCCCACATGGGGAGAGGAGATTTTTTCCTTTCATTTCGTGAATAGTCCAGGCTAGTTGATCGGCCATGGCTTTGCTTTCTTTGCCGTCAAAAATGACAAGCGCCTCGCTGGGATACAAACGATCTGTCTTGCTTGTTAGAGGAACAACTTGAACTCTATTGAGGAACTTATTTGATGCGTCATTGCTAACGATTACGGCAGGACGTTTTTTCCTGATTTCTCCGCCGATGGAAGGATCAAAATTAACCCACCAGACCTCACCTCTTTTCATGCGCTATGTCCTTAAAAGTTATTTCTGCCCACTCCAATGCTTCTGCTTCTCTCTTTTTATCTTTTGACATTTGGGAGTACGCCAATTCCAGATTTGGGCGAACTACGTGAGGTCGGACCAATTCCTCAACAAATTTGCTAATCTTGCGGGGGCCGATGGCCTTATAGAGACCTTTATAAACTTCCTCATCTATGGTTATGGTCAACTTCTTTTGCATTGAAATCCTCCTTTCCGTATACGTGTAGTATACGTGTTAATTACGGATGTGTCAATAGCCAATGGCCGAATAAATAACAGTCTGGTTTATGGTTTGTATAAAAAATTCATCATTTCCATCCGACTTGAGAAAGACGAAAACATATATAAGGTTTGGAAGGAACGGTAATCGGCAGTTGTTATCCGCGACATCGTCACCAGGAGTTTCTTAAGTTTCTGCGTCAGATAGACCACGAAATACCCAGTGGATTGGATCTTCATCTGATCCTGGACAACTACCGGACGCATTCGCATCCCAATGTTGAGCAGTGGCTGGGGAATCATCCGCGCTTTCATTTGCACTTCACTCCGACCAGCAGCTCCTGACTAAACTTGATCGAACGATGGTTTGCTGAATTAACCCGGAAGAGAATCCGTCGTGGAGTATTCCGAAGCGTGCCAGAGCTTGTCGCGAGCATTAAGGAATTCATCCGGGTGAACAATCTTGACCCCAAACCATTTGTCTGGACCAAAAGAGCCGATCAAATCCTTGAAAAAGTCGGCCGTTTAAAGCTGCCATTGAAACACTACACTAGCCAGGTTAGTCATACGTTTTTCAATGGGCTATCAAAGTGGCTAATTTGCCCGACAGCAGTTGCGCAAGCACTGGCCAGATTTTCCAGGAACTTGGTTGTGCGTGGAAATTTTTACTATTTGACGAGAGTCAATCTTCCAATATATCAAGCTGGGATGAACTCTTGAAAGCCGTTCCTTCAGGATGAGTTCTGTTGCGGTAACCGCATGAAGTATCGAAAACGCCAGCTTACCCTTCCCGTAGTTATCGAGGGATTCTACGAGAAAATCTTTTGCTGAATTTAGCAGTGACATCGTTATCCATCTTACTGTCTAACGGTCGGGTTCAGCCGCGTTGCAGAGCGCAGCGAAGCAAAGTCGGCTGCAAC
>JBBILQ010000071.1:0-12489 GCA_037444845.1 Candidatus Aminicenantota bacterium | reverse complement strand
CCCCCCAGGGGAGGGGCCTGCTTTCTGGCATAATTTGTGAATAGGTCAGGTTAGATGGGAACTTTCTTTATATCGCCGCGAGATGACAGCTGTCAAGGCAGAACTCGAAAGCCTTCTTTGCCGATAGAATCACCCGACGGGTCCTGTCGCGGTTCACCCCCGAACCGCGCCACCCATCGGGTGCGGGTGTGTCGATTTCAGTTCTGTTGAAAGTCAAGCACTTTTGGCTGATGCAAAACTCCTATCGGCAAATTTGGGTCGAAAGCAAGGTTTGCGAAAGGAATGGCCCACATGTCCTGCATCGGGCTAACTCAACCGTGAGTGCGCGGCTTCTCTCCCGAGCCGGCATCGCCATCATAAAAAAATAGGTAAACAGGTGATCTGTCCCCAGGTCATAAGTGGAGGTCGGCAATCACGGGAGCGTGGTCCGATGGAGTCGGTTTATGCCTTCCCCTCGGCCAGAGGTCAACCTCAACCGCCTTGATCTTTCTAAACAGGCCGGCTGTGGCCAGGACATAGTCGAGGCGCATGCCCTGGTCTTTCCAGATGGCTCCGCCGATGTAATCCCACCAGGTGAACTGCCGCTTCTCTGGGTAAAGACGGCGGAAGGCATCCACAAAGCCCCAATCGAGGAGGCTTTGGAACGCCGCCCGTTCCTCCGGCATCGTGCCGATCATGTCGGCGAGCGCCTCAGACGAGTAAACATCGATGTCCTTGTGAGCGACGTTGAAATCACCAACAAGGAGAAGGGGGTCCCGCGCCGTGAAATTTTTCGACAGGAAGGAGACGAGATTCTTATACCAGTCCCGTTTATACTCGAATTTCTTCGTTCCTCTGACATCGCCGTGAGGCGCATAAATATTGAGGATATGGACGCCTTCAATCCCGGCACGGAGGAACCTCTTCTGCTCATCCCAAAACCTGTTTCCGAAGCCTCTCTCGACTTTCAGCGCCGGTAGTATGGTCAGAATGGCGACGCCGTTATAAGCCTTCTGCCCGAAAACGTGGCAGCGATAGCCCAGTTTTTCGAAATCCTCGGTCGGGAAGACCTGACCCTCCGTCTTAAGCTCCTGAAGGCAGAGGACTTCGATATCATGGTCACGGTGCGCCAGCCAGTCGAGGACAAGGTCCTTGCGGGCTTTAATGGAATTAACGTTAAAGCTGCAGACCTTCATGGCTCAGACTATGGCAATTATCTCAATAATACCACATTTTTCGGAAGCATCTTCTGAACATGTGATCTTTGTGGTGTTAACGAATCTCGGAAGGCACTGTTCAAGCGGCTAAAAACATGGTAGAATATAGACGCCAAAAAGGAAGACTGCAATGCCGCGAAAAAAAAATAAATCTTTTAAGAATATTCTTTTCTGGATTTCCACCAGTGTCATCATCATCCTGCTGTGGAGCCTCCTCCAATCGCCCAGCCTGGTCAAACACGAGGTCAATTTCAGCCAGTTCCTGACCGACGTCGAAGACAGCCGGGTTGAGGAAGTGACAATCACCGGCAACCAGATCCGTGGAAAATACAGAGACGGAGAAACCTTCAGGACGATCGCGCCAAACCAGTTTGATGACCTGGTCAAAATCCTCCGCGAACACCAGGTCGGCATCACCGTCAAAGACACGAGCCGAAGCCCCTGGTTTTCTTACCTCTTCACCTGGTTTCCCATCATTCTGCTCATTTTTTTCTGGGTTTTCTTCATGAGACAGATGCAGGCGGGCGGCAACAAGGCACTGTCCTTCGGAAAAAGCCGGGCAAAGCTGTTCTCCAGGACGCAAAAAAAGGCCACCTTCAAGGACGTGGCCGGGGTCGAGGAAGCGAAAGAAGAGCTCAAGGAAATCATCGACTTCCTCAAAGACCCGCAAAAATTCCAGAGACTCGGCGGGAGAATCCCGAAAGGCGTTCTGCTCGTTGGAGCGCCAGGGACCGGGAAAACCCTGTTAGCCCGAGCGGTGGCCGGTGAAGCCGACGTTCCCTTCTTTTCCATCAGCGGCTCTGACTTCGTGGAGATGTTCGTCGGCGTCGGCGCCTCCCGCGTCAGAGACCTCTTTGACCAGGGGAAAAAACATGCGCCCTGCCTGATCTTCATCGATGAGATCGACGCGGTGGGCAGGCAGAGGGGTGCTGGGCTGGGCGGCGGCCACGATGAAAGGGAGCAAACGTTGAACCAGCTCCTTGTCGAGATGGACGGGTTTGACTCGAACGAGGGCATCATCCTGATCGCTGCCACCAACCGGCCTGACATCCTCGACGGTGCCCTGCTCCGGCCGGGAAGGTTTGACCGCCGGATCGTCGTCAACATGCCCGACGTCAAAGGCCGGGAGGAGATCTTGAGTGTTCATGTCCGGAAAATCCCGTTGGATAAAGACCTTGACCTCAAAGTGATCGCCCGCTCGACGCCCGGTTTCAACGGCGCCGACCTGGCCAACCTGGTTAACGAGGCCGCTCTCCTTGCCGCCCGCAACGGCCAGGAAAAAGTGACCATGAAGGACATGGAGGCGGCCAAGGACAAGGTTCTCATGGGCGTTGAAAGAAAAAGCATGATCATCTCCGACGAGGAGAAAAAAAGCACGGCTTTCCATGAAGCCGGACACGCCCTGGTCGCGGCGCTGATTCCGGAAGCTGACCCCATCCACAAGGTGACCATCATCCCGCGGGGGCTGGCCCTGGGAGTGACCCAGCAGCTTCCGCTCGACGACCGCTACACCTACAGCAAGGATTACCTCGAGGCCCAGCTTTCGGTCCTGCTGGCCGGCCGCGTGGCGGAAACGTTGCTCCTCGAGAAGACGACAACCGGCGCGGCCAACGATTTCGAGAAGGCCACCGAGATCGCCCGAAAAATGGTCTGTCAATGGGGAATGTCCGACCTCGGTCCGCTCACCTTCGGTGAACGCGATGACCTGATCTTCCTCGGCCGAGACCTGGCCATGAACAAAAACTTCAGCGAGCGGACGGCCGAGCTCATCGACGAGGAAGTGAAAAAAATCATCACCAAGAGCTACAACCGAGCCCAAGGACTGCTGGAGAAAAACAGGAGCAGGCTGCTCAAGATCGCCAGAAGCCTGCTCGAGAAAGAAGTCCTGGATTCGGAGGATATCGAAAAAATCGCCGGAATCAAGAAGGGGAAAAAGGCCAAACAGGCGGAAAAAGAGAAAACCAAAAAGGCCCTTCTGGCGCCGGTCGAAGCGAAGAACGAAGAATCCAAGGAACCGCAAGAAATCAAACCCCTGGACAAACCAGGCTTAGTGAAAGCGTGAACGTTGGGAGAGACATACCGATTTCAGGCTAAGGACAAAAGCTCTCTCCTGGGCCAGAGAACCTGGCTCATGGGTGTCGTCAACGTCACTCCCGATTCTTTCTACGACGGCGGATTCTATTTTGACCCTGCCCGGGCGATAGAAAGGGGTTTGGTCCTGGCCGCCGAGGGGGCGGACATCATCGACGTCGGAGGAGAAAGCACGAAGCCAGGCTCAGAGCCTGTCCCGGCCGATGAAGAGAGGAAGCGAGTCTTGCCCGTGATCTCAGCCCTAAAACAAAAGACAACAGCGCTGATCTCGATCGATACGACCAAGGCCGAAGTGGCCGAAGCGGCCATCGCCGCCGGCGCCTCGATCGTCAATGACATCAGCGCCGGACGGTTCGATCCGCGGATGTTCCCTCTTGTGTCCGGAAGCGGCGCTGGCCTCATCATCATGCACATGAAGGGGACTCCCAAGACCATGCAGATCAACCCCCATTACGAGGATGTTCTGGCGGAAGTCAAGGCCTTCCTTCAAGAAAGGTTGGAAGCTGCAGAAGCGTTCGGCATCGAGAGAGAAAGGCTCATCGTTGACCCGGGGATCGGGTTCGGCAAGAGGCTTGAAGACAACCTGGTGCTTCTTAATAACCTTGATGCTCTCACCGAGTTTGGCCGGCCCGTCCTGGCCGGAATCTCCCGCAAGTCGTTCATCGGGAAAATCCTCAACCTGGACCCGCCGGACAGGCTTGAAGGCACGATCGCCGCTGCCGTCATGGCCATCCTTCGCGGAGCTTCGCTGCTGCGCGTCCATGATATTAAGGCCGTCAAAAGGGCTGTGGCTGTCGCGGAATCGATCCTCGAACAAAAAAGAGGATTTCTGCCGCTGAAAGGAAGTCAGAAGCCCTATGTTCACTGATCTTGCTACCGCCCTGAGCCGCATCACGATCGTGGACATCTTAGACATCCTCCTCGTCACATTCATCCTTTACTCGTTCCTCCGTTTGATCAAGGACACGCGCGCCTACCAGATGGCTATCGGCATCGCCATCATCGGGCTTTTCTACCTGCTCACGCAATGGGGCAGGCTGGTCGTCTCGCACAGGCTGATCAAGAGCTTCACCACTTACCTGATTATCGCCATCATCGTCCTCTTCCAGGGCGAGATCCGGCGGTTTCTGACCGGGCTCGGCTCCCGGTCTTTCCGAAGGCCTTTCGCGCTGCGCTCATTGGAAGAGAAGTTGGCCGATCTTTTTCTGGCCGTCGAATATCTATCAAAGAAAAAAATCGGAGCCCTCATCGCCGTGGAGAAGGAAATCTCTCTTAAAGCATACGCCGACCGGGGCACGAAACTGGACGCCGTCCTGTCCAAAGACCTGCTTGTGAATATCTTTTTCCCCAGCTCCCCTCTCCACGATGGCGCGGTCATTGTCCAGGGAAACAAAATCATGGCCGCCGGTTGCCTTCTTCCCCTTCCCGCCTCGCACAACCTGGGAGAGGAGTTTCTGGCCAGAACCCGGCATCTTGCGGCCATCGGGCTTTCCCAGGAGACGGACGGCGCGGTCATCGTTGTCTCTGAAGAGACCGGCGCCATCTCCTTGGCCACCAGAGGCCGCCTCGTCAGAATCCAGGACAAAGACCAGCTCAAAGACATGATGCTTCGCTACCTGGGATAAAGATAAAAAAGATGAAAAAACTCGTCCGCAACCTGCTCTTCAGGAACTGGGAGCTCAAGCTGCTCTCGCTCCTTCTGGCTTTTTTGTTCTGGATTTCTCTCATTCCCGAGGAGAAGGTTTTTTCAGAAAAAACGCTGACCATTACCCTGGAATCGCGCAATATTCCACCCGATATGGAGCTTGTGGAAAAGCCGGAGGCCAATGTAGACGTGACCATCCGGGCCCCCAACAGGCTGATTAACGAAATCAGCTCGGCCAACGTCTATGCCAAGCTCAACCTGGAGAAGGCCACGGTTTTTCAACAAGAATACCCTCTAAACGAGACAATGATCTCTATTCCGGCAGGGGCTGAGGTTGTCAGGATCACGCCGAATAAGGTCAAGCTTAAACTCGAGAGGACCAGAGAGGCTTGGCTCGACGTCGTCCCTAACATCATCGGCCGGGTCAAAGAGGGCTACGGGGTGGCTAAGATCGAAGTCCTGCCCGTGCGTGTCCTGGTCAAAGGCCCGGAGAGCAAGGTCCGGGAAAAGGACAAAGTCACGACGAGCCCGGTGAACGTTTCGGAGCTTGAACAGTCGTCTGAGGTCGAGGCCGACCTGATCCTCCCCAAGCCGGACTTGAGGCTTGCCACGCCAGTAAGCAAAGTCCGGGTCAGAATCCTCATTCAAGAAGAGAAGCCGCCGGCGAGTCCTGAAGTCAAGAAGAAAAAATGAAAAAGCTCTTCGGGACGGATGGAATACGGGCGGTGGCGGGCGAATATCCGCTTGACAAGAAAACCATCTTCACCCTGGCCAACGTGTTAGTCTCGCTGTTGCAGCGAGAGGGGCTCGAGACCCGAGTCCTCATCGGACGTGACACCCGGGAATCGGGCTCCTGGATTGAAAAGGTTCTTTTTCAAGGAATCCAGGCCGGAGGCGGCGAGGCTGTCTCCGCCGGCGTCATCCCGACTTCGGCTGTCTCATTCCTGACGAGAAAGCACAGTTTTTCGGCTGGAATCGTCATCTCCGCGTCTCATAATCCATACAGGGACAACGGAATCAAGATCTTTTCCCCGCAGGGCCTTAAAATCTCGGATGAATGGGAAGCTCAGCTTGAAAAGGCCATTGCCGGCGGAAAGAACAACCCAAGGACAAGCAGACTGACCGTTTCTCCCGAGTTAGGGTTGATCAAAGATTACGAGAATTTCCTCAAGAGACAACTGCAAGGTCTCCCCTATCCAAAAGACCTCAGCATGGTCGTGGACTGCTCCAACGGCGCCAGCTCAGCGATCGCACCCGAGGTTTTTAAAGAACTGGGGTTCAATGTCATCGCCATCCACAACGCCCCGGATGGAAAAAACATCAACCTTCGTTGCGGCTCTCTCCATCCTGAAAGCCTCGCCCGAAAGGTCATGGAGAAAGGAGCAGACATCGGCGTTGCGTATGACGGCGACGCCGACCGGGCGATATGGGTGGATGAAAAAGGCAGGATTCTCAACGGCGATCACACTCTTTTCGTTCAGGCCCATCATATGAAGGAGAAGGGACAGCTCAAATCAAGAAAGGTTGTGGCCACGACAATGAGCAACCTTGGTCTGGAACAGGGGCTCCGGGAAATGGGACTTGAGCTCATCAGAACAAAGGTCGGCGACAAGTATGTGTTAGAAAAAATGGTGGAGCTCGGGTCAAACTTGGGCGGAGAGCAATCCGGGCACACGATTTTTCTGGACGACTGCCCGACCGGAGACGGCATCCTGACCAGCCTTAAGATGCTCGAAGCCATGGTTTCCCGGAGGGCATCGCTGTCAGAGCTCACGTCAGGACTCAGGGAATTTCCGCAAGTCCTTCTGAACGTCCGGGTCAGGGAAAAAACAGATTTCAGCCGTTTCCCCGAGATCATCGAGGTTATGGATGAGGTCAAGAAAGAGCTCGCCGGACGAGGGCGTCTGGATGTCCGCTACTCGGGGACCGAGCCTTTAGCCAGAGTGATGGTCGAAGCCCAAGAGAAAGCCCAAGTTGAAGCTCTGGCTAAACGCATGGCCGAGACAATCGCCAAGTATTTGGGAGAAGGAGAATAAAATGAGGTTGGCGGTCAATGTCGATCATTTCGCAACACTCCGCCAGGCACGCCGAAGCGACGAACCCGACCCCGTGCTTGTGGCTCTGCTGGCCGAGCAGGCGGGCGCAGAGGGCATCGTCATTCACCTGCGCGGAGATAGACGCCACATCCAGGAGAGGGACCTCCGGCTGCTCCGCCAGGTCGTCAAAACCAATCTCAACCTGGAGATGGCGGCCACCGACGAGATGAAAAAAATCGCGCTCGAGATCAAACCCGATGTCGTCTCGCTCGTGCCCGAACGCCGCGAAGAGCTGACGACAGAGGGCGGGTTAAACGTAGTCGCCGGCCGCAAACATCTGGCTCCCTTCATCCGGACTCTCCAGAAAGCGGGCATCAAGGTGAGCATTTTTGTCGACCCAGACCTTAAGCAGATCAGGACCTGCGCTGAACTCGGCGTCAACCTCATCGAGATAAACACGGGAAAATACGCTGAACTCAAGCCTGGTCCGCAGCGAGAAAATGCGCTCGAGCAGGTCAAAAAGGCAGCAGCTTTAGGAAAAAAGCTCGGTCTTGAGGTCCACGCCGGTCATGGACTGGACTACCGGAACGTCCACGCCATCGTTGCCATCCCCGAGATCTCCGAGCTCAGCATTGGCTTCTCGATCGTGGCCAGGGCGGCTGTTGTCGGCGTCGTCCAAGCCGTTAGAGAGATGAACTCCCTGCTGACCTGACCCATCCATGGATCTCAAGATCAACCTCGAACGCTTAAAATCCGATATCGAAGAACTGGCTCAAATCGGCCAGGATTCCAGAGGTGGGATCAGCCGCCCTTCCTTCAGCAAATCCGACCTTGAGGCAAGACAGTGGCTCAAAGAAAGAATCTGCCAGGCGGGACTCTGCTTCCGCCAGGACGGCGCCGGAAATGTGTTTGGCCGATTGGGAGATGAGGGCCGGGTTGTGCTCGTCGGCTCCCACATCGATACTGTCGTCAACGGAGGCAAGTTCGACGGCTCAGCGGGCGTGATGGCCGCTCTCGAATGCCTGAGACGAATCAAGGAGCAGGGGCTGCGCTTGGCCAAGCCTCTTGAGCTCGTCTCTTTCACAGATGAAGAGGGAAGCCTGGTCGGAGATTTCCTGGGCAGCCGGGCCTTTGTCGGCCTTCTCGAAAGAGACAAGCTCGAGCGCGGAATAACGTCTTTCGGACGTCCGCTTCAAGAGATCCTGGCCGGAACCGAGTTCACCCTAAAAAGCATCCTGAAGGCAAAGGAAGAAAGGCCCGAAGTGGAGGCTTTCCTCGAGCTCCATATCGAGCAAGGCTCTGTGCTCGAAACTGAGGGTATTCCGGTCGGAATCGTCGAGAAAATCGCCGGAAAAAATTACCGCTGGTGCTCTTTTGTGGGCAAGCCCGCCCACGGCGGGACAACTCCCCTTGAGCTCAGGCAGGATGCCTTTCTGGCCACAGCCGATTTCGCTCTTAAGGGGACCCAGCTCGTGGCCACTCGTCATTACGGCAGCATGATTACCATAGGCAGAGTCACGGTTCTGCCAGGTTCTTTCAGCGTCGTCCCGGGCCAGGTCGATTTTTCCCTTGATTTCCGGAGCGCCTCCCGGGAAACTCTCGATGTTTTAGAGAAAGAGCTCCTGGCTCTGGCCGGGGATATCGCCTCGACGCGGGGATTATCCTTCTTCTCCCGGGTGGTCGATAAGACTGAGCCCGTTGAAATACCGCCCCGAATCACAGGAATCCTCCAGGAAGAATGCCAAAAGCTCGGCTGTCCTTTCCTTATGGTGATGAGCGGAGCTGGGCATGACGCCCAGATCGTTTCTTCTGTCGCCGACTCCGGGATGATTTTTATCCCCTGCCTCGACGGAATCAGTCACTCACCGCAAGAGACGATCGACTGGGAAGACCTTGAAAAAGGGGCTAACCTTCTGCTCAGGACCCTCGTCCGCCTGGCCAGCTAAAAAACATGCTAAAGGCCCAGGATCCCCGGCAGCTTGGCGAAAAGCCTTGTCTCTTCTATACGCTCGAGGCCGCAGACGTACCGGGTTAGCCTTTCAACCCCGATGCCGAAACCGGCCGAAGGGAAGAGTCCTTTCTCTGCAAATTTAAGGTAGATATCATAGCTCCTCAAGTTGATTCCTTTCAGCTCGATGCGCCTTTTGATCTTCTCGAACTCAAATTCTCTCTCTCCGCCCGAGAGAGCCTCGCCGTAGCCGTCAGGATAAATTAAATCCATGTCCTTGAGAACTCCCGGTCTCTCAGGATATTCCCGGTCATAGAACTCTCTCTCGTCAACCGGAAAATCGAGAAGCCAGAGCGGCTCTTCGAGGCTCCGGGAAAGCGGGGTTTCGTAATCCTTCCCGAATGCCTGGAGGGCTTCTTCATGAGAGAGAGAAGGAAAAGGGACTTTCGGGATTTTTAAATCGCGCTTGAAAAATTCAAGGTCCTCCCGGCAATCAGCTTTGACGTGTTCCAGAATAGAGAGAAAGAGCTCTTCGCCGAGCTTAATGATGTCTTCCCGGCTGGCGTCTCTGACTTCCAGGTCGAGCTGGACAAACTCAACGAGGTGCTTCCCGCTTTCCCGGCGTTCGCTTGGCTCGATGCGGATATTGGGAGAAAAAGAGAAAATCCGCGCAAGAGAATGGAGCGATATCTGTTTGTGGAAGATCATGCTCTTGGTGATCTGGTATGTGAAGCCATAACACTCTATCTCGCCTCTAATCCTGTAGTCCATTAAAGGGTCAGTTATCGGAGAGATGATCACGGGAAGGATTTCCACGAACCCCTGTTCCTTCAAGAAATCCCGCGAACCTTGGATTATCTCATTCTGAATGTTGACAGCCCTTTTCAATCTTTCTGAGCGCAAGACACTTAAGTATCCATCGACATCAAACATGGTTGTTCTCCTTATGAAACTCATCCATCGAGAAAAACTTATGGCTGGAAAATAGGCAGGTGTCCCCTTTTAAAAGGGGACATTATTGTTGCTGATGTTCAACAAAAGAGGTGGAAAGGAAGAATAAAGAGAAGCCCTGTGCTCAGGCCGCTCGCATAACGCTCTGCTTCTCTTGCACATGTTTAATTTCTTATTACAGCAATTCTTCCCCAAAGTCAACAGGCGGGGGAGGTTGACCTTGTGCCCGGGCATGAGCAAAGAGATGAGCCATCTGGTTCGTGCTCTCTGAAATGATGATCGAAGGCACCCTGTATGCCCGGCGGATGTCCTGAATTTTGGAGATATTTGAGAAACCTGCCCACCCAGTAAACATAAAATCTTGCTTTTTCCGGCATGACTAATCGATGGCGATTGATAAAATCTTCAAATTCTACAAGGCTATTTCGATTGATGTCCAATCCGCACCCCCATAATGGATATTGAGACCGTCGAATATACTGCTTGAAATCTATTAAGGATAATTTTAGTATAATAGTGCAATTTTGCGGCGATATTCGGTGGAAGCACATCATATACGACGTCAATTAAGGGAGATTTTTATCAAATACAGCATGCTGTATATTAATAGTTAGACCGAAACATCAACCGTATCCGTCTGTTAAGAAGAGATAGAGATGCGAAAAAATACAGCCTATCAACAGACACTTTTCCCAGATCTAAGTGCCAAGTTTCCTTCCACCCGCTATCAGGGTAGCAAGGCAAAACTCGTTGACTGGATTTGGGAGCAAATCGCGGATTTGGATTTCGTGACCTGCTTAGATGCCTTTAGCGGCACTGGTAGCGTCGCCTATCGTTTGAAGCAGGCAGGCAAGCAGGTCACCTATAACGATCTGCTGCGCTTTAACTATTACATAGGTCTGGCACTCATCGAAAATAACCGGGTCCGCCTTAGCTTTGAAGACGTGGACTGGCTTCTCCAGAGGCATCCCCAAATTACATATTCGCGTTTTGTCCAAGATACCTTCACTGACATCTATTTTACTGATGAAGAAAATGCCTGGATTGACCAGACGATTACCAACATCCGCCAGCTTACCGACCCCTACAAGTTCGCTCTAGCGTTCTTCGCATTGTCTCAAGCCTGCATCATAAAGCGGCCTTACAACTTGTTCCATCGAAAAAACCTCTACATACGCTTCGCGGAAGTTGAACGCTCTTTCGGGAACAAGACTACGTGGGACAGACCCTTCGATGAGTGGTTTCGCATCTTCGTTGAGGAAGCGAATCAAGGCATATTTGACAACGACCAGATGAATCGTGCCCTAAACCTTGATGCTCTTGATGTACCTGGTGAATATGACCTTGTCTATATCGATACTCCTTACATCTCGAAGCGTGGCGTAGCTGTTGACTACCTGTGGTTTTATCACTTTTTAGAAGGGTTAACGATGTATGACGAGTGGAATAAACATATAGATCGCAGATCAAAGCATCGCCGTTTGAGGCCACGGCCAAGTGAATGGACTGACAAGAAACAGATTCGTGCCGCCTTTGACCGATTATTTCAGCGATACCAGAGGAGCATCCTTGTTGTTTCGTATCGAAGCGATGGCATCCCTTCTGAGTCGGAACTGGTATCCATGCTCAAGCGATACAAGCGCAATGTGTGCGTCGAGCATTTTGGCCAGTATAAATACGTTTTGTCTACCAACTCAGAGTCTAAAGAAATCCTCTTAATTGGCACATAACTTGTACCGCATGGAGCTACGATGACCGTAAGCCATTTTAGGGAGAATCTGTTAACGCACTTCGACGAATTCAAACGCACTCTTGCCACAGACATTGGCGACTGGGTGGTCAAAGGGTTTATCGATGTGTACCGAAACATCTACACCATCTCGGTGGATACGAAAGTTGTCTCCAAGATCATCGAGTTGATGCTATTTCCGGTCATCTCACAGTTCGCCGCAGAACGCGGCTATAGAATGGTGCTCAGCGAACACCAGAACCATTATCCAGACATCAGTTTCATAGCACCAGACGGGACAAAGATTGCACTTGACCTCAAGAGCACGTATCGAAGGGTGCAGAATCAGTGAACGGCTTCACGCTGGGTGCCTTCACCGGCTATTTTCGGCAGCGCAAATCAGCTAAGAATATCACCTTCCCATATGAACAGTACGCCGGGCACTTTGTTCTGGGGGTCATCTATAGTCGTCGTGAGGAAGCCATTGATGAGCGGCGAGTCTATACGCTGGATGAGCTCCAGGATATCGTTTCCGTGGTCAAGGATTTCACCTTTCTGCTTCAGGAGAAGTGGCGAATTGCCAGTGAACGACCTGGGAGTGGAAATACAAAGAACATTGGTTCGGTGAGAGACATTCAAGCCTTGGTTGATGGCAACGGCCCGTTTGCTCTCCATGGTGAAGAGGTGTTCGATGACTATTGGATGAACTACCTGACGGAGGATATGGCACGAGCCATCGACTCGGATGTCCCTTACCGGAATCTTGAGGAATATTGCGAGTGGCGTGAGCGCATCCGGCGAAAGAGGTAGCATGCGCTGCCGCATCGTCTAACAACGGGTTGCAGCCGACTTTGCTTCGCTGCGCTCTGCAACGCGGCTGAACCCGACCGTTA
>JBBILQ010000070.1:0-12701 GCA_037444845.1 Candidatus Aminicenantota bacterium | reverse complement strand
TCCGCCCGAATGCGCCTGGAAGATGCCGCAGGAGACTCAGCCTTTTTGCTGTGGAGAGTAAACAGGAGTTGATAACCATAAGCAAGAGCAGACAACAAGAGTTGTCTCGGAACAAGAAAAGAAAAACGTCTTCACGCTCCCTTTAAAATAAGGACGGAAGCGGCGCCTGTTAAGCTCTCAGGCTGTTTTTCGGTCCTGGCCGGTATCAGCCTAACTTTTCACCCATTTCGGGCTGACCCGTCCATGTCGGCGGGTGGTGGAATTGGAAAGAAATTTGACTTAAAACTGGCCGCCAAATATAGTTTTTGGGATGAAAGAGAGAGATGACATTCTGGTGATAGGCGGAGGGGCTATCGGCGCATGCGCCGCATACTATTTAGCAAAAGCGGGGCTATCTGTTACTCTGGTTGAAAAAGGAGATCTCGCCTCAGGATGCTCGGGAGCGAATGCGGGGCTCATCGTTCCAAGCCACAGCATCCCCATGGCCAACCCGCACACCAGACGCCTGGCGCTTAAGGGTCTGTTTCATCCTCAAAGCCCGTTTCTCATCAGGATGCGCCCTGATTTTGACCTCCTGCTGTGGCTCTGGCGATTTCACAGGTCTTGCTCATCGCAAAAAATGCGCGAGGGGTTGGACGCTCTGGGCCAGTTAAATCATACCAGTCTAAAATTATGGGAAGATTTAATCAAAAATGAAACTCTGGCCTGCGGCTTCCAGCAAAAAGGATGGCTTCTGGTCTATAAAAAAGAGAAGGCTTTCCGGAACGCTCTTGAAGAGAGGGAGCTTCTGCAGTCTCATGGCATAAAAGCCGAAATTTTAGATGGCCAGAAAACTCTTGATTTCTGTCCTTTTCTCCTGCCTGAAATTTCAGGAAGCGTCTTTTTCCCAGGAGATGCCCATCTTGATCCAGCGAGGTTTGTTTCTGCTTTGACCGAGCTTCTCCGTGATCTTGGTGCCACCATTTACCCCCGGACAGAGGTTTTTAGCTTTGAGCGCTCGAATAACAAATTAACAGTTGTTCACACAAGTCGAGGCGATCTCCGTCCAGAAATGGTCGTTTTAGCCGCCGGGGCCTGGTCTTCAAGCCTCGGAGAAAAGATAGGCATGAAGCTCTCTCTCCAGCCGGCCAAGGGCTATGTCATCTCAACCCGGAGCCCCGTAAATTTTCCTTCTTTCCCTCTTTATCTCAGCGAAGCAAAAGTGGCCATCACTCCACTGGAAGATTCTCTTCGAATCGCCGGAGCGCTGGAATTTGAAGGGATGGATTTCAAGATAAGAAAAAAGAGCGTGTTTCGAATTCTTAAATCTTCTCAGGACTATCTTAAACAGACAGGAAGCCTTGATGTTTTTGCTGTTTCTTCTGGATTGAGGCCCTGCACTCCTGATGGATTGCCCTTCATCGCTCGCCATCCTGAGCTTCATAACTTCATCATTGCCACCGGGCACGGAATGCTCGGAATTACACTTGCTCCCATCACGGGGAAATTGGTTAGCCAGATCGTCCGTGATGAAGCTCCAGACATAGATTTGAGCCCGTTTCGCTTATTTCGATTCTGCTAATTCTGGAATAGGCCTGGTCTGAGTCATCCCGCTAACGTTCGTTTATTGACCCACTATGCGTGCATGCTTATAATCTGAAATATCCGATGTCTTAATAAGGAGATCATGATGAAGATGCCTTCTAAGGCTACGCGAGTTCTTTTTCTGGTCGCTTTTGCCTTATCCATTCTTGCCGGCGCCTCCTGCAGGGCCAGGAATGCCAGGGACAGGAACCTCGAGGAAAAGCTTTCTCGGGCTAAGCCGATTCCGCTCCATGCAGTCCGGCTCACCGGCGGCCCTCTCCAACACGCTCAGGACCTCAACGCGAAATACCTTATCGAGCTTGAGCCCGACCGGATGCTCGCTTACTACCGGATAAGGGCAGGCCTTGAGCCCAAGGCCGAACCCTATGGAGGATGGGACGGTGGCGGCCGGAACCTCACTGGGCACATCGCCGGCCATTACCTGTCCGCAGTGAGCCTCATGCACGCCGCGACCGGCGACCTCAGGTTTAAAGAACGGGCAGACTATGTCGTAA
Source organism: Candidatus Aminicenantota bacterium (assembly GCA_037444845.1). Taxonomy (GTDB): domain Bacteria; phylum Acidobacteriota; class Aminicenantia; order Aminicenantales; family UBA8522; genus JARYMI01. The sequence goes on along the minus strand of JBBILQ010000070.1, from coordinate 10,623 downwards.
GGGAGCTGAAAGAAGTCCAGAATAAGAATGGCGATGGCTATCTCGGAGCTCTGGAGGGCGGCCGTGAAGCTTTCGATGCCTTGTCGAGGGGCGAAATAAAGACCGCCGGCTTCGACCTGAATGGCCTCTGGTCCCCCTGGTATACGCTTCACAAGACTTATTCCGGGCTGCGCGACGCGTATCGCTACACGGGCAACCGGACAGCTCTCGAGGTTGAAATTAAGTTCGCCGCCTGGGCCGAAAAAATCCTCTCCGGGCTGACCGAAGCCCAGACGCAGAGCATGCTCAACACGGAGTTTGGCGGGATGAACGAAGTCCTTGTTGACCTTTATGCCGACACCGGCGACACGCGCTGGCTCGAGTTATCCTCCAAGTTTGAGCATAAAGCTTTTATCTTCCCTCTTCGCCATGTTCAGGACAATCTGGCAGGAAAGCACGGAAACACGCAGATTCCGAAACTGATCGGTTCCGCTGACCGCTTCGCTTATACCGGAGACGCGGCCGATTTCCTTGCCGCTTCCTTTTTCTTCGAGCGGGTTGCTCGCCACCACAGCTACGCTACAGGAGGGAACACCAAAGACGAGTACTTTGGCGAACCGGGCAAATTGAGCGAGCGCGTCGACGACCGAACAGCCGAAACCTGCAACGTTTACAACATGATAAAACTGGCCCGCCGGCTGTTCGAGTTCAACCCGGATGCCGCCTACGCCGATTTCCACGAGCGGGCTATCTTCAACCACATCCTGGCCTCGATTGACCCTGAGGACGGCCGGACCTGCTACATGGTTCCAGTCGGCCGAGGTGTCCAGCGCGAGTACCAGGAAATGTTCCGTAGCTTCACTTGCTGCGTTGGCACGGGCATGGAAAGCCATGCGCTTCACGGTTTCGGCCTCTTCTATGAAAGCGCGAACAAGCTCTGGATAAATATTTACGCGCCGTCAAAGGCCGAGTGGGAAGGCGCGGGAGCAAAAATAGCGGTTGACACGGATTTCCCCGAGGGCGAATCGGCGACCATCAACCTGGAGTTGAAACAACCCAGGCGGTTGACGATTGCTCTGCGGCGACCCTGCTGGGCGGGAGAAGGGTTCAAGGTGGTTGTCAACGGCGAGCCCTTTTTCCCGGGCCAGGAACAGCCACCTGCGGCGGCCAAAGTCCAGCCGATCGCCAATCTTTACCTAAAGGATATTGACCCCGGCATCAGCACTTACGTTGAAATCGACCGGACCTGGAAATCTGGCGACATAATATCAGTAACCCTGCCCAAGACGTTGCGGCTCGAAGCAACTCCCGACAACCCCAAGCGCGCTGCCGTGCTCTGGGGTCCGCTTGTTCTCGCCGGGGACATAGGACCTGAGTTCACATTCAGCCGTGAATCCAAAGAGGAAAGACCGACGAGGCCGGTCATCCCGGTTTTCATCGCCGCAGGGAAGGAGGCGGGCGAGTGGGTGAAGCCCGTCCTGGGAGAAACCGGGCGCTTCAGGACCGCAGGGGTCGGCCGTCCGACCGACGTCGACCTTTACCCATTCTACAGACTCCATCGCAGGATGTACGCGGTTTATTGGGACCTCTTCACTGAAGCTGGCTGGAAGAAGCAGCAGGAGGAGTATGCCGCCGAACAGGAAAGAATAAGGCGGCTCGAAGCTATAACCGTCGCCTACGCCCAGCCGGGCGAGATGCAACCTGAGCGCGACTTCAACTACCAGGGGGAAAACGCAACTCTGGTCAGGACCACAGGCCGAAGCGGCCGAGGCGGATCGAACTGGTTTTCCTTCGACACGCCTGTCCATCCCTCCCGCCAGAATGGTCTGGTCGTTACCTACCACAGTGGCGAGAGGCGCCGCGGCCCGGCTCACTTCGATATCCTTGTCGACGGGAAGCTCATCGCCTCCCAGACCATCGAAGCCTCGCCGCCGTCCAGGTTCTACGACCTCGAATACCCTCTTCCGCTGGAATTAACCCGCGGAAAAACGAAAGTCACGGTCCGCTTCCAGGCTAAAGAGGACAGGGAGATAGGGCCGGTCTTCGGCATCCGCATTATCCGCCGTTGAGGCTGCGGGTTTATGCTGAAAACAGACAATTCTTAACTCATCTCTCTTTGGACGAAACCGGTTGTCAAGTGGTCATCGTCAGCGGGAAAGGAGTAAGGAGACTTTTGCCGTTTTTGACGGGTCACTTTCTGAGGCTGCCTGCAGCGTCAGGGTCGCCTGCCTGGAGCATCCCTCCTCAGCCAGAACGTAAGCCGTCATCGTCGCGGATTGATCAAATTCAACCGCCGTTAAGGCGTTGAGCAATTTTGCTTTCCATCCCTTGCCTTCTATCGAGAGGGAAAGTCGAAAGACATCCCGGTTCAGGAAAAGGGTAGCATCGGACGGATGGACTTCCCGTTCAACTTTTTCCGGTTTACCCGTATTCTTCAGAGTAAAAGTTACAGGAGTGAGGGCTTCTTTGATTCTCAGCTTAGCTGGAGCCTCGAGCGCCACGCCTCTCGGTTGCGGACCAGACCCATCCAGGGACCGCACTGCCAGGGTGTAAGAGATGATTCCGTCCTTGTTTTTATGCATGTCGACCACATAGAAACGCAGGCGATTGGGCGTGTCTTCATACTCGAACTGGCTTCCTGAATCAAGTCCTGCATGGAAGAGGGCATCGTTGAGCTGCCGGTAATCAGCGATGGTCCTCATCACCTTCTCTCCAGAGGGCTTAATATAGTCCACCATGTTGATATCCTCTGGACGGGCATCGATAACCCAGATATAGCTGTTGAATGCGTTTGGTCCGCCGTTGTTCCCTCGCAGGTTATCCTTGTTTTTCGCCATCAGGACACCGTTATCAGGACAGAAGGAATCAAACCCGATTCGCTGGACAACCTCCAGAGAATAAAAATTATAGTTCGGGATTCCCGGAGACAGAGGGTTGGTGGCCGGGTCGTCGGCAGGCGTTCGGTCAGCCGGCTCATTGCCATCGAGACGGACGATCATCCCAGTAAAAGTGCCGGGCAGGGGATCAACCGCTCTTGCTGTGACTTCAGCTACGACCATGCCCGATCGGGCAAGCCCGGACCGGCTCAGCTTGAGAAGCTGGCCTTCAGGAATGAAACCGCATTCCATCCGGTTGCGGATCATCAATCCCGCGGGCATGGCCGCGCCGCGAATCGGCGGTACCACCCAGCGCATATGGGGACCCCCAGGTCCGTTGAAGCATCCCCGGTCCATCAAGTCCCATGGTCCAGCAGCGGCCCTCCGGTAGGGTTTAACATAAGGGTTATTGTTCAAATCTGGAAGACGGAAAGCGAAGTGGCCAAGCTCATGGGCGATCGTGCCTGAATTCTCTCCCTGGCGCATCGAGGAGAGGCCCCATTGCTGGGAGCCGGCCAGCCAGCTGGTCCACTCGACATATCTCGTCCTGACCCAGCGGGGCATGTTCGGGTTGGGGTTGCCCCATTCAGGCGGGATGTCCTCCTTGCTCTTGAATTTCATCTCACCGAACTCCATCCAGACGCCGGTTTCATCATAGCCTGCATAAATCCTGAGGATGGCATCATAATTCTGGCGGATATCCTGACCCACATCCGCCATCCACAGGGCATCGCAGTCCATCTCGAGCCGGCTGCTGGCGGTGCTTCCGTCTGGAGTCTGGTCATTCTGGCCATATTCGTTCAGGCCATAGGCCCAGTGAGGTCTGGGCATACGATAAGGACCAAAGGCGTCCACCTGGGTGATGCCGAATTTTCCCCTGGATTGCTCCATCCAGTAGCGGTGAATGTTCTGGCCATGATTGATTTCCATGGGTTTCGTGAAGAAATCAGCATAGAACTGGGCAACCCTTTCACGGGGGATGGGCTCTGAGTGAGGGTTTCCGAAGAGGTCCGAACCTTTAGGCAGTGTGATCACAAATGGCTGGTTGGGAAAATCAACGGCCACTACGGCGAGGCGGAAGCCCTTTTCCGGCATGAAGGAAGGGTCAGCCAAGTCACGGCCGTGGATGGGACGGTAATCCTCCCAGGTCATGATGTCTTGATCCCTGACCTTCTGAGGATCAATGGGCGGGGGAAATTTACCTTCGTTCTTTGCCGGGTTGAAGGCCGCGGCAAAAAAAAGCACGAAAAGAAAAAAGACGAAGCTCATGGAGAATAAAAGGCCTCTTCTCCGAAGGAACTTCTGGGGTCGGATAGGCGCCCTCCTCGCGTTATGGGGCATGGTCATGGCGGAGTCTCCTTTCTTGGGCAATAATTTAATTTCTAGGCAGTCAATTATACCTAAGGCTCCATTTCTTGAATTTATTGACTTACGCATAATGGATGCAAGCTTCATGTCATCAGATGACAAAATAAAACATTTTTTCTCCGCCTGTGTTAAATCTCCATTCTTATTATCCCCTCTGAATAAAGCATAAAAACAAGCATATCGTCAATCACCTCAAGCTGATATTTGTCGCCGATAAGCCTCCTCCGCCTCAGGTCGCCTACCAGGAACTCCTGATGGCCGCTGAGTCGTCGGCCGGATATCTTTCATGATTCTCTTCTTGCCAGGAAGGAGAGGTCCAGGTTATTTCCGGCGCTTTTTGCCTTGGCCGCGGGTTTCCGGCTCGATCTCACCCGTCTTAAGCTCAAGTTGACATGCGACGACTCCCCGATCTATCATTCACCACGCTGGGGTGAGGTCAAATTGATGCCATGAATGCTCATCAAGCTAACGCAGCCGAAAACGAATTTCCTATCTTAATTCTTGAGCCGCCCGCTGTGATTTGTTATGATGTTTAACGAGACAATTCCCATAGGCATTAAAAAATGAAGAAAAAAGGCCTTCTTTCGACTTTGAAAAAGCTAATGAACAAGAGATATCCTTGACATCCCTGAAGTTGGGTTTTGCCATCCCTGCTTAGGCGACAGCGCAGGGCAGGTGACTGAATGCTTACCAGCTACTCTGGCAAAATTGGGCCGGCCTCTAAAAGCTTCCCCCTCAGCATATCCTGCATCTTTTCTTTTTATTTTCATACGACTTTGACGTGACCGTGTGCCGTTGAGAAGCTGGGATTCCGTTTCCAAATAAAATATGGTATAAAAATAAGGGTAGTGTAAAGGACTCAGAAAAAAAGAAATCAGGATGGAAAACAGGACAAGGAGAGCTTTCTTCAGCAGCCTGTTCTCCCTGGCGGTCTGCGGAATGAGCTCCGCTCTAAGCTCTCTTTACGCCGGATTCAGGGAGAGGAGAGCTCTGAAGCCACCCCTGGAGAAGGGAGCGGCCAAAGTCGGCCAGATAGTCAAACCTTCCTACCTTGAATTGCACAAGAGCGGAGAACTCAGGAAGAGGGGTGAGGAGCTCTGGAGCGTGATGGAAAGCTGCCGGCTGTGCCCCAGAGAATGCGGGGCCAACCGGATAGAGGGGGAAGAGGGATTCTGTCAAGCCTCTTCCCAGCTCGAGGTTTCTTCCTATCACCCGCATTTTGGCGAGGAAAAACCCTTGGTCGGTAAAGGAGGGTCAGGGACGATTTTCCTCACCAATTGTGGATTGCGATGCGTTTTTTGCATAAACTGGGAAATCAGCCAGGAGGGTCAGGGGAGGCCCAGGAGAATTGAGGATTTGGCGCAGATGATGCTCGACCTCCAGAAAAGAGGCTGCCCTAACATCAACTTCGTAACCCCCACCCATTACTCCGCTCATATTGTCCTGGCCGTGGATATGGCTGCGCAGAAGGGGCTGAGAATTCCGCTTGTGTACAATACGTGCGGCTGGGAGCGACCCGAGATTCTCAAAATCCTCGATGGGATTGTTGATATTTACCTCCCCGACTTCAAGTATTCAGATGGCAAAATGGCGGATAAGTACTCTTCAGGAGCCGATACCTATCCTGAAGTCACTCAGGCCGCTCTCATGGAAATGCACCGCCAGGTAGGAGTCGCCAAACCCGCTTCGGATGGGCTTATGTACAGAGGCTTGATGATCCGCCATCTTGTCATGCCTAATGGAGTCAGCGGAGCCAAAGGGGTCATCGAGTGGATAGCTCAAAACCTTCCCAAGGATACTTATCTCAACATCATGTCCCAGTACAGACCTATGTATAAAGCTTTTCAATATCCGGAGATTTCTCGGAAGATCACACGCAAGGAATATGATGAAGCCGTCAGAACGGCCAAGGAAGCCGGGCTTACAAATCTTGACATCCAGGGACCCTGGTTCCACTTCTGAATTTTAGCAATTCAGGCGAGGAGACATTTCCCTGGTTCTATCCCCTTTTTTCAATCGAGGATAGAGTTGCATTAAGATTATGAAAAGACTGGCGAAGAAAATTCTAATTGTGCTTGGAACCTTCTTTTTAGGTGTCGGTGTGATTGGAGCTTTCGTGCCCCTCTTGCCGACGACGCCGTTTCTTTTGCTGGCTGCCGCCTGTTATGCCCGGAGTTCAAAGAGGCTTTATGATTGGCTGATGAGTAACCGCTATTTTGGGCGTCATCTAAAGGATTATGTAGATGGAAAAGGCATCTCTCTCAAGCTGAAAATTTTTACTCTGTCTCTTTTACTGATGACAATCGCCTATTCTGTCATATTTATCATTGACAATACTTTTTGGAGAATGACACTTCTTTTGATAGGTGCTGGAGTTAGTGTTCATATCATTGCCATAAAAACAAAACATGAGTAAATTCCAGCACCCAATGAAGCTTCTTCTGGCCTGAGCGCGGGGAAATTCGTTTTCGGCTGCGTTAGCTTGATGAGCATTCATGGCATCAATTTGACCTCGCCCCATCGTGGTGAATGATAGATCGGGGAGCCGTCGGATGTCAAATTGAGCAAAAAATGGCGGAAGATGGGCTCGGAATACCCGGATAAGGTCAAAAGCGCCAGAAATCAGCAGAACCTCTCCTCCCAGCCGCGGCGGGGGATTCTCGGGCATCCCGACTCGATGAGGATGAGTTTGTGCTCACCCGCCTCCCTCTTGTTCACCTTCCCCCGGTGGGCATTGGCGTAAAGGCCGAGTTATGCTGAGTTCAAAATTATGCTGAGTTATTATGGTAATCCCTTGATTCTTTGCCAATTGTGTATTCCAAGGCATGCCGGCCGGGTATTCCAACGCAAGGCGGCCACTGATTCCAATCTGAAGCCGGCCACTTTTTGGCCTGTTGTTGGAATAGGTGGCCGAAATCATTGGAATGGGCACAAAAAAATAGTGGAGAGCAAACCAGGAACCCGCAGACAAGCCTAAAAGCTTCGGAAATCAGCCGGACTTCTCCTTCTGCTCAAGGAGAAAATCACGAAAAATATTCAGCCGAAGCCTCAGAATCCACCAAGAATTCCTGCGATGCCATGCGCGGCGGCGGAGGTCTCTCCGCGACAAAGGTCAGCTTAAGGTGGTGGATGATGCGATCGACCACGGCATAGTCGGTGAGGAAAGAAATGATGCGCATCTGGCTGCCACATCGTGGGCAGACCAAAGGGTCGACTTCAAACACTTGACGTCTAGAATGGGAGTTCCATCCAGCATATCGATTTCTGAGACCGTAAGGATATTACCGTCCCGCTCAAGGAGTCTCACCACAGTCAGGCTCAGAGGATTGGGGCAGTGGGGGCTCCGCGTAGAAAAAACACCTGTCCGTTTTTGCAGTCACTCAAAATGTTTCAGTGAACTCCAGATTTCGCTAATCTTTACCTTTGGGCCTCTGCAGACATAGACCGGAAGGTTGTTTTCATAAGGCATGCAATAATTGCAATGAATGACTGCCGCCTGTTCAACCTGGTCAAAAGAGCTAACGTAATCTTCTTTGTCTCCACCAAGGATGATGGCAGTCTCGAGATCATCACTTCCATAACCCCAGAACCAGTAGTTGTTATGGGGAGAAATGACTCTTGGGAGTTGATATTTCTTGCTGTAGTATTCGAGAGAGCCAGCTTCACCGTAATTTCTGGCGATTATTATCGCTTTTGTTTGGGCGTCTTGCGGAATGGAATGATAAACTCTGGCGACTGTTTCAGCCATGTTCTCCCATCCAAACATATCCGCGAAGAACTGAGGAAGCTCAGCTAGTTCTTTTCCCTCGGTTGAGGGCGGCGCCATGCCCAAGAAATTCGAATATTTCATGAATGCTTTGACCGGCAGAATAGGCAGAACGAACGGTGCCAATAATAATCCGCTGACAATGATTAGAGCGGGCAGAGCAGACCTCAGCCATCTCCAGTATTTTCGGTTGCCCAGATTTTCAATGAGAACAGCGCCTGCTGCAAAAAGCATAGGGTAAGCAGGACTCAAATATTCCGCTTTGCTGGTCCTGTTAACCAGAAGGACTAAAAAGGCAATGACATAAATGTATCCCAATATGCGAAAAGTTTTGCCTTCTTTTCTAAAAAAGAAAAAATAAAGGCCGGCCAGCCAGACCGGAAATGAAACAGGATTTTGAAGGAGTATTTGGCCAAAAATGAAATCTAAGCGGGTCAATCCAGAATATTTAAGCATTGACGCTTTTCGGATGAATTCAATGTGCGCAAAATCATGAGTCAAATTCCAGAATATGAAAGGCAAAAAGATAAGGAATGCCAGAGCGCCACAAATCCATGGCCATTTTGTGGCCAAATATTTGCGGTTGGCTGTTAAAATCAATCCCACGAATAATCCTAATCCAAACCATAACATCCCCACCTTATTCAACAGCCCTAGTCCTAAGACAATCCCTAAAACAATCCATAACGGCCAGCTCATAAGTCCTCCGGCTTGCCGCGCAGAAGCGATCTTAAGGCTTGAATCTTTTACTATAAGGATCAGAACATAGGCAGCCAGAGCCCAGAGCAGAGCATCAAAGCTATTCATCGAGTAGTATGTGTTCATTGCAAGATGAATGGGCGAAAAGATGACTGATATGCCCGCAATGACAACGGCTGATTTTCTTCCGCCAAGTTTGCAAACGATTAGCCCTGTCAAAAAAACAGTTAGAGCGCCTGCAAAAGATGGAAGCAGCCGGATGGCAAAAAGTGAATCTCCGAACAGAAAACGGCTTACATAGAGGATATATATGGAAAGAGGCGGGTGGTCGACATAGCCTAAAGCAAGTCTGCTGCTACAGGCGATATAATAGAATTCATCTCTAAACAAGCCATAGCTGGCAAGGGCGTTCGTGCCTAAATGGATAAGAAGTTTCAATAGAGATAGGCCGAACAGGATGCCCATACTGTTGCGAATAAGAAATTCCTTTTCTGCTGTGCTGGCTGAATGGGCATTCATTTTTTATTTGGGGTTCAATCTCGATTCATCCTAAGGATAGGTAACATGATGATGTGATGCACCTCCTCCGGAGGTTTGTGATAGACTTCCGGTTGGAAAATTTACTTTTAGGAGGTACACGAATGAATTATATGGGTATTGACCATCATAGGCAATACTCGCACGTTACGTTGCTGGATGAAGAAGGGAGAGTGGTCAAATCTGGAAGAGTGGCCAATCTTGGTCGGGAGTTGGAGAATTTTCTTTGTGGGATCAACGGGGTGAAAGCGGTGGTCGAGGCGGGCCGGTCGAGTTACACGATGGTGGATGTTTTGGATGAGATGGGGATTGAGACGACCGTGGCCCATCCGAAGGAGGTGAAGGCGATCGCCAAGGCCAAGGTGAAAACAGATCAGCGGGATTCCTACAAGCTGGCCCAACTTCTGCGGACGGGTTATATTCCTGAGGTTTTCAAGCGATCGCGGGAGAATCGATCTTCGCAGCGGGTGTTACGTCAGCGGGCGTTTTATGTGGCGAAGCAGACAGCGGTGAAGAATCGGCTGCGGGCGCTTCTGGCCCAACAGGGGGAAGAGATTCGCGAAGAGGCATCGAGGATAGAGAATCTTTTTACGGCGAAGGGGATAAGAGTGGTGGAGAAGTTGGCATTGCCGGAGAGAGAAGCAAAGATGATGGGGGCACTTCTGAAGACGTACCATCACCTTCAGGACCGGATCGATGAGACGAACGCTTTAGTCCATGAGCTGTATGAGAAGATGCCCTCGGCTCAGTTGATCCAGACAGTTCCTGGGTTTGGCAAGTTTTTCTCAGTATTGGTGGCGGTGGAGATAGGAGATCTTGGACGGTTTGAGGATGTGAGGAAGTTTCATGCTTATGCTGGGGTCATCCCCTCGACTCACAGCTCCGGTGAGAGGATTTATCACGGCAAGATTATCAAGGCCGGCAATCGTTGGCTGCGCTGGGCGGCAGTGGAGGCGGTCTGGCCCGCCCTCCGAGCTGATTTTGATCTTCGCTGTTATTATGATCGAATGAAAAGAAGAAAAGGTGCTAACTCAGCCAAAGTCGCCACAGCCAGAAGGTTGTTGACGATCATCTACCGGATGCTCAAAGAGAATCGTCCTTACATTCCTTATAAAAGATCATGGAAATGATAATCATCGGCCGCCTTCGGCAAATTCCTAACGGGCCATAAGGGTCGCGTTCCTGGGATAGGTTAAGGGGCCGAGACCTGATGTTAGTGTGTGTGCGTACATAGCTTTAAAAGTTATGAGCACGGATAGAAGGGTGGTCACAAGACCTAAAGAGAGGAAAGACGAAGAAAGGAGAAGAAAAGAAAAATAGTCCTTGCATCACATCATCATAGAAGGAATTTGCTTTTCAGCGGCGGTAGCTGAGAATGCATTTTAGTCCTCATTTTCC
>JBBILQ010000069.1:0-12851 GCA_037444845.1 Candidatus Aminicenantota bacterium | reverse complement strand
CCCGCCAGGGGAGGGGGCGTTTTATCGTATCATTTTGTGAATAGATCAGGCTAAAAAGTCAGAGACACTTCCAGAAAAACGTAAAATAATTTTACGGGCTGCCAACGACACCACGCTTAAACAGCTTCCCTCTTTTGGCACGGAACTTGCTGTTTAATGGAAAGGGTGGTATCATAATAAAGTACAAGCAGAAGAATTGCTCCATTTGACGAGAGACTTCTTCTCTTGTATCGACGATAAGGAGTTCGGTCATGAGAAAGAGTGGGGCCTTTTGTTTCCTCCTTTTCCTGGTAGGAGCTTTGCCCGGCGTTCCTCAGCAATCGTTCATCGAGCAGTCTCTGGTTATCAATGTGGAGGTCCCTGTCCGGGTCTTCAAAGGTGCGACATTTATCGACGACCTGACCATCGACGATTTTGAGCTCCTGGAAGACGGGATTCCCCAAAAAATCGAAGCCTGTTATCTTGTCAAAAAAAGGATGATCCAGAGACGGGAAGAGAAGAAAAAGTACATACCTGAGACCTCCCGCCATTTTTACCTCATTTTCGAAATCACGGATTACATCCCCAAGATTGAAGAGGCGGTAAAGCACTTCTGCCAAAATGTCCTCATCCCGGGCGACAATCTCGTCGTCATGACGCCTGTGAAAACGTATCGGCTCAAGGATCTGGCTCTTCAGTCAAAAACCCACGGCGCGATCGCTGAAGAGCTCAATGGGTTAGTGAGGAAAGACTGCCAGGACGGAAATGCTCAGTTCCGGGACATCATGAGCAACTTGACAGAGGTGGCCAAGTCCCTATCAGCAAGCCTTATGAGCGGCGGCTCGACCTCCCCCGTGGAAGTCTTAGAACTAAGCGGGACTTCGCCCTCCTCTCTCCATGGAATGTCACTCGAGGAGAAACTCCTCTTCTACGGAACCCTCCTCGGAAAGCTCGCCACGTTGCGGGCCATCAGCCAGATGAAGATGCTCGACTTCGCCGACCGGCTTGCCCGAGAAGACGGGCAGAAAGTTGTATTTCTTTTCTATCAGAGGGAGTACATCCCCCAGGTCGAGCCAGGGATAGTCCTCCAGTATTCCGCGCTTTACCAGGAAAACCCCTATATCTTTCAGGCTATCACCGACGTGCGCAAGATGCGCGAAAGCAAGATGAGCTTTGATGTCGAGCGAGTTAAGCGGGCTTATGCCGACGCCTCGACGGCCATCCACGTCCTTTTCATCACAACGCCAAGGCCTAATGTTCCGGGAGTCTATTTTGAAGAGCGGTCAGAGGACATTTTCAACCCTTTTCGTGAAATCGCCCGCGCCACTGGCGGTTATTTTGAAAACTCATCCAACCCGGCGGCAATGTTCCGAAGCGCCCTGGAAGCGGCGGAGAACTATTATCTTCTCTATTATTCTCCCTCTAATATCGGAGACCAGGATAGGAATTTCCGCAACATCGTTGTGCGAGTGAAAAGGGGAGGCTTGCGCGTTCTCCACCGGACAGGCTATTTTCTCCGTTAGGTGGAGAAACGCTTTTGCCGAATGCGTCGTATTATATAAAAGGAAAAAAGAGAAAATGCTAAGGGGTGAAGGAATGAAAAAGTCCTCTCGTATATGCTTCATCGTTTGGTTCTTGTCTTCGTCCGCCTTTGCCTCGCCAGGTCAGGAGCAAGCTGAGGTCACGGTTACCAACATCGTTGTCCCCGTTCGCGTCCTGGAAGACAGGAATTTCATCGACAACCTGACCGCCGGGGATTTCGAGCTTTTTGAGGATGGCGTTCCTCAGAAAATAGAGGCCCTCTATCTTGTCCGGAACGGAATTGTGGAGAGAAAAGAAGGAGCCCAGGATTTCATGCCCCGAACCTCCCGGACTTTCTACCTGCTTTTCCAAATGACTGATTACAATCCCAAGCTGGCTGAGTTGATCGACTATCTTTTCCACGAGGTGCTGAGTTTGGGCGATGCCCTTGTCATCCAGACGCCGATGAAAAATTATACTCTTTCTCCTCAGGCCTTGGCCTCCAAGACAAAAAAGACGCTGGCCGAGGAGATGAGCAGCCTTTTAAAAAAAGACATCAAGGCTGGAAGCACCGAATACAACAGCCTTCTCAGAGACTTAAAAAGAATCGCCTCCAGCCTCTCAGGGACGAATTTGATGGCCGACTTGGAAGGGGATTTCTCAACAAGCTCGACTGGCTTCGAAATCTTGCTTAGCCGATACAAGGAGACAGTCACAAAAATGGAGGAGCAGAGGCTCATGGACGAGAGGAAAATCATCCGCTTCGCGTACGCCCTGAAGAGAATTGAAGGGCAGAAGCAAGTCTTTCTAATCTACCAAAGGGAATTCAGGCCGGAGATTTCTCCGGTTGTGCTGAACACCCTTCGGAGCATGTACCAGGATAACCCCGCCATTATGAGCGGCCTCCAAGACCTCTTCCAGTTATACACGCGAGGCCTCACAGTCAACACGAGTCTTCTAAAGAAAGCTTTCGCAGACGCTTCCGTCAATTTCAATTTTATCTTCATGAACAAGGTTCCGGAATATGTTTCTGGAGTCGTCTTGCGCGAGCAGTCCGAGGACATCTTTGCAGCCTTCTCACAGATAACTCACGGTACAGGCGGCTTCGTAGATACCTCTCAGAATCCTGCCGCCGGATTCAAGAGCGCCGTGGAGAACGCTTCTGTCCACTATCTTCTGTACTATTCCCCGAAAAATTATCAGAAGGATAACCAATTCAAGGACATCAAGGTGACGGTGAAAAACCCCTCATACACCGTCCAGCACCGTCTGGGCTATTTCGCGAATTGATCCTTTTTTTCAATTCCTTATTCCAGCGATAGTCGGCCACGCGCGGCGAGGCTCTTTTTTGTTCGAATGAGCCTCCCAGATGCCAGTGTTTGCAGCGAGCGCTACAGCAGATATTTCACTACGAGAAAGCCGCTGAAAAGGAGGATAAAGAAGAGAAGGGCCAGCCAGTTGAAATACCTGTCGATAAAACTCTTGATGCTGGGCCCGAATTTCCTGAGCAGGGCGGCGACGAGAAAGAAGCGCAAGGAACGGCTGATGCCCGAAGCAAACAGAAAAAGCAAGAAATTCAGCTTGAATACACCGGAGGCAATGGTGAAGACCTTGTAAGGGATGGGCGTGAAGCCCGCGGCGAATACATACCAAAAACCGTGGGCATGAAAATTCCGCATCACCTTCTCGAAGAGTTCGTGGCTGAATCCGGGAACATACATGAAGAAGAAAGAATCCACCGCCCCCCATATCCCGAATCCGATGAGGTAGCCGATGGCCCCGCCCGCGACCGAAGCGGCAGAGGTATAGAAAGCAAAACGCCAGGATTTCCTGATCGACCCGAGACAGAGGGCAATGAGCAGAGGATCGGGGGGGATGGGGAAGAAAGAGCTTTCGGCTAAAGCGAGGAGCGCGAGAGCAAGCGGGCCAAACGGCGTCTCAGCCCAATGCAAAACCCAATCATAGAGTTTTTTAAATATTGTCATCAATGAGACATTTTCGGGGGGTCTGGTTTTTCGGGCGAATGAGCATTCTTGTCACCTTTTTCTCCTTCCCGTAAGGGTGATGAAGTATAAATCGCGAATCAAAGAGATGTCAAGGAAAGGGTGATATTCCGCGCGGAATTAGCCGAATAGCTTAATATTTGATTTTGACGAGGCAGAGGCCTTTGGCGGGGGCGGTGGGGCCGGCCAGCGAACGGTCTTTTTTTCGAAAGGCCTCCTCGACTTGGCGGGGCGCCATTTTGCTCCTTCCGGCTTCGAGCAGGGTGCCGACAATCGTCCGAACCATGTAGCGCAAAAAGCCGTTTGCTTCGATCGTGTAAATGATTTCATTTCGCTTTTTTTGGATTTCTGAGCGATAGACTTCCCGGACAGGATGGAGAAGGCGGTTCGAGGAGAAGGCCGTGAAATCGTCCCTGCGGACGAAGAGCCTGGCAGCTTCAGCCATCTTGTCGATATCAAGGTGGCTGGGCCAGTGGAGAACATAGCGGAGGACAAAAGGACTGATCTGGCGAGAGTTCCAAATCCGGTATTGATAGACTTTAGCGTTGGCCATTTTCCGGGCGTTGAACCCGGCCGGGACTTTCTGGATGAAGAGGATACGGACATCATCCGGGAGCAGGGCGTTTAGCGCCTGCCGGAGCTTGTCTCGTTCAAGACGAAGGCCGGCTTTGAAATTCGCCACCTGGCCGCGTGCGTGGACGCCGGCATCGGTCCTTCCAGCGCCGATAACGGCAGTCTTTTTTCCGCAGATTTTGGCGAGCGCTTCCTCGATCGTTCCCTGGACCGTCCTTTTCCCCGGCTGCCTCTGCCAGCCCGAAAAGTCGGTCCCGTCGTAACTGACGATCAGCTTTACGTTCGTCTCGCTCATGAGAGCTGATTTATATTCTATTTAACATATAAAATCTGTATGTTTACTCGACTTAAATAGGGACATTTCTATTTCGACGATGGTCAGAGCTCGATAGCGATAGAGAAAAGAGCTGCGCAATTTGGGAGTGGACTCCGACCGCCCCCGCCTCTATCACAGCCATGGACGTGACATCCTTTTGATCTATTCTTTTTGAAGCGCCAGCGCCACCGCTTCCTCGGGCGATGAGGCCGTGACGACACCCTTGATGTCCCAGGTGTCCAGGCCGATGACCTTCTTTCCGTAGATGTTGCCGTAAGCGATCTCGGTCAGGGTTCCGTATTCGCCGTCGATAGCGATGAGGACGTCCGAGTTCATGGCCACGAGACAATTCCGCGCGTATCCCATACCTGTGGCGATCGGGACGTCGATGTGGGGATTGGCCTCGCCGGGAACACTGCCCGGGATGATGCCCACGGTCATCCCGCCGGCCTTCTTGGCGGCCGAAGCCGCCGCCTCCATCACACCCGCGAGCCCGCCGCAGACGAGAATGGCTCCTGCCCTGGCCACGCATTCGCCCACTTTCCTGGCCATATCGAGATGCCGCTTCTCCGGCCTGTTGCCGCCGATGACTCCGACCCGGACTCTTTTTCTCCATTCGCTCATTGCCTTGTCCTTTGTCTTTGTTATTTAACACAGCCCATTCCTCTTTTCAACCACAAGGGAAGGTCCTCATTGAGGATTGTCTGCGGGAAACTTCTCCGTTTCTACGATTTGCTGCCATGATTGGAAGAGGGTGGCACGGCGTCAGTCCCCTCCCGCTCGCAGCGTAAGGGGTTCCCCACGGGGGGATGGGTGGAGCGAGGACGGAAGGGGACGCGCCGTGACAGGACCCTATTCCCCAACTCTTTTATCACAGAAACGAAGACGCTTCGCCTTATCAGATACGGGTTGAATGTGGGCGGCAATTCGATTAAAATCTCCTTCGACCTGAAAAAGGAGGCTTTTCCATGGCCGAATTTTTTGAAGCCAAGAGTCTGACCGAGGAGGAACGGAAGAAACTCGAGCAGGAAGTGGAGAAGCGAATCGCTGAGAGAATAAAGGCCGGCCTCCTCACTCCCCGGGAAATCAAGGAAATCGAGGAGATGAGGCTGAAGCCCCTGCCCGACATCCAGGATGTCCAGGACGTTTACGAAAACCATCTTTTCCGAAAGACGGAAAAGATCGGTCCGGATTGAGGCTGGCGGAAGAGTCGTTGAAGGAGGATGCCATGAGCCCTGACAATGACGCGGCTCCAAGAAACAACTTTCCCTTCGAGATCGATTACGACAACATCGACGTGGCCAGGATCATGGAGGCGATCAAGAGCAAAGTCGCCGAAGAAGCCAGCCGGGAAAGCGGCAAGACTCTGACTGAGTTGCCCGGCGCCCCTTCCGACGCTCTTCAGGGTGCCGAGAAGGATTCTCTCCTTGAACAGGCTGGGCGGCGGGCCGGCATGAAGCGCCTCCTGCTCAGGATCATGAGCCCCTTCGCGCCTCTCATCAAGCTCGTCATCCTTCCCGTTTATGAAGAGCAGCGTCAAACCCTCCTCAGCCTCCATCGCACGAACAAGAGGCTGGATGCTCTTGTTTCTATGCTCCACGAGGAGATCGAAAAGAACAACCGGCACCAGGAATACACGAAGCTCCTTCACCATCTTGTTCATAACATTGTTGTCGAGATGAGCAAACTGAAGATAGAAGAAGAGACGCTCAAGACAAAGACGAGGCTCTTAGAGAAAGACTTTGGGACTCTGACGGAGAGAGAGCGGGCGCTGGAGAAAGAAATTTTCAAATGAGAATAGCCTTTGTCATCCAGCGGTACGGGCTCGACATCAGCGGGGGGGCTGAGATGGAGTGCCGCTTGACCGCCGAGCGGCTGTTGAAATATTTCGACACCGAAGTCCTGACGACGAAAGCCTTCGACTACATCACCTGGAGAAATCATTATCTTGACGACGAGGAGGTCATCAACGGAGTTTTAGTGCGGAGGTTCCCGGTCGTCAGGCCGCGCCATCCCGGCCGTTTCGGCAGGCTCCAGGATTACCTTCTCACCAATGAGCACACGGAGGAGGAAGAGCTGAGGTGGATGGACGAAATGGGACCGCTTGTCCCTGACCTTATCCAGTACATCAAGCTGAACGAGGGAGCCTACGATTACTTTATTTTCTTCAGCTTCCGTTATTACCCGTCTTACTGGGGGGTCAGGACTGTCCCCGGCAAGAGCATTCTCGTCCCTACGGCCGAGCGCGAACCTGTCCTTCGCCTCCGCATCTTCCATGATCTTTTTCGCCTTCCAAGAGCCATTGTTTACAACTCGGTCGAAGAGCGCCAGATGATCAACGCCATTTCCGGGAACGAGCACATTCCAAGCGAAGTAGGGGCGGTCGGGATCGAGATTCCTCCTTCTTTCTCTGGCGAAGCTTTCCGGCAGAAATATCGCCTGGAAGGACCCTACATTCTCTACCTTGGCCGGGTCGACGAGAACAAGGGTTGCGCCGAGCTTTTCTCCCACTTCATCCGCTTCAAGAAAGAAACGGGTTCTGACCTGAAGCTGGTCCTGGCCGGATCAACGGTCATGAGAATTCCCCGCCATCCCGATATCATCTATCTAGGATATGTTGGGGAGGAAGAAAAATTTTCGGCCCTGGAAGGAGCCGAGCTCCTGGCCATGCCGTCCATTTACGAAAGCTTGTCCATTGTCACTCTGGAAGCCTGGGCGGTCGGCACGCCTGTCCTGGCCAATGCCCGCTGCGACGTCCTGAAAGGCCAGTGCCTGCGATCGCAGGGCGGGCTTTTCTACGAGAACTACCAGGAATTCCGGGAGGCTCTGAGCCTTCTTCTGCAATCTGCGAGACTGCGTCAGGCCCTGGGCGAAAACGGGAAAAAATACTGCCAGGCCAATTACAACTGGGAAGTAATCGAGAAAAATTACCTGTCTCTTTTAGAAACGCTGGAGAAGTCAAAGAGGAGTTGATGGACGTCCACCAGTTCGCCACGTCCCTGGCCTACGGCGATGCCATCTCTGACGAAATGATCGAAATCCAGAAGGTCCTCCGCCAGGCAGGCTTCCGTTCGGAAATCTTCACCCGTTTCTACGACGCGCGGCTGGCTGGCAAGGTTAAAGATTACCGCGAGTACAGTCAATACAGTTCCGCCCGAAATGTCGTCATTTTTCATTTTTCCATCGGATCGCCCGTATCCAGGATGTTTTTCCGGATCCCCGACAGGAAAATCATGATTTACCACAACATCACGCCGCACGAGTTTTTCGTGGACAGCCACCGCCTCCTGGCCAGAGAATGCTACAAGGGCCGGCTGGAGATTAAGCTTTTCGTAGACAAAGTGGACCTGGCCCTGGGCGATTCCGAGTTCAACCGCCGCGAGTTAGAGGCTGTCGGCTACAGGCAGACCGGCGTCTTGCCTATCCTTATGGATTTTACCAGGTTCGACCGCACGGGCGATCCGGTGACGCGCGAGCTTTTTGATGACGGGAAAACGACCATCCTCTTTGTCGGACGGCTCATTCCAAACAAAAAGTACGAGCATCTCATCAAGACGTTTTTTTTCTACAAGAAACACTTCAACCGGGACTCGAGGCTCGTCCTGGCCGGAGACTATCGGGGCTGGGAGAGGTACTGGCACGGCCTCGAGGGCCTGGTCGAAAAGCTCTCGCTCGATGACGTCCACTTCACCGGGCATGTCGAGTTCGAGGACCTCCTGGCTTATTATGAAGCCGCTGACGTCTACTTGAGCATGAGCGAGCACGAGGGGTTCGGCGTTCCTCTCATCGAGGCGTTCTACAAGAAAGTTCCCGTCCTCGCTTACAGAGCAGGCGCCGTCGAAGAAACCATGAACGGAGGCGGAATTCTCCTCACCGAGAAAGATTTTTTCCGCACGGCCGCGCTCATCGACGCCCTGCTCTGCGATGAGCGGTTGCGGCTCGCCGTCATCGAAGGTCAGACGAAGGCTCTTCAAAAATACAGCCGGGAGAGCACGAGCCGGGTTCTTTTGGGCCATGTCGAGGAGGTGAGCCGGGCATGAGAATCGACCAGTTAGTGCCGGCTTTTCACCGGGGAGACGCGATCGGCGATGAAGCCGCCCATCTCCGGCAATTCTTCCGGTCGCAGGGGTTTGTCTCGGAAATTTACCGCCTGACCTGTGACAGGGATCTCGAGCGGGAGTCAAAAGAGTTTGCTTATTTCCCCGAACCCGACCCGTCCGACATCGCCATCCTCCATTTCGCCCTAACTTCGCCTCTCAGCCAGGCTTTCAGCCGGCTGCGGTGCTGGAAAATCCTTATCTCCCACAACGTCACGGCAGAGGAATTCTTTCAGGGGTTTAGCTCCGAAATGACGAGGATCTCCCGCCGCGGACGGGAGGAACTCGCCTCGTTGGCTCCGGCCGTGGACGTTGGCCTGGCTGATTCCCGCTTCAACGCTGAAGAGTTATCTGCGTTGGGGTGCAAAAAGACGCATGTTTTTCCGCTTTTCATCGATTTTTCGCGCTACCAGAAGCCCATCGATAAATTTACCTACAACCTTTACCGGGATGGCCGGACAAACATCCTCTTTGTCGGCCGCGTCGTCCCCAACAAAAAAATCGAGGACCTGATCAAAGTCGTGTTCTATTATAAAAAATACATTTCTCCGCTCGTCCGGCTGATCGTCGTGGGCAAGACATCCTCACTTCCCAAATATTATCAAAGCGTGGCCAAGCTGGCTGACGATTTTTTCCTTAATCCTGAAGAGATCGTCTTCATGGGTCACGTTTCCGACGAGACGATGTTTGCTCTCTACCGAGCCTCAGATGTCTTTCTCTCCTTGAGCGAGCACGAGGGGTTCTGCCTGCCGCTTATCGAGAGCATGATTTTTGACCTGCCCGTCGTCGCTTTCAAGTCCACGGCCGTCCCGGACACGCTGGACGGAGCTGGCATTCTGCTTAAAGACAAGCGCCCGGATTATGTGGCAGAGCTTGTGGACCTGATCAAACACGACAAGGCGATCCGCGACAAAATCACGGCCGGCCAGCGACGCCGTCTCGAGACGTTCAAGGCAGAGGGAAGAGAGTCTTTTCTTCTGGGGCTTATCGATCGCCTGAGGCAGGGAAGCGAGAGCCGGGCCAAGAAAAATATATGAGAATAGCCTTTGTTGTTCAAAGATACGGCCTTGAAGTGATGGGCGGGTCCGAGCTTCACTGCCGGCTTATCGCCGAGCGCCTGGCCCAGGCTGGCCACAGGGTCACCGTCTATACGACGACGGCCAAAGACTACATCACCTGGAAGAACGAATATCCTGCGGGCGAGACAGATCTGAATGGCGTCAAGGTCAAACGGTTCGCCGTGGCCAGGCCCAGGGATATCGAGTCCTTCAACTCCTACTCCGACTGGATCTTTTTTCATGACCACACCGAAAAAGACGAGTGGGAATGGCTGGACCGGCAGGGGCCGCAGACTCCCGACCTCGTCGAGGCCCTGGAGAAGGGGGAAGCCGGCGAGGACGTTTTCATTTTTTTCACTTACCTCTATTACACCACGTACTGGGGCCTGAAAAAGGCAAAGGGGAAGAAGACGCTCGTTCCCACAGCCCATGACGAGCCGGCCCTTCGCCTCGGAATCATGCGGGAGGTTTTTGCCGCGCCGCAGGCTTTCATGTTCAACACCGAATCGGAGCGGCGCATGTTGGGCCGGTATTTCTCGTTCGAGGGAAAATACCAGGAGATCGTGGGTGTGGGCTACGATTTTCCGGACAGGGCAAACCTTGACACGAAGGCGTTTTGCCGCAGGCACGGCCTTCACCCGCCTTTTATCCTCTACGCCGGCCGGATCGAGCCCGGCAAAGGCTGTCGCGAGCTCGTTGACTATTTTCTGCGCTTCAGCCGGTTGCACTCCGACCTCAGCCTGGCGCTCATAGGGAATCTTCTCATGGATCTTCCTTCTCATCCTCAGCTCCGCTACCTCGGGTTTCTTTCGCCCGGGGAGAAGAACGCGGCCATGGCTGCGGCCGATGTGACCATCCATCCGAGCCATTTAGAGAGCCTCTGCATGGCGGCGCTCGAATCCCTGGCCGTCAGGACGCCCATCTTAGTCCAGGAAGCCGCCGACCCCCTGAAGGATCACTGTCTGCGCGGCCGGTGCGGGTTTTTTTATTCGAACTACGGGGAATTTGAGGCCTCTCTCGGTCTTCTTCTCAAGGACAAGCGGCTGCGCGGCGTTTTAGGCGAGAACGGGTTCGCTTACGTCCAGAGGAACTATGCCTGGCCGATTGTCATCGGCAAATACGAGAAGCTCATCCGCCACCTTATTTGACTTCTTCTCCGGGGGTATGCTAAGGATTAAGAAGAGCCCAAGGCAAAAAGATGGCCCTTGTCAATCACGTCACCAAGTGCCTGGCGATCAAGATCGTCTATTACGGCCCAGGGCTGAGCGGGAAGACGACCAACCTCCGGTACATGTATTTCAAGCTTGATTCCTCGTCGAGGGGAGAGCTTGTCTGCCTGGAAACAGAAACAGAGAGGACCTTTTTTTTCGACCTCCTGCCGATAAGGGCTGGATTGATCGGCGATTTTAAGGTCCATTTCCAGTTGATGACCGTTCCCGGGCAGATTTTTTATGAGGCCTCGCGCAAGAACGTCCTTCGCGGCGCCGACGGCATCGTCTTTGTCGCCGACTCTCAGATTCCGCTCTTCGACGCGAACCTCGAGAACTTCGACAACCTGAGGCGGAATCTCCTCGAGCTCGACAGGGATATTTACGACATCCCTCTTGTTTTTCAGTATAACAAGCGCGACCTGGATGATCTCATCCCGGTCGAGACATTTAATCGGTTGCTCAACCCTCGAAACCTCCCTTATGTCGAGGCTTCAGCCATCAACGGTGTCGGCGTGTTCGAGACCCTCAAGGAGGTGGCCAAGCTGACGGTTCCTCTGGTGAAAGCAACGGTGTTAGGCCCAGTGCTGAGGACGGAAGAGCTGCCCGGAGAAGGAATCGAGGAGCAAGCAGGTGATGCAGAGGCAGGCGGCAAGAAAGACGTCGAGGTGGAATTCATCTCATCTGCCCAAGAAACCGAAGCCCGCGTAAGGAAGTATAAACTCCGGACTCTCGAGGAAATAGACAAAGAGCTCGAACGACTTTCCCAGGAATTCCTGGAAAAACATAAAAAGCCCCAGCCTTCTTGAGCGGCTGGCGTTCTCGCGCCTTTCTAACTGAAAAAACCCGCGCTTTTCCTTCGTCTTCTTATAGGAAGCATCATGCTCGTCAAGATACACAGCGCCGCCCTGTCAGGGATCGAGGCCTACGTTGTCGAGATTGAAGTGGACGTGTCTCTGGGGCTTCCGGGCCATGTCACTGTCGGCCTGCCTGACGCCGCGGTCCGGGAGAGCAAAGAGCGAATCCGGGCTGCGCTCAAGAACTGCGGGTTTGAGTTTCCTTCCCGCAAGCTGACCATAAACTTAGCTCCGGCAGACCGCAGGAAAGAAGGCTCTTCCTTCGACCTGCCCATTTGCCTCGGCCTCCTGGCCTATCTCAACGTTATCCCCGAGGAGACTCTGTGCGGTTACATTTTCCTGGGCGAGCTGGCCATGGACGGCCGCCTGAAACCCGTCCGGGGAGCTTTGCCCGCAGCTCTTCTGGCTCAAAAGAAAGGCTATCAGGGCATCGTCGTCCCCAAAGATAACGGAAAAGAGGCGGCTCTGGTGCGAGGCCTGGATGTCTACGACCCTGAGAACCTCATCCAGGTCATCCGCCTTCTCAATGAACCTGGAAGTATCTCCCCCTGCCCGCAGGAGGAAATTGTCCCTCAGGCCAGGTTTGACGGGGATTTCAAGGATGTCAAAGGCCAGATGCACGTCAAGCGAGCTTTGGAGGTTGCGGCCGCTGGGTTTCATAACATCCTGATGATCGGCCCGCCGGGCGCAGGTAAAACCATGCTGGCCAAACGACTCCCGACTATTCTTCCGCCCATGTCTTTTGAGGAGATTATCGAGGTTACGCAGGTCTACAGTGCGGCAGGCTTGCTCAGCGACAGGGGAGCGGTGAGCGTGCGGCCCTTCCGTTCTCCCCATCACACGATCTCTGATGCCGGTCTTATTGGAGGCGGGATTGTGCCGAGGCCGGGCGAGGTGAGCCTGGCCCACAACGGCGTCCTCTTCCTCGATGAGCTTCCCGAATTCAGGCGGCGTGTCCTGGAGGATTTGAGGCAGCCGGTCGAAGACGGGAGGGTGACCGTGTCGCGCTGCTCGATGAGCGTCAGCTTCCCCTGCGCCTTCATGCTCGTCGCGGCCATGAACCCCTGCGAAGATGTTTTTCACGGGTTGGGGCGAGCGGAAACGGATTGCAGCGAATCTCAAAGGAGCCGGTATTATGCGAAGATTTCTGGCCCGCTGCTCGACCGCATTGATATTCAGGTGGATGTGCCGGCCGTAAAGTTCAGGGAGATTGTCTCGCGGGAGGCAGGGGAGAGCTCG
>JBBILQ010000068.1:0-13281 GCA_037444845.1 Candidatus Aminicenantota bacterium | reverse complement strand
TGGCAGCGCTACGGGGATTCGAACCCCGGTCTGATGGCTGAGAACCACCTGTCCTGGGCCTCTAGACGATAGCGCCGGGAGGGCTAAAATAGCAGATTTCCCCCTGGGAAGTCAACGTGCAGCGCTTGCCGTGTTAATGAAATATTGAAATTTTTGGGGAATTTCGTGGACGTTATACATATTTCCCAAATTCTGGAGACATGAGCTTAGGTCTCTGGAATTTGGCATCGTGTCCCCCGGATCCCATAATTTCAGTCTTTATAATTTTGTGTATTACGTATGACGTCCTCCGAATTTCAGATGTATTCGATCGTGGCGGGTGGCTTGGGCGTCAACTCGTAGGCAACCCTGGTCACGGAGGGAATCTCTTTGATGATCCGGCGCGACATCTTCATCAATACATCCCATGGTATGGCCGTGGGCTTTGCCTTCATTGCATCCCGACTCTCCACCGACCGGATGACGATGATATCCCCGAATTTTCTCTTGCCGTCTTCAACTCCCGTGCCTTTATCGCTTAGCAGGACGGCGAACGCCTGGAACGGCTTGAAGCGCTTTATTTCATCTTCGACAATCTTTGTCGCCTTCCTCACAACGGCCGTCCTCTCCGGCGTCACTTCGCCGAGAACGCGCGCCATGAGTCCCGGACCTGGGAAAGGCATGCGCCCGTAGATGGATTCTGGAAGCCCCAGCTCCCTCGCCACCCGGCGCACTTCTGGCTTGAACAGCTCCTTGATCGGCTCGATGACCTTGAACCCGAACCCTTTTTCCGGGTCGATCCCGATCTGCTCGAGAATATTGTGCTGGGTCTTGACGCCGCCTTTAGTCTCAATGATGTCAGCCGCTATCGTTCCCTGGACGAGGAACCTGGCTCCGCTCTTCAAAACCTCCCCTCCGAAAACTGAATAGAAGGCCTGACGAAAAGCTTTCCTTTTCTCCTCGGGATCAGTCTTTCCGGCCAGAGCGGCGAAGAATTCATCCTGGGCGTTGACGATATCGACGTTGATTCCCATTTTGGCGAAAACCGTCCGGACCTGCTCAGGCTCCCCTTCTCTCATCAGCCCGTCGTCGATGAAAATGACTTTAAGACGGTCGCCGAGAGCCCGCCAGGCTAATATCGTGCAGGTCGAGCTGTCCACGCCTCCGGAGAGGGCAGAAATGGCCGTCTCCCGGCCGACAATTTTTCTAATGTCCGCGACGTTTTCTTCGATGAACGATTTTATTTTCATGCACCGTCTCCCTTCATCTCGATTTTTAACATAAAAATTTGGCCAATATTACCATATCCCTGGAAAATCGACAAACAACCAATCCGATCCCCATGATTGCCATAAAAAAGTGTCTTATCTGTCATCGCGAGCACGGCTTGGGTGCGCGGCGATCTCTAAAATAGGAAACAGTTTATTCCTATGATCAATCGATGCAAGCAAAATTCCTATCGAATTCTTTTCTCATTCTCTCTTCCTTCGGTCAGATAGCAGCCCATAAAAAGTTAAGTGAATTACGTATGCTGTCCCCCATTTTTTGTCATCGCTGAGGGTGAGCCGGCCAGTCGAAATTTCATCCCTGAATCCACCTGAAAGGGCGATTGACGCTAAAGATGAGAATAATTATAAAAGGAATGCGTCAAGGTAAGTATCGCGAAGGCTTAGAAACATGATGAAGGAGGGCCTCATCCAAGGCGGAAACCGGGTTGAAAAAGGGAGCAGGATGAAACGAGGATTCCTCTCCTTCCTCTCCTGGCCCTCCTTCTCTCTTTGTCCACAAAATAAGGCCTGATCTTTTCCTCAGGAATCAGCGAAAACAACCGCACCCGCTGTCCTCTGACACAATATCTTGAGCTTCCTTAAGAATTAATACGATATGTTGATGTCAATGTCAAGAGTTTTTTTATTTTTTTTAAATTTTTCTCTTCAGGATTTTTTATGAATCAAGGCGATAAAAGCGCCCGCCCTCCGGGCACAGGCGGCTAATTCGCTGTTCGCGCCGTATTACTCAAGCATGAGCCCGATGCCCACGACGCCGATGCCGTTATGGGCGCCGACCACCGGAGAGACATCCATGACAAAAGCGGGGGGCCGGCCGAGGATCTTCTCCAACTTTTGAGCGTACATTCGGGCTCTGGGCAGGTTCTGGGCATGAACCACCGCGTATTCCCAGACTTTCCCCCGGCTGGCGGCCTCTGCGACGAAGCGGAGTATTTTCTTCATGTTGCCCCTGCGGCTAAAGGATTTGCCGAAAGGATAACCTTTGCCCTCTTCATCCAGGGTGATGATTGGTTTGAGATGAAGCATCCTGGCCACAAGACCCTTCATCGGGCTGATCCGGCCGCCTCGGACCATGTACTTGAGCGTGGCGATATCCGCCCAGAGCCGCGTTTTGGCAATCCATTCCTCGGACATCCGGGCGACCTCGTCGTGAGAGGCTCCGCCGTCGAGGGCTTCGACAGCGCGCTTGACGATCAGCCCAAGAGTGAGGGAGAGATGCTTGGAGTTGATGATGCTGATTTTCTTGTTCTTGATCTTATCGGCTGCCTGCTGGCTGAACCCCAGCGCCCCGCTCAGCTTGGCCGAAATGTGGAAGACAAGGATGGAATCATAGAAAGTCGAAAGATAGGAGAACAGGTTCTCAACCGCGGCGATCCCGGCCACAGACGTCTGGGGATGCTCTTGCCGGGTCTTCAGGAGCGTGTAGAACTGCTCCGGCGTGATCGTCAGCTTGTCAAGGAACAGGGATTCCCCGAAGGAAAGGTTGAAGGGGATGACCTGGATCTGCTGTTCGTCGATAAACTCGGGCGGAAGGTCGCAAGAGGAATCGGTAACCAGAGCGATCCGCCTCTTCCTGTTGTGGCTCACGTCATGCTGCTTGCGCATGTCATCAACTTTGAGCTGGACGACCGACCCGATGTCACTGATCCTGAAAAAAAGCTCGGCCGGCGAATTCGTGTGGACGTGGAACCTGATTTTATCCTCCGACCCGGCGACGATGGCCGATGTGCCAGACGAACTGACCAGGCTGCGGACTCTGTCCATGTCCATGTCCTTTCCATGAAGGAGGGCCTCGGCGCAGTAGCGCTCGCGGATTTCGCCCTTGAAGGAATGAACCCGCGCTTCCGCTTCGGGCAGCGCCACCGCGGGAGCCGAAACCTTCCTCAACCGGCCCGCCCTTGTGAAATGGAGGACGCCCTCGATAAAATCGACGAACCCTTTGGCGCCGGCGTCGACGACCCCGGCTTTGGCCAGAACAGAGAGTTTTTTCGGCGTGTCCAGGAGCGATTGCTTGGCGCGCTGCAGCGAGTAAGAGAGAAGCTCGACAAAATCCGCTGTCCGCGAAGCATGCTCGTGGATGGCATCAGCCCACTCCCGCATCACGGTCAGCATGGTCCCTTCAACCGGCTGGAGGATGGCTTTGTAAGCGGACTGGACCGCACACCGGGCTGACTCTGCAAACGTCGCGGCTGTGATCCGGTGTTCACTCTTTATCTCGGTGCTCAGGCTGTGGATGAACTGAGCGAAGATGAGGCCGGAGTTACCCCGCGCGCCGGCCAGGGCCGCGTCGGCGATGGACCGGAAGGTCGTCTTCAACGATTTGCCGACCACGCTCGTCTCTGCGATCGAGCGCATGGTGGCGGCCAGGTTTGTCCCGGTGTCAGCGTCGGGCACGGGAAACACGTTGATCTTGTTCAGGTAGTCCCTGTCGTTGATGACGGCGTTCCCGCCTGCAACAAACGCATAGTAAAGCCGCTGTCCGTTGAGGTACCCGATTTTCACTCCAAGCTCACCTTTGGGCCGGCAACGAAAAAATAATTCTCCCTATTTTATCCGAAAAGTCAAAATTGTCCTACTATCCCTATAAACTTTATAACTTCTATATATCTTATAAATTTATCGCCAAGAATTCCATTTACAGGGAGCCGCCTGCGGGCACCAGGCGCTACCTTTATGCCTGCTTTATGCAGAAAAGAGGGGCTGATAACTCAGGGAAGATATCCTCTTGATCAGCCCTTCAGACTCAGGGCCTGCCGCCGGGAGAGAACCCAGGGCTTTTCCCACCGGATGACCTTCCGGCCGTTCCAGTAGAAGGTCTCGAAAGCGGAATTTTCGTCGCTGGAGACCGTCGCGCAGTAGAAGGTGTGGTTCTTGCGCAGCGTTTTCTTCATGAAACGACGGGCCCGGCGGTAGGAAGGGAAACTCTTGCACCAGACCTCATAGGCCGAAAAATCGCCGCAGAGGCAAACCTCCCACTTTCCTCCGGACATCAGGTCACTCCCGTTGACCTGGAGCCGGGCGCTCTCGACACGCCCCATCCTCCTTAGAATATTGCCCGGTCCCAGGTTTAAACTCGCTCATCCATAAGGCCGGGCATTCCGATTCTACACGCTTCCGCCGCCAATCTCAAGCTCTCGAATGTTGAATGGGGACGGTCCTCACAGATGCCCGTCCCCTTTGCCTGTTGACTGTGCTCTTTCAAAAGGCTATAAATAGAGAGAATCGAGTTGTTCTTGTGACGCCGCTGAAGAAAATATTTTTCGTTGTGTTGGCTCTGTCCGCCTTTCTCTACGCCAGTGACCAGAATTCCTGCGCTTCGAGGGCCCAGGAGAAACAAAAAGGAATTTCCTACGCGGCCTGGTGGCCGGGACTCTATTCTCTCCCTGAATCGGACGTCTCGCTCGCCCATCTCGCCGAGACGGGCGCTAACTGGATCAGCTTGATCGTCACCTGCTACCAGGACACCATAAGCTCTACAAAAATCTATGCCTCTGTCGGGACCCCTACGGATGAGGACCTCATCCATGTCCTCAACCGGGCCCATGTCCTCGGGCTGAAGGTGATGCTCAAGCCCCATCTCGACCTCTGGAATGACCCGGCCCACTGGCGGGGCGAGATCGGTTCAGCTTTCAGGAGCGAGGCCGAATGGCTGGAGTGGTTCGCCTCTTACCGGGCGTTTATTGAACACTATGCCGAGCTGGCCGCCGCTCACGGAGCGGACCAGTTCTGCGTCGGCACTGAGCTCCAGGGCACGTCTCACCGGGAGGCCGACTGGCGACGCATCGTGACTGGAGTAAGAAGCCTCTTCGCTGGGCCTCTTGTCTACGCTGCCAACCACAGCGGTGAAGAGACGCGCCTCGCGTGGTGGGATGCTGTGGATTTCATCGGCGTTGACACGTACTATCAACTGGCCAATAAAAACAACCCGACCCTGGCCGAGCTCAAGGCGGCCTGGCAGCCGCACGTCTCGACGCTCGCTGGGCTGGTTTCGAGATGGCAGAAGCCTCTCCTTGTGACCGAAATTGGCTACCGCAGCCTGGATGGCGCCGCCACTCATCCATGGAACTGGCAGATTGCCGGAGCGGTTGACCTCAAAGAACAGGCCGACTGCTATCAGGCGGCCTTCGAGAGTCTCTACAACAAGCCCTGGCTCGCCGGCATCTTCTGGTGGTCGTGGGGTCCTGATCCTTCAGAGGGAGGCCCTTATGACACCGGCTATTCTCCCCGCGACAAGCCGGCTGAAGACGTGCTCCGTTCCTGGTTCGGGGGCGTTCGACGCCGCGTCGTCCGCAGGGAGCCCGAATCACAACCTGCCCGGGCCATGGCCATCTTTACAGACAGGCTGGAGCCGGGCTGGGAGGATTGGTCCTGGGACGCCTGGCGCCAGCTTGGAGCTACCGACTATGCCCGCAGCGGCGGCGCTTCTGTCCGAGCGAGGCTCGCTCCGTGGGGCGGCCTCTCTTTCCGGCGTGAGCCTTTTCACTCCGGCCCCTATTATCGCCTGGAATTTTTTGTGAGGAGCAGTTCAGGAAGCCTGCCCGACCTCTGGGTCTACTTCCACGACGAGGCTGACAAGGTCTTGTTGAGGGCGGCCATCAACGACCGGCGCTACATCAAGGAGGAGTTGGTTGGAAAGGAATCCTGGCAGCTTGTTTCTATTCCGCTTTTCAACTTAGGAGCGGCAAGGAAGCTGCTCTCCCGATTATCTCTTCAAGACCGCAGCGGTCAAGGCACCGCCGATTTCTGGATAGATGACCTGCGGATTATGGGCGCGGCATGGAAGCCCGCGCCTTCAAGCTCCGGAAAAAGATGAAAAAAGAGAAAGAATTACGGGTGACGGTCCGCAAGTGCAGGCCCCGGGACTGCAACAAAATTTTGAAACTGGTCAAAGAGCTCGAGGAGGAACTGGCCGAGAAGTTCCAGGCTGTTAAAATCAAACCGGGGGTCGAGGATTACAAAAAACGCTACCTCAACCCGGCCACAAAATACAAAACGTTTGTCGCGGTCGCCGGGAAAAAAATCGCCGGATACCTCATGGGCTACCCTTCTCTGGGCGCGCCGGAAGTCGACATGATGTACGACATCCTCCCTCTCCCCCGCGGCGCTGTGCCTCCCGAGTTTTACCTCCAGATCACCTTTGTCTCAAAACCATTCAGGAACCGGGGAATTTCCAAACTCCTCCATAAGCACGTCATTGACTACGCCCGGCGGCAGGGGCACAAGGAGGTTTACGCCTGTATCGCCAAATGGAACGCCCCCGAGCTCAAAGTCATCCGCTTTTTCAAATTTAAGGAGAAAGACCTTGGTTATCGCTACCGGCTCAGCTTGAAGCTTTAAGCTAAGGCCGGAGAGATTTCCGGAAAACCGCATAAGCCGGGATGCCGACGGCGACCATGAGGAGGGCGATCCCCGACTCAACAGGCCGCTCAAAAAAACCTAAGACAAGAATTGCGGCTCCGGCCAGAATGTAGAAGAGAGGGACAACCGGGAACCCGGGAAGCTTATAGGGGCCGAGGCTCAGTCGCCTCACCTTAAACACTCCGATGACGGACACGAGGGGAAAAATCCCAAGGGAAAAACCCATGTAAGTTAAAATCTGGTCAAATGTCCCGAAGAGGACCATCAGCGAGGCAATCAAGCCCTGGAGGAAGATCGACTTTGAGGGCACCTTGAACCTGGGGTGGACATCCGAAGCAAAGGGAAAAAAGCAGCGGTCGCATGCCATGGCGTAGTAGACGCGCGGCCCTAAGATAAGGAAAGCGCTGAGCGAGGAAAAAAGGGCGAAGGAAATGAGAAGCGAAAGGACGTTCTCGAAAGATTTTCCGAAAAGGTTTCCTGCAGCCAGCCCGCCGATCGAGATCACGCCGGCCATCTCTCCGGCCGGCACGGCATAGACGTACAAAAGGTTGAGCCCGAGATAGAGGATGAGGACAATGCCGGTCCCCAGGATGAGCGAGCGGGGCAGGTTTCGTCTCGGGTTGCGGACCTCCGACCCGAGGTAGGCCGAGGCGTTCCAGCCGCTGTAGGCGAACATGATCCACATGAGCGACAGGCCGATCGTCTTCCAGCCGCTAAAATCGAACTCAAACACCTCCCCACCGGAGAGATGGCCGGGGTTCCCCTCGCCGGCGGAGAAACCAAAAACAATCAGTCCTAAAATGAGACCTATTTTGATCAGGGTCAGAAAATTCTGGACTTTCGCGCCGAGCTCAATTCCTCTGGAATGAACGAAGGTGAAAACAAGGATGACCAGGATAGAATAGGATTTCCTGCCGGGGCCGGCTAGCCCGGGAAAGGCCCTGATCAGGTACTCAGAAAACCCGATGGCCGATGCCGCGATCGGCGCTGAAAACCCGGCGAAAAAAGAAACCCAGCCGCTCAAAAAACCGGAGAGAGGGTTGAAAAGCCGTGAAAGAAACGCGTACTCACCGCCGGCACGGGGCATGGCCGCTCCGAGCTCGCCGTAACTCAGCGCGCCGCAGAGAGCGATGAGCCCTCCGACAGCCCAGAGGGAAAGCATGAGCAACGGTCTTTTCAGCTCCGTCATGAGCAGCCCGGAAGTGGTAAAAATTCCGGCTCCGATCATGTTGGCGATGACGATGTTGGTCAGCGGAAAAAGCCCGAGCCTTCGCTCCAGGCCGTTTTCATGCGTTGGCTTGTCCATTTTTTCTCCTGGTGTCGTTCTCAGCCGCGAAGAGAACCAAGTTTTCTGGCAACGGCAGCCTTGACCTCGCTGACGCTGATCCCCATGATGCAGCGCGCTTCATCAAAAAGGCAGCTTTGAGAGCAGGGGCTGCAGGGGAAGGCCAGGCGGATGACATCATGATCCGGGCCCCAGGGCCGGAAGCGTTCGTACTCGCCGGGCCCGAAAAGCCCGACGACGGGCACGCCCGCGGCAACAGCGACGTGCATCGGACCGGAGTCGTTTCCGACGAACAGCCGGCAGCGGCGGAGGATGGAACCTATCTCGCGGATGCTCGTCCTGCCGGCGAGGTCGAGCGTCTGCTCGCGCCTTAGCCCCTTTTCGATCCGTGAGGCGAGGCCGCGCTCATTCCGGGCAGCGAAAATCAGGATATAAGCTCCGTATTCTTCCTGGAGCCATCTGCCCAGCTCGATAAACCGTTCGACGGGCCAGCGACGAAAGGTCCAGGCTGCGCCTGGAGCGAAAGCCACGAACAAACCGGCTGCAGGGAGCTCATGACGGTCGAACAGGTCTTGCGCAAAGCGGTCATCTTCCGCTGTCGTCCAGAGCTCAAGGGTCCTTCTAAAAAGGTCAGGGTTGGCCCCCAGAAAACGGAGGATATCCAGTTGCCGCTCGATCTCGTGCTCGGGAAAGCCCCTGACCGGGCCTTGCGTGATAAAGCGATTGACGTCGGTCAGTTTGTAGCCAACTAAATGGTGAGGGTAATCGTGATAGCCGATGCGATGGCGTGCGCCGCTCGCATACATAAGAATGAGCGAGGCAGCCTGGCAGGGCTCGTTGTTCCAGCGGAGGGAGACGGCCAGGTCGACACGATGTTCCCAGAGGCGCCGAGCGGCTATCCAGGCCGATTGAGCCCACCATAAGAGCGTGCCCGAAAAGGCAGTCCTCCAGTTTTTCGCCGCTCTCCAAAGAAAAGGAACGACTTCATCGACATAAGGGCAATTTTCGACCAGGTTGAGCATGGATGGCTGGACAACAAGGACTGTTCGTGCCCGTGGCATGAACCGCTTCAATTCGCGCAGGAAGGGCCCGCTCAACAGGATGTCTCCCATATCGGCAAGCTGGAGGACCATGACGTTTTTGCTTTCGGATGCGTCCTTGCCGCGGCTCCGGCCTCGCCTTCCGGCCAGCCTGAAGAATGCCTCAAAGAAAACAGGAAATACGACAAGCGCCGCCTGGGAGAGTCCTTTCTGGGCCATTCTCCTCAAAATGCGGAAATAGAACCCAGGCTTAAGCAGAGTCCCAATGGACACGACTATGGCTCCAAGCCTCAGGGTCCAGCGGACACGGCGCAAAACCTTCGGCTGAAGCTTTGAGGGCTGGCCCTTCTCCGGAAGCAGCGCTCCCGATGAAGCCGAATGCCGGTGACTTCTCTCCCCGGCCTTTGTGGCCGCCTCTTTGAGCAGTCGTTCGATGTCGTCAACGCATCTCTCCAGCCTGAACCCTTTGTCAACCGTCAACCGGGCATTTGTCGCTATGGACACATAAAGCTCTGAGTCGTTGACCAGCCTCAGGATTTGCCGGGCGCACACCTCCGGGTTTTCAGCGGGAAAAACAAGCGCATTGTGCCCGTCTTTAAGGACATCGGCATGACCGCATGTTGGCGTGCTCACGACCGCTAGGCCGCACGCCATGGCCTCAAGAAGTGTAAGGGCCAGGCTGTCCTCAGCCGCAGGAGGAAAAACAAGGACATCATGCGCCCCATAAACGTCCGGCATGTCCCGGCGCGGCCTTGGAGGCGCAAACCTGACGTCTCCGGCCACCCCGCAGCGCTCCGAGAGGTCGCGAAAATAAGCTTTGAACAAAGGATCGCTTTTGTTTTTTTCCGCGACCGTCAGGGACAGTCTCTCCGAGCCGTATTCTCGTTTGAGGATACCCAGAGCTCTGATGGCGATATCAAGCCCTCTGTGCGGCTTTAGCTCCCCGACATAAAGCAGCCGGCGTGGTCTCTGGCGGCGCGAATCCCGAGGTTGAAAGCGGCTTTGGTCAACCCCCCAGGGAATAACCGGCGCGTCGGCCGTGGCTCTTTTAAGCTCGACGGCTATGGCCCTGAGATGGCTTGTGGTGAAAGCGGCGCTCGCGAATCGCAGGGGAATGTCCGGCGGCCTGAGGTCGAAATGCCGGCTCATGAACCGAAGGACTCTGGCGCCGCGATTTCGCCTCGGCCATACTTGATGCCACTGGTCTTTCTCCCAGGTGGCAAACCAACTATCAGCCAGGTAGAAGCTTGTTGGAAAGCCCATGTCGTCGGCCAGCAAGGCCAGAGAAGTCGATACATCCGTGAGGTTGAAGAAGAAGACGACATCAGGCCTGAAGTCGGAGCAGATTCTTCGGAAGGCTGTCTGATTGACGAGCTCTTTCGTTAAGACAGAGCGCCAGTCCGACCTCTCTTTCGAGCCTGCCTTGAGCCAGCGCAAGACATCGCCCTTAGCCCGGTCCTCTTGATCTCCTTGAGCGCTGGTCAGGACCCTGACTTGATGACCCCGGGCCCGCAGCATTTCAACGATATCCAGCGCTCCGAGCTCATAGCCACTTCGCTCGTGCGGCGGATAAAAACTGGAAACAGCTAAGATTCTCATCGGCCACTCTGAGGGTGATATACTTATCACATGGGAAATCAACGCGTCAATTTTAACCCAGATTTGCCGGTAGAATCACCCGACGGGTGCTGTCGCGGTTCACCCCCGAACCGCGCCACCCCTCGGGTGCACTCGCTATCACGATAATTGGATTACACATAGAGTACTTTTGCAGAATGCGAATTTCCTACCGGCAATTTTGGGTTTTAACAAGGAACGGAAGAGTTGGTCTTCTGGCTAAAAGCTTGAAGCGAGTTTTACGTCCAGCCAGAAGGAATATTTCTTGGGGCCTGTCCTGGAGAGCCTGGAAGAGGGGCCGCCGGTGGCAAACCCGCCGGTTTCGCTGCCCCTTGCATGATCTTCGGAAGCGGTGTCCCTCTCCGCACTTCTCTCCGAGGCTGAAGCTGCCCTGGCCAGCCTGGCCTCCTGCATTTCTTTTGTCAGGCCGCCCCATTCAAAACCGATCTTAAGCGTTCCGCCAGCCGCAACTCCGATCCCGGCCGGCTGACTGTCACGGCTCAGGGGAATCCGGAACTCAAAGACTGTCGCTTCTCCTTTTCTGGTGTACCGAAAAGCCGGGGGCTTAAGCCCGGCGGCCAGCGGCGTGTCGAGCGGAGACGTTTTCTTTTTCTCGATGCGCTCGCCATCATACAAGACATAACTCGGCTTTGACCTGATCTCTTCTTTTTGTTCCTCCGAAAGCGTCTGCCCCCGTCTCTCGATAATCTGCATGAACTCGTCCGGAGTGATTTGTCTCCGGAAGAATCTGAGCCCGTAATCTTTTTTCTTCTTGCCCAGGTTGTCATAGTAGATTGTCATGCCGGTGGCCTCGAGCGTACTCAAGAAATCTTTGTTCTTGATGATGAAAAGGATATACAGGTTGTCTCCATCGTTACGAAAGGCCAGGTCCGCGCCCACGCCTTCTTCGGAAATCAGGGCCACACCGCTCCATTCTTCCTCCAGAGCATCAATTTTTGCCGGCTCAGCAGCCCAGGTGCTCTGGACTAGCTTTTCCTTTGCCAGGACAGGATGAAAAAGGACAAAGACGGCGAGCACGATCAACACCTTATTGAAAGTTTTCTTGGCTCTCATGTCGCCCCTCCGGTCTCGGGCTGAAAAATTTTTTTGTCATCGTTGTATCCGCAAGGCAATCATTCCTAATATAAATGCCCAGAATTCTGATGTCAATAAACCCAGCCTGTTTCTCCGCTGACTCGAGGGTTAGGGAGGCAGCCCGGGTTGAAGGCTTGGCTATGGCTTAATGGTGAAGGGAGGATAATCGGAGGGTCCTTTTTGAATCAAGAAAGAAGGACGATCAGAGTGCCGAGGGCCGGACTCGAACCGGCACGGAACTTTCGTTCCGAGGGATTTTAAGTCCCTTGCGTCTGCCAATTCCGCCACCCCGGCGTCTTATCTCTGAAAACGACTGTAAAAAATCAATGTAAAAATTCTTTTACAATCTCCTTGACTGTCGCCTCTAGCGGCCCTAAATCTTCTTGAATGGTATGCCAGATGATATCGACATCAGCACCGAAATATTCATGGATGAGCTTATTTCGCATCGCCGCAATATCTTCCCAGGGGACCTGCTGGTAATGCCTCTTGACGCTTGATGGGATTTGTTTACTGGCTTCTCCGATGACTTCAAGACATCGGATCACTGCATAAACGGTCTTCTTATCTTTTTTAAATTCATTAAATGTCAGGCTCTTTGTAAACTCTCCAATATCTGCGATCATCTCAAGGATGTCATTGAGATAATCTCTTAGTTCGATAATCCTTCTTCTTTTAGACATAGATAACTTCTGCAAGGATACGCTGACCAATATGCGGCTTAAGAGCTTTCTTTGTCACAAGATCCACCTTAGCCCCTAACAATTCTGACAGATAGCGCTCTAGCCTGATAAATTTGAGGAATCCCATCGGTTTCTCTATCTCAACAAGAATATCGATGTCGCTATTTTTCCTATTCTCTTTTCTTACATATGAACCGAATATTCCAATTTCCTTAACTCCATATTTATCCGATAAATCCTTCTTATGTGACAACAAGACTCTTTTTATCTCATGAATCGACGTTGTTTTAGCTTTCATTATTGACCTCTTTTTTTTATTTTATCATTGCGTCAATTGATTCTTCAAGGCCATTTTCCTCATTGGCTCGATGTCCGCTTCCAAAACAAACCTATTCAGTTGCGTACGCTAACGTCCGATATCCCTGCAATCGGCGCTTATACATCCGTTCAAGCATCTGAACTTTCTGATCAACGTAATCATATATCCGGACTTCCTTTTCGGATTTTAAGTCCCTTGCGTCTACCAATTCCGCCACCCCGGCAGATCATTTTTTAATTTAGACGAATTATTGTTTTTTTTCAAATGCCTTGCTTTCTCGCCGAAGACGATTTAACGTTATGGCGTTAGATTGCCAATCAGAGGAGGCCGAGTGAAAGACAATATTTTCCAGGGAACATGCGAGCTTTGCGGGAACTCTTTCGCCAAAAAAGATATGACCAGACATCTCAAAGCATGCATCGAGAAAAAAGACGTGGCCGAGGCAGCATCTGAGAAACGGCGAGCCCGGCAAACTGGAATTTTTCATCTTGTTGTCGAGGGCCGCTTCAAGCCGGCTTATTGGCTGCACCTCAAAATCCGCTCTGATTCCACGCTCCGCGATCTAGCCTGGACTATTCACGAAATGAAAGGAAAAAATCCCCTCTCCCCATGTGGG
>JBBILQ010000067.1:0-13312 GCA_037444845.1 Candidatus Aminicenantota bacterium | reverse complement strand
CTTTTGAGGCGATTTGGCCCACTAGTGGTGCGTCTCATAAATAACTTCACTTAAGTCGCGGTCCCTGAAGGCGCACCACCCGCGGGGGAGTTTGAGGGGGACGGCGTCGTTCCCCTCAGGGGGTCAGCGGAGCGTAGCGAAGCGCCGAGGGGGGAGCTTGACTCCCCCATGGAAGTGTCCCGTCTTTGCGGAGGACTTCGGCAAGGTACTTACGAGACGGGACCTAGCAACGACTTGCGATTGCCGTTGACCTTCTTTTTATCGTGATTTATTTTTCCTGACGATGGTTGAATGGGAAATGGCGCCGTAGGTTCCAAAGTCGTCACAAAAAGCGTTCCTCTCAAAATCCCATCTTTATCATTATCCTCTTCAGCTTGGATAAGAGCCAAGCGATCATGAAGCTCTTCCCGTCATGAGTTCACCTGATAAGACCGCGCCGCAGGGCCATCTCTGCGTTCAAAATACACGTACCTGCAGCTCCCCGGATCGTATTATGGACAAGGAGAAAGAAATTCACTTTTGTGCCTTTCTTTCTCAGCCGGCCGATGGTCACCGCCATCCCCTTCGCCCGCTCAGGGCTTCCGGCCTGGAGGTCAAGGACGGGCTGAGGCCTGTCTTTTTCTGTCCTGACGATCAGTGGGAACTCAGGAGCTGTGGGAAGCCCAGTCACCCCCGGATTCCCTCTGAAGGAAGCGAGCGTATTTATCACAACTTCTATGTCTGGATTATCGGTCAGTTCAACGGCCACGCTCTCCAGATGGCCATCCCGGACCGGCACCCGACAACAACTGGCATTGACCTCCATGGGAGACTCCTCTACAGAATTCCCGTTAATTGTCCCTAATATTTTTCGGGATTCAGACTCGATTTTCTCTTCTTCATCCTTTATGTAGGGAATGACATTCCCCAGAATGTCGAAAGAAGCCAGGCCCCGGCGTCCTCAGGTATATCTCCCCCCAGGAGCCATTCCACAGCGTCGCCGTATCTTTTCCCTGCAGATTGTTTCGAAGCCGTCAAAGTCACGGCCTCAAAGTAAGGATGGCCGTCCAACATCCTGACAAACTGCCGGCCAACCAGACCCGTGCATCCCATCACCCCTGTTCTCAGCTTCTTCATTCCCCGACTCCTGATTGAAATCTTTTCTCCAGCCTTTCCAGGCGACCTTTGAGTTCTTCCTGTTCTTCTAAGATATGCTTGATGGCTTCCGCTACTGGGTCAGGCAGTCTCCCATGTTCAAGGTCCATGGGACGCCTCCGGTTATTCTCTACGATTTTTCCAGGGACTCCTACGACTGTGGCTCCATGAGGAACGGATTTCAGCACCACAGAGCAGGCTCCAATCTTGGAATTATCGCCTATTGTGATGGCACCCAATACAACAGCCCCGGCGCCAACGACCACATTGTTACCGACAGAGGGATGGCGTTTTCCCTTTCTCAGGCTTGTTCCTCCAAGAACCGCCCCCTGATACATCAGGACATCGTCTCCGATCTCAGTCGTCTCCCCTATGACTACGCCCGTTCCATGATCGATAAAAAAACGCCGGCCGATCTTTGCTCCAGGATGGATATCAACGCCGGTGAGAAAGCGGCTGACAGATGAGATGAAACGGGCCAGGAAAAGAAACTTGCGTTCCCAAAGAAAATGAGCTAAGCGGTGTAACCACAGGGCATGAACCCCAGGATAGCACATCATTATCTCAAGGGCACTTCTCGCAGCAGGGTCTCTGGCAAAGACCGTCCTGATGTCTTCTTTCAATGTTTTAAACACAATAATCCTCACCTCTTTGAGATGTTCTTATCTTGTCTCCTTCATCAAGTGACGTCTCTACAGTTCCTGAAAAAGCCACGTGGAGAGGTAGCGCTCGCCTGTATCCGGCAAGACCACCACGATGAGCTTTCCTTTGTTTTCCTGCCTTCTGGCCACCTCCATCGCCGCCCAGGCTGCGGCTCCAGACGATATCCCGGCCAATATCCCCTCCTCTCGGGCCAGCCTCCTGGCCATGACTCCTGCGTTTTCATTGGTGACCTTGATGATCTCATCCACGAGTTCCATTTCCAACACATCAGGAACAAAACCAGCTCCAATACCCTGAATCTTGTGCGAGCCTGGCTTGCCGCCGGAAAGAACGGGCGAATCTTCGGGTTCTACAGCGATAGCTCTGAAATCACTTTTCCTTTTTTTTATGACTCCCGATACTCCGGTAATCGTGCCTCCCGTTCCGACTCCTGCCACGAGAATATCCACCTCTCCGGCCGTATCTCTCCAGATTTCTTCGGCAGTGGTCAGTCTGTGAATCTCCGGGTTGGCTGGATTCTTGAATTGCTGGAGCATGATGAAGTCAGGATTCTCCGCAACCAGTTGCTCTGCTTTTCTTACTGCTCCCGGCATCCCTTCTGCTCCGGGAGTCAAAACCAGCTCGGCCCCAAAGATGGACAGGAGTTGCCTTCGCTCAAGGGACATCGTGTCGGGCATTGTCAGAATAAGCCGGTATCCTTTAGCAGCACAGACAAAAGCCAGGGCAATGCCGGTGTTTCCACTTGTCGGCTCGACAATCACTGCCTCTTTATAGATCAGGCCTCTCTCTTCAGCCGCAGCGATCATCGCTACTCCAATCCTGTCCTTCACGCTACCCAGAGGATTGAATGACTCTAACTTTGCCACAACCACCGCCTGGGCACCTTCAGTTATCCTGTTCAATCTGACCAACGGAGTGTTCCCTATCAGCTCTGTCGAATCCCTGGCGATACCTCTGGTTAGCTTAGGTATCTTAAGAGCCTTATACAGGAGCAACTCTATTTCAGGCGCCATCTTTGTCATGTTTTGCCTCCCTGTACGCTATATCCTTTAAAGCTTCCTGCCCTGCCGGACGATATCCTCGCCTCACCCATTCCCTTATCTTCGCTTTCCGCCCCATTCGCCATCCAAGAATCACCAGGGCGGATTAAAACCAGCTTTCATTTTGTCCTCGTCCTTCGTCTCCTTTCTGTCTGCCGCCGCGAGTGCCTGTGTTAGGTCTTCTATCAAATCATCCACATCTTCCAGTCCCACCGACAATCTTAAAAGACCGTTTGTGATCCCGTTTTTTTCTCGGACCTCCTGAGGAATGGAAGCATGCGTCATGCTCGCGGGGTGGTTAACGAGAGAAAACGCTGTTCCCAGGCTTTCGGCCAAAGAAAAAAGCTTGACCGCTTTCACAAATCCAAAAGCACCCTCCCAGTCTGACTTAAGCTCAAAAGAAACCATCCCCCCAAAATCCTTCATCTGCTTTTTTGCCAGGTGATGTCCGGTATGGGATTCCAGGCCTGGATAATAGACTCTGCTCACTCCGGGGTGATCTTTTAGAAAGGCCGCAATTTCCCTTGCATTAGAGCAGTGCTTGTCCATACGCAAAGACAGTGTTTTGATGCCCCGCAACACGAGATAACAGTCCTGGGGTCCCGGGACCGCTCCCACAGCGTTCTGGTAGAACTTGAGCTGTTCAAACAAATCCTGCCGCTTCATCACCAGAGCCCCACCTATCATATCACTATGTCCGCCGAGATACTTCGTTGTGCTGTGAAGGGAGATATCTGCTCCGAGGGAAAGCGGCTGCTGCAGATAAGGTGAGGCGAACGTATTATCCACCACGGCCAGACAGCCATGATTTGAGGCTATCCGCGCCAGCTCTTCGATATCCGAGATTTTCAGGAGCGGATTAGACGGAGTTTCGATCCAGATGATCTTTGTGTTCGGCTGAATCGCCCTGAGCACTTCATCGGGCTCTGTCTCATCAACGAAAGTGAATTTTATCCCGTACTTGCTAAACACTTGCGTGAAAATCCTGTAAGTTCCGCCATAAAGGTCATCGGGTGCAACGACATGGTCGCCGGATTTGAGCAAATTCAAAACCGTATTAACAGCAGCAAGTCCACTGGCAAAACAAAGACCGAATTCTGAACCTTCGAGCGCAGCTATGTTGTTTTCTAGGGCTTTCCTCGTCGGGTTCTCCGTCCGCGAGTAAGAGAAGCCCTTATGCTTGGCAGGCTCTTCCTGGACATAGGTTGAGGTTTGATAGATGGGAAAACTGATCGCTCCCGTCGTCGGGTCTGGCTGCTGGCCTGCCTTAATAGCTATCGTTGAAAATTTCATTTTTTGCCTCCTGGAAGAAAATTAAAACAAACAGAATACCGGTTTTATTTGGCAATTTCCCGAGCACAGGTTTTTGCTTTTAAGGGGTGATAGGGGATTTACCCGAGGAGGTTATTCCCGGCACAGCGGCCTTGAAGGCTCACCCTGTGCTCGGGCGACACATTATCATACAGAACATTGCGTTCTTAGCAGGACTTAAAACCTCTCGGCTCATTTCCCGTTTATTTTAGTCAGACTTCTTTTAGATGTCAAGCCCGATTTTTTTCCCTGCTGTGATTCAGACAGTAAGGGGTGTTTTTCTAAAAATTCTTAGTTTGTCTTTCGCAAGTTTGACAGTTCATGGGAGGTAATTTTTATTAACCTGATCTATTCACAAAATGATACGATAAAACGCCCCCTCCCCTGGCGGGAGGGGATAGAGGGGAGGGGGAATCTTTGAATGATCCCCCTCACCCCGACCCTCTCCCACATGGGGAGAGGGGATTTTTTCCTTTCATTTCGTGAATAGTCCAGGTTAATATGGCAGCAAATTCCTTTTCTGGGTTGTCGTAACTATTTGAAATGGCAATATCAGTAGTGCCCCAACGATGATTCGCTAGATTCATCTATTCAAAAGGGAAGAAATCAAGTTTTGCCTTCGTCTAAATATAAAAAGGTTATAAATGAAAAAGGAGGAAGGAGATGAAAAGAAGAAATTTCTTTAAACTGGGGTTAGGCGCAGTTCTATTAGCAAAACCCTCGTTCGCTGAAAAAGGGGGGGAGACGGAAGTTCCCAGAATCAAAGAATATCGGACATTGGGGAGGACAGGATCAAAGGTGTCCGCTATTGGCATCGGGACAGCGAGGGGGTGTCCTGTGACTGTTATGTGTGCCGCCCTGGATGCGGGTATTAGCTACATTGACACCGGCGAGGGTTATGGCCGGGGGACAGCGGAAAACGATATCGGAGAGGCCATCAAGGGGCGCGATAGGAAATCTCTTTTTATCACCTCGAAAATTCAGATGATGGGCCTGAAGAGTCGAGAGGAAGTCGTAGAAAAGGTTCGACAGTCGCTCCAACGCCTTCAGACTGACTACATCGACTGCCTGATGATGCCGGGGCCACCGACGGTTGAGGCGCTTAAAGATGAAAATTTCCATCAGGCGATGGACCTTCTCAAAAAGGAAGGAAAAGTGAGGTTTATCGGAGTCTCTCATCACGGTCCCAGGTCTCAGAGTGAGGGAGAATCCATGGAAAAGGTACTTCTGGGTGCTGTTGATGACGGCCGGTTTGACGTCTTGCTCTTGATATATAACTTCCTACAAAAAGAAGCGGGAGAACATGTCATCCAGGCTGCGGCCAACAAAAACATAGGTACCACGATTATGAAATCCAATCCCCTGGGAAGGCACTTCGAGATGAAGGAACGGCTGGAGCAAATGAAAAAAGCAGGAGAGGCCATAGACGAAAGAATGCAAAAATCCATGGCTCAGATGGAAGAAACAGCAAAAAAGGCAGAATCTTTCCTTCAAAAAAACAATTTGAAAAATCCCGAGGAAATCAAAGCAGCAGCGTTAAAATTTGTCCTTGATAATCCTTATGTCAATACCCTGAACCTGACCTTCAGCACTTTTGATGATGTTCAAAAAAGCCTGAAAGTCGCCGCTTCTGGCCTGTCGGAAAGAGAGAGAAACATGCTGGCGGCTTTTGAGAAAGAGTGTGGAAGCCTCTACTGCCGTCATGCCTGCGGTATCTGTGAATCCTCTTGCCCCAATCATGTTCCGGTGAATACGATCATGCGTTACCGCCATTATTTTGAAGACGCTGCTGGCGAAAAATACGCCATGGAAAAATACGCCAGGCTCAAGGCTCCTAAAGCGGATCATTGCCGGAATTGTCCGGGTCTGTGCAGACAGGCTTGTCCATACGGAGTTCCCATTCAAGGATTATTGAACATGGCGCATGCCCAGTTGACACTGGCCTGAGCCCATCCAGGCTTGCTTGAGTCGACCGTTCTTTCCGAAGACTAAGCCTCCTTTCTTTGATCTCCTCGTCGATTCTGAAGGGAACATATTGGTCTTTCCTCATAGGCTAACAAGAGATGAAGAGCTAGAAACTTTGATGCTTTTAACTCAGAAGGAAAGTTCATTGCCAATGTACAAATCAGCGAGGGTGGACCACTTCCTTTTGGGGTGGCCATCAGAGAAGGGGCGTTCTGGGCGGGGAGGGCTGATGAGGAAGGTCCGATGAAGGTCTTCAAGTACCGAATCTCCGAATGATCGAAGA
Source organism: Candidatus Aminicenantota bacterium (assembly GCA_037444845.1). GTDB lineage: Bacteria > Acidobacteriota > Aminicenantia > Aminicenantales > UBA8522 > JARYMI01. The sequence continues at coordinate 6,916 of JBBILQ010000067.1, read as the reverse complement.
GAGTATTTGCCTCTATCTCCAGTTTAGCGCATAAACCGTCGATTCCCTGTCCCATATTAATGCAAGCGCATTAAATATTGTTACATTTTAGGCGCGGTTATGATATACTCTCCATATGACATCATCCGACATAACGCATCCCGAGGTCAACAAGGAAAACTTGGTCGCTTTTGCCAAGAGCATCCCCGGTGCGAGGGTTGGTTTGAAAATTGCCGTTTTCTTACTTCTCATCGAGGGCCAGAGACCGGGGTGGACGGCCGAAGTTTTGGGTTTAACACGCATGAGCCTAAATCGTTGGGTCCGGGCGGTAAATGCTCGGGGGCTTGCAGCCTTAAGAAACAAGCCTCAGCCAGGGCGTCCGACCCATTTAACACCTCAGATTTCCCAGCAAGTCGAGAAAGATCTGGAGCAATCGCCTCTGGCGTTTGGACTAAACCGGGTGAATTGGGACGGCCCGACTCTGGTCGTCCACTTGAAGAGGCGGTTCGGGCTGAAGCTGAAGGTTCGGCAAGCTCAGAACTGGATGCATCAGCTCGGGTATCGGTTGAAACGCGCCGGATATACCTACCTCCAGGCCAAAACGGAGGAAGCCAGGCAGTTTCGCCGGGCGTTAAAAAAAACTTCAAAATCTGGGTCCTCGGGAGACCGTGGTCTTCCAGGATGAGACAGGATTTAGCTTGCATCCTCGGCTGGGGAGGGTTTGGGCCAAGAAAGGACAACGCTTTCGTGTCCCGACAACCAGCCAGCACCAACATCGTCTCAATGTTTCGGGCTGGGTGGCGCCGCTTTTGGGACGGCACGGCATGATCCGAACAGAACGGGGCAACCGACAGGGATTCTTGAAAGTCCTGCGCCATATCTATCGATGCCTAAAGAGTTATACGATCTGGCTCTATGTAGATCGAGCGCGATGGCATAAGGGAGAGCCCGTGGACAAGTATGTCAGCACCCATAAGAGACTTCACCTGGATTTCCTGCCACCGTATCAACCCGGCTTAAATCCTCAGGAGAGAATCTGGAAGCAGATTCGATACGAATCGACTTCGAGTCGATGGCATGATGACATTGAGACGATCCGGGTAAAGATTCAAAAGACATCACGCTCATGGTCAACTCGTAAGGTCCTTAGATTATGCAACATAAATTGATGCGTTTGGATTAGATTCGCAGGGGGTCATTGAAATGGAGCAAATTTTTTCTTTTCCGAGAATAGGAAAATATACTGGAGTTTTCACCCAAATGTTAGAGAGTTTCGGATTGAGTGTTCTGACGCCTCCTCCCATAACAGAAAGGACGATAAAACTCGGGGTGAAGCATTCTGCTGACATGATGTGCTATCCGTTCAAGGTCACATTGGGAAATTTTATTGAAGAAATTGAAAAGGGAGCGAACTGTCTGATCATGTACGATTCAGGAGGGAAGTGCAGACTGAGGCATTATTGGAGGCTTCATGAGCTGATATTAAGAAGCATCGGACATGATTTTAAAATGTATGCTCTCAGTCTCAGAAATCTTTTCAAGCTGATAAAGCAGTTCAATCCTGACCTTTCTTGCTTGGCTATCATTCGGAAATTACGCCAAAGCTGGAGAAAGCTAAAAGAAATTGAAGAATCCGAGCCCTATGCGATAAAGGAAGGAGTGAATATCGGAATTGTTGGTGAAATATATACGTGCTTAGAGCCGGCCGTCAATTTGGACATCGAAAGAAAGCTCAAGAAATACGCTATCGATGTCTGCAACACAGTTTGCTTAACTGATTTTATTAAAGCCAGCACTCGAACAGATTTTCTGGAAAAAAGGATTTTTAAAAAGATCGCCGCAGGATATTTAAACGGACCTCTCGGCGGGCATGGGTTTGAAAATATATACAACGCGCTTTATTTATGCAATAGAGGGATTGATGGGATGATCCACCTCTTGCCCTTGAGTTGCATGCCCGAGACGACTATAGAACCGATATTAGACAAGATTTGTGCAGATTTTAATGTTCCGCTCTTGCGTCTCATGATAGATGAGACAAATAGCGAAGTCAATTTTGACACAAGGATCGAAACATTTGCGGAAATGATTAAAAGGAGGAAAAAATGGGGAATGCATACTTAGGAATAGACGTCGGAAGCGCATCCGTAAAATGCGTATTATTAGATGAGGAGAGCAATATAGTTGATTCGGTCTACGTGAAAAATAAAGGGATTATAGAAAGCGTCATCGAGTGCTTTGGCAGACTAGAAAAGGATGTGGAAATATCTGCTTGCGGGATCACGGGGAGCGGAAGAAATTTCACCAATGTATTGGTTGGCGGAGACATGGTCAAGACAGAAGTCCTGGCTCATTCCATAGCCGCATTAGCGTATTATCCCCAAGTGAGGACAATTTTTGAAATCGGAGGTGAGGACTGCAAGTTGATGATCATCGAGGATGGCGTTTTGAATAATTTCAATATGAACAATATCTGTGCGGGTGGGACAGGGGCAATGATCGAGGCGATCGCAGGCAGAATGGGTATAGCTATTGAAGATGTTGGTGAACTTGCGTCTCAAAGCAAGAACCATTTAGAACTGCCGGGAAAATGCGGGATTTTTTGCCAGTCTGCCGTCGTCAATAAGCTAAATACGGGGGTTGATAAGAGTGATATCCTGATGGGAGTATGCAGGGCGTTAATAAGAAACTATCTCACAATATGCAAAGGAAACAAATTAGAGCCGCCCTATATTTTTCAAGGAGCGACTGCACAGAACAAGGCTTTAGTCAGGGGCCTTGAGGAAGAACTGGATTATCCAGTGATTGTCCCTGAACGATGTGCATTGATGGGTGCCATTGGGATTGCGATGATGGCAATGGAAGAGGCGCCAGAGAAGACCAAATTCAGGGGATTTGATGCGATCATAAGCGCCAAATATGACGTTTGCCATTTTCAGTGTGCTGACTGTCCAAATAGGTGCGCGGTTGCCCAAGTCTACCAGAACAATAAGCTTGCCGGTGGCATAGGGAGCAGGTGTTTTAAATGGAATAATCGCATTTTCCTTTATCAAAAAGACAAGGACATGTTTCACCTCGGCGTATAGGATGTGCCGCCCCCTGGACGAGGAATTGAAATCGCTAGGCGCATGGTTTATTCTTTGACGTGAGGCTATACCAAGGGAAATAGGTAATCAGAGGAACCGAAAAATTGAAAGGGATATTCCTGGAAATCGCCATTGATGTCATGGGAGGAGATTTAGGTCCCCGAGGGACAGTGGAAGGAGCGGTGAGAGCCTCCGAGGACTACAACCTCGAGGTCGTCATGGTCGGTGTGGAAGATCTCATCAAAAAGGAATTTGCCAAGCTCCAGGGCCGCAAATGTCGAGGCTAAGGATATCTATTCGGGGAAAGCGGATGTAAGTCTACGAGGTGAATCCCTTGACCTGCCCCAATGCCAGGGAGAGATGCACATCATTACTTTCCTCACCGACGACGGCGTGGTGGACAGGATCATCAATCACCTCAAGCTGACCTTTGTCGCGGAGAAACCTCCTCCGGCTCATATCGCCTATCAGGAAGTCCTGATGGCCGCTGAGTCGTCGGCCGGATATCTTTCATGATTCTCTTCTTGCCCGGAAGGAGAGGTCCAGGCTATGTCCGGTGCTTTTTGCCTTGGCCGCAAGTTTCCGGCTCGCTCTCACCCGTCTTAAGCTCGATTTGACATCCGACGACTCCCCTATCTATCGTTCACCACGATGGGGTGAGGTCAAATTGATGCCATGAATGCTCATCAAGCTAACGCAGCCGAAAACGAATTCCTATCCTAAAGTGGAGAAAGAAATCATACATAAGGAGTAGCTTTTTTGAATCAACGCATTACAATAATAAAAAAAGAGGAGGGTAAAATGCTAAAATGGGAACAGGAAATAATAAACTCAAAAGATTTAGTTCTTGTCAATCCAGAAGATTTAGATTGGAAGAAATATCACTGCTGTCCAATTAGACAAGGCTCAGCACTAATTGCTCTGCTTCCTGGATCACCGGCGGCGGCTCGATCGGCCGGTCAATCCATTCCCATAAATCTCTGTAGCTAAAGAGATTCAACCTCAGCAGCGCCACCAGATTGCTCAAGCACCAGTTATACCGGGACCGGACTTTCAAGTACTTCAGAAGCAGCAGCGCAATCAATCCTGTCCAAATCTGAATCTTGAGCGCGTTGGCCGTGGTCCCGACAAATGTCTTGATCCGCAGGTTCTGTTTCAGGATCTTAAAGAAAACCTCGATCCTTCGTAAAAGATGAGGGCAGTCTTTTTGAGCATAGAATGCCCTGAGACGAATGATCTCATCCTTAAGGATCGCCCGATTCTTAGCTACAGACAGCCGCTTCACCACTCGATAGTCGGCGTTGTCCTTCAGCCGGGTGACAAAATATACACCCTCTTCGGTCCACTCGCCAAAGAGCTTGTAATCCACCAACCCCCGGTCGAAAACCACGATCGTGCCAGAGGAAAAATGCAGTTTTTTGAGAATCGTCACCTCGTGAACCTACTCCTCTGTGATATGCACATACGGGGGAAGATACCCCTCATGGTCCAAAAGTAAGTGAAGCTTCACCGCCCCCTTGGTCCGGCGAAACTTCGCCCAGTCAAAAAGCTCCGCGCACAACTCGATCACCGTCGCGTCAAACCTCTGGAGCTTGTTCTTGAACCGAAACTTGGTCTTCCCCAAAAACTCCCCCCGACATCTCGCCAACAGCCCATAAAACACCCTCTGGAACAGTGCCCAGGAGCGATGTTCATTGGCATAGGCCAGCGTGGATCGCTTCGGAGCACGGCTGATTCCTAAATGTTTGAGCTTGCCGAAACACGAGGCCAACCCGTTACAAATCTCTCGCAGAGAATGGGCTTGACCCAGTTGACAAAAAAGCATCGCCACGTAATGTCCCCAACTGGAGAATCCTTTGGCGGCGTATTCGGTACCGGTCTGCCTGATCAGTCGCTCAAACTCAAGACGCGGAAAAAGGGATAGCAATTGGCTGAAAAGGCTGCTATACTTATTCATGTTAGGGCTCCGACCTCCTTGGGTAAGATATTTCACAAACTTATTTTACCCGGGCCGGAGTTTTTCTAAGACTTATTTTGGACAAGTGTAAAGAAGAATATCAACCTCAACGGCAGAAGTCAAATCCAAGAATACCAAGGGTCTGATTACTTTTTTGTAATCTCCAGGAAGATTTCTCTCCTCCACTCGTCGAAAAAAGCCGATAAGACTTCAATCGAGCAGGGCTTCACCAGAAGGAGCATTTCCGGAGAATCCGCAGAAAATTCGCGGACTCGTTCAAAGGCTGTGGCCAGCCAATAAAGGTCGAAGCCGGGGTCTTTCTTTTTCGCCATCAGGAAAAGGTCATTTTTTCCAAATTTCTCCCTGATCAAAAAAAGAACATCGACAAAATCTCTCAACGTAGCCCGGCCAAAAAGGGCAAGAAGTTTATTGGCGGCAATATCCCTGAGGCTGTCAATTCTTAATCCTGGGAATTCTTCGGCCATAATTATCGAGTCGAGCCTATAGGGAGAATCGAGAGCGAGATGAATAATCGTCGATTCTGAGGGAGAGCTCACTGCCAATTCAAGGAATGAACGGAATCCCCGCTTTCGCTCAACATCGAGCTCCGCTTTTTTGAGCGCCTCTTCAATTTTGAGGCTAAACGGCTGGATGAGCTCTTCTTCAGAGGTGAAAAAATCCAAGTCGTTGCTTTTTCGATGACCAAGGTAAAACCTGGATAGAGCTATACCTCCGGTCAGATAGAAGGCCTCAAGCTCAGGGATGTCTCTAAGATAAGTGAGAATTTCCTTTTGGATGTCCGCCAGCACTTCCAAGCCCGTCCTCCCAAAATTTTCTGACTTCCTTAGGCAAATATTTCTTGATCCGGCCGAACGACGCGAGAAAAGACTCAGGCGAAAGAACTCTCAGCATCTCCCTGATGTCCTCGACTCTTCCCTGGGAAAGGACCTGTTGGACATACATATCCACATGGCATGGATTGCCGAGGTCAAGCTCCTGCCCATCCTTGAGATACCAAAAGAGCCGCTTCTTAGCCGGCATTTTCATTTCGCTCATTATACCACAACTCGTCGGGCGTCTTAGGGAAAACAGAAAATTCTAAAACAGGAATTCAACTTAAAGGGAAGACAAACGTTTTTTCGTGTCCACAACTTCGGGGAGGCCGGGGTCGGCGTCCTTCCAAAGGTCTAAAAATTTCTGGCATTGCTCCTCTGCTTTCGTCTTCAGGACTTTCTGCTCATATAGCTTAGCCAGCCTGTAATGACACTTGGGGGGGATGAGAAAGGGAGCGTGAAGGCGTTTTTCTTTTCTTGTTCCGAGACAACTCTTGTTTACTTTCCACAGCAAAAAGGCTGAGTCTCCTGCGGCATCTTCCAGGCGCATTCGGGCGGAGAGCCGACCCTGAGCGAGTTGGCCCGTGTCTTGAGAGCATTCTCGCGCCATGGCGGGAGCGTATCGGCCTCGACATCCTGAGCGGACTGTCCTCTACCGCGTGTTGTTCCATTATTTCGGTCGTTTCCTGACAGAATATGAGAGCCGCTTCGAGAAGGAGTGCGGGTTCTTCCGGCCCATTATCAAGGAAGTGACCGCAGGTCATCACGAGCGAACGAAGAGAGTGTGGTGATCCCAGAGTGCCCCGTCGAGGTCATGAGATTGCTTCGTCACTGTGTTCCTCGCCACGACGCCTGGACTGCGGCAACCCGCGCTGCGGGTTTGCCCGCATCCGCTGTCCCTCGTGTGGGGAAGAGAGGTTCGTGATGTTCTCATGTCGCACCAGAGGATTTTGCCCTTCCTGCCATGCCAAGAGGATTGAAGAGTGGGGCGAGTGGATGCGCGAAGAACTCCTTCTGGATGTCCCCCACCGCCAGGTCGTCTTTACGATCCCCAAGATGCT
>JBBILQ010000066.1:0-13818 GCA_037444845.1 Candidatus Aminicenantota bacterium | reverse complement strand
GCGAAGCGAAGCGCCGAGGGGGGAGCTTGACTCCCCCATGGAAGTGTCCCGTCTTTGCGGAGGACTTCGGCAAGGTACTTACGAGAGGGGACACTAGCGGAGGCCGGCCTGCAACGGCGTAAATTTTTCGCCGGAGACCGCAGCCCAACCTGAAACGAGGCCCTCGAAGTCAACGGTTTTAGAGAAAAGAAAAGTCGGAAGAAGGCTCGTCTTTTTCAGCGAAAGCTTAAGCAGACATCAACGATGGAAAAGGCGGCCTTGCCGGCTCTTTTCCCATCGGGACCGGCATTTCTCGGCAGCCCTCTTATCTCCCGCCTCCTTCCAGAGGTTGAGTGCCGCGGCGAAATCCCCCATTTTCTCATGCGCCCGGGCCAGCCTTCGCTTATCGGGCGGTTTCTGCATTTTGTAGAACCTTAGCGCTTCTGCGAACTCTCCTCGCTTGTAAAAAACGTCGCCCGCTTTGTCAAATTTTCCAAGGCCGGCGTAGATAGAGACCGCCTTCTCGGGCTGCCGGGCTGAGACGTGGAATCCGGCGGCTTTTTCGGGATGGCCCGCCCTTTCGCAGAGGAGAGCCGCCCGGTCATACCGCTTCCACCTTGCGCACATCTTCCAGGCTTCGGGCAGTCGGCCGTTCCGGGCGCACCAGTCGGCTGCCGCCTCAAAGAAGGGAGCCTCGCCTAAAAGAAAGAAGGCAAAATTCCTTGCGCTGATGGTCATCTTCTGCAGGAGCTCCGGTATCCTGCGGCCCCCGTTGAGGAAGTAATCGCGGAGAGCCAGGCCGTCCCAGTCCGCTCGTTCTTCAAGCCCCTGCATTTCCTTTTTCCATTGCCTCGTAATCTCGAGATAGGACGTCCGGTTGAAAATATCGAGCCGCCCGATAAAATCGATGAGGGCGGCCGAATCTCCTCCGAGATCGAGATAGAAGAGGGACTTTTTCCAGAAGGCCGCCTGGAAATCGAACCGGGCGAGAAATCTTCCCCAGGTGCGCACCTCTTCGAGTTGGTTAGCCTTGGCGAAGTACGCATCCATGAAATCGAGGAGCTTGAAGCCGATTAAGTGGCAGGGAAGGCCTAAATTCCCCTGGGACAGGGCTGTCTGGAATTTTTTCAAGAAAAACTGACCGCCGGGCAACACCGCATCCTGCGATAAACAGATATCGATTAGCCTGTGATAATCCTGGATCTGGGTAATCCGGTTCCACGCCTCATGCGCGCCCGCCTCATCGTTCATGCGCACGAGACAGATGCCGATCTCAGGACTCACATAGTGCTGTGTGGAAAAGAGCGCGAGCGCTTGCTGGTAGAGCCCTGCATCGAAAAGACTCTTGGCCTGCGTATAAACCCACCGCATATCCCTGACTTTCAGCGCCGCCTGCTTGGCCAGGCGATACCCGTTTTTTTCGTCGGCCTCGGATTTCAGGAAACACTCTAAGGCGTTCCTGTAGTCCTTCAGGTTTTGATAAATAATTCCCGCCGAAAAGAAATCGCCTGCCAGTTTAAAATAGTGAACTGCTTCCTCGCTCTGTTTCAAACGGAGGTGGCACTCGGCCGCCCGGCTGTAATGCTCAAGGGCTGCGAATCGGATCAAGGCCCTAAAATATTTTCGCCGCGCGAACAGACTCTCGGCTTCCCGGGCTATCCGGCTTTTATCCTGGAAGGCCTTGAGCACCTTGACGGCCCTGTCAAAATTTTTCTGGGCTTCATAAATCGCCAGCTGCTTTTCCTGTTGTCCTGTTTGCTCATAAAGGGCAAGGAGCTGGCTCGTCCGGCCCGTTTTTTTCCAGAGAGCCTCGGCGCTCTTCGAATCTCCGCCGCGGAAAAACAGGTCGGCCGCCTTATCGTAGGACTTCAGCCGGCGGTAAAGCTTCGCGGCAGCGATAGGATTGGAGGCTTGCTCGTAGCAGGCCGCTGCTTCCCTGAGTTTTCTCAAGCGGCGGAGGTAGATTTCCGCCATCTCTGCGAAATCCCCCGCTTTATGGAAACAGGCCAGGGCCTCTGGATAACTTTTTCGGGCGAGATAAAGCCGGCCGGCCTCGGCATATTTCCCCTCCCGCTTGAGGACTTCGACCCGGCAGTGAAAAGCCCGCTCGCGGTTTCCCAGCGCTTCCCACAAGGGAAGAGCTTTATCGAATTCGCCCGCCCGCTCGTAGTTTGGAGCGGCCCGCTCCCGGTCGCCCAGGCTGTCAAAATAGCGCGCTGCCTCGCCATAACGGCCGGTCCTCTCCGCTTCGCAGGCCGAGGCTCTGGCGAAAAACTTCTCGTCGCCCCCGTTTTTGTAGCATTCCGCGGCTGCCCGGTAAATGTCCCGTTCGAAGAAATAATGCCCCTGTTCAATCCACTCGGCCGGCGTCGACAGGACATTCCAGACGCCATGGATATAGCTCCGGTCGGACGTGCCATAGACACGGTTTTTGAATTCCGGACTCTCCCAGATCGGCGACGGCGCGGTGCCGTCGTAGACGATGAGATCCCTCTGCGATCGCGTGATGCCGACATACAGGAGGTTGATTTCGTGCCGGATCCAGGCTTCGCGGACGTTCTTCTGGCTCATCGCCAGGATCGATTTCCAGACGTCCTCTTGCCGGGCGCTTTCGCAGAACTTCCAGAGGACGACTGTCTCGAACTCCAGGCCCTTGGCCTCGTTGATGGTAAAGACGAGCTCGGTCTCGAGCGTCTTTTGCAGCCGCGATTTTTCGGCGTCGCTCCGGACGAGGATCGTCCGCCTGGCGCCCGCGACCCTCAGGAGGTCGGTCATCTCCGCCTCGTGAACCCCCCTCACCACGGCGACAGGCCGCCCCTTGTACTTCCACTCCTCGGGGCCCTCCTCGGCTTTGATACCGAGGTACTTTTCCTTGAGGTCGAGAAGGACGTTGGAGAGCTCGACGATGCTCCCAGAGCTCCGGAAATTCAGGGAGAGGCGTTTGAGAGCCGGGACGCCCAAACCCCGCTCGAAGTAATGCCGGCGGACTTCCTCCCAGCGGAATCCCGTGGGGTTGATTGTTTGTTTGGTATCGCCCGCGAAAAAGACATGCCGGGGGTCGCGGACCATGTCCAGCAGGAGGCCTATCTGAATGTCGGTGAAATCCTGGATTTCATCGCAGGCCAGGAGATTGTAGGCGGGGACGCCGCCCTCCCCGGCGTGGACGATTTTGAGGACTTCCCGGGTCAGGTCAAGCTCGTCCCACAGGCCGCCGCTGTCGAGCCGGTGCTGGTACCACTCGATGACCGGATAGAGCTCCTTGCGGTTGAACTGGAAGTTGGGGGCTTTTTTCTTCCCCAGGAATTCATATTCGAGGAAGGAAAGATATTTTTTATGGGCAAGCTCCTTTCGTTTCAGAATCTCCTCGAGGGTTCGGTCGAGAAGAGCGAGCACCCGGCCGCGCCAGGCGTCGTCCTGAATGTACTTGTCCATGCGGGCGCAGAACGAGAGAATATCCGTCTGGAGATACTTTTCCACGAAGCGCGGAACGGCTTTCAGGGATTCGAGGTTGGCGAAGAGGAGGAATTGCTGCTGCAGGTGGGAAAAAATGCTTCTCTCCGCGTCCCGGTTCCTTAAAGCACGCAGGGAGCGCTCGAGGATTGTCGTGTCCACCTGGGGAAGCGCCCCCTTCAGGATTGACCTTATTTCTTCCCAGAGAAGCACGGGGTCGAATTTCTGACGAAGGGGATGAGACGCAACCATCTCCCGGAACCGACGGAAATCGACTTCCTTAGCGGGGTCGAAGGACCGTCCGGCTCGGATGGCCGCCTCCAGGAGGAACTCCTTAAAAACCCAGAAATCCGGAACCACCACCCTGTCCCTGTCCTCGGCCTCGTTCAGCAGACCGCGGTAGAGGCGCTCGGCGAAGAGCTTCAGGCGGCGGTTGAAGGAGATGAAGACGTTTTTCCGCGTCCGCAGGTCGCGCCGGAGGAGGTAGTACACGGCGAGCGTTGTTTTTCCGCTGCCGGCGGTCCCGGAGACAAGGACGGGCGGCGGAGATTCGAGAACATCTTTCTGCTCGGGCGTGAGGCAGAGGAAAAACTCGATTTCCTCGGCGGTGTAGCTCCGGATCCTCTTCCATTCCGGCTCTTCGACGGGATACCAGCGCTGACTTCCGGACTCATCATTGATTTTTTCGGTGATGGATTCCTGTGTGAAGCAAGAAGAGCCCAGTTCGTCGAGGCAGACGTCCTTGTGGAGCGCCTCCTCGTAATCCTGGAACTTCAGGAAGGGGACGTTTTCGGGGATGATCTGCTGAAGCTGGCGGTCGAGGCGGTCGTGGGTGGCGATGCCCCAGACATAGACGATAAGGTCCCTGGGTTGGCGGTCGGTCGGCCGGCCGAGTGTGAAGAGCACGCGGAGGTCCGCATCAGCAGCGACCTCGAAAACGCATTTCGAAGAGAGACCCCGGAGCTTCTTCGTTCGGAGGTTTCCTTCCCAGAGGCCCGCTTCTAAGAACTCGAATTTCCGCCGGATTCTCTCCCGGAAGGCTTTCGGCTGCCCGAGAAGGAATTTTTTGACCGTATCGTTGATGAGGACCGTGGCCATGGACTACCATGATACCAGAATACCGTTGCTCTTTTGAAATTCGGGGGAAATTCGGGGGACGCCATACGTAATGCACTAAACCCAGCTCGCAGTCTGCCAATGGCCGGGAAGCGTCTATTCTTAGGTGAAGATGAATGAAGGCGGCCTTGACTTCGATAATGGTATGACATATCGTAATACCAAGAGGTGTGTCATGCCCAAGGCTAAAATCGCGATTTCTCTGGCCGAGCAAACGCTCGAACGGCTGGATAATCTTGTTAGGGAAAAAATCTTTCCCAACCGCAGCCAGGCCATTGGAGCCATCCTCGTCGAGAAGCTCGACCGGCTCGACCGGATACGCCTGGCGCGCGAATGCGACAAGCTCGATCCGGCCCAGGAGAAGGAGCTCGCCGAGGAAGGTTTTTTTGAGGAACTTTCGCAATGGCCCGAATACTGAGAGGGGAGATCCGTTGGGCAGACCTTAGCCCAAGACGGGGACACGAGCAAACCGGGCGGCGCCCCGTCATCATCCTGAGCCATGACGTCTTCAACGAGCGTTCCGGAACCGTCATCGCTGTGGCCATTACCAGCCAGCCTCAACGGGCAGGATTTCCCTTGACTCTGGACGTCGCAACCGCGGGGCTTCCCAAGCGCTCCTGGGTCAAAATCAGCCAAATCCGGGCCCTCGCTACAGAGCGCATAGGCAAGAGAATCGCCAGTCTGACTCCAGAGGAAGTCGCCAGGGTCGTCGACGGGCTTAATGAGATCATCGGAGATTGAAACCGTCCTGGTCGGATGACCGGCATCTGGCTAAATGGGGAGTTCCCTGTCATACGGCGGCTCGTTTGCTGAGAGCCCCCGAAGCCCAGAAAGGGCGCTAAGCCTGCCTGAACTCAGCTAATCGCTTTCGTCGTGCGCTTGTCAAAGCAGGCGGGAAGGTCGAGGAACGCTCCGTCCGAGAGCCTTTCCCAGCCGTGAGCACCAGCGCTGTCTCCGTTTTCACATTTTATGGCATTGCAATATTTCCGGCTATTTTATACGATTGAGGCGCTCCGGTCCTGGAATGAAGGAGCGCAGGTCCCGTGGCCGGATAAGAGGGAAGGATCGTCATGGAAGTAAAAGAGAAAAAAAGCCTCGAGGTAACCGTCGACAAGCGGCACATCGTTTCGATCGGCGAGCGCCTCTATGCAGAAAGCGTCGAGCTTCTCCGCGAGCTCGTGAACAACGCCTACGACGCCGATGCCACCGAGGTGCGCGTCGAGATCTCGCCCGCCCGCATCACGGTCAGCGACAACGGCGCGGGCATGGATCTTGCCGGCCTGAAGCAGTATTTCATCATCGGGTCGGACGAGAAGGTCATCCATTCCCGCTCGCCCCGCTTCGGACGCGTCCGGATCGGCCAGTTCGGCATCGGGAAATTCGCTTCCCTCGCTGCCGCCTCGCGTTTCGAGCTCATCACCCAGCACAGGGAGTTCGCCGCCCGAGTCGTCTTTGATAAAAAAGCCTGGGAGGAAGCTAAAGACGAATGGCACATCCCCTGTGAAATTCTCGCGTCTGACCCGAAGCGCGGCGACGGAACGACCGTCATCCTCTCCGAGCTTTCGAAGTCGTTCCTCGTCGAGGACGTGGAAAGGAAGCTCATGGAAAGCGTGCCCCTCAAAGCTCCGCAATTTGCCGTTTATGTCAACGGCCGGCGCCTCTACCCCAGGAGTATCATAGGCCGCAGCATCCCGCTTCTTGAAGGCACAAAGTATGGCCCTGTCACGGGAGAAATCGTCATCACCCCGAAGTCCGCCGCCGACTTCAAGGATTTGGGCATCGAGATAAAGGTCAAGGGCGCGACCGTGAAAAAAGACCTTTTCGGCATGGAGACATGGGGAAAGGCGGTGGCGCGGGTCAAGGGCGAAATCAACGCCGATTTTCTTCCGGTCACCTCCGACCGGTCGGGCTTTATCGTCGATTCCGGCGAATATCAGGAATTCCTCAAGATCATGGAAAAAGCCGTCGGCATTATCGGGAAAGCCCTGGGCAAGGAAGCTGACCGGAGCGAGCAGCGCCGGGCGAGCCGGGCCGTCAACGAGGCCCTCGAGCGCATCCATAAGGCGCTGGCCCGGAACCCGGACCTCTCGCCCTTCGGCCCGATTGAGTACGGCGAGCCGGGGGAGGTCGGACGAGGCGCCGTTATCGGGGCGAAAGGCAGAGGCAAGGCGCCAAGCGAAGCCGAAGTCGAGCCGCGGGAGGCGAAGGCCGGAACGCCCGCGGAAGCATCGCCAAAAAGAAAGAAGCGGCGCCATCCTCTGGTCAAAAGAGTCACCCCGAACGCCATCGTCCGGAGGATGCGGATGGGAACCGAGAGCGTTTCGGTTTGCCTCGACTTTTTCGGCCCGCTCGGGCCGGAATGCTTCTCCGAGGGAAACGTCGTCTATATCAACCGCGACCATCCTCTCTTCCAGAGGGAGTCGCGCAAAGCCGCAGCGCAGACGATGCACATCGCCCGCCTCGTCACCCAGGAAATCTCGCTGATGAAGGAAACCCGTAGTCCCCGCGTGGCCTTCAGCCGCCAGAGCCAGCTTCTCAAGGACGCTTTCGCCGAGGAGTAAAGGTCGGAGGAGGCAACCATACACCAGGAGATACGAGCTGCCTTTTCTTCTCTTGTCGAATTCTGGCTTGAGAAGTAGCCAGGCGTCACGCCGTCTTTTATTATTTCTGGAGTTGCCGCAATGCGCATTTTGACGAGCGGCGATATGCCCCGTGGCTTGCCACGGGGAGCCGGTCGTCGGGGGAGCCGAGGGGGTATGACCCCTCGGTTGCAGGGCGCGGGTCCATGCCCCGCCCGGATTTATTATGCGGAGACACTGAAAGGGATTTAGCTTTATCCCATTAAACCCCCTTGCCCCCTTGACCAATCAAGGGGAAAAAGGTAAGTGTCTCCGGTAAGGTCGGAGGCAGGGAGGCCGATGAAATTGGCCGACTGTTGGAAGGGGGAACGCGAAGCGGTTCCCCCTCCAAGTTGACTCCGCGGGAGCTTTTGCCCATCCCGGTGGAACGCATCGAGTTGAGGTGCCAATTTGGCACCTCAAGTCGCTTGTGAGGCCGCCGCTATCCGCCCTATGCTTTCACTGAACAGGGTATCGCCATGCTGTCCAGCGTCCTGAACAGCCAGCGGGCCATCAAAGGCCTGGCCGAAGTCGCCATTTCGGACGACATCGCCGCCCTCGAAATTCAGGAGACACGTGCCGTAAAACGAGGGGATCCTGTTTTTTATTCAGTCAAGTCGGTTTCTTTAAGCCAGATTTGAATCCTTTATATGATAGGATTAAGAATTTTGCAGAAGCTATTGATTGCATCCATGCGAGAGTCGATGAGCGAGTAATCCAGGGGATACACAGACAAAGAATTTTCCGTCGTAGGCAAGGGAACATTTCTTGGAGACGAAATTAAGTCCCAAGGCATTTTTTGCTTGAGGTCTTCATAAAGAAAGCGTTCGGTGGTATGATGAACTTCGTTCAAAGCTGTAACCTCCTTCATCTGGCTGAAGAAGGGCTTAGCTCTTTAGCCGCCACGGATGTGAGCGAGAGGATATCTGTCGGTTCGGTGGACACGAACACCTGGAATAAAGTTGTCACTAGCCACAATGGCAGCAAGATCTATCATCTTTATCAATGGGGCACGTTGCTGGAAGAAGTTCATGGGCACGAGCTGGTCTATTTGCAGGAAAATGACGGCGTTTTTCCTCTCGCCTATATCAAGAGTTTGATTTTTGGAAACCGCCTGATTTCTCTTCCCTTTGCTGATTACGGTGGTCCGTGTGCCGGGGATGAAAGAACGACAGAGAGACTTGTGTCAGCATGCGAACAAGCAGGACAAAAACTAAGCGCAGATTTCATAGAAGTACGGTGCCCCAGCGAGCGATACGTTGATATCTTTGAAAATCACGGCTTCGAAACAAGGGACGACTATTTGACATTTGTATTGCCGCTGGACAGGAAAATTGAGGAGTTGTGGAAAGGCATCGGTGACAAGAATAGAAACATGGTAAGGAAAGCTGAAAAAAGTGGCATCCAAATTATAGAGGCAACGAATAAGGCAGATTTGAGGGCTTTCTTTCTTCTTTATCAGAAGACTATGAAAAAACTGGGCACTCCGCCACAGCCTTACAAGTTCTTCGAAAAGATGTGGGACTTATTTTATCCGCAGAACCTGATCATCCCTCTCGCCAGATGTGAGGCCAGATACATAGCTGGAGGGCTGTTCTTTCTCCACAGCAGGATAATTCACTATGCCTATGGCTGTTCGCTCAGAGAACATCTCCAATTAGCTCCGCATAACTTAATCCAGTGGCATGTTATCAAATGGGGCCATGAGCGCGGATTCAGCTATCTTGACTTTGGCAGAAGCAGAGAAGATGAGGGCACTGTGTTATTCAAGAAGCGATGGGGAGGGAAGCTTGTTAGAATGCCTTACTTTTATAAATTTTATAGGAAGGAGCTAAACAAAAGGCAAGAGATTCAATACAGATGGATATCACGGCTATGGAGAAGATATATGCCAGAACCTATTGCCAATAGGATTGGACCTTGGGTTATCAAGCAAGTGGGGTAGCCATACCGAACCGAGATCTACAAGATATAGGCCTCAGCTAAGGCAAGGACAGACTCCGAAAATTCGGACTGCCCCCTCAACGAGACGGGCCTTCTTTTCGGCGAAAAAAATTCCTTTGAGAATCATATTTGATGAGCAAACTCTCAGCGGAGCGCTCCTGCGTTCTCCTCAACCTGACTGAAGTTGGCCATGGCGACAGCCATCGCGTGAACTTTTCCGCGTTTGAGAATCCACCGCAAAGCCTCGGCATAGGAGGGACTGGAATCGGGTCCGGAGCTGCAGGGCCCCCCCGAACAGGTTTTCATAGCGATTAATCCCAGGCCATTTTTTCTTGCCCGGTCGAGCTCAGCTTCGAGCGCTTGTTGGTCCCACTGGCTGGTGCGGCCGGTGTTCATATGGACATAAGAGCCTTTATGATTATAAGGAACCATGATGATATCGTAGAACAATTTCTGATTCGCTGCCTGGAGCAGCTCCACCTGGCGCGTGTGGGCTGAAAACCCGCAGGCGCGGATCACTCCCTTCTTTTTTTGTTTGTCAAAAAATTCCATAACGGGTTCATGGTGGATAGCCAGGGGAGATTCGGCGCCGTGGATCAGCAGAATATCGAGATAGTCGGTCTGGAGCGCTTTCATGCTGGCCAGAAGAGAGGCGTCCATTTCCTTCAAGACCTTCTTGATGTCCTCTGAGGGAATCAGCCCCGCTTCCGTTATCGGCACTCGCAGCTTGGTCTGGATGATGATGTCTTTCCTCATCGGGGCCACGGCCTTGCCAACCATGGCTTCATTCTGGCCCCGGAAATAGGAGCGGCCAGTATCGACGAAGTTCATTCCCTCTTCCAGCGCTGCTCGCAGGACCGTCGAGTCCATCGTTCTCGATGCGCCAAAACCGATGGGTGTGACCAGGATGCCGGTGCGTCCGAGTTCGATGCGCAGTAGTCGTTTGTTGGGGCGCGAGCGCTGATTATTTTCTTGCGTTTGTGCTAAGCGGGTGATGTTTCCGCCAGAAAGGCACAAAGCGGCGGCAGCCCGAGACGCACTTATCAGAAATTCTTTCCTCGAAATTTTCCTCGCCGGTTCTTTCATGGCCGAGTTCTTTTTGTATCGCCCTCAAACAATCTGACAATCAACTCGCGACATCCCCATTATTCCCGAAGATGAGAAATTTCTCAAGCCTGAGCTTCTCACTTGCAGAAAAATTAGCAACTGAAAATAGGGACGCTAAAGGGCTTTGTTGAAGATGGCCATGAGGAGCTTCCTGTCTCTGTCGGTCAGGGCCAGGCGTCCGAAAAGGTCCTGAACCCGGCGCGTGACATGGGTTTCGTTAGTCTCGTGGATGAAACCGGATTGGCGGAGCTTCATCAAAACGACCCGGATGCACGCGTCCTGATCCTCCCGCGCCAGCGGTTTCTTTTCCAGGGGGGTAGGTGTTAGCGGCGCGCGCCTGAAGATTTCAAAGAGCGTCAGAAGGACCGCCGAGGAGAGGTTGTAGGATGGCTGCCGGACAGCCTGGGGGATGGAGAAGACAGCATTCGCCGACCCGAGCTCTTCCGAGGTCAGGCCGGTTCTTTCGTTCCCGAAGAGAAGCCCCACGCGGGTCGAAATGGGGTAGCGGGAGATGAGGTCAACCGCCTCTTCGAGCGGAAGGATTGAGAACTTGCTCCTCACCCGGGCGGTCGAGGCGAACACGAGATGAAGCTTTCGGATGGCCTGGTTCAAGCTCGAGAAGAAACGGGCGCGGCCGAGAATGTCTGCGGCATGGACGGCCGTGCGCCGGGCTTCTTCATCGAATTTTCTTAGCCCGACGACCCTGAGGTCGGAGAACCCGGTGTTTTTCATCGCCCTGGCCGCGAGCCCGATATTCTCCTGTTTTTCGGGCCGGACCAGGATAACCGCGAACCTCTTCCTGTTCGTCGGGTCAGATGCGGCTGTTTTAAAGGGAAGCTCCACGGCTCCTCCTTTTATCATATTATCACAGCTGGCGGCCGGCATGAAAATCGGGGACATCAGCCGATTTTCCGAAATCGGGATTGCGTCCCAAAATTTTCTTTCAGTCGATGAGCAGGAAGGCGTAGCGGTTCATCGGCTGGTCGTAGCTCGAAAGGACCTCGATCCGATAGCCGATCTTTTTAACCGTGGCGAAGACATCGACGGCCATCGCCTCGGGCGTGGGCCGGGCCATTTTCGGCTGCTTGCAGGTCTCACGCCTTCTTGTGCACTCGGCGCAGATGTTGCAGCTATCCATGAAAAGAAGGAAAGTTTTTTCATATCCCGATATGAAAACCTCCCGCTCGAGCTTAAGAAGCCTGAGGTTCGTCTTCCGCGTCCAGGCGAACCGGCCCTCCGGCTTGGCCACCTTCTTCTGGAAATGAAAGACAACGGCCCGATGGTATTCCCGGAAAAACCGCTCGCACTCGGCGACAGAAGGGACGTTAGGCGGGCACGAGGCTGTCTTTCCGTACTCGTTGCACCCGTAAAGACACTTCATCCGGGGCCACTGGGCGACGACGATTTGCTTTGGGTCCAGCCAGCGGAAATCAGAGAAGCCGTGCAGGCGGAAATTTGCTTCGAGGTCTTTTATCCTGGCCATTGATTCCTCCTTGCCGGCGCTCTTTCTTCGACAGGTTGCAGGCTCCATTTTTTCCTTTGTCAGGAAAGAGAGGATTATAATACAAAGAAACGGCATTTGGGCAGTCCCTGGCCTCAATTTTTTTGGGCTTTGCCGTTGCAAAATTTATAGTATTTCGATAGAGTTAGCAGGTTAAGATAGCGGATTCGTTTCGTATGAGAAGACCCTTATCAAGGAGTAACGGATGAGCGACCGAGATATCAGAGTGACATTCCCCGGAGGCCTGAAGGTTGACGCCGAATCCAAAGGCTTTGTCATAAAGACTGACCAGCCCATCTACCAGGGCGGCGAGGAAACAGCCCCCGCCCCGTTCGACCTCTTTCTGGCTTCCATCGCCGCTTGCGCCGGCTACTATGTTCTGGCTTTCTGCCGGGAAAGAGGGATCCTTACTGATAAAACGGCCGTCGTTATGAGAACAGAAAAAAACGCCGAGACCAAGATGATCGACAAAATTTCTATCGAGCTTCAGCTTCCTCCGGAGTTCCCTGAAAAATACAGAAACGCCGTCATCCGGGCTGTGGATCACTGCACAGTGAAAGCCCACATCTTGAAGCCGCCCGCTTTTTCCATCGAGGCGAAAATTGCGGCCTGAGTTCTCAATCCCTGCCTGGCATCACCATTTGCGGAGCTTCCAGAAGAGGAGAAATCCAGTCATTGCCAAACCCCCCATGCCCAAGATGATCCAGAATGCGGAGTAAAGCTCTGACAGCGGAATCCGCACGTTCATCGAGAAGGCTGAGACGACGAATGTGGGCACCATGATGCAGATCGTAATAATATTTAGCGTCTTCACCAGGACGTTAATGTTGTTGCTGACGATAGAGGCCCGGGCGTCCATCAAGCTGGCCAGGATGTTGGAATAAACCTCCGCCTGGCGATAGCACTGGCTATTTTCGATAAGGAGATCTTCGAGGAGTTCGGTCTCCTCGGTCGTGAACCCGATCCTCGAAGAGTTGTGACGGATCTTCTCGATGAGAACGCCGTTGGCATGGATGGCGTTCTGGTAGTAAACCAGGCTCTTCTGCAGAGTGAACAGGTTGATCAAGAAGCGGTTTTCCATGGCCCGGTTAATCTTCTGCTCCACCTCTTCCGCGATCGTGTTGATGACCTTGAGGTGCTCGAGAAAATGGAAGATCGACCTGTAAATAAGCTTGAGCAGGAGCTCGCGGGGCGAACCCACCTTGGCGAACGGCTTTCCTTCGAAAAGATTCGTGTCTTCGCCCATCACGATGATCAGAAAATCGCCGAAGAAAAAAATGCCTAAGGTGGAGGCTTTGAAAAGAAGCTGGTCTTTCCCTGAGTAATTCCTGGGGCGTTTGAAGACGAGAGCGATATGATTGGGCTCGCATTCGAGCCGCGCCAGCTCATCGGGGTCGAGGGAAGAAGCGAGCGTGTGCTCGTCCACCCCGTATTGGTCGATGAGCAAGCGTTTCTCCTTGTCGTCGGGGTTGATGAACATCATGATCGGGCTATTGTCGTTCGCAGTCTCTTCGATCTTGTTCTTGATGATCTCGTATCTTCTCAGCATGGCTGGTCTCCTCTCTGGACTCAGAAAACTTTTTCACCTTCTATTCTTATTCAAGATAGCCTTCAAATCAAGGCCTTGAACCCTAACTGGTTATATGCCCTGGTCTCCAATATTTTCCTGGCCGTCCAGGCCCATGTCCCCACGCTGTCTCTTTCCTATGCCGGCAAAGCCTGGAATTTCATGAACGAAAACGGCCTGGGTGAGTGGGTTATCCCTGTGGAAGAGGTTTATCCTGACATTCTCGGGAACGCTGGAATCTTCTCTGGAGGGAGATAAACTCGGTCAAAGAAAAACTTGCTCTCGTCTGCGAGAACGAAAAGCAGGGGGCTCGGCGTCATTTCGACCTGGTCATTCAGGCTCTGGCCAGTAGCTAACGGCTAAGCGGGGTCGGAAGATGGTATTTTATATCAATAAGATAGATAAAACAGTTGCGCTAAAAATTGGTTTAAACAAAAATTCTTTGGGGATATCAATAAGATATCGTGGTCCGACACCCAATATAGCCTGACCTATTCACAAATTATGCCAGAAAGCAGGCCCCTCCCCTGGGGGGA
>JBBILQ010000065.1:0-14014 GCA_037444845.1 Candidatus Aminicenantota bacterium | reverse complement strand
ATTTCTATCGCCGCATTTCCTGTTCCTGAGAAAGGGTTGACTTCAATCCAGGAGGTGCTCTTTGTCACCTGCCAGTTGAGCACGCCCTGGCCGGTGTTGGTGACCAGGATCCTCTCCTTCCCCGTGACCGCGCCGCCCACCGTTGCCCCAAAATAAACGAGCGACTTATTGACGTAAAGCACGGGCGCTTGCGGTGAGGTCACCGTCGCGGAGATTTCATCCGAAAACGGTCCGCCAACTTGATTCTTGTTGACCGCCCTCACTTTATAAAAATATGTGGCTCCAACGAGGATGGCCCTATCGTCATAGGAATAATCGGTTGCCGTAGCCAAGAGGTTTCCGGGGCCTGGCGTGAAATTCGGTGTCTGCGACCGATAGATTTCAAAGTGGCTGAAATCTCCCCAGTCCTTCCAGTTCCAGGGCTGCCCCTGCCAGATCTTCCCGCCCAACGCCAGCCTGACCGTGAATACAGACGAGTCGTAGCCTGCCGAAAGGCCGGCGACTTTCGGCGGCGAGAAGACCGTGCTCAGGTTTGTCCTCCTCGCCTTGTCGCGGATTCGCTCGATGAAACTGGCCAGAGCGGCCTCCTTGTTCATCCCTTTGATCCGGTGCTCGCCCGAATCGTCCAACCACCTGAAAAAGTTGATGAGATGGACGTTGTGGTTATAGAGGTTCATGTACTGCTGGAGGATGAGGTCGGCGCTGCTCTGCTGGACGGCGAATCCGGAGGGATAGGTTTCAGCGTCGTACTCCATGATGGCCCAGTTGTCGGTCATGCCGCGTATGGCCGGGACGCCATATTTTGTCGTCCGGGCGAACTCACCCGGAAAGACATCCGGAGGGTATTTGATGTCGTAGATCGTAGCGCCGATCGAGCCGTAAGGCCTGACGTCAGACGTCCAGAGAGGGGAAGCCGACGTGTAGTACCGGTTGTAAAGCTCGGGCCAGGTGGGGTTAGAGCCCCAGAGGTAGTCGGTGGCAATCTGGTGGGAAAACCATCGGTCGGAGGGGATGCCCGCTTCGCTCATCCATTTAGCCAGGTCTTTGACGAAGTTATGGACCATGGTCTGGCGGAAGAGCGTCCAGAGGTTGAGGAAGGCGCCCGGCGTCATCATCGAGCGCGGCGGGTCAAAACCGCCGGCGATATAGCCGGCGCCCGAAGAAGGCATCATGTTCCCGTGGGAATACTGGGAAATTGGGATGCGGTTGGGGTCGTTACTGACCTCATCGACAGGGTTTGAGTCGTACTCGTCGGCGAGGCTCCAGTTGTAGTACTTGAGGTTCCAGGTCGTGAAGGCCGTCCCGAAATCGGCGTTGAACTGGGCCAGGCCGGCAGTGCCCTGGTATTTCGTCCCACCCTGGGCGTATCCCTGGCCTTTATAGGCGCCGCTCAAGTCGTCATACATTCCTGTATGGCAAATCCAGTCCCTGAACTCAAACACGGCAAAAGGCGAGTAGTCGCAGAAGTATTCCTGGAGGTTCCTCAGGTGGTCAATGCGGTTGAAATTCATCTCCGCCTCGCCCCAGCCGCTGAGGGCGATCAAAACATCCGGATTCTCATCCATCACCTGCTTTAAAAAGGCTGCTGCCGCTTTCGCCTTGGCTTCGAGGTTAGCCCGCAGCTTCCTGGCATAACGGGAACAAGTCCCAAAAACAAACTCGTCCAGCGCGTTAGGGGCTGCGATCTGAGTGTCCGAGGCCAGCTTGTTGTCGTTATACCAGGAACAGTTACGGATGTCTTCTTGCTTGGCCTTGCGGTAAAGCGGCAAAGCTCTGGCGATCCCCGAGCAGAGGACGATATGGAGCCGGACGTTCTTCTTTTTACAAGCAGCGATGAGCGCATTGACTTGATCCTTGAAGCTCTGGATGCCGGCCGAGGCGTCGTTCCAGTCGTGATGCCAGGGTAGATCCGGGTTTATGGTCGTCCGCGAAAACGAGAGCCAGGCGTAAAGTCCAAAGTTAAAGCGGCTCTTGATATAGTCCACCTCGGCGAAATCTGCCGGACTGTGCTCGATGCTGATGATGACAGAATTGGCGTACGTCGGGATGGGAAGCTCATCGGCGGAACCCAGGCTTAATAAAAGAAAAATGCCGCATAAGCAATACAGAGCAATATTTCTCTTCATGGCTACTTCACCTCTATATTTTAGTCGAAATTCCCGGGAAAAATATAATGGCAATTTTTTCGACGATTCTGTCCCAGGTGTATTTCTCCCTGACTTCCAGGTGCCCGGCCTTCCCCATTCTCAGGCCAAGCTCCGGATTGTCCAGTATTTTCAATGTCTTTCGCTCAAGGTCCCCGTTTTCCCGGGCGTCAAAGAGGAGGCCGTTCTGGCCGTCCCGGATGATCTCCCTGAGGGCCCGGATATTCGCGCCGATGACGGGCTTTCCTCTGGCCCAGGCTTCGAGAAAGACAATCCCAAAAGCCTCGAAGGCCGAGGGGTTGACCATCACAAGACAGTTATCTAAAAGGCCGATTTTTTGATCTTCGCCGAAATTATTAAACCGGAAAATCTTGGACCGGCCGCTTGGAGGCAGGCGGTTGATAATCCTATCTATTTCAAAAGAGAAATTGGTCCGGGCGCCTGCGATGACGAGCGCATTTTCACAGCCCTTGTCCCAGAGATTTCTCATCGCCTTGACCAGCAACGGGATTCTCTTGTGCTCGCCTTCCTGTCCTAAATAGAGAACATAATCTCTTAGGCTTCCGGTTGCTGCGAGCGGCGCCTCAAAGAAAAATTCATCGACGCCGCAGGCGATTTTTTGGATTTTTTCTTCCCGGACGCCCCTCAACCTCAGGTATTTTTTCTCAGCCTCGGTCAGAGCAAAAACAGAATCCGCCCTCCGGATTGCCCACAGGTTCAGCCACGAGGTATGGAGCCTGTCGCCAGTATGCATACAGGGGATAACGATGAATCTAGTTCCGGGCTTTCTTTTATTGTAACAAAGACCGTAAAAAACAGCAGAAGTAGGCGTCGGCCCAGCGACGATAATATCGACCTTTTCTTTTAAGATTTCCTTAAACGTCCGGCAAAAGTGAGGTCCGAAAAAAAGCGGCCTCAGAAAAACGCCCAAGCGTCCCGCCTTTCTGAGAGGCCGGTCGATGAACCTAAGATATCTATAAATCTTCGCCCTTAAGGGCTCCCTGAGGACGCGGACTCCGTTGATAACCTCATACGCCGGGAGATTATTCACCGCCCCCGTGAAATACTGTTCCGTGCTCAGGGCATCGCTCGTGAGCACCGTCACTCGGAAGCCTCTCCGGGCCAGGCCTTCGGCAATTTTCTGAAACACTCTCTCCGCTCCTCCCGGCGACGGATAATAGAGGTGAGTGATGAATAGGATGCTTTTTTTCATGCTTTAGTCTTATTTGTTATTCTTTGTCTTTTTAGCCTTGATTATTGAGCCACGCATAAATAATGGATACGAATCTTGTGGGAGAAGATGGCATCCATTAGTTTTGCGTAAGTCAATATTATAAACGCAATTACTTGTGATCCGCCCCTCTCTCTTACCCTCTCCCTCGACGGGAGAGGGTCGGGGTGAGGGTGACAATAAGAAATCCCCCTCCCCTCTATCCCCTCCCGCCAGGGGAGGGGATTATTTTTTTCACTATCTGTGAAAAGATCAACTTAGCTTGCGTTATTTGGGAAGAGATCATCCTAAGTACCGGCTGTAATAATTGGAAATGAGGCCGGAATCGAGGACGGGAACGTTTTCGTCATTCAGGAAACTGAACGGCTCCGGGTTTTTCCTCAGGATATCGCCTGCCCGCAAAAGCGGCCACCTTTCCCTGAAAAATTTCCGCCGCTGGAGATAGATTCCGGGGAGGCTGAGGACCAGCGAAGCATAGGCGTTAGGATAAGCGGCAGCCGAGCCAAATTCTCCTCGCCTGAGGAGAGAAAGGCTGTTGCGCACATCTTCACTCACGTAACTTTTGAGAAACCGGAGAAGGATTCTCCCCTGGAAAAGCTTCAGGGCGAGCCTCAGCCTGTTTCTTGCCACTAACTTTAGTTTGCGCCCCGAGGCCCTCCAGTGGGCTCCGAATTTATGATAGACGAGCGCTCTCACTTCCGGCACGATCTTCCAGCCCCGCATCCAGCAGCGGAAGCTCCAGTCGGAATCCTCGTAATAGGATTTGTACTTTGGATCGAGGAGCCCGACCTCTTCGACCGTCTTCTTCCGGAGAAGGACCGCGCCGAAACAGGCCGAGGGGACTTCTGCCAAACCGCGAAACTGGCCGACATCGACGCAGCCGATGAAATTGTCGCTTCCCCAGCCTCTGTCCCTGATTTGATTCCCGAGGCCATTGACGAACCCGCGAAGATGGTAGAATTTCATCATCGGAACAACGGCTCCGGCCTCAGCGTCAGCCGACATCCGCTCAACGAGCAGCGAAACGCAGCGGCTGTCTAACTCCAGGTCATCGTTTAAAACAAGGAAAAAATCGCCCCCAGCCCTCTCGATTCCGTAATTTACAGCGCCGGGAAAATAGCGGTTTTTCCGCAGGGGGAAGAGTTTGACCCGGGGACGATAGGATCGGGCAATTTCGACTGTCCGGTCTTTGGAGGCGTTATCGACAGCGATGACCTCGAGGTTTTTATAAGTCTGATTCAGGATTGATTCCAGGCAGCCCTTGATATGTTCTTCGCTGTTGAACGTAACGATGATAACCGAAACAAGGCCAAAATTCTTTGTTTCTTCCTTCTTTTTTCCCTCTTTCTCTTTCTTCTCCTTTTTCCCTCCTTCTTCTTCTGCTTCCTCCTCCCCCTTCTTCTCCCCCTTCTCTTCCAGTCCCTCAGCCAGGCGATTGATTATCCCGGCACTGAGCATCACCGGGAGAAAATCGCGGACTGAATCCTCTTGAGCACCCGTTATATCGGCGCTCTTCCGGATTACCTCCTCCTCCACACCGGGAAGGCTCTCCCAGATGGCCCGTCCAAGACTGTCGGTTATGACCCTATCCCCGCTCTCCCTGTGGACAAAATAGAATTTACCGGCTTTCGGGCAAAGCCGAAAATCCTTGCTTTGAAAAAAACTAAGTCTACCCAAATTCTTCTCTATTTTTATCTCAATCCCCCTCCCCTCTATCCCCTCCCGCCAGGGGAGGGGGTTAACTTATTCGTCATTCTTCAACCGTTCATTTATTCGTCATTCTCTAACCGTTCATTTATTCGTCGTTCTTTAACCGTTCATTTATTCGTTATTTTTTTCGTTCGTTTATTCGTTATATTTCGCCGTTCATTTGTTCGTTATGCTTTGCCGTTCGTCTGTTCGTTATGCTTTGCCCAGTCATGGGAAATTATTATTATGAGCGCATTATTTAATGATACCCCCCACCTTCATCCTCCCCCTCGAGGGGGGAGGGCAAGGGTGGGGGTGATATAACAATATATATTACGTTCATACTAGTCTTCATTCTTTCTTGTAGACGACAACGTCCAAGAGAATTGGGGATATTCCTGATTTTCCCGGTTTCGGTCTATTCTCTTTTTCCCAGAGGAAAATATTCCTCCGAGTTAGAGACCGCGGACGGAGGTTTCTTTCGAAAAGCGCCTCCTTCCTGAAAAAAAGACAGGGGCTGAAAACCCAGTCGATGTTTCTTTTTTTAAGGCCACGGGACGGTCTGGCCAGTCTTCCAGCCAGAATCTTCACCGGAGAGCCTCGCTCTCCCGTCCAGACCGGCGTAAAACGGCCTTCCCTGGCGACCCTGGGAGCGATGGGACCGCACTCCCCAGATGTCTTGAGCTTCTGGTAAAACTCAAACGCCGACTCGGGCGGAAGGACGATATCATCGGCCAAAAGAAGGATGAAATCGCCGGTCACCTGCGCAAACACTCTCAGGAGTGCATTGGGCGACTTCTCTCCTTTCTCCGCCGCGAGATATTTCACGCCAGGGAACAGGGCTTTGATTTTTCTCTCTTTTTCACTATTTCCCTCGATGTCAAAAACGCAGACCTCAAGGTCGAAATCCACCCGCTGCGTCAGAACATGGTTCAAGCATTCCGTCAAATATTTTCCCTCGCTCGAGGTGACGACAACGGCAGAAACCCTCTCCCGCGAGAAAAAATCAGTCACCTCTTTATTAAAGGCGACGGCATCTTCATAGCCAAGCCGGGGGCCCTGCCTTTTCTTGAGCGCCTCCTTGATTTTTTCGATTCCCGATTCAAGCGCTTCCCGGCTGATGGTTTTCGAATAAACCCAGAAATGCCGCGAAAAAGGAG
This sequence comes from Candidatus Aminicenantota bacterium, assembly GCA_037444845.1. Lineage (GTDB taxonomy): Bacteria > Acidobacteriota > Aminicenantia > Aminicenantales > UBA8522 > JARYMI01. The sequence goes on along the minus strand of JBBILQ010000065.1, from coordinate 7,790 downwards.
GCTCGAACTCATGTTCCGGAGAATGACCGCGGCCGGCCATCCATCGGTCAAAGATCTCATGGATCTTTGCGGCGTTTTTTCCAAGGAGAAAGCAGTTTCTCAAGGTCTGGAAAAAAAGCCAGTTATCGAGCGCCCCGAAAAAGAAGCCCGCGCCTGCAAGCATGTCCGTTGCCAGCGCCTTCGTAATGCTGCTTACCTCCGGAAGGCTGAAAGCCTTATGCTCAAGGAGCTGGCGGTGCTCCGCGCCGTGAATCCTTTTGATTTCTTCAAAAAGAAGAGCTTCCGTCTCCTCGATTTTTGAATCACAAAAAGGCGCCGAGACGATGACCGAGCCTCGAGTCACACGGCACATCTCTTTTAAAAATTCTTCTCGCCTCTCAGCGGGGACATGCTCGATGACATCGAGCGCCGCCGTAACGTCAAAGCACCCCTCCCTGAAAGGAACCTTCGTGCCCTCGCCCTGAATAAACCTCTTTTCAGCGCAGAAGTTGATGTCTAAGGCAAAGGACCCTTCTAAAAGAACCCGCTTCACCGGAAGCCAGAAGGACTCGCCCTGCCGGTCCGGGGAAAGGCCGCCGATATCCAGTACCCTGATCTTCTTTTCTCGATGATCAAGGCGCTCCGGATAAAAGACTTCTAAGAATTCCCGAAGGACCGCATACCTCTGGAACTGATCGAAGGTCCAGGGAAAATCTTCCATCATACCCTGCCATAACATGAACGTAATAAATAACGGGTCATTGGGAGGAGGCTTGGCGACGAAGCAATCTTAAACTGAGATCGCCACGTCACTTCGTTCCTCGCGATGACAATGCAAAGGTGTTCAATGCGTTCGTATCAATTCACCCGCTCACGATCTCCCAGCGGGAGTCGATCCGGACGCAGCCGAAATCCCGGCCGCCGCGGCTTACAACCCTGAAGAAGTACATCATCTCATGATGGTCGTAGGCCACGGTCAGGCCCGGGTCGTAAACCGAGGCCGAAAAAAGATAATCCCCTTCAAAAAGAGGCAGCCGGGGGACGACGAACCGGACCGTTCCTCGCTCGGGCAGTGAATCCGGGAAATCGCTCTCCAGGGTATTGGGCCCGTAGATGAGCATCTTGTAGATTGTATTAAAAGCAGCGCCGAAAACGGCTTTCACTCCCGCCTCATGCGAGACATAGGAGAGCCGCGCCTCAAAATAATCACCCGTGGCGAAAACATTCTTCCGGTTCCCCTTCTCGTCCACGAAATCCACGCCGACAATCTCCACCTTCCTCGTCCCCCACCGTCTCGAGTCCTCAGCCGCCGCCACCGCCACAGGCTCAGGCCGCCGCGCATCCTCCTCCAGTCCCTCCCGGCTTTTTATCAACTTGAGGTAATGGTTGATGGCCTCTTCAGCCTTCCCGAGGAATGACGCTTTCCCCCTGCTCAAAACCAGCGCCCGGCCGCATATCTGGCTGATCAAATTCAGGTCGTGGGTGACAAGCACGATGGCCGCTCCCCGCTCCTTGAAAAAGAGCATTTTCTCGAAGCTCCGCTGCTGAAAAACGGCGTCTCCGACCGAAAAAACCTCGTCGATGAGGACGACGTCGGGCTTGAAGAAAATGACGATCGAAAAGGCCAGCCGGATGAACATGCCCGAGGAATAATTTTTGACAGGCGTGTGGATGAACCGCCTGAGCCCGGAAAAATCAACAATCTTATCGAAGTTTTCCCGGATCGTCTTCCGCGGAATCCTGTAGATGGACCCTGAGAGGTAGATATTTTCTGCGCCGGTGAGCTCCTGGTTGAAGGCGGCGCCCAACTCGATGAGCGGAGCAATCGTCCCGTCAACCGAAATTTCGCCCTCCGTCACGGGGATGATGCCCGCAACGGCCTTGAGGAGCGTGCTCTTCCCTGCGCCGTTACTTCCGATGACGCCGAAAATCTCGCCGCTTCGAATCTCGAGCGATACGTCCCGGAGAGCCCAGAATTCTTTTCTCTTTTTTCTTTCCAGGAGCGTGCGAATCGTTCCCCGAGGCGCCGCGGCCGCGCCCTCCTCGTAGTTCAGGAAGTACTTGACTCCCGCCGACTCGGTTTTGATCAGCGTCTTTTCCATTCAATCGGCCTCAATCAAGACAGATGGAAGACGAAGAATTTTTCTTTCTTATAAAAAAGGATAAACCCGACGGCAAAGGTTACGACCGTGAGCGCCAGCGCCGTTAGAACGAGCCGGCCGGGCGGAAGGGAAGAATGAAACACGGGAAACCGGAAGCACTCGACGAAGTAATAAAAAGGATTCCAGAGGAGAAAGGGCCGGTATCTGAGAGGGAGGACATCGAGCGGGTAGATGACCGGCGTCGCATAGAAAAGAATCTGGAAGAGAATCGCCACGACGTGCTGGACGTCCCGGATTCTGATATGCGCCACGGTGGTGATAAGAGAAAGGCCCCAGGAAAAAAAGAAATGAAGGACGATGGCGACAGGAACAAAAAGCAGGCTCCAGGTGAAGGCCGCCTTGAAAACAGCCATGAACCCGAAAAGGACGAGGATTAAAATCGCATGGTCCACATAGCGCGAAAAGACGTTCGAAAGCGGAAAGACCATTTTCGGAACATAAACGCGCCGGATGAGGGCCTGGTTGTTGACAATCGAGGCCGTGGCGATGGTGACCGTCTGCTGGATCATCAACCAGGAGGCGAGGCCGGCAAAAAGAAAAATCGTGTAATTGGGCACCTCGAACTTGATGATTCGGGAAAAAACGAAGGCCAGGACGAGGAGGTAAAAGAGCGGGTTGAGGATCGTCCAGAGGAACCCCAGGACGGAATTCCGGTAGCGGAGCTTGAGCTCGGTCAGGGTGAGGTTAACTAAGAGGTCGCGGTACTGAATGAGCTCTCGAAGGTATCTTTTCATCTCGTTCAATACGCCGTTTATTCTATCATAAAAAAGACGGCTCTCTTTGGCCTCACCAGAGAATCGTCTGCTAGGGGGAGTTCTTTTATTTAGATACCGGGATGAGGTGCTTTTAAGGTCAAATGAAACATGGGAACGATGTAGTTCCAGACGACGTAACCGAAGAAGAGGAATTCGAAAACAACGGCCGCTCCGAGGCCGATGGCCGCCGCCTTTCTGCTGACAAGCCTGAGGACGTTTTCAAGCCCCAAAAAAAGGAGAAAGACAAGAGGAATAGCGAGCGGAAAAAGATGCCTCCCCTGAGGAAGGATCTTATTAGCTCCGTAATATCCCCAAAGCCCGGCAATCTGGGCAAAAACCGCCGCCCCGGAAAAAACGACCAGAGACAAGGACTGCCCCTTCTCCCGGCTCATCCGGGATATCCAGCCGGCAAACGAGCGAACCGCATAAACAACGACGCCCAGGCCGGCGAGCGCGACCATTCCTCTCCAGGCCCAGTAAAAGATTTTGGCGGCGCCAAAAGCCATCCAGCCGAACCTGAGCAAAAAGCTGTCGCCCAGAGACGCACAAAACTGACGGCTAAAACCCTCCCCCGAAAAAAGCCGCGGGAGTTGCCGGACCGCCCGATCCCAGTTCTGGCTGATAAGGCCGACGCTGTTATCAATCTCGAGCGGAAAAAGAAGGACAAGAAAGTAGGCCACAAGAAGAAAACCGAGAATAAGGGCGATGGCTCCGATAATATAATTTTGATAATTTTTTCTCGTCATCTTGAGGCAGAAAATAAGACACAGCGCAGCCAAGAAGATCAAAGAAAACGCCGACCTGTCTGTGAGGAGGCCGAGAAAAGCGCTCCCCCAGAGAAGAACAAGCGGCCCCGCCCTAAACCTGAATCTCTCTCCGATAAGCGAAAAGGCCGCCCAGAAAAAGACGCTTCCCAGGAAAATGGCCGGTGCATCGGAGCTCACCGAGATGGAAAGCAGGGCAAACTGGGGCGAGAAAAGAATGAAGAGGGGCGCCCACACAAAGAGGCCGCTCCATCCGGCCGCCATCTTTGGGAAGGCGGAGAAGGCAAAGAGCAAGGAACCCAGGATAAAAACAAAAGAAACAAACCGACAGCAATAATAAGCCGATCCGATACTCTCGATCCCTGAAAGAGCGAGCGCCTTCCCCAGGAGGAAATGATAAAAAGTCAGACCCGCGAGCCTTTCCCGAAAATCACTGATCGGGTAATAGCCCATGAGATAGGGGATTTCCGAGAGACGCTCTGGCAGCGCCTCGGGCCGGCCCATCCCGGCTAACCTCCACCAATCGTTTTCGTCCATCAGCCGGAGGATTTCTTTCTCGACGAAATCCTTTCTCTCTTCTCCCAGAGCATAAACCATGATCGTCCCGAAATGATGGGGTTCGTCCGGGTTCTGGAATGGCGGGACGATAAAATTGAGGAGCAGCCCGGAGGCCATAAAAAACACAAGAAAAAGAATCTTGTATGGCTGTCTTCCAGCCCATCCTTTTTCTTGCACAGTCTTATCTCTTGTTTTTGGGATTAGGGTTCGCCGTACCAGCCCTGAAGATTTTCTGAGCTGTTTTGAGCAGAACCAGGAGGTCCAGCGCGAGCGACATGTGAGCTACATAATAGAGGTCATACTCTAACTTCTCCCGCGACGCCTCGAGGGACGACACATAGGGATAATGGACCTGGGCCCAGCCCGTAAGCCCGGGCTTGACCAGATGCCGGAGAGAGTAGTGCGGAATATCCCTTTTCAACTCCCGGACGAATTCCGGCCTCTCTGGCCGCGGCCCGACAAGCGACATCTCGCCCCGGAGGACGTGAAGAAGCTGGGGAAGCTCATCCACATGAAGCTGCCTTAGCATACGGCCGACCGCCGTAATCCTTGCGTCGTCCTCCTCCGCCCAGAGGGCGCCGTTCTCTTCGGCCCGTTCGATCATCGACCTGAACTTGCTCAGAGCGAAGACAGTCCCTCCTTTTCCGACTCTCGTCTGCGTGTAAAAGACCGGACCGCGCGAATTCAGCTTGATGGCCAGGGCGATCACCGGCCAGAGAGGCAGGGTCATCACCAGCACCGCGAAAGAAAACGCGATGTCCATCAGCCGCTTCGCGCTTCCCGCAGAATAGCGGTCAGCCGAACAAAGCCTTCGTCTTTCATGAAACCAGGCCTCAGCGCGGATATCGCGAAGCTTCATTTTGCCGCCATTCTCTTCGGCGAGATTCCTCCGAGAAACACCGCACCCAACACGATTTTCGGAACGTAAGCCACGACATGAAGCATGATAGCATAACTCAAGGCTTGTTCTCGCGGCAACCGGAAAGCCGAGAGAGCCAGGATGACGGCATACTCGAAAACGCCGATTTTACCCGGCACCGAGGGCGGGATGTTCCCCGCCTGGACGGCCATCAAGACGAGGAGCGCCGGCCAGAGAGAAAGCCCGATCCCGAACGCCCTGAACACAAAAAGGTTAGTGAGAACTTGCCCGAAAATAAGCCCCAGAGTGATAGCGCCGAAAGTGAGCAGAACCCTCGGGCTTTTGAGCTGGCCGAATGCCTCGAGTCCTTCGCTGATAAACTGAAGAGCCGGCCGCGCGATTTTGGCCGGAAGCAGCCGCGCCAGCCGGGCGAGATGTTTGAGAAAATCCTGCGGCCAGAAAGCGAAGAGGGCGAGAATTCCGGCCCCCAGGACAAAAAAAATCAGCGCTGTTCTTTGGCCGCCGGCTCTTTGGCCTGCGGTTAAGAACACAGGCGCGATGAGCCAGAAAACGACGAAGACTAAAAAATCTAAGATTTTCTCGACAGCCACGGTTCCCATGACGAAGGCCGCCGAAGCCTGCGACTGCTTGGAGGCCAGATAAGCCCTGGCCACCTCTCCCACGCGCCAGGGCATGAGAATGTTCACATACTGGCCGATGATATTGAGCCTGAAGAGGGAGGCCAGACTGAATTTTTCCCTGGGCTTAAGAAGTATCTGCCACCGCCAGCCGAGGCCGTAGAGGGTGATAAGAGTGAGCGCTATGGCCGCAACAACCCAGGAATAATTCGCGCTTCCGAAAGAGGCTCTGACGTCCAGCCAGTCTAACTTCCGGAAGCTCAGCCAGAGCGCAAGGCCCGTGACGGCGACGCCAGCCGCGATCTTTAGAGGCTTCTTCAAGCGGCCGGCCGGCATCTTGTTTTAAATCTTTCCGTTAATCCAATACAACCCGATGGCGGCCGCCTCCCGGAGCGCTTCAAAAAAATAGCCGCTCCTCGTGCGGAGCCTCATTAACACGTCGTCATACGTCTTCCCGCTCGGCTGGTAAAACTCGAAGCGCGACGTTCGGAGCTGTCTCACGAGGGCCGGGTCCTGCTTTCGAGAGACGTAATTGGCCACCACGCGGAAATTCTGAAACCCGGCTTTCTTAAAACACAGCGCTGTCCGGCGCGAATGAAGGGGCGATGTGACGATATTCAGCGCGCTTTCCTTGCTTATCCCCAATTCATTACTGCCCAGTAAGCTCAGCGGGTGGTCAGCCGTGCTCCCCGCGCCCGGCTCAAAAGCGAAAGACTGTTCCGCGCACCCCAGCCACATGGCTGCCTCGGCATAGACCTCGGCTTCGCTTACATCGCTTGCGCCCCCTCCCGCAAAGACGATTTTCTTCCCGTAACCGTCGAGATAAAGCTGACAAGCAGTGTAGATGCGGCGCCACCCTGCTTCCGAAGGCAAGTTATCGCCCGTAACTCCGCCCGAAAGGCAGACGATGTAATCCGCCTGAACCGGCCGCTCCGTCTTCACCAGCCAGCGGTCGATCAGGATCGGCAACCCGGCCGCCATCCAGATGAGGAAAATATTGAAGGCAACTCCGCTTGCCACAAGATAAACGACGATAATTTTTTTGACTTTTTTCAAGTGCTTAGATCTTATTCTGACTTCAGCGCTGTCCGCCCCTCGCGATTTTTTTAACGAACACGACTCCTGCTATAAAAGCAAGAATACCAAGAGTGGAAGAAACTAACGGCCCCTTTAACGCCGCGCTTGTTCCACCGAAAACGAGCGTCAACCCAAGAAATAGGGCCTTTTTGAAGCCCTCACTCCTTAGACCGTGATGTCCGGCTTGCTTTGCTTGGCCCTTTTTCTCTGCCTCATCACTCTTCTTCTTTCCCCCTATCTCTTTCTCCAGATGGGCCAGGAATTCCTGATACCCGAGCGCCGCCAGAATAATCGCTGCCCCCAATATCCAGATAAAGTTCGAGATAACCTTTGCCCAGGGAATTGCTGGCATTTCATTCATGAAGATTCCCGTAGTTTTTTCCTACGAAAGATTAGGTAATTCCAGAATCCGAGCCCCCAGGAAACATGCATGACCATCCAGGCTATTGCCATAAGAAGCCTTACCGCAATGCTGTCTTTGCTGGCAAAGCGGGGCAATCTCTCTTCATCCCGCTTAATATCGCTCTTAATCGCGGGCTTCTTTCTGCACAAAAGCGCCGCCACTACCAGCGCGGCTGCATACCCAGCCGGAAGAAGAAGGGTCCACGGCCAGATAAAGCTAACCGCAACGGCCCCAGCCAATCCAACTACAAAAACTACCGGCGCCACCTGCCTCCAGCTCGTCACCCGCCTGTGCTTAAGCACCGTATAACACCGTCCTCGCCCGTAATTAAAATACTGCCCAGCCAATTTTCTAAACGTCTCCCGGGGAAAATAGGCCACTTTAAGCGAGCTGTCTAAATAAATCTTCTTTCCCGCCCGCAAAATCCGCATGTTTAACTCGGCATCCTCGTTCGAAGGAGCGTTTGTATCGAAAAGCCCTATCTCATCAAAGATGTTTTTCCAGAATGTCCCTAAATAAACCGTATCCACATGCCCGCTGAAATTACCAAGATGAAACTTGGCATCACCCACTCCCACCGGATGCTGCATGGCCC
>JBBILQ010000064.1:0-14311 GCA_037444845.1 Candidatus Aminicenantota bacterium | reverse complement strand
TTGGTGTCCGAGAGATCATTCGGCCAGCGCAGCAGAAAACGAATTTCTTATCCCTTATCAATAGTGTCCCATTAAGCCTGACCTATTCACGAATTATGCCAGAAAGCAGGCCCCTCCCCTGGGGGGAGGGGATAGAGGGGAGGGGGAATCTTTGAATGATCCCCCTCACCCCGACCCTCTCCCACATGGGGAGAGGGGATTTTTTCCTTTCATTTCGTGAATAGTCCAGGTAAGAATATTATACAAAAATATTTGTTGAAATAATTGGAGTTATAGGGGAAGAAAATAGAATTAGAGTTCAAATCGATTACGCGGGAAATCTGCTTTAATCTGTGTAATATGTGCATGATATGCGACTTATTAAAATCATAAATGGGACAGCACTGATCCCTTATATCAAAACAAAAATGAAGAGTAATGAGATTTTAGTCTCTATTAAGAGACTCATAAATTATACACGAGGAGGTAAATACTATGAAAAGCAATATGACCACTTTAAAATTTCTAAGGAGGCGTTGGAGTACCATTGGTCTTTTTTCAGCAATAGTCGCAGGAGCCTACCTAATATTTGCTTGGAAAGAGCTTGTCTTTTTACAAAAACTTCTTATTCTCAACTTTATTGTTGTTCTTCTACACCAATTTGAAGAATACACTTGGCCGAGTGGATTTCCAGCGGTTGCGAATATGGTTCTATATAAAAGTGAAAAGCCAGACCGCTATCCACTTAACCAGAATTCGTCCATGGTAGCGAACCTTATTTTCGCATATGGGTTTTACTTGTTTCCAGTCTTTTTCCCCAATGTGATTTGGTTAGGTTTAGCGCCCGTTCTACTCGGCTTAACTGTACAATTCTTCGGCCATGTTATTTATGCGAACATAAAGCTAAGAACTTTCTACACTCCTGGGACTGTTACAACTGTTTTTGGTTGGCTTCCGATAGGTGTAATATACATCTATCACATTCAAGCAAACAACATGGCGAATCTATGGGATTGGTTACTTGCAGTAGTGTGGATGGCTGTTTTCGTGTTCCTCAATTTCTACATAATTGAGCTAAAATTGCTTGGTGACAAAAACTCACCTTATCCCTTCGACGAAGACCAGATAAAAGGCGGAGGTGTTTTGGAGAAGCTTAAGCGTGCCAAACGATAAATGAAGTAGAAGCTACACCTGTTTATTTTCTAGCGGAAGTTTCCTACTGCTTACCCCAAAATTGAAGCAAAAGGTTATGACCCCCATTTTTCGAACCACTTAGAGGGCTAATTTGCGCTAACATCTCAGCCGGCTGTTTTGCCCTTCTCTTTGAGATATCGAATCGGCGACTTGTTGCCGAGCGCCGAGTGTCGATGAACATGATTATAGTACCGAATCCGCTGAGCAACAACTTTTTTCAAGGAGACCAGGTCTTCCTGCTCCCAAAACAACAAGCGATTTTCTGTTTTGAATCGGGAGTTAAACGCTTCCATATGCACATTGCCTTTGGCCCCGGTCTCAGAATAAGAAACGCGCACCTTATCCCGGACTGCAAGCTCATAAAGCCAGCCATGGCCTAAATACACACCGTCCTGATCCTGATGGACAATCAAGCCTTCAGTCGCCACTCCATATCTCTTCAGCGTCTTTTTGGCACGGCGCCAGGCTTCCAGGGCCAATTCCGTATTATCCGCCTCTCCCAGGGCATGACCGACGACGAGTTTGCTGGAATGATCGACGAGCGGCATCAATTGGGCTTTGGCCCGGCCTCTCCGATAAAGGATCTCCGCAAAATCCGTATACAGGACCTCAAAATCGTCGATGGAAGACAAATTCGCCACCAGGTTGATCCTCGGACCTGTTTCCTTGAGAAGCTTAGCCAGAGAGCTTGTTTTGGGCTTCCTAACCCGTTTAATCACAGCCAGATCCCAGCAGGTATGCAATCTGGCGACGACTTTCTTATTGACCTGGATTCCCCGCGCCCGAAGCTCAGCATTCGTCCGCCGATACCCGTATTCCGGATGCGCCCTGGCGATCTCCAACAACGCTTTCCTCAACCCGGAATGTCTCTCTTCATAACTCTTTCTCTTCTGAGCATAGAACCAAGTGCCTTTGGAAAGTCCCAGTGCCAACAAGACCCGGTTGAGCCCGTATTCATCCCGAAACGCCCGCGTCAGCTCAACTTTTTCCCCCGGGGTGAGCTCCCGGCCAAAAAATTTTTTAGCAGCGCGATCTCCACTTCCTTATGACCAATCAACCGCTCCAGTTCCTCGATCCTTCTCTCGTATTCCTGAATGGTGGTTTGCTGAGAGAAAATCTCCGGCCCTTTCTCGATGAACTCTTTCTTCCAATGAGTGAGAGTAACGGGATGAACGCCGTAGGACCGGGCGATCTGGCCGATGGCCTTGGTCCCGCTTAGGATCTCCATGACCACCTGGAACTTGAACCGCGGCGTGTAACGTTTGGCGTGCTTCTCTGACATCATCAGTGCCTCCTTCAAGAGCTTTGACCTGGCTGATGATGTCCATTATAGCACCCTTAATTTTTAGCACTCAGGGTGGTTCGAATTTTGGGGGTCAGTCCGCTTTATGGTCTTGTGGATGGTTTTGTCTTCACCCGCATCTCCATTTCCTGGTGACTGAGGGCGGCGAAGACTCTGAGCGGAGGTTTCATCATCTCGCTGAGTTTCCAGACAGCCTCCTGGCCGAGTTCTTCAAGCGCGAGGTCTTCGCTCTCCTCCTTCGCCAGGAGCTCATCTCAGAGGCTGTGAAGGAGAAGATTCTCGGATGGCGCCACTCAGGGTTTTCGGTCCACAGTAAGGTCAGGGCCAAAACCAGGGAAGAGGCGGAGAGAGTTGGCAAATACATGATCCGGCCTCTTTTGGCCCTGGAACGCCTCTCCCTCGATAGAGGGGACGGGAAAGTCGGCTACCGGTATGGGGAAAAGCCAGAAGAGGTGGAGCGGATGGATTACCTGGAGTTCATCGCCCGGGTGACCTCCCATATCCCAGACAAGGGACAAGTGACCGTCCGTTACCTCGGTCTCTACGCCAATGCTCATCGGGGGAAGGCACGAAAGTCCCAGCTAGACAAGCATCCCTTCATCATCGTTGAGCAGGAAGGCCCGAAGATCCCCCGCCGGGGCTGGGCGGAGATGATAAATTGGGGACATGTTTCATATTCTCTGGAATTTAGTACGTGTCCCCCTATCTGACCCTCTCCTCTGTCCTCAGGGCGGCGGCACAATGAAAATCATCGCCTTTATTACAGACTATGCCGTGGTGGACAGGATTATCCACCACCTTAAGCTGACCTTCGTCGCCGAGAGGCCACCGCCGCCTCCCGTCGTCTCGCAGGAATTCTTGATGGATTCCGAGGCTTCGGCCGATTATTTTTCATGATTCTTTGATGACCCGGAAGGAGAGGTCCGGCTGATTTCAGGCGTTTTTTTATCGTCTCTGCCGCTTTTGAGCCACTTTGGCCCACCAGGAGAGACTTCCGATGGCCCTTGACATCCTTTTTGTCGGGATTTTTATTTTTTATAGGTATGGTTGAAGGGGAAAATGGTATTTATGATGCGTTCCCGGCTACCACAGCAGAAAATGAATTTCCTATATTTCTCGCGCTTAACCTTCATCTCTAACCCCATCTCCTTGCCTCTTGGCTAAATTCATCCCCAAATTTAGCCCCCCAACGCGCCAGAAGGCAAAATGTTTTCGCGTAGATTTTCTCGTGAGGCAACGAATCATTTCCATTCGTGTCAAATCATCTAACCATGTTACCGAAGTTATACTCATTGCATCACCAAAAATGTTACCGAAGCAGGCTCGAGCTTTTTATAGGGATTAACCCGGAAAGAGACCTTGCGCTTCTTCTCATAGAAGGCATATAGCCCGCTCAGCTTCTCGTCGATCCGGCGCTTTAGCTCGGCTGGGTTCAAGCTCTGATAGAGCTCATCCAGCCTTTTAGCCTGATCCGGCCCAAGCTGGCCCGATTCCCTGAGGATTTGATAGAGCGTCTGCGGCTTGGCATAGCACCTGTGGGTCCTCCCCTCAACCCTCTCCTTGCGCTCCAGCCTCATCACCGGCTGGAAGAAGTTCTTGTAGAGGCGCAACTCGTTACGGTACATGTCGTTGATCAGGTCAAGCTCTTGGGGAGTATCGTAGCGCAAGTATCCCAGAGGCCGGCGCACATGGGTGAAGTTCTTGCGGTAGGGTCGAGAACGGGTGAATTGCAGCTTTTCCTTCTCCGAATACCGATAGATCTGATCATTGATGAAGGCGTTGTCATTGTCCGAGTCGATTCCCCGCCAGCTAAATGGCGTGCGGGCCCGAATGTTCTTGAGAGCCTCGAAGATACGGCTTTGGGCCCGGCCCATCACTGCCTCCCCCTCCCACCAGCCAGAGCCGATCTCCAGGGCCGATAGACTGTGGATATACTCGCCGGCTGTCGAGGCTCCGCAGTGAAGAACTAAGTCCCTCTCCAGGAACCCGATTTGACGGATGTTCCAATCGGTCATTTTCAACGGGATCTTCCTGGCAATAAGATTGCCCCCAGCCCGACCGTAGCGCCTTCGGGCAACCCATTCGGCCTTCTTCGGCCTCAAGAGCCGGTCGATCGTCGCCGACGAGACCCGCTCGAGTTGAGCGGCGGTCTTCTCATCGACCTTGAGCTCGCCCAGAGCCCGAAGCCTCCCCAGCTCTGCTTCAATCAACGGCTTTAGCCTCTGGCCACAAGGCCGGTCGAAGATCTCCCAGAGCCTCTCCACAGCCACCCTTACCGCCCTCCCGTATGTCGGTTCCCTCTTCTTGCGTGGCCGGGAGTCTCCCCTAAAAACTCCGGCCAGCTTCCTGATCACAGACTTGCGGACCATACCCGTGTTCCGGCAGTACTCGTCCAGAATCTCACCCTTTCCTTTCTTGCAGGCTCGAAGGTACCGCTCCAGGAGAGCCCTCAAATACTCTTCTCGTGTTCTCATGTCCATCCTAAGCATGTTACCCTATCCTTTATGGGATTTGGGTAACATTTTATATGATTTAACAGGCCGTCTTTCGGTAACATTTTACGTGATTGAATGCGCTTTGACTCACGATTTATATTTCGTGTATTATAATTAGCATGTTTGGCGTCGCTAGGACCAACGAGCATGAATCCGCGTGTGGCATGGCAGCTTCAATGCATAGAGCTGTTAGCCTGAAGTCGGCCTGCTCCACGATGCCGTCATTGCGACAACGAAAGACCCCAAGAAATGGCAGTTTCGCGTTAGAGGAAGATTGGGTGAACTTGGTCAACGGACATCCCCTTTTGCCCGGTGAGTAAGTGTTTCGTCATGGAGAACTACGATGGACATAACCCGACTGCGCCATTTACTCAGTGAGTTACGTGATGGGCGTATGGAAATCGAACACGCGCTGGCCGAATTGCGAGCCCTTCCGTTTGCTGACCTCGAGTACGCCAAGGTCGACCATCACCGTGCTCTGCGACAGGGAGCGCCCGAGGTGATTCTCGGGCAAGGCAAAACGTGTGATCAAATTATCGGAATAGCAAAAGAACTGATTCGCAAGGGACAAAACGTGCTCATAACTCGCATCAGCCCGGATAAAGCAGATCTTCTCGCAAGAGAGCTCCCGCAGACGCGCTACATGCCGATCGCCCGCGTCGCTCGGGTCGAGGTGGAGACAATCCCGCTGCGCTCTTGTGGGATAGTAGCCTTGCTCTGTGCTGGAACCGCGGATTTGCCAGTGGCTGAGGAATGCGCCGAGACACTAAGCGCGTGCGGACTGCCGTTCGAGCGTCTTTACGACGTGGGAGTTGCTGGCCTTCACCGGTTGTGGGGACGCCGTGAGGTTCTGGACCGGGCCGCGTTGGCCATCGTTGTGGCCGGCATGGAGGGAGCCCTGCCGAGCGTTGTCGGCGGGCTGGTATCCATTCCCGTGATCGCCGTGCCTACGTCAGAAGGTTATGGCGTCGGCGCGGGAGGCCTAGCTGCTCTGGCGGGTATGCTCACCAGCTGCGCTCCAGGCGTGACCGTCTGTAACATCGATAATGGATTCGGCGCTGCCTTCGCTGCGCTTCGCATTTTACAGTCCGTCCCGCGGTATGCACCTCAAACACAGAAAGCGCTGTGAAAAGGATGGCGGTTGAAAATAAGAAATGGAGGCATGAGATGGAAATCCGGAATGACAACCTGAAACGTGATGTCGAGAAAGACTATCCAGCAAAGCAGTTCGTTGCAAAGTTGCGCCGTTTAGCCGATTGCATCGAGCAAGGCAAGCGTTTCCGGATTCAGGTTGCGGGAGAACGTATCACCATACCACCTGATGCTGTCATCAACATAGAACATGAGAGGAGTTCTCAAGATGAGGAGGTGGAGTTTCAACTCAAGTGGCCGTTCAATCCGGAGATTTGAAACGGCCATCCTACCCGGGACCCCGAAAAACGAAACTGGACGGAAATGCCTCAAGGAGAATGGCCGACGACTAAAAGAAAAGACAATGGATCGAGGTGGACTTTCCTGACGAACCATGCGCATGTCCTCTTGTGTTTGGCCCGAGATGCGACCGCACGAATGCGGGACATCGCAGCGGTGGTAGGCATCACGGAACGCGCCGTGCAGCGCATTATCGCTGAACTGGAAGAGGCCGGATACATCGAGCACGTTCGCAAAGGAAGGCGGAACGCCTACCGACTTCACGCCCAGCTACCCCTCCGACATCCCATCGAGCAACACCGGCGGATAAGCGATCTCTTCAGGCTGATTCGTGGATGACAGGGAGCAGCTTGAGGAATCGATACATTAAGGAGGAATGAAATTGAGTAAAGTTGTCATCATCATGGGTTCAAAAAGCGATTTAGGCTGGTCTAAACAAATTGCCAAGGAATTGGATAGATTTGGAATTGAAAGCGTGCTCAGGGTCGCTTCGGCACATAAGGTGCCGTTTCGGTGCTACGATTTAATAAAAGAGTATGAACAGGAGGGTGTTGTGTTTATCACCGTGGCCGGCAGAAGCAACGCGTTGAGCGGATTCACAGATGCTCAGACATACTGCCCGGTTATCGCCTGCCCTCCCTATAGCGATAAGTTTGGAGGCGCTGATATTTATTCAAGCCTCAGAATGCCCTCTGCTGTAGCCCCGATGGTGGTGCTGGAGCCGGAGAATGCCACACTGGAGGCGGCAAAGATTTTGGGTTTGAGTGATCCGCACATTCAAGAAAAAATCAAAACATATCAAGGCGAAGTGAAAGAATCCTTAAAAAAAGACGATCAGGAGGTTAGCCATGGGTAGTGTCAAAGACCTTCAAATTTTGAAAGAGGCAACTGATGAAAACCCCGGGCAGGCAAGGTTCCTCTTCTCAAATCGATACTCCGTGTTTGACTGGGGAGAAATGCCCGATCATATCCCTTTTAAAGGAGAGGCCATTTCGCTCCTTGGGGCTTATTTTTTTGAAAAACTTGAAGAAAGAGCTATTTCGACCCACTACCTTGGGCTTCTGGAAGAAGGGAGGGTTAAGAAGCTGTCTGATATTACTAAGCCTGCAGGCACAATGGAAGTAAAACTGCTGCGCGTTATAAGGCCTGACCTTAAGGGCGAGCAATACGATTATTCCGTATTCCGAAGGGAAAGGGGTAATTTTTTAATTCCCCTTGAAGTGATTTACAGAAATTATTTGCCACCCGGAAGCAGTGTTTTCAGGCGCCTGAAAGATGGAGAGATAAGGCCGCAGGATTTGGGGCTGGATAAGGAGCCCCGTCCCGGCCAGAGATTGACACCACCAATCCTGGATGTCTCCACCAAGCTGGAGATAACGGACAGGTATTTAACTTGGGCTGAGGCCCAACAGATCTCAGGCCTAAGCGATGAGGAAATCATTGAATTGAAAAATGTCACCCAGACAGTCAATGATCTTATCACCGCAGAATTTTCAAAGATAGGACTTGTCAACGAAGACGGAAAGATCGAAGTCGGCTTTGACCCGAATCGCCGTTTGATGCTTGTCGATGTCGTGGGCACGCTGGATGAATGCCGTTTTACCTTCGACGGACTGCCCGTGAGCAAAGAAATCGCGCGGATATACTACCGCAACACGGAATGGTATCAGGCTATAGAAGAAGCAAAGAAACAGGACAGACAGCGCTGGAAAGAGATATGCAGGTTAACCCCGGAGCCGCTGCCCCCTCGGTTGAAATCGTTGATTTCGCAGGTTTATTGTGCCTGCACCAATGAGATTACAGAAAAGGAATGGTTCGAAGATGTGGCTCCCCTGGATGAAATTCTGGAAGAGATAAGAGAGATTCTGTCATGAAGGAAAAGAGCTTAGGCAAAATTTATACATAGCGTCATAAATAATTGCGCATTATAGTAATTTATGATATGATGGACTCCGAAAGGAGGCCGTCATGCGGCGCTTGGAAATTACGGACGCAGATATCATGAGACTCGCCATCCAAAACGAGATCCAGCGATCCGAGGAATCCCGTTATGATCATCGGCTCCACGGTGTGCTTCTCGCCTGTTCCGGTATGAGCTCCTATGACATTGCGATCCTTCTGGGGCAGAGCCCTCGGACGGTCCAATACTGGATCCATCGTTTCCAAGACCATGGCTTCGCCGGGCTCCAGGAAGGGGAAAGAACCGGAAGGCCACCGGCTCTAAGCGAAAGCGACCTTCAAGTCGTCGGTCAAGATATCCGACGCGAGCCGCGACTCTTGGGCTATCCCCAGACCCTCTGGGACGGAAAACTTCTGAGCCATCACCTGAAAACCCGCTATCAGATCGACATGGGCGTCCGTCAGTGCCAGCGCTTGTTCCATCAGTTGGGATTCCGACGGAGAAAACCCCGGTCCCTGATTGCCCAAGCCGATCCTGAGGCCAAGGCCGCATATAAAAAAACTCCGAAGACTGGCCCGAAGAGAGGACATTGATCTGTGGTTTGCCGATGAATGCCATTTTCAGCAGCATGGCTCCCGGTGTGTCATGTGGGTCCCCCCGGAAAATACCGATCCCGTCCTTTATCATGCACCGACCCACAAGTCGGTGGCCGTGTTCGGGGCAGCCTGCCCGGCCAAGACGTTTAACGCCGAGACATTCCAAGCTTTCTTGGGAGCCCTCATTCGCCATGCCCGCTCGGGTCGAAAGATGATCGTGGTTGTCGATAACGCCCGGCACCATCATGCGCGGATTCTTCACCACTGGCTTTCTCAACATCGTTTTCGTTTGCAGCTCGATTTCCTTCCTCCCTACAGTCCCGATCTCAACCCAATCGAACGGGTTTGGAAGTTGACGCGGCGTCTCTGTACACACAATCGATACTTTCCTGAACTGGAGGAATTGATGGACGCGGTCTTCGTCCGATTTCGGCTTTGGCGTAAACCCAATCTTACACTCCATCAATTATGCGCAATCATTTAAGACGCTATGTATAATTCAATTAACTCCTAAAATCATAACATCCGGTCTGGAATTCTGATTGCAATTTCCTTTTGGTTGTTGGCCTCATCAGACTCAAGAATCTTGTCCTTTGGGTCTATGATAACCTTTAACAATAAGGCTCGGCCGGCCAGATCGGGCTTTAAAAAATCAAAAGTCACCTCGGTGCTTCCTGGCGCCAGACTTGAAATCGTCCCGCTCTTTAGACGCCAGCCGCTCTCCCTGCGCAAAAGTTGTTCTCTCTCAAATATCCGGGCTTCCCACTCTACATTGGCCGCGGTGGCTGGACCTGTGTTCATAACCGTAAACCTAATACCTTGCAGGTTGGCATAAGCTAAAGCATCATAATTCAAAACAGTCAAATCCCCGAGGAAATACAGGTCTAATTCAGGTCTTCCCCGGCGCAGACCGGTGTGGTTTAAGGTGACACGCTTCTCGTTATTCGCAGCCGGCTCAGCTGGATTGTCCGATTCAGCTCTGACAGAAATCCTGTAAGTGCCTGTATACCACCCTGGTTGGCCAGTTTCAGGATCCAGCAGGCTAAAGCTCCTGGTATTCCCGGCTGCAATGGCCATATCGCGAGCTTCGTAGACACCGTCGGCTGTTTTTGTAAGCTCGCGAATACTATAACTATCTATATAAATTGACCCTGGATTTTCATTTACTGAGACCCTCAAAGTTAGTCGGCCACGAAAATCTCCAGAGCCTTTGTTCTTAAGGCTGAAGGCTACCGATTGTCCCGAGGACTGAATCTCCTCAACGATTAGATCCGGCGGGCCAGTAATCCGGATAGGCGCTATGGCCATGCTGGTTTGGTACAATTCATTAACAGCAGTGAGGCCATAAATTGAAGTGCCCTCTGGCGAAGTTGCCGGGATAGAAAGATTGAATTCTCCGCTCAGGTCAGAACTGACTAGATTGACGGCCGGCCCTGAGCCATCAAGTTTTGATATAGCCAGGCTCTTTATGGCTGTACCTCCTCTCCCCGGTTCCACCCGCCAGCGGATTACCACATTATTTCCCTTAACAATGGCCACTGGAGTGATCTTAAATTCTTTGATCTGGGGAGCGTCAATGAGGTCAACGGTCCGCAGCGGCAGAATCTTTCTCTGCACGGGGACTTGAGGTAGTCCGGGGAGAAAAACAAATATAATCAGGACAACCGTCAAAATAATTCTCTCAACTCCGGTTTTAATTTTATTCTCCTTTGCTGGGACCATGGCCAAAATTACAGCGATTATTTTGCCGGTTAGAATTGCGATGATCGTGGCCGGATGGATAAATTTTTGATCAAGGCCCTCTCTTTACCCAGGCGATAGCAATGGTAAAACATAGATTTTGTTAGTGTCAAGCACCAGTTCAAGGAACCTCTATTGGTGTCTCCTTTATAATAAAAAAGCTTGACATGGTGTGTTTATTAGTATATTGTATGGCATATAGTATAAGATGATAAACAATATGCTGAGCTTGAAGCAAAGGAGACCCGGCGATGGGTACCGAAATCGGCAATTATGAAACCGAGATGAACAGGGGATTTTTACAAATCCTGGTGCTGGCCCTGCTCGAAGAAGAAATGTATGGCTACTCAATGGTCCGGACCATCCACGACCTCGGCTACGAGGTTGAGGAAAACACCCTCTATCCCCTGCTGCGCCGCCTGGAAAAAAACGGCTGGGTCAAAAGCAGATGGGACCTCAGCGAAGACCGGCCTCGCAAATTTTACGTTATCACCGCCGCGGGCCGGAAGCTCCGCGACCAACTTCTCGGAATCTGGAGAAAGCAGGACCAAATTCTGAATCGCATCCTAAAGGAGAAAAGCCATGTATGAAAAGCTTGGTACTTATCTTGAAGAAATAAGCCATTTTCTTTCCGGCCGTAAAGAGCGCGAAGAAATTCTGGCCGAGATAAGAAGCCACATCCTGGAAAAAACCGAGCGGGAATTCGGCGAGGTGACCGAAGAAACCCTGGAAAAAGTCATAGCCGCTTACGGCCCTGCCCGCCGGGTAGCGGAGAAATACCTGGAGGACAGACCGATAATCGCTCCGGCCTACAGGCGGTTCCTCTTCCGGTATACAGGACTTCTCTTCTCGATCCATTTTCTTTTTATCGTGGCAGCGGTCATCTTCAAAGAAAGCTTTGTTGTATTCCCCTTTTTATATTTACCCAGCCTGGGTTTGGCCGAGGCCATCCTGTATCTGCCGACTGGTTTCCTGACTGACCTGGGAATCGTGGCCCTGGTGCTTTACCTCATCACCCAGAGCGGAAAGGACATCAAACTTCCCTGGCCCAAGTTTGCGGTTGACCTTGAGGAAATAAAGCCCCCGGCAGGAACGACTCTGTTCAGGCAGATTGGCCTCCTGATTGGAATGACTGTCATGCTGGCTCTGACCGGGTTTGCCGTCTGGTTATACGTCAGGTTTCAGAACATATCTTTTGTCAACATAATAAATTTTAAGCCGGTGGAAGCGCGACCCATCTTCCTGCCCGAGCCAGGCCGCAGAATATCTCTTATTATCATAGCCATGCTCGCCGCCACCACCATCAGTCTACTCATAAAGCTATTCACCTCATCCCGGTGGGTTGATGTTGTTTCAAAGGGCGTATCTCTGGTTCTGATCGGGTTGCTGCTGCGTCAGCCGTTTGACAATCTTTTTGCCATCAAGATTCCAGATTGGCTGCTGCCCAAAATCAAGGTGGGTCTGACCACCCTGCTTCTGTTCATCGCCGCGGTGACGGCAGTGGAGCTTATAAAAAACCTAGTCGTCCTCAGCCGCAAAAAACTGGTCAGATGAGATAAGAAAATACGGAAACATTTTCTCGTGTCTTTTTTCATTCACGTTCATTCTCTGACAATTCATCAGACAGCTACAGGAAATTTAAAAACGGCACCGCCGTGCTTTCAAATCCGGGCTCAAGCCCACAGGTTTCAAGCATAAATTTTTTGATATTTTTACAGGTAGAGTACGTACAGCGAGCGAAAGATTGTGCAGCCCGTCAGGCGGCAAACCCGCAGCCAGCATTAAGGATCATGAAAAATTGGTGAATGAGTATTTTGTTCCCCGTTTTAGGGGACATTCTGCCCTGTCTCCGATTTTCATTTTTTACCTGAGAAAATCAGGATACGCGTTAGCCCCCCTTTACAGGCCGAATTTCAAAAGATTTTGTTTACAGCTTCTTGTGCAGACAGTGCAGGAAAAACAATCAGGGACTAGAACAGCATCTTTGAGTATCTCAGCCACAGCGGGGCAGGGGGCTTTGGCGGCGCATAAATTACAATTGCTGCAGCTATCTTTTTTCTTGACTACCCGAAAAATGCTTATCTGCTCAATGATGTTGGTGAACAGTCCAACGGGGCAGACAAAATAGCAATACGGACGGTAAGTCAAAAAAGCAAAAGCCAGCGTAAGGAGGAGCGGGAGGAAATGGAATAGATTATCAAGGAGCGTCGGTTGCAGACTCCATTTGAAGCCTTCAAAGGCGTTAATGTAATCGTAGATTGACTGAGCCCTGAGCTGACCTTGAACGGTGGTATGGATAACGGCTGTCCAGCTGAGAGCGACGAAAACCAGAAAAATCATTACCCGAGCCGTCTGGCTGAGCCGGAACTGAGGTTTCCATCGCTTTATTTTTAGCTTATCGGGCAGCATGGCGATCAATTCCTGGATAGACCCAACCGGGCAAACATAGCTGCAGAAAAGCTTCGGCCCAATTATGCTTAGAACGAGTATAATAGCCAGCGTGGCCAGCATCGGAGCTCTCATACCGTAAAGAATCGGTTTGGTGAAAGCGCAAATGGGGGAAGGATGCATAGAAAAACCTGAAAAGAGCTTCAGACCGAGGTTGGCCGACACTCCGTAAAGAAAGGTCGCAACTACCAGAAAGAAGATTCTGGTCCTGTTGTCCATCTTTCCAGTCAGCAAGAGTGCCAGAGCTACCAGGCCAATCACGAGCATGGTGATCAGTTTGGGAGAGAAGAGAAAGCGGAAGAAATTCTGGGTAGGGGCCGGCGGGTGAGCGGCAATTTGTTCCTGTCCTCGACGCTGTCTTAAGCCCTGTCCATAACCCTCGTTCGTGCCCGAGCCTATTCTAGTTTGAATAGCTTTTCCCTGACCTGATTCTTCTTTGAAGCTTCCTTCAGTTTGTTCAGATGGCAGGCGGTCTTGTTGCTGCCCCTGCACCAGGCTAAAAGCAGGCAAGCTACTGATAATCACAATGATAATAATAAAATAGAACAACCAGATCTTTTTCTGGTCCATATTAACCTCATTAAAGATAATTCGAGCCAACAATTATGCCAAAATTCAAGGAGAAATTATAGCAGAAATTGGTTGAAAATAGCTCATGGTATCGAGAGGAGTAATGCTGGCCAGTAGTGAAGTCATCTTGCTTTAGGTAATTTGTATTTAGATCTGGAAATCTTAGGCTCTGAGAGATTGGTTTTAATTCACCCGCTGTCCAAACCGATGTCGCCCTCATGGGCAAGCGTCTTATAGAAAGCGGCAATTTGAGTGAATATACCGATTCTTCCGGAAAACTCGTGGAGAAACGGGTGGCCAGAGAATATTTCCGGGTGATCAATCTTCGCGGCGAAAAACAAGTAATCCTCCCTGCAGATTACCTGGCGACTTACTTCCATCACGTGACCTTATCACGTGTCTATGAATACTTTTCGGGACTCCCAATCAAACCGCCCGTCCTTCTGGAAACAAAGAATTATCGTTTCAGCTTATCCCCGCTTGACAAAGGAATATCCGCCATAGCTCAGGATTTTACTGAAGAATGGGGCTGGCTGGCAGGCAGCAGCGCAACTCGCTCCACTGGACGGAACCTGGAAGTGCAGAAGGCCACGGGGGTTGTGTCTCAAGCCAGGCCTGAGTATAAAGCGGCTAAGGCGGCTCAATTAATCACAGG
>JBBILQ010000063.1:0-15695 GCA_037444845.1 Candidatus Aminicenantota bacterium | reverse complement strand
CCTCTGCACTTCGGTCGTCCTCTTTGCCAGCAGTTGACTTTTCAGCTAAAAACAATTCTTCTTCGAAAGCTTCAGCCGTGAGCTCGAAGCCGGCGGTCGCGATCACCTTCCCCCGGGACGGCGACGTATTCAAGATCGACCCTGTGCTGCGCCTGGAGCACCAGCGCATCAAACTGCGTGCGTCGGTTTCTCCTGAGGCCACGGGGGAAGCGGACGTCGTCGAATGGTATATCAACGGCCAGAAGATCGGTCAATCCTCCTCGCCCTACAGCATTTTCTGGAATCTCAAACCTGGATCATATACAATAAAAGCCAAGCTTATTGTCGGGACGAAAGCATCAGAAAGCCGTCCGGTCAGGATTTTTGTCCTGACCTGAAATATGGAGGAGATCGAGTTATGAAAAGACGAGAAGCGCTTCTGGTCCTGGGCTCGATGGCAACGTTCGGTCCGGGCCGCGTCGCGGCTGCCGGACAGGTTGACCCCGGGCGAATCCCCACTCAACAGAAAGGAGACATAAAAATGAAACAGGAAGTAAAAACCGAAAAGGCGCCCAAGGCGGTCGGCCCCTACTCGCAGGGAATCATCGCCAACGGGTTTGTCTTCGCATCGGGACAGATCCCTCTCGACCCCGCCACGGGCGAGCTCAACTCCGGGACGATCGAGGAGCAGACAAGGGTCGTTCTTAAGAACCTGGGCGCTGTGCTCGAAGCTGCTGGCAGTTCCTACGAGAAGGTCGTCAAGTGCACGGTCTTTCTCCAGGACATGAACGACTTCAGCCGGATGAACCAGGTCTATGCGGAATTCTTCAAGGCGCCCTTCCCGGCCCGGTCCACTGTCCAGGTAGCCCGTCTGCCGCGCGATGTCAAGGTAGAGATCGAGGCCATCGCCCTCCTTTAAAATGGGGGACAGCTTGCGTGATTGCCTGATTTTTTTCTCTTGATTTTGCCTTCCCGAATTCCTTGAGAACAGAAATTGAAGCCGCCGGCTTGTGTGTCATTCCGAGTCACCATGGACAATACAGGGCTATCGGGTTAAAATACTGATCCAAAATGCCGATATACGAGTTTGCCTGCAAGAGATGCTGTCGCCGCTTCGAGACGCTCGTCCGGATGGGCGGAGAAAAGGACGTCGCATGTCCTGACTGCGGGAGCGCCGAGATCCAAAAGCTCTTCTCCACGTTCGGGATCGGAGGCGGAAGCAGCCGCCTGAATGCGTCGGGAGCGTCGGCCGGCGCATCGCCCGGGTCGAGCGCGTGCTCGTCGTGCGCGAGCAAGTCCTGCAGCACCTGCCGTTAGCTATACGAATTCGGGGGACGTCATACGTAATGCACTAATTTCGCGCAATTGCCTTAACTGGGCTAATAATTTTTTTAGTCCCTGAGTCACTGAAAACGGCAGTTCTTTGATCATGGGACATTTACGAAGTCGGGCACCTTCACAATTCATGCTATCCGTCGAATTCTAAGTCCAGGATAAGTTGCTCTGATAAAATATTATTTAGGAGTTACGCATGGCGTCCCTCTAATTGAGCGCTTGCCGTTAGCTGTAGAATTGCCTGAAACAGGAGATGATATAATCCTGCTGGTCGGGAGTAAGCTCGGGATAAATCGGCAGGGCCAACACCTCCTTAGCGGCCTTCTCAGACACCGGAAAATCTCCTCTCCTGTGCCCAAGATAGCCAAAGCATTTCTGGAGGTGGAGCGGCAGCGGATAGAAGACTGACGTCCCCACGCCCCTTTCTTTCAGGAAGGCCTGGAGTGCGTCCCGCTTCTTTGCTCTCACCACGTACTGGTGGAAAGTATGATAATTGGTAATACCGCTATCTTTATAGACAGCAACAGGGAGCTTCACCAGGCCGGCAGTGACGAGGCCGCTCTCTGCGAATTTCCGGTCGTAGGCAGTGGCCCGCTTGCGCCGCTTCTCTTGCCAGGCATTTAAATGCTTGAGCTTGACTCTCAGAATGGCGGCCTGGAGCGCGTCGAGCCGGAAATTGCCGCCCAACATTTTATAATAATATTTTTTGGTGTCGCCGTGTTGCCGGAGGCACCGCAGCTTGTCGGCGATCTTCGGGCTATCGGTCAAGACCATGCCGCCGTCGCCGCAGCCTCCCAGGTTCTTTGAAGGGTAGAAAGACAGTGTGCCCAGAGTCCCCATTGTCCCTGCCTTTTTGACGCCTCGCTGCGACGGGTATTCCGACCCGATGGCCTGGGCCGCGTCCTCTACCACGGCCAGCCCGTATTCTTTTGCCACTGCCAGGATCGGGTCCATGTCAGCGCACTGGCCGTAGAGGTGGACTGGGATGAGAGCCTTGATCTGACCCCCCTTGCCCCTTGCGGCCCTTCTTCCGGTCTCCCTCCAAGTGAGCTTCCCTTCTCTCTTTTTCTTCCCCCTGCTTCCTCCCCTCCCAGGCTTTCCCTTTGTTTGTTTTTCGATGACCTCCCGGAGCGGCTCCGGGTCTAGGTTGCAGGTGCCCTCATCGATGTCGCAGAAGACGGGCTCTGCTCCAACCCGGGCGATGGCCCCAGCTGTGGCGAAGAACGTAAACGGCGTCGTGACGACAGCATCCCCGGTGCCAACTCCTAACGCCATGAGCGAGATAATCAGCGCGTCCGAACCAGACGAGATGCCCACGGCAAACCGCGTCCCGCTCAAGGACGCGATCTCTTCCTCCAGCGCTCTCACCTCTGAGCCAAGGATGAAGTTCTGCGACGCCAGGACGTCAAGAACCTTCTGATTAATTTCCTCCCTTATCGCTGCATACTGGGCTTTAAGGTCGAGGATGGGGATATTCATCGCTGCGCTTTTCATCTCTGCACACCTCCTAGGCGCACTATTTGGCTACTTTCTTGAGCTTCTTTTTTTCTATCAGAAGCTTGCCTTGATAGGAAACGTAGGTGAGCAGAATCATGACCCTGTCCCTGTCGCTGAGCTCCTTCTTGAAAATTCCGCGCAAACCCTTCCATGGGCCCTCGGCAATCTCGACCTCATCGCCGACCTCCGGCTCCTCTCCGTACTTGGCCAACTCGACCACGCCGTTGACTTCTCGCTTCTTGATTTCCTGGATAATGTCTTCCGGGATGGGAATAGGGCCCTCGCGGTTGCCGACGACTTTCTTGACTCCTCGTGTGAACCTGACAAGCTGGTACTGGCCGGGAAAGTCGAAAACGAGGAAACCATATCCGGGAAAAAAGGGCCTGACTTTGCCCTCGCTCTCGTAGACCGGGTTGTAGTAGTCGAACCCGGCCTCCTGGAAAATCTTTTTCACCTGGAATTCCTTCTTTGGCTTGGTGTTGATGACGAACCAGCTTGTCATGACCGAAGACCCGCTTCCCTTCTTTCCTTTCTATTCCTCGATTATCCCGAAAGACCTGTACAACCCGGGCCGCCTGTCCGGGAGGAAATGCTTGCGGGCGAACGAGGATGCGATCCTGCTCAAATCGCAGTCAGCGTAAAGGATGAAATCCCGGTCGCGGGGCGCCCGGGCAATGACCCGGCCGTCGGGGTCGACGACGTATGATTCTCCGGCAAAATGATCGACCTCTTCACTTCCGACGCGGTTGACGAGCGCCGCGAAATAGCCGTTCTGGAAAGCCGCCACCTGAAGTTCAGCCTCGAAGATGCCCTCGGTCCACTCGCCGACCGCGCCTGCCTGGGGGACGACGACGATCTCGGCGCCCAAAAGGCCGAGCGCGCGCAAGTACTCTGGGAAGTGTCGGTCGTAGCAGATGGCCACGCCGACTCGGCCGGCTGATGTCTTGTAGACGCGCGGGCCTTCCGGCGAGGGCGCGTAGTAACCTCTTTCGTGAAACCCGGGGCCTTCCATGATATGAGCCATGCGCGTGACGCCGACAACCCGGCCATCGGCGTCGATGACCGGCGAGGAATCGTATGTTTTGCCCTCGATCAAACAGCGCTCGAAGAGGTTGAGGACAGCCACTATCCCGTGCTCGCGGCAGAGCTTGACAAATGTCTCAGTCGTCGGGCCCGGGATGGGCTCGGCCGCGGCAAGCGCTTCCGGTGTTGCCGGCCTCTGCGGCAGGAATCGAAGAAACGCCAATTCAGCGAAAGCGACGAGGTCCACTCCCTGCCGCGCAGCCTCGCGGAATGCCTCAATGCCTCGAGCCAAGTTTTCACAGCGGTCTGCGGTGGAGTGTTGCTGGACAAGCGCGATTTTCATTCTTTCTCCGCCATCGCCTTTTCTATGTCCTTCACCGTCTTAGGGATGGGCCTTCCCAATACGCGGCAGCCGTCGTCAGTGACAAGAACATCGTCCTCGATGCGTATGCCGCCGAAGTTGCGATAGGCATCAACCCTGGCATAATTGATGTATTTCTTGAATTTGTTCTCGGCCTTCCACTTGTCAATGAGCGGCGGGATGAAATAAATTCCCGGCTCGACGGTGAGGACGAACCCTGGCTGGAGCTCTCGGGCCAGCCGCAAGTAGGCCAGGCCGAATTGTTTGCTGCGCTCCACAGTTTTGTCGTAACCGACGTAATTCTCCCCCAGGCCTTCCATGTCGTGCACGTCAAGGCCGAGCATATGACCAAGGCCATGAGGGAAGAAAAGGGCATGGCCGCCCTCGGCCACAGCTTCGTCAATGTCGCCCTTCATCAGCCCAAGCTCTTTAAGGCCCAGGGCCATTGCCCGGGCCGTAGCTAAATGGACGTCTCTGTATTTGATGCCGGGCGCGATGGACTCGATGGCCTTGAGCTGACCGCGCAGGACGACCTCGTAAACGCCTTGCTGCTTGGGCGTGAACTCGCCGCCCACCGGAACCGTTCGAGTGATGTCCGAGGCGTAACCGAGCGGCGAGGAGGCGCCGGCATCAATGACAAGCAGCCGGCCTTTTTCGAGCCTGTTGCCGTGGTAGTGGTTATGGAGGATCTGGCCGTTAATGGTCAGAATGATGGGAAAGGCCGTTTCGTAGCCTCGGGCCAGAGCAATCCCCTCGATGGCGCCCACGATCTCGCGTTCATAAAGGCCGGGCCTGGCCAGCTTCAAGGCAACCCGGTACATCTCGCGGCTGACCTCGAGCGCCTTCTCGATTTCAGCGACTTCCTCGGCGCTCTTGGTCGACCGCAGGCTGACGACAGCTTTGATGAGCTCGACTGAAGCGGCCTTCTTTATCCTGACAGCCGGTTTTTTGAGGAGCGTGGAAAGCCTTTCCGCTGTCTCCGCCCGGTAAGGAGGAAGATAATGAATCGTCCTTCCTTGCTTCAACGCCCTGGCGATCGTCTCCTCGAGGCGTGCAAGATAGGCCGTGTGGCGGATGCCAGCGGCCTGGGCCCGCTCCTTGAGGCTCGGGAGGTAACCCATCCAGATGACATCCTCAAGGCTGACGTCGTCGCCGAACACTATTTCCCTGTTAGCGTCGGTGTCGATGATGGCGGCAAGAGAGGGCGTGTTGAGGCCGAAAAAGTAGAGAAAAGAGCTGTCCTGCCTGAAGCGGTAGGTGTTGGCAGGATAATTCATCGGGCTTTCTTCATTGCCTAAAAAAAGAATGAGCCCGGATTCGACCTGCTGGCGCAGGAGTTTTCGCCTCTTGATGTATACGCTTGCGTCAAACATTTGAACTCCTTAGTGAAAGATAAAAGCTGCTATATCCGTATACCAAATTACAAAGTTGAATTCAAGAAGCCCGATAGCCCCCAGATTTGCCGTTAGGAAAACGCTATTCGTTTCGGGCCCTGGATTGTAAGCGGGCTGCTTAATTGATAAAATTGGAATGGAATGGCCATCGACTGGAAACCGCCGCCCAACTGGCTCGTCGTCAGGACGATCGACGCCCATGTGGCAGGCGAACCGTTGCGCGTCATCACCGAAGGCCTCTCTCCTATTCCCGGCAGGACAATCATCGAGAAGCGCCGCTATGCCCGCGAGCATCTCGATGAGGTGCGCACAGCGCTCATGTGGGAGCCGCGGGGTCACGCCGATATGTACGGGTGCATCCTGACCGAGCCTGTTTCGCCAGATAGCCATTTCGGAGTTCTTTTCGTCCATAACGAGGGATTCAGCACGATGTGCGGGCACGGGATCATAGGGCTGGTGACCGTGGCGTTTGAAACTGGCTTGGCTCGAGTCAAGGGAGAACCGGCTGTCCTAAAGATCGACACGCCCGCCGGCCAGGTCACGGCATCCGCTGAAATTTCTGGCGGCAGGGTAAAATCCGTCTCTTTTCTCAACGTCCCGTCCTTCGTCTATGCCATCGACAAAAAGGTGAATGTGACCGGGATTGGAAGAGTGCCTTATGATGTCGCTTCTGGCGGCGCTTTTTATGCCCTGTGCCGGGCTGAGGACCTGGGCGTCCGCCTTGTGCCCGAGGAGTTTCGTCGCCTGATCGAGGCGGGCATGCTGGTCAAGAGGGCGGTCATGGAAGAGCTGCCAATCAAACATCCGTTCGAAGATGACCTGGGTTTTCTTTATGGAACCATCATCGTTGGCAAACCCGAGGACCCTCGCCATCATAGCCGGAATGTCTGTATTTTTGCCGACGGGGAGGTTGACCGCAGCCCAACCGGAACAGGCCTGAGCGCCAGGGCTGCTCTTCATTATGCAAGAGGAGAGTTAAGGGTCGGCGATTCTTTCGTTACAGAGAGTATCTTAGGGACATGCTTCGAGTGTCGGATCGTTGAGACCACGCGATTCGGGCCGTATGAAGCGGTTGTTCCCGAAATAACCGGAAGCGCTTATATCACGGGAAGAAACGAGCTCCTGATCGACCCCGATGACCCTCTCCGGCGCGGTTTTCTCCTGCGATAGTTTTTTTTCTTATCAAATTCCTTTGATTCAGAAATTGAGCGGATTGATCATAGGGGCTAGTTATAAGCCTCGTGCAGGGCGTTCTGGATGGTGGATTGGAGGTCAGCCTCCACGAAAGGCTTGGTGATGAACCCGTAACGGGCGCTGCCGTTGGCCCTTTTCAACGTGTCTTCATCGCCGAAAGCCGTAAGGTAGATCACGGGAACTTTATGGCCATAGAAAATATGCGTGGCGGCCTCGATGCCGTCCAACTTTCCCTTTAATTTGATATCCATGAGCACGAGGTGGGGTTTGTTCTCAACCACCTTCTGGATCGACTCTTCGCCGGAGTAAACGACCTCTGAGTCCCAGAATCCAAGTTTGCGCAGAATAAGCTGGATGTCCATGGCGATGATGGCCTCATCTTCGACGACAAGAATCTTAACGCCGTTTTCTGCCAACTTGTTTTTATTCATTTCTTTTCTCTCCCCACTGCAGGGTCGTCACCGACATAACTGTCTCTCCATTTTTTTAGTCGCTGAACCTATAAAAAAATTGAAACAGAGAGAAAAGATTTTTCTTGTCAAAGGTGCATAAATTGTGGGGCCAGCAAAGAGGCTCTTTTCTATGATGAGCGGCATCCGGCGGGACAGAGGAAACGCCTGCGTTTGCATCTCTGGCCCTCTGGCCATGGATTTAGTCGCAACCAGCGGAGGTTTTTTGGAAATGGTGCCTTGAACAGCCGCGAAAAGGGGGTGGTAGCGGGGGCTGGATTTGAACCAGCGACCTCCGGGTTATGAGCCCGACGAGCTACCAGACTGCTCTACCCCGCGTTATCGTCGTTATTATAGCAAAATTATTGCGCTTGTCAAAGAACCAAAAAACAAAAACCAAAAAAATCTTGACATCGTGAAAATACAAAAAATATAATGGAGAACCAAAAAAATGGGCACTTTCCTTTTCTTCCTGTTAGCTTTGTTATGTGTGGGCTCAGTCATTGGAATGATCATTTCAAGAAATCAAGCCCATAATGCTCTACTCCTTGTCCTGTCCTTCGCCTCGCTCGGCGGACTCTTCGGCCTGTTGGACGCGCCGTTTATTGCAGCCGTGCAAATCATCATCTACGCCGGCGCCATCATGGTCTTGTTTATTTTCGTCATCATGATGGTCAACCTCAAGGAGGGCATCCGGCCAGAGAGAAAGATATGGACGATTCGCCTGTCTGCCGGGCTGGCCGTATTTTTTCTCGTCGAGCTCGGCCTGGCCGTCAAGGGGACGCTCGCTTCTCTCCGCGTTGAAGCCGGACCGGCCATCGGCAGCCCGACCGACCTCGGACGGCTGCTCTTCACCGATTATCTTTATGCCTTTGAAATCACTTCCCTTCTGATCATCGCCGCTCTGGTCGGCGCCATCGTGTTAGTGAAGAAGAAAAAGGACGAGGGATGATCCCCGTTAGTTATTTCTTCGGCTTGAGTCTAATCCTCTTCGCGCTCGGGATCATCGCTTTTTTCATCAAGAGAGACCTCATCACGATGTTCATGGCCGTCGAGGTCATGCTCAACGCGGCCAACCTGGCTTTCATCTCTCTGGCCAAGGCCTCCGGTTCTCTCTCCGGACAGGTCATCGTCTTTTTCATCATCACCGTGGCCGCAGCCGAGGCAGCGATCGGGCTGGCCATTATCCTGCTCGTCTTCAGGCAGAGAAAGACGATCAAGACCGAAGAATTCCGCCTGATGAAGGGATAACATGACCGAATCCTTCTGGCTCATCCCATTTATCCCCGGCGCCAGCGCTTTCGTTCTCGCTGTTTTCGGGAGATGGCTGCCCAAGAAGTGGGTTTCCCTCCAGGCCTGCCTTTCGGTCTTCGCCTCGTTCGTGCTCTCCGTCGTCGCATGGGTTGGCTTGCTCAAGGTTGACCGTGAGACCTTGCCCTTGGTCAAGACGCTTTTCACCTGGATCGCCTCTGGAAGCTTCAGCGCTAACCTCTCGTTTCAGCTCGACCCCCTTTCCTGCGTCATGGCGCTGGTGGTTACGGGCGTGGGTTTTCTCATCCACGTCTATTCGGTCGGCTACATGGGCCACGACAAAGGCTACACCCGATACTTCGCCTATCTTAATCTTTTCACCTTCGCCATGCTCATTCTTGTTATGGCTTCAAACATCGTCCTGATGTTCGTCGGCTGGGAGGGCGTCGGCCTGTGCTCCTATCTTCTGATTGGGTTCTGGTTCGAGAAGCACTCGGCGGCAAGTGCCGGCAAAAAGGCGTTTATCGTCAACCGGATCGGCGACGCCGCCTTCATCCTCGGCATTTTCTTCCTCATCGTCCACGCAGGAAGCGGTGAGTTCCGGGTGATCAACGAGGCCGTCCACGGCGGGCACATCGGAGCGGGTCTGGTCACGCTTATCGCGATTCTTCTCTTTATCGGGGCGACAGGCAAATCGGCCCAGATTCCTCTCTATGTCTGGCTGCCCGACGCCATGGAAGGCCCGACGCCGGTCAGCGCCCTCATCCACGCCGCGACCATGGTTACGGCCGGCGTTTATATGGTCAGCCGGATGAATGTCCTATACACTCTTTCTGGCGAAGCAGCCCAAATCGTGGCTGTCGTGGGCGCGTTGACCGCCGTCTATGCGGCCACCATGGCTTTAACGCAAAACGACATCAAACGGGTCCTTGCCTACTCCACAATCAGCCAGATCGGCTACATGTTTATCGGCTGCGGTGTCGGTGCTTACGCCGCCGGGATGTTCCACCTCTACACGCACGCCTTCTTCAAGAGCTTGCTCTTTCTTGCGGCCGGGAGCGTCATGCATGCCCTCTCCGGTGAGCTCGACATGCGCAAGATGGGAGGGCTGCGTAAGTATCTTCCACTCACCTACCCGACTTTCCTCATCGGCGCCATTGCGATCGCTGGAGTCCCCTTTCTCTCGGGATTTTTCTCCAAAGACGCCATCCTGACTCAGGCTTTCGCTCAAGGACGGTATTTTGTCTGGGCTCTGGGGATCATGGGCGCGGTGCTCACGGCTTTTTACATGTTTCGGCTTATCTTCCTCACGTTCCACGGCGAGGAGCGGATCGAGCCCGAGGCCAAAAGACATCTCCATGAGTCTCCTCGGGTGATGACGGTGCCGCTTGTCGTCCTGGCGTTCTTCTCTGTCGTCGCGGGGTATGTCGGGCTTCCGGTTGTTTTCGGCAAGAAGGCCAACCTGTTCAACAGGTTCCTGGAGCCTGTCCTCGACCCGGCTCATGAGATTCACCTGAGCCTGGGCACGGAGTGGACGCTGATATTGGTTTCCGTGGCTGTGGCGGTTTGCGGAATTTATGTCGCCTACGTGTTCTACCTGAAGTCGCCCCAAATGCCGCACAATCTGGTCAGACGATTCCCGGGTGTCTATAAGCTTCTTTACAATAAATACTATGTTGATGAGGTCTACGACGCCGTTTTTGTCAGCCCGACGGTCAAAGGGTCTGAGGCCGTCTACACCCGTTTTGACCTCAGGGTCATCGATGGAACCATCGACGGAACGGCCAAGGCAACGGGGTTGGCCGGCCGGGTGTTGAGCCTGTTCCAGAGCGGGTTGGTCAAGGATTATGCCCTGGCGATGCTCCTGGGCGTTGTCATATTCCTTGGTTATCTCCTGTTTTAGGAGTGGTTGTGCTGGAGTAGGAGAAGATGAACTTTCCGGTTCTGAGCGTGGTCACGTTCCTGCCGCTGGCCGGTGCGATCCTGCTCGTTTTCCTGCCGGCTGAGAAGAAAAACCTCCTCCGGTATGTGGCCTTTGCTTTTGCTTTAGTGACGTTCGCCGTTTCTCTCGCGCTCTATTTCAATTTCGACGCCACCACTCCCCAGCCCCAGTTCGAGGAAAAATCAGCCTGGCTCGGCTACGGGATCAACTATCATTTAGGGCTTGACGGGATTAGCCTCTACCTCGTCCTGCTGACGACCTTCCTCCTGCCCATCGTCTTGCTTTCTTCGTGGACATACATCGAGAAACGAGTCAAGGAATATCTTGTTTTTATGCTCCTTTTGGAAACAGGGATTATCGGCGTGTTCGTGTCGCTCAACCTGTTCTTATTTTATGTTTTCTGGGAAGCGATGCTTATCCCGATGTATTTTCTGATCGGCGTCTGGGGCGGGCCGCGGCGGATCTACGCCACCCTGAAGTTCGTGCTCATGACAATGTTCGGAAGCCTGCTCATGCTTGTGGCCATCTTCGTTCTCTACGCCTATTATTACAAGGCAACGGGCATTTATTCGTTCAACATATTCGACCATTACCAGCTTATCCTTAATCCCGGGGTTCAAGCGTGGCTCTTTCTGGCCTTTGCCCTGGCCTTCGCCATCAAAGTCCCGATGTTCCCCTTCCATACCTGGCTGCCGGACGCCCACGTCGAGGCGCCGACAGCCGGTTCAGTGATCCTGGCTGCCGTGCTGCTGAAGATGGGGACATACGGGTTCCTCCGGTTTGCTTTGCCTCTTTTCCCGGACGCTACAGAGAGGTTCCTTCCTCTCCTCGCTGTGCTCAGCCTTGTCGGCATCATTTACGGCGGACTGATGGCGCTCATTCAGAAGGATGTCAAGTCGCTTGTAGCCTACTCGAGCGTCAGTCACATGGGGCTCATCATGTTAGCCGTATTTGCCCTCAATGTCGAGGGAGTTCAGGGCGCCATCTACCAGATGATAAACCACGGGCTGAGCACGGGCGCGCTGTTCTTGATCGTCGGCATTCTTTATGAGCGAGCCCACACCCGGTTGATCAAAGATTTCGGCGGCGTCAGCAGTCAGATGCCGGTTTTTGCGGCCTTTTTCTTAGTCTGCGTGCTTTCGTCGGTCGGCCTGCCGGGGCTCAACGGGTTTGTCGGCGAGGTCCTCTGCCTTTTCGGCGTGTTCAGGGTGAGCACGCTCATGGCCATCCTGGCCGTGACCACGGTCATTCTGGCTGCAGCTTATCTTCTCTGGATGTACCAGCGGGTGATGCACGGCCCGGTCAAAAACGAGAAGGTCCGGACGTTCAAGGACATGAACCTTCGGGAGATCGCGTATTTAGCGCCAATCGTGATCTTGATGTTCTGGATGGGAATCTATCCTGAGACGTTCCTGAGAAAGATGGACAGCTCTGTCGTCCACCTTCTCAATCGGGTAAAGAACCGGCAGAGGGTCTTTGTCCAGGAAGCGGGGACGGCGCGGGAAAAACTGGCTATAGTGAAACGGGTCGAGACGGGGACACAGGAGAGCATGGCAGAGGGAACGGCCATCAAGAATGCCGTTATGGAAGAAGCCGTGATCGCCGGCCACCGGGAAGAAAAGAAGAAAGAACTCGAAGCAGTGGATAAAGAAAGGGGAGGAAATCCCGATGACTAGCCTGGCCGCCCTATTTCCTCTTCTGTGTGTTGTGTTGGGAGCCTTATTGGTCCTTCTTCTTGAAGTTTTTTTCAAGAAAGAAAACAAGAGCTATCTCGGGTATGTTTCCCTCGCTTTTTTAGCGGGAGGGGCGGCGCTGTGCGTTCGGTCCTGGAAAAGACTTTATTCTTTTTTCAACGAGACCCTTGTTCTCGATAATTTAGCCCTTTTCTTTTTCCTGCTGTTCAGCCTGGCCGGAGCCTTTATCATCCTGCTCAGTTTGAAGTACATCTCCGACCAGGAAGCCAACCACGGCGAGCTTTATTCGTTGCTTTTGCTGGCTCTTTCAGGGATGATGATCATGGTTTCATCCCCCGACCTGCTGGTCATTTTTCTCGGACTGGAAGTCCTTTCGGTGAGCTGCTATGCGCTGGCCGGGCTGAAGAGGAAGGACGAGAAGTCAGCGGAAGCGGCGCTAAAATACTTTCTGCTGGGAAGCTTCGCGAGCGCCTTTCTTGTGTTAGGGCTGGCGCTCGTTTATGGGTCAGCGCATTCGATTGTCATTTCGGGAATTATCGAATATTTTCAGTCTGGAACCGCGAGCAAGACGATGGGGCTCATTGGGTTGGGGCTCGTCCTCGTCGGGTTCGCCTTTAAAATTGCTTTGGTGCCCTTCCACATGTGGACGCCCGATGTTTATGAGGGCGCCCCGACTCCGATGACAGCCTTTTTCTCGTTTGGGCCCAAGGCCGCCGGGTTTGCGGTCCTGCTGAGAATTTTCCTGGATTTCTGGGGCGCTTCGGCCGAGACAGAGTTCGTTTTCTGGGCTCTGTGGGTCCTCAGCGTCTTGACCATGGTTGTCGGAAACCTCATCGCCCTGAGACAGACCAACGTTAAGAGGATTCTGGCCTATTCGTCGATCGCTCACGCAGGGTATATGTTAGTCGCCGTGCTGGCAGGCGATCAATCCAGCCTTGTTTTTTATCTTGCGGCGTATCTTTTCATGAACGTCGGGGCTTTTGCCGCGCTCATCGGGATGAGCAAGAAGGGCAAGGAATACAATGAGATCGAGGATTTCGCAGGGATTGGGTTCAAGTACCCGTGGATAGGGGGAACCTTTGCCGTTTTCCTTTTTTCCCTGGCCGGCTTCCCGCCGACAGCAGGGTTTCTGGCCAAGTTCTACGTCTTCAGCGCGGCGGTGAAGATAGGCTTGGTGCCGCTTGTGGTTATTGGAGTGTTGGCCAGCCTCGTTTCGGTGTTTTATTATCTCAGGATCGTTGTCGCCATGTACATGAGAGAGCCGTCGCCAGAGAGAGATGTCATCATCGACCAGGAGAATCCCGCCCTCTTTCTGGTGCTTTTTCTGTGCCTCTACGGTGTGCTCCAGCTCGGCATTTTCCCGGGCAATATCTTGACCATCATCCGGATGGCCGTCTCCTTCCTCTAATCTTTCTGGCTTTGATCAAGATTGAGCTTGAGTTTAGCCGGCTAAAGGGTTTATAATATTGTTTAACAGAAGAGATGATAGCCTTTTGGCGAAGGGAGAATTAAATGGGAATGACCGAAATTCTGGTCGTCGATGACGACATCATGACTCAAAATATGCTCAAGACAACGCTGGCCAAAGCGGGTTACAATCCCGTCGTTGCCTCCAACGGCATGGAAGCAATTAAGCTGGCGACAGAGCGGCGCCCCAGCATAATTATTTTGGATATCATGATGCCGGGTATTGACGGCGGAGAAGTGGCTGACATTCTGAGAAAAGACCCAAAAACCCGAGAAATTCCCATCATTTTTCTTTCCTCATTGATCTCGAAACAAGAAGAAAAAATAGGCAGCAGGGAGGATATCGTTTCTTTCCTATCCAAGCCGTATAATCGTGAAATGCTCCTCAATGAAATCAGGGGTTATCTCACGAGAGAGACCAAGTAGCTCTATCATCAAGACTCTGCCTGGAATGATCCCCCTTCGGTATTCTCTAATCTTCAATACTGGCAAAACAATAGTGGGAGGAAGGAGTGGGACGTAAGCCGAATTCTGTTCCTGCGTCTTTGCAGGGGCGGTTATTTGTCTCCC
The DNA here is from genome assembly GCA_037444845.1 of Candidatus Aminicenantota bacterium. Lineage (GTDB taxonomy): Bacteria > Acidobacteriota > Aminicenantia > Aminicenantales > UBA8522 > JARYMI01. Next base: position 1,539 of record JBBILQ010000063.1, on the reverse strand, counting down.
CTCCTGATTGCTCAAGAGGTCAAGCGACCTACCCACCCCGTGGGACGGGCCATCCCAAGATGGGGCTCGTTTGGTCTTGCTCCGGATGGGGTTTACCCGGCCCCCGGCGTCGCCACCGGGGCGGTGAGCTCTTACCTCGCCTTTTCACCCTTGCCAGGATGAGGTTTAACGCTCATCCTTCGGCGGTTTCTTTTCTGTGGCACTTTCCTCCGGTTGCCCGGAGTCGCTGTTAGCGACCATCCTGCCCTGTGGAGTTCGGACTTTCCTCCCCCGTCTTCTCCGCCGGAGAAACGGGAGCAACCGCCTCGCCCACTCCAACCGTTATCTTTATACCATACTGGGCTAATTTTTTGTAGAGGTTGCTGCGCGGCGTGTCTATCTCACGGGCTGTCTGCGAAATATTCCAGCTGTTTTTCTCTAACTTGGCCAGGATGAACTCTTTTTCGGCCATCTCCCGGAATTCCTTGAGTGACTTGACTTTGCGCGGTTCGGCCAGCCTGACTTCCGACTCTCCGCCGATCGCTTCGGGCAGGTGTTTCTTTTCGATGACATCGATATCGGTCATGATGAGCAATCGCTCAACCAGGTTCTTAAGCTCCCTGACATTTCCTTTCCAGGGATACTTCATCATGGCCTCCAGGGCGCCGGTTGAGAATGTTTTCATCCTGAAATTGTTTTCCTCGGCAAAGTTGCGGCAGAAGTATTCGATAAGAAGCGGAATATCCTCCTTCTTCTCCCTGAGCGGTGGAGAGAAGATGGGCACGACATTGAGCCGGAAATAGAGGTCCTCTCTGAATTTGCCTCCGCTTATTTCCTTGGGCAAGTCCTTGTTGGTGGCGGCAATCACCCTGACATCGACCTTGCTGATCTTTGCCGAACCAACCTTCTGGACCTCGCCTTCCTCGAGGACGCGCAGGACTTTGGATTGCGTTTTCAGGCTCATGTCAGCGACTTCATCCAGGAAAATCGTCCCCCTGTCAGCCTGTTCGAACTTGCCGATTTTTCGCTCGGTTGCGCCCGTGAAGGCGCCCTTCTCGTGACCGAAAAGCTCGCTCTCGATCAGGTCTTCCGGGATGGCGGCGCAGTTGACCTGGACAAATTTTTCTCTAGCTCGAAGGCTATGATTGTGGATGGCCCTGGCGATAAGCTCCTTTCCCGTGCCGCTCTCGCCATGGATGAGGACTGTGGCGTTCGTGGGAGCGGTCTTGAGGATTTCTGTCCAGAGTTTTTTCATCACGGGATGGTTGCCGACGAGCTCGTACCTTTTCTCGGCTTTTCGGCGAAGGTCCAAGCACTCCCGTTGCAACTTGTTCTGGTTCAGGGCGTTGCGAATAGACAGGAGGACTCTGTCTCGATGGAGGGGTTTCTCCAGAAACTCAAAGGCGCCAAGCTTGGTGGCCTCAACAGCGGACTGAATCGTCCCCTGGCCTGAAATCATGACGACCTCGGGCGAATAAGGCCGTTTCTTGATCTCTGCCAGGACGTCAAGCCCATCCCGGCCCGGCATCTTGATATCTAACAAGACGAGGTCGAGCCCGA
>JBBILQ010000062.1:0-15730 GCA_037444845.1 Candidatus Aminicenantota bacterium | reverse complement strand
CTGGACGTTCTTTCACCCGGCGCAGCCGAAAACCAAATTCCTTCTATGATGATGTGATGCAAGGACTATTTTTCTTTTCTTCTCCTTTCTTCGTCTTTCCTCTCTTTAGGTCTTGTGACCACCCTTCTATCCGTGCTCATAACTTTTAAAGCTATGTACGCACACACACTAACATCAGGTCTCGGCCCCTTAACCTATCCCAGGAACGCGACCCTTATGGCCCGTTAGGAATTTGCCGAAGGCGGCCGTTGATTTGACGAAGGGTATCAATTTTCCTATGATAGAGGCCGAATTCCGAAAATTGGAAAAGAGAATCCGCTCTGCCCGCTCGATCGCTATCCTTCTCCTCATCCTGACGCTGGCGGCTGTCCTGCGCCTTCAGCACCTCAAAGCCGACCCACCCCAGCTTCTCGTCCATCTCTGCCGGAGCGCCGGCAATTATTTCGACGAAGCGATGTATTGTCATAATGCGAGGAACAAGATTCTCTTTGGCACCTGGACGCTCGACGATTGGAACCCCATCCTCTACAACGCCGTCCTGACGGGAATCTATTACGTCGGGTTCAAAGTCTTCGGGATCAGTATCGCCACTGTCAAAGTGACGAATATTCTCTTTGGTCTGTTAGGCATCATCTTTGTCTATCTGACAATCCGCCGCTATCTTTCCGAATCTTACGCCCTCGGCCTGGCTTTTCTTTTTTCTCTCGATTTCTACTGGACGATGTACAACCGAATCGGCCTGCTCGAGAATTTCTCGACGTTGTTTTTTATCATCAGCTTTTATTTTCTCGTAAAATCCAAGGATAAGCGCGGCTACATGCCGCTCGTGGGCGTCTCTGTGGCCATGGCCGTTCTATCCAAGTATCTGTTTTTCTACTTTTTTCCAGCCGCCCTGCTGGCCATCCTCTACCACTCCTGGAGCGAGAGGCGCTGGCGCCCCGTTGCCCACTTCTTGGCGGGTTTCTTCTCCGTCCTCTTAGTGTGGTTTCTTTCCATCTACCTTCCGTTTTCTTCGGCCTTCAGGAAAATCGGGTCCGGCTGGATGGAGCTTTCCTGGCCAGAGAATGTGGGCATCTTCTTTTTTAACCTCTACCGCAACAACCTGTCTCGGTACATGAGCCTCATTCCCTTCTTATTTATCGCCGGCCTCCTTTTCTCAGCCATGGTCATTGTCAAGCTTGTGAAGAAAAACTCGCGTCCGGATGTTCTCGAGGCCTTTGTTTTCCTGTGGCTCACAGGAACGTTTTTCCAGATGGCCATTCTTAATTACCAGCCCCTGCGCTATTATCTCGTCATGGTGCCAGGGCTCTTTTTTGCTCTATCGCTGGCCGTCAAAAACAGAGATTGGCTGAAGGCCAACGCCAACCCTGTTGCCTGGGTTTTTGTTTTCCTCGGCGCCCTTTTCTATAAATTCTGGATCGGCCTGGTCAGGCCGCCGTCAGCCTTCTTCGCCTTCAACCATATCGTCCTCAGAATTCCCCTCTATCTCACTTTAGCCCTGATATTCGTCTTGTGGCTGAGGAAGAGCCGCCGGCTGGAAAGAGCCGCCTGTCTTTACGTCCTGGTGTCGCTCGCCCTCGCTTCCCTGTTTGTCTACTATTCTCAATTTTACAAAAAACCCGCCTATAAGGTTGAGTCGGCCGCCCGGCGGCTTCGCCTTCTGCCATCCGGGTCAGTGATCATGGGCAATGAGGCTCCCCGCCTGGCCTTGGAAACGGAATTCAGGTTTTTTGTCGCGTTCCCGGGCTGGTTTAACGATAAAGATCCTTTCAACCAATACAGCCCCACGCACCTCCTCGTCCTGGACAAGTTCTGGGGAGGAGAGCTCGTCTGGATTCAGAGGCGTTTTCCGGAGGTCGCAGCCAACCTCAGGTTGCACCGGCGGTTTCCCGTCTGGGATACGACCGTCTCTCTTTACAAAGTCAATTATCCCGATAACCCAGCCGACCGTCCGTAGCCCGCGGCTTCCTGCGCGATATTGGCGCTATTCTCTTGACAGCGGCGCTCGAGTTTTTTCATACTCATGGCAATGAACAAGCTCCAGAGCCGCCTGGCAGTCGTTGGCTTCCTTATTCTTTCTTTTGGCGTCGCCCTCTTCTTCAGCCTCTGTCTCCAGAGCCGCCGCTTCACCATCCTTGACCACTCCTTCCGGTTTGACTCCGTCTTTTTCCTGCTCTGGACCTGCGCATCCGCTCTCCTTCTTTTAGCCTGGATTTTTCTAGCGCGCTGGGAAGCCCGGCGGTTCTCCCTCTCTCTGGCTTCGCGGCTCTGGGCAGGGTTTTTGACTTCGCTTCCCCTCGCCTTCTTTCTCTTCTCTCCCTGGCTTCTTCGCTTTTACTTAACGCGGGACGACCTCAGGACGAGGCTCCGCCTTCTTGCCCTGTTCGTCCTCGCCGCCATCGTTTTCTCCAAGCTGCGGAGCTATGCCCGCCTCGAGAGAAAAAAGCCTTCCTGGATTGACCGCGCAATGGCAAGATTCCAGGCTTATCCTCTTGGCCGGAAGCTCGTGTTGCTTTTCTTCATCGCGTTCCTCGTCTATCAAGCCGCCGCCGGCCTTCTCGTCATCCAGGGGATATCCTTCACCGGAGACGAACCCTTTTATCTCCTGACCTCCCATAGCCTCCTCAAAGACGGAGATATCAACCTGGCTAACAACTACGCGCAAAAGGATTATTTTGCCTTCTACTCAAAAAAAGACCATCCCCGCCTAAAGTTAGGGGTCTACGGCCGATTTGGCCGCAAGGGCAGCGACTATATTTATCCCATCAACCTCCCTGGAATTTCCGTCCTGATGCTTCCGTTCTACTGGCTGAGTCAGTTCTTCTCCGGCCGCTGGCTTACCTTTATCCTCAAGGCGAGCCTTTCGCCCTGGGCCGCGCTTCTCGGTATTCAGCTCTATCTTTACGCCAAAGAGCTCTGGAAAAAAGAGCAGGTTGCCCTCGGCCTCTGGGCTCTCTATTCTTTCAGCTCACCCGTCTTTTTCTATGCCTGCCATCTTTATCCCGAGGTTCCCATCGCCCTCTTCTCCTTCTACATCTTCAGAAAAGTGAGCAGCCGCCAGGCACTATCGACACCTCATCTTGCCTTCCTCGGTTTTCTCCTCGGCCTTTTTCCCTGGTTCGGGCTGAAGTACAATTTCATCTTCTGGCCGCTCTTGCTTGTTTCCCTTTACTTCCTTATCAAAGGACACCGCGCCAACCTTAAAAGCCTGGCCTTTCTGGCTTTCCCCCTGGCTTCTACTCTCCTCTTTTATCTATTCATCTACAGCCTTTACGGCACCATCTCGCCCTTGGCTATTTATGAGGGCGTCATGTCACCCGAGCAGGCCGAGGCTTTCAGGCAGACGGTTCTGGCCATTCCTCTCCGCGCAAGGATCGACGCTTTCCTGGATTATTTTCTCGACCAGCGCGACGGCCTTCTCCTCTATTCTCCTGTCTACTTTTTTGTTTTTCTCGGCCTGGTGGAAATCTTCCGCCGGCGAAGGCGGGATTTCTGGTGTTTTATCCTCATCAGCCTTCCTTTTCTTCTCAACTACGCCTTCTTCACTCACCGGCAGGGCGCCTCGCCGCAGGGCAGGGTGCTGACTCCCCTGTCCTGGACGGCGGCCGTGGCCTTGGGCTATTTTCTCGTCCACAACCGCAGCAAGATCTTCTCCTTTCTCTTCGGTCTCGCCGCCGCTTCTGCCTTCGCTGTCGCCGGACTGCTTCTCTCCCATCCCTCTTTTCTTTACCAGCCAACAACTCACGAATACATCTCCCGGCCGGCCGACCTGTTCGTCCATCTCAGCAACATGCACTTTTTCCTCCCCCCGCTGCTTCCGTCATTCATCAAAGTGGATAACACCCGCTACTGGCCAAATTATGTGTGGATTCTGGCCATCATTGTTTTTTTCCTGGCCTATTCTATCTCCCGCCGAGAAAAACCCTGGCTGCGCTCCCTCCCGACTGCCCTCATCTATGCTGGCCTCACAGCCAGCTTTTTCTTCTGGGTGCTGTATCCGCGGCCGCCGCTTCATCCCGCAAAGACGATCCGCTATTCTTCCCAGAAAGCGTTGGGGTTCTACCTTTTTCCAATAGGAGAAGGGGTTGTTTCAGGCGAAAAAGGCGATTTCTACCTTCATTTCGAAAGAACATACAAGTTTGTCTTCGGCTCCAGGACCAGGCTGGACAAAGTGCGGTTTGTCTTCGGGTCGGATAAAGGCGATTATAGCGTGCGCCTGGCGCTGTTCGACCTTCCTTTCTTTGAGGGAAAAACTTCTCTTGAGACAAAAGAAGTGATTATCGAGCCGGCGGCGGCATATCCCTTCAGAAACCTCTATCTCTATGGGGTCAGCGTCAGCCTCACCCATCATTCCTCAGAATCCATGCTCATCGCCCCCTATCTTTTCCAGGTCATCCCCCGCTGAGGCAAAATTGGTGCTCGAATGCTCGTTCGGCCAACGCAACCAAAAACCAAATTCTCTGAAATGACCTCATCCTGATGGCGAAGGCCTTTGGGCGCTGTTTTTCTTTTTTTCCATGATTCTTTTTCTGGCAAAAAGAAACATGTCGCCCAGGAAAATAGATAAAAAAATCGCCGAGATAATAGCCGCGCTCTCGATGATCCAGCGAAAATCAACGGGCTCCGTAAATATATAGTTGTAAAAAGGCGGCTTCGCATACCGGTCGGCGAAGTGAAAAGACAGCGTTCTCTTGCTGAAGAAAAAAAGAGATAAAAAGACCACGTAAAAAGCCAGTTTAGAATAAGAGAACTGTTTAAAGAGGTCCTGGAAAACAAACCCGACAAAGATCAAAAAAATCGGGAACAAGGGCAGAAGAAACCGGCCCGGCGGAGAGGCGCCTCCTCCCAGAATTGTGCTTCCAGAGCAGACAAAATAATACAGAAGCGCCGGCAGAAGGAAGCTTAAAGTCACTTTTTTGTCTTTTTTAAATGCCCAGTACATTCCGAAAAAGGAAAGGATCATCCAGCGGTATCTCCAGATGCTGCCTTGACTCGGCGAGAAAAGCAGCTCAAAAAAACCGACGGGAATGACCTTGGGGGAAAAGTGAATCCTGCCAAAATATTCGGAAGTGCTGAAAGGGGAAGGATTCCCGGTGAGAGAATAAAAATAATAGAAATAGGGCAAGCTTAAGACAACAAGCGCAAGACTTACAAGAAGAACCCGCTTCCGAGAAGATCCGTATCCCCTCTTGTTTATGAGAAAGGCCAGAAAGAGCCCTCCGGAGAGGGGAATAAACCTCTGATGCAGCCAGGGCAGGAATGCTATCCCGAGAACGAGCAAACAGTCATTTATGTTTCGTCTGCGGAATGGGAAAAGGATGCAATTCAAACCCAGTAAAAAAAAGAACGCGGCTGAACAACCCGGAAACACTGTGAATGAATAATAGGGGAAGGGAGAATGATCAATCAAAAAAAAGAAGATGAGCACCGCCAGGAATGCAGAACTGAACAGGTGATCGGTCAACCGGAAAAAAAGGGCGAAATTTAATGTCAGCAATGCCGCGAGCCAGACGGAGGTAAAAAGGAGTTTCCCGGGAAGAAAAGGAAGGCCGACCGGAGAGTTTTCTGGGTCGTTGGGATAAACAATCGAATCAAATTTATAGGCCGGCAGAAGGAGAAAAGCGACACCGGGCATATGGAGAGCATATATTCCGCCATTGACCGCCAGGAAATAAAAGTCGCCAAATCGCCGGCTTTCTGATGAGAGTATCTTTTTCCATACCTCCTTCATTTCTCCTTTTTCAAGCCAGAGATTGGAGAGGTTAAGGTCTCCATCTGCGGCGAGAGATTGGACAATGCGCATGTATTTGTTTTCGTCTCCAGTGAACTCTCGAGTCGTCAAGAATCGCCGGAAAACACCCTCATTGTTGATTTTTAGAAAGACTGCAATGACGAGAAGGACAAAAAGAACACCCCTCGCTTGTTTTTTCTTATAAAGATTTCCTATCCCGAGAACAATCTGTTTGACGTATCTAAACGGATAAAAACTCTTCGTTTTTATTGCATTCATCATCACCTATCACTCACCGGGGAGGCTGAAACGGGGATAGGCGTCGAGATCGAGAGAAAGACCCGTCTTTTTCTTTGCCCTCATTTTCTCAATGGCCATGGCGGCCACCATGGCCGCGTTGTCGGTGCACAACCCGGGCGAAGGCACAAAGCCCATAAGCCCGGATGAGCAGGCCAGCCCTTCGAAGCGCTTCCTCAGCCTCTTGTTCCTGGCCACTCCGCCGCAGAGAATGAGTGAGGCCGGGTTGAATTTCTCGGCGGCCCGGCTAAGGTTATCTACCAGAGCGCGCACGACAGCCTCCTCGAATCCCGCCAGAAAGTCCGCCAACTGGGGATGGCTGGCTGACATTTTCGTCTCGCTGATCAGCCTGAGCGCGGCTGTCTTGAGCCCGCTAAAGCTGAAGTCAAGGCTTGAATCTTTCATTCTCGGCAGGGCAAAAGAGAATTTCTCCGGGTCGCCTGACACGGCCATTCTCTCGATCACAGGCCCGCCTGGATATCCGAGGCCAAGGAACTTAGCAATTTTGTCCAGGGATTCGCCGGCAGCGTCGTCTCTTGTCCGGCCTAAAAGACGGTACTGAAGCCTCTTTTTAAGGAAAAAGAGCGAGGTGTGCCCGCCCGAGACGACAAGGGCCACGGCCGGAAGGGGAAGGCTGGGGTTCTCGAGGAAGGCCGCTTCCATGTGAGCTTCGATATGGTCAATCCCGGCAAGCGGCTTATTAAAATAAAAGGCCAGGGCCTTGGCGAAGGAGAGGCCGACGAGAAGCGAGCCGATGAGCCCGGGGCCTTGCGTAACCGCATACGCATCAATACGGTCGAGGGTTAGGTTCGCCCGGCGCAGGCTCTCACCAACGATATAGCTGATCGAGGTGAGATGCTGCCGGGAAGCAAGCTCAGGCACGACCCCGCCGTAGGGCGCGTGGATCTCATCCTGAGATAGGACAATGCTGCTGAGGACCCGGCGTTCGCTTGTCAGGACAGCAGCCGCCGTCTCATCGCAGGACGTCTCGATTCCCAGAACATGCTTCATGGACGATTGCCTCTTTCGTCCCAGGCGGCCAGGCTGCGCCGGTAAGGCGGCCGGGCGATGCCCTGCTCGCTCACGATGGCGGTGATGAGCCGGCCGGGGACGACGTCAAAGGCCGGGTTCCTCACCCTGATATGAGGCAGGGTGATGGGGCAGCCGCCGGCCTGCCGGACTTCCTCAGCCGGCCGCTCCTCGATCGGAATCTCGTCCCCGCTCTGCAGGCTAAAATCGAAAGTGCTGAGCGGCGCGGCCACATAAAAAGGAAGGCGGTGCTGCCGGGCGAGGATGGCCATGGAATACGTGCCAATCTTATTAGCTGCGTCGCCGTTGCGGGCGATTCGGTCGGCGCCGGTGATAGCCAGGTTGATCTCCCCTTTTTTCATCAGCCAGCCAGCCGTGCTGTCGGTGATGAGCGTCAGCGGAATGCCGAGACGGTCGAGCTCCCAGGCTGTGAGCCTTGCGCCCTGAAGAAAGGGCCGCGTCTCGTCAACAAAAACGTGGATTTTCTTCCCATCCTCATGGGCTGCACGGATGACCCCGATGGCGGTCCCGTAGCCAGCTGTGGCCAGGCCGCCCGCGTTGCAGTGGGTCAGGACCGAATCGCCATCCTTGATGAGCTCCCTGCCGTTTCGGCCAATCAGTCTGTTTGTTTCGATATCCTCTTTCTCTACGGCCAGCGCTTCGTTGACCAGCTTCTTCTTGAGCGCGACAAGAGGAAGAGTCTTCGCTTCATCAACGACTTTTCTCATTCTTTCCAACGCCCAGAAAAGGTTTCGGGCCGTCGGCCGGGTCCTGGCCAGACGATCCGCCGCTTCCTCAAACCTTCTCTCCACATCTTCTCCCGGCTTGACGCTCGAAACGCCGAGAACAAGGCCAAAAGCGGCTGCGACTCCGATGGCCGGCGCCCCGCGGATGACCATTTTCTCGATGGCCTCAGCGACCTCCTCGTGGCGCCGGCATTCCACGTAGATTTCTTCGAGCGGCAGCCGGCGCTGGTCGATCATGACCACCCTGTCTTCTTTCCAGGCGATCGTCGGCAACATGACGCTCCTCGTTAGTTAATCTGAAGCAGGGCGAGAAAAGCCTCCTGCGGAACCTCCACCCGGCCGATGACCCTCATTCTTTTCTTCCCCGCCTTCTGCTTCTCCAGCAGTTTCATTTTACGCGTGTAGTCGCCGCCGTAAAGTTTGGCGATGACATCTTTGCGGAAAGACTTGATGGTTTCACGGGCGATGACCCGCTTTCCTAACGCCGCCTGGAGCGAGACTTCAAACTGCTGCCGCGGGATAATCCGGCGCAGCTTTTCCACTAAAGACTTCCCTATAGCATAGGCTTTATCGCGATGGACGATGAGCGAGAGGGCGTCAACCGGCTCCCGGTTGATGAGGATGTCCAGCTTAACGAGCGGAGCTTCCCTGTAGCCGACGAATTCGTAATCCATCGAGGCGTATCCCTGGGAAAGCGACTTCAACTGGCTGTAAAAATCGAAGACGACCTCGTTGAGGGGGAGGAGGTAAGTCAGGAGCACGCGCTCCGAGCCGATGTACTCGAGCTTTTTCTGCGAGCCGCGGCGGTTCTCGATGAGCTTCAGGACAGCGCCGAGGTACCGGTCAGGCGTGAGAATGATCGCCTCGATGACAGGTTCTTCAATCTTCAGCAGCTCGTGCGGCCCGGGAAGCTCAGATGGGTTGCGGATCTCGAGCGTCTGTCCTCCCTTCAACACCACCCTAAACCCGACGCTGGGCGCTGTGCTGATGAGGCTGAGCCCGAACTCCCGCTCTAAGCGCTCCTGGATGATCTCCCGATGGAGGAGGCCAAGAAACCCGGCTCTAAAACCAAGGCCGAGGGCGGGCGAATTCTCCGGCTCATACTGGAAGGAGGAATCGTTGAGCCGGAGCTTCTCGAGCGCTTCACGGAGGTCTTCAATGCTGCTTTCGCCCGCCGGATAAAGCCCGCAGAAAACCATGGGCTTGGCTTCCCGGAACCCGGCCAGGGCTGAGGCCGCGCGACGGTTTCGCTCGGTCACCGTATCGCCGATGCGGGCGTGGCTGAGCTTTTTTATCCCCGCGATCATGTAGCCCACCTCTCCGGCCGAAAGGCCGGATACCTTTACTGGCTTTGGCGTAAGGTAGCCCAGCTCTTCGACTTCATAAACAGCCTCGGTGGACAGGAGCTCGACCTGACTCCCTACCCTGATAGCTCCATCGACGAGGCGCAACAGGACGATGACGCCGCGGTAAGAATCAAACCAGGAATCGAAGAGGAGGGCCTTCAAGGGAGCCTGCGGGTTTCCCTGGGGGGATGGTATCTTTTTGACGATGGCCTCTAACACCTGGCCGATATTCGTGCCCTTTTTGGCGCTAACCAGGATCGCCTCGTCCCGGGGCAAGCCTATGATGTTCTCCATCTGCGTGAGAGTCTGCTCGGCGTCTGCCTGGGGAAGGTCAATCTTGTTGATGACCGGCACTAAGACAAGGTTATTCTGGAGAGCCAAGTAGGTGTTAGCCAGCGTCTGCGCCTCCACTCCCTGGGAAGCGTCGATGACAAGCAGGGCCCCCTCGCAGGCAGCCAGGCTTCGGGAAACCTCATAAGAGAAATCGACATGACCTGGTGTGTCGATCAAGTTGAGGATAAACTCATCGCCCGACGGCCGAATGTAACGGAGCCGGGCCGTCTGGGCTTTGATCGTGATCCCGCGCTCCCTTTCAAGTTCCATTGTGTCAAGGACCTGATCCCTCAATTCGCGGGCTGATAGAGCGCCTGTCGTTTCCAGAAAGCGGTCGGCCAGGGTGGACTTGCCGTGGTCAATGTGGGCGATGATCGAAAAATTCCGGATTCTCTGCATCGGAAAAGTATGATGGCAGAAACCCCGCCCTCAGTCAAACAGCAGGAATGCCCCGCTGCCTTGACTTTTAGCCCCAAGTGAAGTACTTTTTGCCTGTCGCATAGATAACATTCGAGCCGATTGAGGAGAGCCCGCGGAGAACTCCTCAAAGGAGGTTTCTATGTTTTTATTCGGACCGATCGGGCCGACTGAGCTCCTGCTCATCCTTCTCATCGTCGTCATCATCTTTGGAGCCCGCCGCCTGCCAGAGCTCGGGAAATCGCTGGGCGAAGGCATCAAGAACTTCCGCAAATCCATAACCGGCAAGGACAAAGATGCGGGGTCCAACTCTGAAAAGCCTCAGCCTCCGGCCAAGGAAGAATGAGACGGACGCTCGAAAAGCTGGCCCAGGAACGCCAGGAAAAAGAAAAAGCGTTCGCTCTCAAGCTTGACGAGATAAAGAAAAAGATTCACTCCTTCGACCGGGCCAGAAGCTTTTTCCATCTTAAAAAACATGGCCCGGACGCTGTCTCAGCCCGCGTTCTTCTGGAAGATCTCGCCAACTTGATCGACCTTCAGTCTTCCCTCATGGACGTTAGGGATAGAGAATGGGACGCTCTGGGGAGCAATCATGTCGGGATGATCTTCAAGAGCATGGAATGGCGCGTGGAAAAGCTCGCCGCTCTGTACGAGGACGTCAAAGCGCTGATGAGGACATTCCTCCTTCTCAAGGAGAAGCTGGGCCGGCTCCTCTCTGCCCTCGAAGAGAAAAGACTGCCCGAGGCAACCGCGGTCAGGGAATTCCTGGAGCCTCTTGAAGACTGGCGTTACGCAGGGTTTGAGAACCGCTTCCGCGGCTCTGCCGAGGAAGTGAAGCGTCAGCTTGAGCCCTACATCTCTTATTTTCCTAAGGGAGGGAAAGTCGTCGACCTGGGCTGCGGCCGGGGCGAATTCCTCGAGCTTCTCCGTGAAAATGGATTTGCGGCCGAGGGCATCGACATCAACAGCCAGATGGTCGAGGCCTGCCTTGACAAGGGCCTGTCCTGCCGCAAGGGCGACCTTCTGGAAGGATTATCTGAATGGGAAGACGCGTCTCTGGACGGGATCTTCTCTTCCCAGGTTATCGAGCACCTGACGCCGGCTTATCTAAAAAAGCTTGCCGAGCTCTGTCTCCAGAAGCTCACTTCGCCAGGCACGCTCATCTGGGAAACCATCAACCCGGCTTCTGTTTTTGCCCTCGTCCAGATCTACTACCTTGACCTCTCCCACCAGAAACCAGTGCATCCCCAGGCCCTCAAGTTCATGTTAGAAGCTGCGGGGTTCGATGACATCGAGATCAAGTACTCTTTAAGCCTGGAAACGGAAAAGCTCAAGAATCTTCCCGGAGCCGACGAACGCACGTCAATCCTCAACGAGAATATCGACAGCTTGAATGAGCTTCTCTTCGCGCCCCCGAACTATGCTGCCATTGCCAGGAGAAAATAGACATGCCGCTTTACGCTGGGTTTGACCTGGGCGGAACCCAGGTCAAATACGGCCTGCTTGATGAGCTCCACTCCCTTGTTTTCAAGGATAAAAGGCCGACCCCGCCCGGCATCAAAGACATGTTAGAGGTTTTTGCCGATATCTGGAAAGATTTGAAAAAGCAAGAGAAAAGAAAAATCATGGCCGTCGGCTTTGGCATCCCCGGCATCTTCAGCCTGAGAGAGCAGAAGATCATTCAGTCTCCGAACGTCCCGGCTCTCGACGGGTTCGACCTTCGTCCCGCTCTCGACCGGTTCATCGCCGTTCCTTTCTGGATTGATAATGACGCCAACATGGCCGCTTACGGCGAATTCAAAGCTGGCGCTGGCCGGGGCGTCAGGAATTTGATCCATCTCACCATTGGCACAGGCGTTGGGTCGGGTATCATTATCGACGGAGAACTGCTCCACGGGATGTGCGGGTTCGCGGCGGAGATGGGACATCTCGTCGTCAACCCTGCGGGAGAAAGGTGCAATTGCGGCTCGCGCGGCTGCCTGGAGACAGAAGCTGCGGCCGGGCCGATCATCCGGAACTATCGAAAGCTCGCCAAAACCCAGGAGCCTCTCACGGCTGAAGATATCGCCGCAAAAGCCCGCCGTGGAGACGAAAAGGCCCGGAAGGCCTATGAGATTGCCGGTACCTATCTCGGCATCGCTCTCGGGTCGGCCATCAACCTCCTCAACCCCGAGAAAATCCTGATCGGCGGCGGCGTGATGGAAAGCGGCGAGCTGCTTCTTCCCCGGGCCATAGAGGAAGCCCGGTTTCGATCCTACAAAGCTTCTTTCGCCTGCTGCTCTATCGAAAAGGCCAGCCTCGGAAATGACGCCGGCCTTATTGGGGCTGCTTCCTGGGCTGCCGAGCGGACGACGAAGCAAACGTCCTTCTAAGAAGGCGTATCCAAGAAGGGAGGGGGACGGTCTCCAGACAGAAAACCGTCCCCGGACATGCTGTAATTATACACTTCGCTCGAACCTATTTTGAACGCCAAGGTTCCTGATTGTCGCAGGCTCGGCCACCCCTGCGGCCTCGCTCTGCTCTGTGCGCTCGATCGCCTGGCACGACCCTTGCTGAGTTACATGCGCCCACTGTGATCCTGCAAGGGTCGTGCCAGGCTCCCCATTGCCTCGGTCACTCGCCCTGCAATTGGCCTTCAGGGTCTCTGTCCTCGGCACCGTGTTGACTCTTTCCTGCATGTCTTGTAATAGTCCTGGATTTATCTGTCCAGGGGGCTTTTCACTCCCAATATGTTTTTTGTGGCCACATGGGTATAGGTCATTTTGTTCTTTCTATTCTTCTCTGAAGCTCCTCAAGAGATAAAAGAGTCCCGGGGTCAGATTCGTATCTCTTGAGCCTTCTGTCCAACTCCTCCATATGGCTCTGTGGAACAGGCACGGCGGACTCATTTGAAGCAATGCTGTCCCAGAGATCCTCAACCAACAGAATCTTTTCAGGTGTGCTTAATTTAGTGAGTTCTTGAATGTCACTCACGCGCCTTGTTTGTCTCCTTTCTTCGTGATTACTTTAATAATACCATTTTTTGACTTTGTCGTCAGGTTATTAAATCAGTGTGGATGCCTTATGTGCTTATGTAGCCTAACGCTGGAACTGTGCGGCAGGCAATCGCCTGTCCGCACGAGTGAATTGTTATGTGTTACTTCATTATTGTCTCAACTATGGATATGTCTTTTTTTATCCACTCATTTACTATCGTCGCAACATCGACGCCTTTTTTCTTTGAGAATTTTCTTAGCACTTCCATCATTTCAGGCTCGATGTAAATAGGTAGATACAATTCTGCATCTGGCCGATAAAACTTACCTCTCTCGCCTTTGGAAAAATCATATTCCTTTTTCATCTATTTTCCTCCCTATACTGTTTTATTTCATTTTTCGTTGCTCTCCGAGCTGAAATCGTTCTAATTCTGCAACTGTCGGCGCCCAACTGCTGGAAAATATGTACAACAACCAGCAAAATGCCGTTTTTGTCTATTCCAATTGTAGCCCATTGGTCTTCGTGTTCGCTATGCTCGGTGTCAAAGACGCTTATCATTCTTGGATCAAGAAAAATAGTGGATGCCTGCTCAAAACTGACCCCGTGTTTTTTTCGATTTGCCCTTGCCTTATTGGGATCCCAATCAAAATAATAACGCACATGCTACTCCTATTATATGTAATGCCTTGAACCATGAAAATTACCCATTATTCATGCTTTGACAAAAACAGACCACATATCAAGGTATTCTTTGACATCTTTCAGATTTATGGCGTACCATTCCGAGTTTTTATTTTTTGAATATACCATTTTTTCAGAAATTACTCTACTCGGAACTATGAAATACTCTATCGTCTCTCCTGACTTATTATGACGCAGATTTACCAACACATAAATATGGTTGTCCGACACCTGCTCTTTTGCCTTTTTCGTAAGAAGCCAGAAATTGAATGTGCGGGCATTCGTTTTAACCTGGACTGAAAAAGTATTTTGGCAAGATTGGTCTGTTGCCAAAATATCAGCTCCTATCGCGCTTCTTGAAGTAGGAGATGCTATAAACCCTAATCTTGATAGCTCAGATGCAACAAGATAGACGCCTCGCATCCCCGTCAATTGCTGTTTAGATGCCATAGTCTAATTTCTTTACTTACACATAACATTTATTTTTATTTCTATGTTTATTCTATAACCAAATGCAGTATAGAACTGAACAGAGGAAGGGTCGAGGTTTTTAGTGGAGCGACCTCTGGGATTTTACGGCAAAAACAAAGGCGGATTTCGCTTTGCGAAGCGAGCCCCGCCGGAGCGAGCGGAGCAATCTATTTCGACAAAGTTAGTTCTGGTGCGGAAGGAGGGACTCGAACCCTCACGGCCTTGCGGCCATAAACTCCTGAGGCTTACGCGTCTACCGATTCCGCCACTTCCGCACATGCGCAAGCGGCTCTATTATAACCATCTCCCCCTTAAAGGTAAAGACAACGGCTGCTACCATCTCATGATGACGAGAGCCCAGAGAGAAACGGGCTTGCGGATGGCCGGCTGGGCGTTCGTGCTGGCCTTGAAGCGAGCCCCCTCTTTATCGAGCTCGGTGCTGACATATTTATCATAGTAAACGGGAAGGTCGAGGAAAAGCCCGACCGAAACCCTTTTCCCGGCCATCAGGCCGAACGTCCCGCCGAACCAGGATTCCCTCAAGAAATTCTCCCTTTCGGCTTTCTTCACAAAATGATAAACGCTGTTCTCGGCGATATTGGTGCCGTAGAATCTTCCGGTCCAGGAAAAAACCTGATGGCTCCAGACATCCAGGCTCAAGAGCAAGCCCCAGCTTTCGAGGAGCGGGAGCTCCAGGTCAGCCTCCGTGAAGTTGATGAAGGTGAAGGCGTTGCCGTAGCTCGACCGTTCCCAGCTCGTCTCCCAGCCGAAATTGGCCCAGCCCGGCGCATAGACCTCCTGCTTCCCCCACGTCTCTCTGTAACCGTAGTCTTTCCAAAAAAAACTGGCCGAAGTGCCGATGCGGAAAAACCCGCCCCGGTCAAGTTCAAAATGAAGGACCGGGAGGAGCTCGAGCACGTAGGCTTTTTCGCGGTAGAAATCCAGGAGTTCAGTCCCCTCGGCCAGGTAGCGCTGTTTGATGAAATCTCCCTCGGCCACAACGCAGAGCAGAAACTCGGCGTTCGGAAAGTCGATGATTTTGAACAGGCTGGAAGAGCGGAGGATCGTTTTGCCGGTTTTTTTCCGGTACGCGTTCTGGACGTACTCATTCCGGGCTGCTGAATACCTGTGCTCATCCCCGTATTCGGTGACCTGACGGAAGCGAAACCCAAGCTTGTGGCCTTTGATGTCAGCGCCAAGGACAACGTCGAGCTGAGAAGCTTCGGATCGGGTGTGGGCATCCTGCCAGAAGGCGTCGATGTTCGTTTTTGTACCGAAGATACGGTTGCAGCCCTGCACGGTTGACCAGCCCCAGTTGTACCTGTTCAGGCGCAGCTCCTGGCCGTCTTTGACATAACGGAGATAGCCGCTTGGCCTCCCTTCGCGGAAAGATTTATAGTTGACGATCATCCCGACCGGGCTGCGTTTGATATGGAAGGAGGTCAAAAAACCCAGAGAAAGCTCTCTGTTTTTCTGGCCGAGCTCAGAGGAAAACGGGATGAGCGAAGCGGGCGTCTCGGAGGGGACAGCTTGACCGGAAGAGCGAAGGCTAAAAGTGTCCAGTTTCACTGATACAAGCGGCACAAAACGGATCGACTTAAATTCGAACACGTACGGCGCTGTCATGATTTCCGGCGACACCCAACTTCCTTCGAACCCGGCCCGGGCATTCATTCCCTCTGCCAGATTCCCCCCGATCGACT
>JBBILQ010000061.1:0-16366 GCA_037444845.1 Candidatus Aminicenantota bacterium | reverse complement strand
CCCACATGGGGAGAGGGGATTTTTTCCTTTCATTTCGTGAATAGTCCAGGATAGAAGATTTGTTCGATGAGCGGGCGCCATTTTTTCATCAGCTCTTCGTTCAGGTCGAGAGGCGGCTGGGCATCAGGGGGCAGGAAAGACCTATAGGGATGCGCTTTTGAATAAGCTTCAAACTCATCCCGGATTTTCTTGAGCTCCTGGGGCTTCGTCAGAAGGTCAATGGCTGAAGCAGCCATGGCCTTGGCCCCGGCGTTTAGGCCTTTCCAGGCTGTCGAGCCGTAATTCGAAGCCACAGATGACCAGTGATGGCCGATGGCTCCGGGCACCTGCCCCGGGAATCGGATTGTGGCTAAAGGCGCAACGAGAGAGACATCGCCCACGTCCGAGGAACCTCCGCCTATGGATACAGGCCAGGGCTCGCGGAGAGGCCTGAGGTCTGCGGGCATCCCTTTTTCTTCTTCACCGAGCTCTTTTTGCAGAGCCTTGGCAAAAGCATGTTCTTCCTCCGTCCACCCCGGCATTCCCACGAGGTCAATATTCTTCTGGAAAAGCTCGGCCAGCGCCCTGTTGGCATGACGCTGATGGACGGCGCTCAGAACCCTGATTTTTTGAAGTTCCGTCCCCGTTGCCAGGGCTGCCGCCTTAGCGCAGTTGACGACCTTCTCGTACATCTCTTCGACGCGGTCGTCGCTATTCCTCACATAGTACCAGACGCTGGCTCTGTCCGGGACGACGTTGGGTGCTTCGCCGCCTTCGATGATGACATAGTGGAGGCGGTAGGCCAGGTTAAGATGCTCCCGGAGATAATTGGTCGAGACGTTCATTATTTCGACAGCATCAAGTGCGCTCCTTCCAGCCCATGCTGATGCGCCGTGGGAGGTTTTCCCTTTGAAGGTGAAGACGACGGAAAAGAGGGCGTTCCCGCTCACGCCGAAGTCGGTGCCGAAATCGCTGCTGCTGTGGTTGTCGATGACGACATCGACGTCGTTGAAAAGCCCTGCCCTGACCATGAACGGACGGCTGATGAGCGTCTCCTCGGCCGGAGAGCCAAACATCTTAACCGTTCCCTTTAGTTCGAATTTCTCCATGGCTTCTTTGACCGCGATAGCGGCTGCGGCCGCGGCGGTACCCATCGCGTTGTGGCCGCAGCCGTGCCCGGGAGCTCCCTCCACGAGCGGTTCCTGGCGCGAAACCCTGCCTTTCTGGGAGAGCATGGGCAGAGCGTCGAATTCTCCTAAGATGCCGATGACAGGCTTCCCAGAGCCGTAGGAAGCCACGAAGCAGGTGGGCATTCCAGCCAGGCCGCGCTCTACCTTGAAACCGGCCTGCTCGAGTGTATCAGCCAGGAGCTTGGACGAGCGGAACTCCTGGAGGCCGAGCTCGGCATAGGACCAGATGGTGTCCGAGATCAGCCCAAATTTTTCTACTGTCTCCGCCTGGCTCAGCCAGTCGAGGACTAATTTCTTTTCTTTTTCGATTTTTTTTGCCTTCTCAATCGCACCGGATGATGGCAATATAAGCAGAAGCGCAAGCATCAAGACAAGAAGCCAAAGCTCTCTTTTCCTTTTTTCAAGCGCTTGGTTCATTCTTCCTCCTTAATTTGTAATTTGGGGACGCCATACGCAATACACTAATTTCCATTCTTGTTTATTACTGAAGATAGGGCACGGTCAGTCTTTCTTATAAACTGGGTAGATGTCCTTGGGAATATTCTGATAGGGGAGCGCGGTCAGGTCGGCCGGCCCCCACCCGGGCGCGTCAATTTCGATGATGGCTCCGGCCAGGCCTGTATCGGCAAAGCCTCTCCGGAAGTGGACGCGCGACTTGAGAACGATGATGTCCAGAGCCTTGGCGTCGAGGCCAAGGGCTTCGAATATTCTCGTGTCTGTGACCTGCACGAGCTGCGGGGTCAGGATGACGCGGTTGTTGGCGCCAAACAGGATGACAGCTATAGTTTCGCGGCCGGCTTGTCCGAGAAATTCTATCCTGCCATCGATTTTAATCGGCTTGCCGGCGAATTTATCCGTCCATCCGCCCACGGCTATGGACACAGAATCTCCCGCTTTATAGCGCGCCTTGATTTCTTCGAGAGCACGCTCATCGCGCAGCGTGGCGACGCAGAAATTCCTGGCTCCTTGGCGGATGAGCTCTTCAAGGATATGCGTCGAGCCGCCCGTCCTGTCGCTGTGGTCGGCTACGATAACGGGTGTCTTTCCTTTTTTGGCTGCGCCAATGGACAAGGCCACTCCTTCCTTTGTCCCGGGAAGCTTTTTCCCTGCAAACACGTGCCTGAGCCGCCAGATGTAGTCGGACATGTCATTGGCGATCCTCTCGGCCAGAGCCTGGTCATTATTGGTGACGACGATGACCGCGGCGCCTGCGTCCGGGACATCGGCATAGGCGAAGCCGAAGGCGACCGAAACATGAACCCCCAGATGCTCGCATTCCCAGATGCGGGCTCTCTCCATGATCTCCATGGCTGGCGAAGTTCCAGTGCCCTGAAAAACGCTGGGCGTGATGACCCCCGGCTTTCTGACCGCCATCGTAGGCTTGTACCTGCCGCGCAGAGTCTGGATCATCACCCTCGCGGCTGTCTCTCCGGTTAAAGTCGTGTCGTAGTGAGGGTATCTCTTGATGATGAAGACAGCGTCAGCCGCTTCGGCAATCTCCTCGTCTTCGTTCGCATGGAGGTCAAAGGTGACCATGATGGGAACATCGCCCACGGCCTCCCTCACCCGGCGCGCCAGCTCTGCTTCAGGCTTAGGGACGCCGGTGACGGCCATGGCGCCGTGGAGAGCCAGCAAGACGCCGTCAAAAGGGCCCTGTTTCTTCAGGTCCGCGACGATGAGGCCGGCGTATTTGTCAAAAGCTTCCCGGGTGATCCAGCTCCCCGACGAGCCGCCGCGGGAGTCGCGGGGGGAGAGAATCCCGACGAGCTCGACGTCGCCGTATTCTTCGCAGGCCGCCCTGAACCCGCCGATGTAGCCGCGGTCGGCCTTGATGATGTCGCGCGTGGGCGGCCCGTAATACTCCCAGTCTTCAACAGTCGTGGGGTCGGGACAGAAGGTGCAGGTTTCATGGGAAAACGTGGCCACGGCAATCCGCAGTTTTTTCTCTTGGGGAGGCTTCCCGCAAGATATAACGCCAAGAGCCAAGAAAAAGATTAAAAGCCAATAGATGGCTTCGATGCCGTGTTCAGGCTTAGCACGGGTCTTCATAGCTTTCCCTCCACGCCGAGTAGTTATATCGAGATTGGATTAGCATTGTATCGGGAATGATTACAGATTTAGCGTCTGTCTTAAGAAACTCGCTCAATCGACGTCTTCTCACCCGGAGGAAAATTCTATCGCCGCTTTTTCGCGTCTGTCAAGAAAAAAACGGTGATCTCCGGATGAGAGAAAATGAGTAAATGGGTGTGCTGTGCCCAATTTCTCCAATTTCTCAAAGAGAAATTAATGTAGTTACGTATACTGTCCCCAAGTCAACTTTATCGCCGCTCGTTAATTCTCGTTATCAAGCTGGGGCAGCCAGAGATAGTAGAAACCGCTCTTCAGGGTGGGGAGCAAATCTTCGATGTGTTTTTCATCGAAAAGGTTTGTTCTGCTGAGGGTTGAGGCATAAAGATTGGTCTGCCTTTTTGGATAGTAGGTATAGGCGATGACTTTCGTTTCTCTTAACAAAGCAAGAGAAAGAACCTTGGCCAGAGCGGCGTCGAAATACCCGATTTCGTCGATGAGCTTCATCTTCAAGGCCTGACCCGCCGTGTAAACCCGGCCGTCGGCGATTTTCCTTAGTTCCTCCAGCGGTATCGCGCCTTTCCGCCTTTCCTGGACGACGCGCAGGAAATTCTCGTAGAATTCATCGATGATCCCCTGGAAGATTTGCTGTTCCTCAAGGCTCATGCCACGGAAGGGGCTGCCAGCGTCTTTCATTCCACCCGATTTGATGACGAGAGTCTTAACTCCAATTTTACCGAAGAGCCCCTCAATGTTGGGGAAGACGGAGATCACGCCGATGCTTCCGGTGATGGTCGAGGGATGGGCCACGACGTGATCGCAGGCTGAGGCGACATAGTATCCGCCCGAAGCCGCAACCCCCATCATCAGGGCCACCACCGGCAACCGCCTCTTTTCCTTGAATTTGCGGATTTCGTTATAAAGAATATCGCTCGAAGTCACATCACCGCCCGGCGTGTCCAGCCTGAGGATGATGCCTTTCACCAAAGGGTCCCGAGAGGCTTTCTCGAGCCTGTAATAAACCCGGGAGAGGACATCGCCCTCTCTTTCCAAGACGCCGCTTCGGCCGACCGACCCGATCATCCCTTCGACGTCGATGACGAGAATCTTCTCCTTGGCTTTGCTCGGAAGCAAGATGATTTCCTGGATTTCGTCCTTGCCCAGAAAATCGAGATGAAAATGCGGCGCACAGCCCGCCAGCAGAAATAACGCGACAATGAAAAGAGACCACCTTTTTCTCATTTTTCCTCCGGTCCGATAAGTCATCAGGTTGATGCCGTTTAAATTATACCACATCGCGAGGACGGCCCTGGCGGAGGACCGCAGCGATTCCGCAACTTATATTTCCCGAAATTGCCGTTAGAAAATTGTCTTTGCGAGCGAAGCGAAGCAATCTGACCCAGAGGGTCGTCACGAGGCTTCTTTTAGAAGCCGTGGTGATCTCATCGAATTTCATGAGACCGCCACGCTTCGCTCGCGGCGACTTCGTCGGATCGCCACGCACCCAATGGGTGCTCGCGATGACAGGGATAGCCTCTTCCTACCGGCAAATCTGGGTTATTTTCACCGTGTTGACTTGAATCGGGCCGAATGATATAAAAGAGCAAGAGCAGGCCTTATTCTTTTGGAGGATGGCCACGTGGGAGGGATAGGCCCGGGGAGTCCCGGAGAGAGGGTCGCGTGAGAAAAATCAAATCACTGGCTCTCCGGCATTTCGAGACAACGCTCATCATCCTCATCCTCCTCGGGATTATCGCCATCGCCTTCCTCGTTCAATACAAGATCGCCTTTCTCAATTTCTTCTTCTTGCCTGTCATTCTGGCGGGCTATTACCTCGGGAAAAGGCAGGCTGTTTTGGCCGCCTGCCTTTGCGTTCTCCTGATCACGCTCTATCTCATTTTCACCCATGTTCTCGCAAATAAAACTCCGGCCCTCAGCATGGATGAAATCCTCAACACCTTAACGTGGGCTGGGTTCCTCATTCTGACAGGCGGCGTCATCGGCACGATCTCCGAGCAGAGGGAAGTTAGGCTCAAGAATCTCGAACGGGCGTATATCGGCGTTCTGGAGATCCTGCTCAAATACCTGGAGGTTGCAGACGAAAAAAAGCCGCGCTCGCTGAGAGTTTCCCTTCTGGCCGGCAAAATCGCCGCTTCACTCGGCCTGGCCAAGTTTCAGGTCGAGAATATCAAATCGGCGGCGTTGCTCCTTGAAGCCGGAGACCTGCGGTCCAACATCCCGCTCTACGAGCGGGTGGCGGGTTTTATGGAATCGGAAAGCCGGCGAGCCGATAAGCGGCTTGATGATAAAGAAAAAGTCCTCCTCAAGACCACAGCCTCCCTGCTCAAAGAAGTGGAGCCGCTTCTCCGGGCGTACTTCTATCATTACGTTGAAGAAGCCGACATAATGGATAAAGACTTGAACAGCATTCCCATCGGAAGCTGCATCATCGCCCTGGCTGACCTCTATGACCGCATCGCGACCGGCTTGGCGGCGCCTCAATGGAAGGATAGAGTGAAGTCTCCGGAAGATCTCCAGAAGCTTTCCGGCCGGGCCTTCCCTCAGTCGGTTGTGAAGGCTCTCTTCCAAGTGACGGGCGCTCTTTGAGCCGGAGAGGTTTTGTCGTCGTCGGGGTTGACCTGGCGGGGGTTTCCCGCCGGCCGAGCGGTGTCTGCCTGTTAGAACCGCCAGGAGTGACGACCACTCTTCTTTATGACGACGAAGAAATTCTCGCTTTCATCCAGCGCAGCCGGCCTTCTCTTGTCGCCATCGACGCTCCTCTCAACCTCCCGCCCGGAAGACAGTCGATGGCCGAAAAGAACAGTGTTCATTTCCGGCCCTGCGACGTGGAACTCAGACGCCGCAAGATCCCCTTTTTCCCGATCACCCTTGGCCCGATGAGGACGCTCACGGAAAGGGGAATGGGACTCAAGAGAAGACTCGAGCGACATGGCTTTCGGGTGGTTGAGATTTACCCCGGCGGCGCTCAAGACGTCCTGGGCATACCCAGGGCCAGGAGGAATCTGGCTGGCCTCAGACAGGGACTGGCCCGTCTGGGCCTTAAAGGCATGAAAAAAGATACGTGCGACCACGAGCTGGATGCCGCGACAGGAGCGTTGGTGGGACTCCTTTTCCTCCAGGGAAAGGGTGAGGTCCTGGGCGATTTCCGAGCAGGCGCCATCATCATGCCGCGGCCAGGTCCGTTCTGCCGCCTTTGGTCACGAAAAAAGACTGTCTGAAGGCAGAGTTTTTTCGCGCTTAACCGGGGCGATCACCCGGAAAATGCGCGGCAGGACGCGGATTTCCACCTTGTCCGTTGTGTCCAGGTGTTCTCCGTGGTACTGGACGGGAAGGTTCTTGCCCCGCAAGGTCAGCTTTTTGGCCTTGAAGTGTTTTTGCCTTCGCTGGCAGAGGCCGAAGAAGATCAAAGGAAGAAGGAGCACGTACTTGAATCCGCTCATCTCGAAAAAAGTGATGTCCAGGTAGCCGTCTTCGAGGCTGGCACGGGGAGCGATATGCCAGCCGTAACCAAAGTATTTGGATTTTGCGACAACACAGTCAAAGACCTTGAGGCGGAGGGATTTTCGGCCGAAGAAATTCCCCTTATCATCAACTCCTTCCTCAAGCTCGGCCTCAAGCTCCCAGCCGGGCAGTTTGAAGAGGATCGTCCCGGCTCGGACATGGCCCCACAGGCCGCGGGTCCGGCGAAGAATCTTCTCCTGAGTCACCCGGGCTGTGGCGCCGATGCTGGCAAACCCGGCGAGCCTTCCTTCGATGTCCATCAACTCAATGTCTCTCGTGCTTCCTTCATGGATGACGCGAATCGCCTTTTCGATGTTTTTGGGAATGGCCAGAGAGTGACGGAAAGCGTTGCCGCTGCCGAGGGGGATGATGCCCAGGGTGATTTCTTTTTCCTTGCCGGCTTCTTTGATTCCCTGGAAGACGTCCGCGATGGTTCCGTCTCCGCCGACGGCAATGAGGATCTTGCAACCTGCGCAGAGGTCGCGGACCAGCCTGATCGTGTTCTCTTTATCGGCCAGCACATCGTAGAAGCGGCCGGGCAAATTCCTTTTCAGAAGCCCGTGCAAGCGCCTCCGCCGCATCCATTTTTTCTTGGCCGCTTCTGGGTTGATGATGCTTGCGACCCCGTTCAGGTGCTGTTTACGCCCTGTCATCTCTGATTCTCACGTCGATGGAGTAGCTCTTGACCTCGACGCCGTCGAGAATGTCTCCGGCACCGTGAATCCCGAAACCGATAAAATTATAAACCTCCATCAATCAATTGCGAGATATTTTTTCTTGATAGCTTGGCAGTTCGTCGGTCAGGCGGATATTTTCCGGGAGCGGAGGGTCAAATTTCCGGTTGCCGTTCACGTCGACGAAAACCGGATTGGTCAGGGCATAAGGAACGGCGGCATTCTCAAGAAGTCCGTTGTCTGCAGGCTGCTGGACCACGGGGAAAAGAGTTTTTGTGCCCGCCGCCTCGACGCAAATGAATGTGTCCTCTTTGAGAGTCAGGCTGATGTCCTGTTCGAATTTCAAAACATCCGTTTCTTTCGCCCGGACCGGGAAAATGACCCTTCTTTGGCCGTTAAGGATGAGCCCGACTTCACTTACATCCACCCAGGGCGCGCTCCTGACCTCCAGATGGATGTCCACTTTCCCGTCTTTGGCCTCGAGAAGGTCCCCTGGTTTCGATGGCCCGTTGACTCTGAATTCGATCAAAGGACCGTTGGTGGCGAAGGAGCGGCCTTTTTTAAGAGCCTGGAGAAGCGAAGGCCAGTCTAACCTGTCAGCCTTCTCTCCGGAATAAAAGACATAAGTCCTCGAATAGCCGGGTTCTCCTCCGTCGATCGTATGGGCGTCTGAGGAGCCGACCAGCGGAAAAAAATACCCTCGATTGAGGAGATGAAACCAGTCCTCGATGGCCGCCTCGTTGGAAGCATAGTAATAGGGGCCATTGAGGACTTCTAAAAGGTCGAAGTTTGTATCGAATGAGGTCAGAGCCGTGGCCGCAGATTCCAGGTCGAGAGAGAGGTTATTAAAATATCCCAGGTCGCCTGCCCGGGGGTGGTTCACCTGGAGGACAGCGCCTGGGTCCTTTTTGCGGCTCGCCAGGAAGAGCGGTCCCGCCTCGTCCGAAGCGGGGTTGATGGCGCCGCTGGCCGGCTCATCCAGCCGCACCTTCAGGGGATATGTGTTGAAGTGGACGACGTCAGGAGTCGTGACCTCGTTTCCCGGGATGACGGCGAGCAGGCGGTCAAGCTTTAGCTTTTTAAGCGCGGCTGAATAATCTACGACGATATTGTGATCAGAAGCCACCGCTGCATCCACTCCCTCAGCAATCACGGATTTGATTCTCTCTTCGACGGATACGGAACCGTCGGATATCCTGGTGTGCATATGCGGGTCGAGTGAAACAAGGCCAGGTGTCTGGACCACCTTGTCTATCCGGAACAGGAGCGTGTAAACCCCGTCTTTGAGAACTTCGAGGATCTTCTGTTCGACAGTGTATTCTGGGCCGCGAGAAGCGCAGACAAGATACGTTCCAGCGGGAATGGGCACGTCCAGGCCTTCTTCGCGGGGATAGCAGGAGTTCTTGAAGCTCTCCCAGCTCCGGCCTGTCTCGACAGGATTATCGGGCCGAAAATAGGGCGTTTTCGTCGCCCCCAACCCCAGGAATGTCACTTTGCCGGGGACATGCTCACCCTGACTGTTCTTAATCTTGACCTTGACGAGGCCATGGGCGGGGTTTTTAAGTTCACAGGCATTTTTTTCCTCAGGCCTGATTTCGACCATCTCTTCGGCCGTGGCCGGAAAAAAATTGGCCTGGAAGCGGTAGACTCCTGGCGGCAGAAGCACTTCTTGATAGACAGGCTCTTCCAGGATGGACCGGAAGAAAACCGAAGAGGAGACAGCCTCTCTGATAACGAGCTCCATCCACTCGCCGTCGAACCCGTTGAACGAAACCGCAGCGCGCACAGGTTTGACTTCCATGAATCCGTAGACGCTCTCGAGGACGGCCTGTTGAGAATGGTCGCTAAACAGAACATACCGCAGCTCGTGGCTCTTGCCGGAAGCGAGCCGGCCCGGGTAGCGCTTTTCTTTCTTTTCGACGGGGTTGAGGTTGACCCAGCCCAGAGAGTGGCCTTTTTTCTGGTAGGCCCTGAAGTTCAGATGAGGGAATTTTTTCTCGTTATAAGGGTTGAAGTAGTACCGCGCATAAGCGTCAAAAAAAAGAGAGAAGCTCAGGTCTTCAAAGCCACCCTTTCCCGTGTTCGTTAAAACTGACGAAATGTCGATACGTCCCTTTCCCGGGTGGAAGACATAGGTCGTTTTGATATGGGCTTTTCTTCCCTCTTTATCGTCGAAGACAGCCTGGGCCTCAAAGATAACCAGCGGCTCGGCGCCGCCGCTTCTGACCTGTTCGAAAGCATCGTATACGGGGTACCTGGTTCTGTCTTTGACCCTCAGCACCGGAGCGCCGATATTCAGGTCGCTCGCCGATTTCTGGCTGGCCGGGACAAACCCGAGTATGCTTCCCATGGCGTTGCCATAAGGATAGTTGGCGCTCGTCCTCAGAGGTCGAGGAGTGGCTCCGAACAGGGCGTAATGCTTTCCGTCAGCGATCAGGATGTCGCCTTTTTTCGCCAGGGTCGAGAAAGGAGCGGGAAGGTCATCAAGACTCTGGATGACCTTGATTTCCACTCCCGCCCGGAGGGGAGAAGAAAGGAAGGGAAAGAGCAAGCCGAAGAACAGGAAGCTGAGAGGACAGAATTTTTTGAGGATGTTCATTTTTTCCCCTTGGAAAGAAGTATCTATCATGATATTAGCTTGGAGGGGTATTACAATATAATAAAAGGGAGCCGAATTCAACATCGGCGGCGTGATTTGCATAAGCCCAGGTGATTCGCTAAAATCAGGTTCTCGGCCGGAAATCACGGTTATCGTTTATGATAAACACGCCCTTAAAAAAAGACTTCGAGAGAATCGTCACGGTTAAAGGCCGGAGGTTTCTGCTCCGGGTTGAAACATCTGACGACGCCCGGGATTACGCCAAATACGAGGCCCTCAGGGAGGAGGTGTGGGGTTTTCCCGAAGATAACCTGCCGGGCACGCGCAACCTCATGTGCGAGAATTTCCTCCACGACGGAAGCGCGCTTTTCATCGGAGTTTACAGCGAGAAGGCGGCGGGTGTCCCGGAGGCTGACCCCGAGCATTTTATCGGGTTTTCTTACGGGTTTGTTGGCATAAAGGATAAAAACATCGGCTTCAGGCGGGCAGACAACCACCAGTTCTATTCCCAGTACACAGCAGTCAAGGAGGAGTTTCGTCGCTTCGGGCTCGGCGTGCTGATCAAGGAATTCCAGCGGGAGAAGGTGTTGAGCGTGCTTGGAATATCCACGATCACCTGCACCTATGACCCGCTGACCGGCGTTAACGCCTGGCGAAACGTCCATTATTTCGGGATGGAGGTGGTGGAATACAGAGTTTCGACCTACGGGGAGTACGGCGGTTTGCTCAACCGGCTCGACATCCCCAGCGACCGGTTCTTCATGTCCTGGGATTTAACCAAAAAGGCTGGAGTAAAGGAGTGCGATGCCGCGGCCTTAATCGAGGAGAAATGCTGTCTCGTTCAAGTTGAAGAAAAAACGGTCAGAGGTCGAAGCGGCGCTCTAAAGCTCGAGTGTGTCGTTGGAGTCGGCCTCGATAAGATTGATAAAGAATCGGAGGTCCTGTTCGTCAGGATTCCCCGGGATTTTTATCTGATGCTCCGTGAGACGGATGTCGAGGACGGGGCTGTCCGCCGCATTCCCCTTGACTGGCGGCTCCAGACAAGGCATATCTTTCAGGAACTCTTCCAGAATGGATACCGAGTGGTCGATTTTCTTGGGGCTGCGGGCGAATCCCGGGCAAATTATTATGTTCTTCGAAAATGAGTGTCTATTAAACCGAAAGGAGATCATGATGAAAAAAATAAGCCGTGAGGTGAAGACGTTCATCGAGGAGGCCATAAAGCTGGAAATCAACGGCCAGGCCTTTTTTAAGAAGGCGGCTGAAATCACCCACAACGAGCTTGGGAAAAGGATGTTCCTTCGTCTGGCCGAGGAGGAAGTCAAGCATCTGGACGCCTTCAGCCGGCTTTTCAGCTCCGTCATCAAATCGGACGACTGGAAAAAACAGGTAAAAAGGGAAGAATTGAAGGGACCATCGGCTGTGATCGAAGAGCTGGCCAGCAGGATGAAAAGAGCAGAGGGCCAGAGCGAGGTCGAAGCCCTGCGCATCGGCATGGAGCTCGAAAAAAAGGCCATCGATTTTTTCAGGCAGTCGGCGGCCGCCATGAGCGACCCGGCGGCCAGGGAGATTTTCAAGAAAATCGCGGAAGAGGAAAGTTTCCATTACGACCTTCTCCAGGCCCAGTATGATTCGGTGACGGGCTCGGGGTTCTGGCTCGACAGCGCCGAATTCCAGATGGATGGAAAATACTAGTCCTCCCTGCGCGTTGATAAAAACTCAGCAGCGCGATTCAGCGTAGCGCTGGCTGGGCTCAGCCCTGTTCTGGCGCAAGAAGGATTTTCCCGGGAAAAGGCGCTCGAGCACTTGAAGGTCCTGGCTGGAAAGATCGGGGGGCGGCCGCTCGGCTCCCCCCAGGAGAAAGCAGCCCTGACCTATTTCGCCGAGAAGCTTGCCGAGGTCGGCTGCCAGGTCGAATGGCAGCCGGTAAAAGAAGGAGAAGGCATGTTGTGGCTGAGCGCCCTCAACACCGAAAGCTTCAACGTCATCGGCCGGCTTTCGGGAAGGACTCCGAGAGAAATCATCGTCGGCGCTCATATTGATTCGGCTACACCCGAGATTCCCGGCGCAAATGACGATGGGTCCGGTGTCGCCACGATCATCGAACTGGCCAGGGTTTTGAGTCAGGAACCACACGAGGCCACTCTGGTCTTTGTCGCCTTCTGTGGAGAGGAGTCGGGACTCATTGGTTGTTAGAGATGAAAGAATAAAACGCCCTAAACTCGCGCTAAATAAAAAAAAGCCCCGCCCTTTTCGGAGAAAGGGCGGGGCTTTGTGATTCTGTTTCTGCTCAGTAAGAGAACCGCACTCCGAATCTTATCACAAGGGGGTTGATGATTTCGTTCAACTTATTGAAGTTTGGATCCGGGACCAACCTGTTGCTCGCGTGGCCTTCCCCGTAGTAGTGGTAGGCGCCGTGGTTCTTCTGGTAGCGCCTGATTGCAGTATCCGCGTTATTCGCATTGAAGAAATCAGCCATGACGTAGATTCGGCCGAAATCGCCGGCCTTAATCATCTTTTCCACTCGAACATCTAAGTGGTACAAATTGGGCAGTCTTCCCGAGCCAAAAGGTGTCAGGTCAAGGGTGAAGGAACGACTGGCGGGGTTGGGCAGGGTGTAGTTCACAAACGTGAGGAATTCGCGGATGATCCAGCCTTGCCTGGCGTTAAAAGTGGCAGAGACGTTGATATCGAAGGGGAGCTGATAGAGTCCAGAAAATTTGAAAATCCAGTTGGTGTGGGTAAACTGGTCGATCTTTCCTGCCGCTCCGCCTACTAAAGGAGCTATGGGCGCTCCCTCATAGGCCCAGACATTGTTGGGGCTGAGATAACCTTTTTTCCCGTATTTGGTAACCTGGTGCTGCCATGTGAAGCTCCCGTCGAACATCCATTTGTTGGACAGCCTCTTGGTGAAGATAAGGTCAAACCCCAAATACTCATTGTGGCGGTCTGAGGGCATCACCTGCTCCCAGGTGTACGGGGAATAGCGAGTTTGGAGAGTCGAAGCGTAGTAGTAATCGTGTTTAGCTGCGTCTTTGGTTGAGCCCACGCCAGGGATAGTGGCTGGCAGTTTGCCGGCAGAGATGTACCAACCCTGATTGTCCACTTCGCCAGTGGCCGGGAAATACTTACGCGCCCACGTGAATTTGTCGTACCTTCGGTAGGTCGCATTGACCGAAACAGCCGCATCGGTGAAGAGCTCTCTTTCAAGAGTCAGGATAGCCTCAGAAGTCCGCGGGGATTGGGCATTAGCGTCAATAACCCGGTAGGGGTCAACAAGGGCAATGGGGTTTCGGATATCAAAACCGGCCCAGAATTGATCAGCTGCATCGTCTATTTTTCCTATGAAGTTTCCAGCATCATCATAAATCCGATAGAGCTGATAAAGGGGAGCTGTCCTGAAGTTCCACCAGTAAAGCTCTGTGAAATCTATTTTGCTATCCCTGTTGAGGTCCCACCAGTGGACATCCACCCAGCCTTCTGTTCCTCCCTTCTTCCAGCGCCATGCTTCGCCCACGCCCATGAAATTTCCGTATTGGCTCAAGATTAGCTTGGCGATGGTCTTTCCGTCGCCGGCCACATCCCAGGTTAGCCCGAGCCGCGGCGAGAAAGTTCTCCAGGCATAGGAGCTTCCGTCCTTGGCGGTTGCCTTGACTTTGCCGTGTTTGGCTGCAGGAAGGAGCTTTTCCAGCACATCGATGGTTTTGGGCGTGAAATAGTCTGTCCACGCTTTGCTGCCCCTGTCCACAGCAATAACATCAAAGGGGTCGACGCGGGGGGTTTGATGGTCGTACCTTACCCCGATTAACAGGTTTAACCTGCCGAAAGTTATCGTGTCCCTTATAAACCCGGCAAATTGCCTCACCGCGAGATCTTCATAGAAGCCTCTCCAGTAGTCCAACCGATAAAAGTTGCTGGGGGGAATATCGGTCCTGCCGTCGCCGTCAAAATCGGCGACCGGAGCGTTGAAGTTGCGGTAGAGGATATAGTTCCCGGACCAGACCGACTCTGTGTAGGCGGACCTGACGTTGAATTCGGCTCCTAACTTGAGCTCATGGCTTGCTCCAAACAGGTTGTCATTGAAATAGTCTGTCGTAAAAGTGAACTGGTGCTGGGGCCTGTCGCACCAATACCGTGAGGATTGGGAGCCGTAGTAACGATTCGCTACGAAATCCCAAACAGCCTGTTTTTCAAATTTCATGTCGGTCATCGGTGTCAGATGGAAGCCGCCGCCGGTATAGCCGTGCTTTAAGGACATAAGAATATTGTCTCCGAACATGTGCTCGACTTGCGATTTGACGATAGGAGTTCCAAAATGGTATTTCGTGCCCTGGTAGAGACCTTCCGGGTTCGCAGTGGAGGCGCCTCTTCCCCACATTTCCTTGTTTCCCGAGTGGATAAAGACTTCAATCCTGTTCTGAGGAATGAGCTGGAAGTTGAGTTTGGCCGCGTAATTGGTGAGAAGCATATCCCACGGACCCCCTAAGATGGTGTCGGATTTAATATCCTGGACGCCGTAGGACCCCCAGAACCAGATTTTGTCCCTGATAATGGGGAGCCCGAAGTTGACGCCGTAGTCCTCGATTCGGCGGATTTTGTTTGTTCCGATCAATCCTTCCTTCTTGAACTCCTCCTTCATGTTGTCAGCCTGGAATTTTTTCCCATCTGTCACATAGAATCTTCCGCCCAAGGTGACTCTGTTCCCGCCTCTCCGGGTGACCAGGTTGAGGGCGATTCCACCGGTTTGAGTGGTGACATCACTGCCGGCCACAGAGATATGCATCTCCTCGAAAGCATCAAAATCGTAGTACGTGATCGATGCTCCGATCGCCGCCGGGTCGCCAACCATTACTCCATCTATGTTCCATTGATTCTGGGCGGAGCTTGCGGCTCCCCTGGCCAGCATAGTTGACTGCATGCCGGTATCGGTCCCGCCGACATCTTCCCTGTCGGCAATCGTCCCGGGCGCCAATTTCAGGAATACCCACGGGTCTCTTGCGCTCGGGAGCGACTGCAGCGCTTCGTGGCCTATGTTTGTTCCGACGGATGTCTTCTTGGCATCCACTACCGGAGAAACAGCCGTGACTGTGACTTCCTCTTCCAGAGCGCCCATCTCCATGCTGAGTGTCAGGCTTGTGTTTCCTCCAACGGTGACAATGATATTCTCCTCGATTTTTGTCTTAAATCCGGCCAGCTCTAACTTGAGGGCGTAGTCTCGGGAAGGAGAGAGTGAAAGGAACCTGAAATGGCCGTCAGCGGATGAAATCGTTCTCAGCGGAGCTGTGTACATGCCACTCAACGTAACAGTGACACCAGGCAGGGGAGTGCCTTCCTGGTCAACAACCGTCCCATAAATATTTCCAGTTCTGTGCTGAGCCGCTAAGGAAGTGGAAATGAGAAGCGCGAAAAGAAGTATTAAAACCCTTCGCAATTTTGACCTCCTTTTTTCACATCTCCCGCTTCACGCTTTTTGCAAGCGTGGAGCGAAATTTGATCCCATGCCCAGGAGTGTAAGAACACTCCACTCTTTTGCCTGTTTAAATTATATTTTATTCTCACCTCCTTTTTTAGCCTGGATTATTAAGTGTTTTCGCAACGCTGCTTTTCGGATGCCTTTCAAACTACATAATTATATATAATTATATTTGATTGTCCAACATTATATTAGCAATATTTGTGCCAATTTTTATAATGTCTAAATTGTTCATAATAAATGAATTGTGATTTTACAAATATTCGATATATCCAATTTTTTGAATTTTATCCAAAAAATTGAATTTTTTCCCGCCCGCAATAGGGGGACAGCATACGTAATATACTAACCTGATCTATTCACAAAATGATACGATAAAACGCCCCCTCCCCTGGCGGGAGGGGATAGAGGGGAGGGGGAATCTTTGAATGATCCCCCTCACCCCGACCCTCTCCCACATGGGGAGAGGGGATTTTTTCCTTTCATTTCGTGAATAGTCCAGGCTAAATAGGGCACCACAAATATATATAATAAAAATTAGCTTATAGGCAATGGCGCCCCCCGAAAATTGCTGGCAATTAAGTGTATTATGTATGGCGTCCCCCAAAGCTGCTCCCAATAATCTTGTTTCGATAGTTGATAATATATAAAATATCAGAGGTTGGCGGAATTGGAAATGCTCATATGCTCCACGACGCGAGTCATGTCCGAAAGAAGAGTGTTTGGAGGCCGTTCTGCCCCCTTCCTGTTTGTTGACAGACAAATTCACTTGCATTAAACTTCCCGCCCGGTTGAAAAGCCGGGTCTAAGGAGAGGAATATGGACATTCGGACAAATCGGGTTTGCGCGGGTATCTTGGGGT
>JBBILQ010000060.1:0-16394 GCA_037444845.1 Candidatus Aminicenantota bacterium | reverse complement strand
ACAGGGACTGGTTGTATTTTTCCTCGGCCAGCACGGCGGAGGAGCTGAAGACCATGATAAAGCCCAGGCCGAGCAGGACAAACGTGATAAGAGCGAGCGTTTTGTCAAACCCGAAGGGCTTGAAGATTTCCATGGCTTACGCTTTCCTTCTCTGTAAGGATTGAGCTAACCTCCTGACTTCCCTTTTGAAGGCCCGGCCCCGCGCTTCGAAATTCGTGAACATGTCGAAACTCGTGCAGGCTGGAGCAAAAAGAACGACCTCTCCCGGACGGGCAGAAGCGGACGCGAGGGAAACCGCCTGGCGCAGAGTTGACGCATCTTCCATCGGTGCGGCGCCCCGCAAGGCATTCCCTATTTTTTCCCGGGCTTCTCCGACAAGGATGACTTTTTTCACTTTCTCGCGGACGGGCTTCTTGAGAAGAGTGAAATCAGCTCCTTTGTCCCGGCCTCCCAGGATGAGGATGATCTTTTTATCGAAGCTCTGGATGGCCTTGATGGCGGCGTCCACGGTTGTGGCCTTGGAGTCGTTGACGTAGTCCACGCGACCGGAGGAGAACACTTTCTCCAGGCGATGCTCAAGTCCGGAAAATGTCCGGATCGATTGGCGCATCGACCCCGCCGGCACTCCGAGGCAGTGTCCGATGAGAGCTGCGGCCATGACGTTCTCCTGGTTGTGGAGGCCACGGAGGGGAATTTCGGCGGTCTTCATGAGTTTCGTTTGTTTTTGGCCGGCCAAAAGGATCCAGCCTCTGTCGATGGTGCAGCCGCGCTCAACCTTCCTCCTCGTGCTAAAAGAAAAGACCGTCGCGCGAACTTCCTTAGCCAGAGGCCAGACAAGAGGGTCGTCGCGGTTTAAGATGGCGATTCCGCCCTCATCTTGAGCCAGGACGAGTTTCTTCTTGGCGTTGAAGTAATCCTCAAAGGAACCGTGCCAGTCTAAATGATTCTGGGAGATGTTGAGGAAAACGGACATGAACACCCGGAAGCGGTCGATGTGCTCGAGCTGAAAGCTTGAGATTTCGGTCACGTAGATATGGTCGTCCCGGCTTTTTTCGGCGAAGGCAATGAGCGGTGTTCCGATATTCCCCGCTAGATAGGCTTTCTCGCCCGCCTCTTTGAGGATCTTATGGGCCAGAGTCGCGGTCGTTGATTTTCCGTTTGTCCCGGTGATGCCGACGACTCGGCCTCTCAGGAAATGGTAAGCCAGCTCGACCTCGGACATGATTCTGACCCCGGCTTTTTTCGCCGCATTGAGCTCCGGGATCGGCGCAACCCCGGGGCTGGGCACAATGATATCAGCCTCAAGAAAAGTCGGCAGACGGTGGCCGCCCGTTTCCAGGCGAACCCCCTTTTCTTTCCAGTCGTCCGCTCTTTTTCCCAGCTCCGCGTCTGTCTTTTTCTCGCTGACCGATACGTTGGCGCCCCTTCGGAGAAGGAAGGGGACCAAAGCTCGGCCGGTTTTTCCTAACCCGACGACAAGCACTTTTTTTCCGGCAATTTCCATGTTTATCTCAGTTTGAGCGTTGTCAGGCTGAACAAAGCGAAGATGATGGCCAGAATCCAGAACCTGATCACGACCTTTTCTTCGGGCCAGCCGATGAGCTCGAAGTGGTGGTGGAGCGGCGCCATCTTGAAAATTCTCTTGCCCCCCGAGACCTTGAAATATCCCACCTGGAGAAGGACCGAGAGCGCCTCGAGGATGAACACGCCGGCCACGGTGAACAGGAGGAACTCCTGCTTGATCAGGATGGCGATGCAGGCCAGCGTGGCGCCCAGAGAAAGAGCTCCCACGTCCCCCATGAAGATTTCAGCCGGGTGGCAGTTGAACCAGAGGAAAGCAAGGCAAGCTCCGGAGAAAGCTCCGGCGAACACGGTCAGCTCCGCGGCCAGCGGAACGCGAGGGATGTTCAGGTAGGTCGAGTAGAGGGCGTGGCCGGCGATGTACGTCAGCGCGGTCAGCGCCGTGGCGCTGATAAAGGTCAGGCCAATGGCCAGCCCATCCAGTCCGTCGGCCAGGTTGACGGCGTTGGAAGACGCGACCAGGATGAACATGATCCAGGGGAGATAAAACCAGCCCAGGTAGGGGATCCATTTTTTGAAGAAGGGGAAGCTCAAATGGAGACTGAAACTACCGGCTGTGCTGATATAGACGAGAACCAGGCCGATGGCTGCTGCCAGAAAGAATTGCATGATGAGTTTGTTTTTTGCCTTGAGCCCTAAAGACCGGTGTTTCCTGACTTTCAGGATATCATCCCAGAACCCGATGGCACCGAAACTGGTCATGGTCAGCATGGCCAGCCAGACGTAAACGTTGCCCAGGTTTCCCCAAAGAAGCGTCGGGATGACGGTGGAAGCGATGATCAGGATTCCTCCCATGGAGGGCGTCCCTTTTTTTGTGTAGTGAGACTGCGGCCCTTCCGGCCGGATCTCCTGCCCGACCTGGTATTTTTTCATCATTCTGATCAGCCAGGGACCGAGGAGGAAACTCACCAACAGGGCTGTTAACCCAGCTAAGGCTGTCCTGACCGTGATGTAGCGGAAGACGTTGAAAAAGAAAAAATATTCTTTCAACGGAACGAACAGCCAGTACAGCACCTCAGTTCTCCCCGAAATAAGACTTGATTCTGTCGGCGATAAGGTCCATCTTCATGCCCCGTGATCCCTTGACCAGAATGAAATCTCCTGGCTGGATGAGCGAGGTCATTCTGTCGGCGGCTTCTTCAGAAGAGGCGAATGAAAAAATGCGACCGGGATCGAGCCCCGTTGCCTGGGCGCTTTCGGCCAGGTGAAGGCTGAGGCGCCCGACAGTGATGAGGACATCCCAGCCGCAAGCGACGACCTCTTCGCCAGCCTTGATGTGGAATTCGATTTCCTTTTCTCCGAGCTCGAGCATGTCGCCGAGCACGGCGACCCTTCTTCTTGCCGGAAGAGAGGCCAGGCTCCTAAGGGCTGAGGCGAGCGCTTTGGGGCTGGAGTTGTAGGAATCGTCGACGAGCTCGACTGAAGAAGCCAGCCGGAAGACCTCGCCCCTCCGGCTGAAAGGCTTGAGTTGGGGGATCATCTGGATGATGTCGTCAAAAGGAAGAAAAAGAGCGTGGCTTACGCCGACAGCAGCCAGGAGATTGTAGAGATAGTCATCGTAAACAAAAGGAAAGAGGACTTCCTCTTTTTCTCCCCCCACGTGAAGCTTGATAACGATTCCCTCGGGACCCTTTTTCCGGATGCACGAGGCCCGGACATCGCATCGGGGCGAAAGGCCAAAGGTAATTTTCTGGCCCTTCCAGTCCTTGCTGATGGTGCGGACCCAGCGGTCATCAGCGTTGACGACGGCCGTGCCGCCGGGCTTGGTGCCCTCGATGATTTCCTTCTTGGCCAGGGCAATCCCCTTTAGGCTATGCAGGAATTCGAGATGGACTGGGTTGACGTTGATAACGACCGAGACATCGGGCGGAGCGATGCGCGTGAGTGCCCTGATTTCACCGCGGCCGCTCATCGCCATCTCAAGGACAGCCACGTCGTGGGTTGGCCTGAGCCTGAGCAGTGAGAGCGCCAGCCCGATGTAATTGTTGTAATTGCCCTCGGACTTGAGGACGTTGAACCTCCGGGCGAGGAGGCTGGCGGCAAACTCCTTGGTCGTGGTCTTGCCGATGCTTCCCGTAATGCCGACAACCTTAACAGGATGCTCGGCCAGGACAGAGCCGGCCAGCCTTTTCAGAGCGGCAGATGTGTCCTCCACGCGAACAAGGGCAAAGTCCTGGCCGGGGGACTGAACATCACGGGAAACGACGGCGCCGCGGGCTCCCCTGGCTGCGGCGTCAGCGATGAAATCGTGGCCATCCCGGATGGCCTTCAGGGCAAAAAATAGCTCTCCCTGCTTGCTCAAACGGGAATCGATGTTGAATCGGTTAAAAACAAGCGTGGGATCGCCATGGATGATTTGTCCGTTGACCTTAGCGGCGATCTCGCACAAACGCAGCTCGGCCATCACGTTCTTGACTCCATGGCTTTGAGGATTGAGCGAGCGACTTCGGCGTCGTCAAAGGGGATCGTCCGGTCTTTGAAAATCTGATAGTTCTCATGACCTTTGCCGGCGATGAGGACGGCGTCCCCCTTCTTGGCTGCGGCCAGGGCAGCTTCAATAGCTTCGCGGCGGTCGGGGATGACGGAGTACGTGCGCGAGCCTGAACGGGCGAAACCCTGTTCTATCTCAGCAAGAATGGCCAGCGGGTCTTCGGACCGCGGGTTGTCGGACGTCAGGAATGTCCAGTCGGCGAGTGCAGCCGCGACTTCTCCCATCCGGGCTCTTTTGCTCTTGTCCCTGTCGCCTCCAGCTCCAAAGGCGAGAAGAATCCGGCGGGGCTTCAGCTCCCGGACGGCGTCGAGAAGACTTTTCAAGGCGACATCGGTATGGGCGTAATCAACAAAGACCCAAAGGCCGAGGCTGTTGTCTATTTTTTCAAGCCTGCCGGGCACTCCCTTGAGTTCAGCGATTCCTTCTTTGATCCGTGCCGCGGGCACGTTGAGTGCCAGCCCGATGGCGACCGCTGCCAGGATGTTGTAGAGATTGTGCTTTCCCAGGAGACGGGAGCAGATTTTCATCGTGCCGCCGGGATAGACGGCCTCCGCTTTGGTTCCGTTTTCTGTGAAGCGGAAGTTTTGGCCGCGGACGATGGCAGCGGGTTCGAGACCATAAGAGACGGTGGTCAGAGGGAGCTCGGAGATCAACCTTTTGCCCCAGGCATCGTCAAGGTTGACGACAGCTGTTCTCTTTTTGGCGTTGAGA
Organism: Candidatus Aminicenantota bacterium; assembly: GCA_037444845.1. Classification (GTDB taxonomy): domain Bacteria; phylum Acidobacteriota; class Aminicenantia; order Aminicenantales; family UBA8522; genus JARYMI01. The sequence goes on along the minus strand of JBBILQ010000060.1, from coordinate 11,611 downwards.
AAGAAAAGCTTTTTTTTGGCTTCGAAATAATCTTCCATGGAGGCGTGGTAATCGAGATGCTCGGCGCTCAGGTTGGTAAAGACGGCAACGTCAAAATGAATTCCCCAGACGCGTTTTAGGTCGAGCGCGTGAGAAGAAACTTCGATGAGGCAATGGGTCATCCCCAGCGACTCCATTTTGCTCATCATTCTCTGGAGGTCTGGGGCTTCGGGTGTCGTTCGCTGAGCAGGGATAACCTCTCCCGGCCAGCGGTAGTTTATTGTCCCGATGACGGCCGGCTGGAAACCGGCCTGACGGAGGATTGACTCTAAAAGATACGTCAGGGTTGTTTTCCCTTTGGTCCCGGTGATGCCGATGACCTTCATCCGGAGTGAAGGATGTCCGTAGAAACTGGCCGCGGCCAGGGCCAGCGCTTCTCTGGTATCTCTGACTTCAACCCAGGCAACTTTCACGTTCGGCGGCTTGGGCCTTTCGGAAAGGATGGCCCGTGCCCCCAGGCTGATCGCTTCTCCGATGAACTCATGGCCGTCCTTCTTTCCTCCCCTGAGAGCCGCAAACAGGAATCCGGGCTGGACCATCTTCGAGGAATAGGCCAGGCCGGAAATTTCAACGTCGACGTCGCTTCCGACCTGAAGGCCTGGAACGTCTTTCAATAAATCCTTTAGGGTCATCGGTGACTCGCCTCCCGAAGTTGGGCAGTGATCACTTTCTTCGCCGGGTCAAATTGAGGCGTCTGGCCCAGGTAAAGGAGAACTCGCCGCGCGATTTCCTGGAAAACGGGAGCTGCCACCTGGCCGCCGTAATGGAGCCCCGCCTTCGGTTCATCGATAACCACGATCATCGAAAGGAAGGGCTTACGGGCGGAGACAAACCCGACAAACGAAGCCAGATGTTTACGGGTTGAATAGGCCCCTGTCGCCGGGTCATTTTTTTGTGCCGTCCCCGTTTTGCCGGCCACCGTGAAGCCTTCCACGCGGGCGGCCTGGCCCGTCCCGTCAAGGACGGCTTTTTCGAACACTTTCCGGATGAGGTCAGAGGCTGTTTTCTCTGAGATGATTCTCTCGCCAGCGGGACGAGTGGCCTGGAGCGAGGGCGAAAAATCAAAAGTTTCCCTGGTCACGTGAAGCGGGATTAATAGGCCGTTGTTAGCGAAAACGTTCATGGCCTGAAGCACTTGAATGGCGGTCACGGAAATCCCGTAACCGATGGACTGGGAAGCGAGTGAAGAGCCGCTCCATTTCGGGAGGGGATGAAAAATGCCGGTTTCCTCCCCGGGGAGTTCGACTCCGGTTTTTTCCCCGAAACGGAAAGCTTTGATCGTCCTGTAGAGAATCTCCGGGCCGATGCGCTGGCCGACCATGGCCGTCCCGACATTAGAAGAGTGAACGATGACTTCAGAGAAGCTGAGGACCCCCATTTTTTTATGGTCGCTGATCGTCCATCCGGCTACTCTGATGCTGCCGTCGCTGCAATCGAATGTGTCCGTGAAATCAACCAGGCCAAATTCTCTGGCAGCCGCTGCGGTAACGATCTTGAATGTCGAGCCAGGCTCAAAGTTGTACTGGATGGCCCGGTTTCGTCTCTCTTCGGGATGGGCCCGTGAAAAATCATTCGGGTCATAACCCGGGGAGCTGGCCATGGCCAGGATTTCCCCCGAAGGAGGGTGGGAAATGATGACGGTTCCCCAGTTTGCCTGATGAGACTCCACGGCCCTCTCCAGCTCCCGCTGGGCGATGTACTGGATGGTTTCGTCGACGGTCAGGATCAAGTCCTGGCCAGGCGCGGGAGGCTTGAGGACCTCGCGGTGATAATGCCTTTTTTTTGCATCTCTCAGGAAGAGGCCTTCCCCAGCCACGCCTTTCAACCTGACATCGCATTGGAGCTCTACTCCGCCAGCCCCTTCATCATCGATGTTCACTCCGCCGAGGACATGGGCGGCCAGCCGGCCGAGAGGGTAATAGCGCTTGTTCTCTTCCTGGATAGCAATTTCGCTCAGCCCGAGTCTTTTGACTTGTTCCGCCTTTTCCGGGCTTATTTTTCTTTTGATCCAGATAAAAGTCTCTCCTTTTTCAATTCTCGCCTTGATTCTTTTGAGGTCCGCGTTAGAAAGTTCGAGAACTCTTGAGAGCTCCTCGATCTTGGCCAGCTTTTGGGGGAGTGATTCTTCCTCCGAGGGGATATAAGAGACGGAAGGCGAGGGGAAGCTCCGCGCCAGAATTTTGCCCCGGCGGTCGTAGATTGTTCCCCTTTCTGGAATGATCTTCAACTTGAGCTGGTTCTGCCTGAAGGCAGCAGCCCTGAGCCGGCCGTGTTCAATCACCTGGAGCTCGACGAGACGCAAGGTCAACCCGGAAAACCAGAGGAAAAAAAAGAAACTCAGGATGATCGTTCTTTTGCGGACGCGCTTCTGGAAGAAAGAGTTTGGCTCAGTCATCTTCGTTCGTCAACCTGAAATCTTCATAGACGATCTGCTCGGGCCGTGGCTCTATGAGGCCGAGTTTTTCCCGTGCGACCTTCTCCACCTTCTCCAAAGACAGGAGCGATGCCTTTTTAATCTCCAGCCCCTTGATCTCCTCCTCGAGCTGGCTTATTTTTTCTTCCAGTCGGCTTGTCTTGTAGCCGAGACTGATGAGAGCTGCCTGGTGCCAGATGTAGAAAGTCAGGAAAGCGACGGCTAAAAGGATGCAGGCAGCGGCAAGAGCGACTTCTTTTTTTTCGTATCGTCTTCTGACCATCAGAGTTTTTCCGCTGCTCTGAGCTTGGCTGACCGGGACCGGGGGTTAGCCATCTTTTCTTCCTCCGACGGAGTAACAGGCTTTCGGGTGAGGAGGCGGAGGAGGGCAGGCCCTCCTTCATCCGAAGCGAGACGGGCAAAGGTGTGCTTGACAATCCTGTCCTCGAGAGAATGGAACGAGATCACGGCCAAACGAGCGCCCCTTGAAACCCTTCGCGCCATTGTTTCAAGAAATTCGGCGACCCCTTCGAGCTCTCTGTTGACTTCAATCCGGAGCGCCTGGAAGACCTTGGCCGCTGGATGGATTTTTCCTTTCTGGGGAATCCAGCCGCAGACGCCCTCGACCAGGAAGCGGAGTTCAGTCGTCGTTTCGATTTTCTTCCCTTTCCTCCTGGCGACAATCTCCTTTGCCAGGCGTCTGGCCTGCTTGAGCTCCCCGTATTCCCAGAAGAGCCGGGCTAGCTTGGGTTCGGAATACGTATCGATAATCTTGAAAGCCGTCGTCTTATTCCTTAAGTCCATCCTCATATCCAGCGGCCCTTCCTGGTTGAAGCTGAAGCCTCTTTCCGGAGAATCGAGCTGGAATGAGGATAGCCCCAGGTCGAGGATTATTCCTCGGACGGCCGAAAAATCGATGTCGAGTCCGGGAAGATACCGGAAGTCGGCGTGGAAAAGCTTGACCCTTTCGGCATACGGCTTGAGCTTCTTCTTGGCCTCTGCCAAGGATTGCCCATCGATGTCGAGTCCGATGAGAGCAGCCTTCGGGTTTTGTCGCAAGATTCCCAGGGCATGGCCTGCCAGGCCAATCGTGCCGTCGATGTAGATTCCTTCTCGCGTGACGTCAACAACGTCCAGGACCTCCTTGAGAAGGACGGGTCGATGTCCTCTGTTGCTCATTCCGGTTTTCCGCGGGGAATGAGACCGGCGATCGTTTCAAAATCTTCATCGGTCAGCGGTCTCTTCTCGAGCTTTTCATCCAGCCTCTCTTTGTTCCAGACTTCCAGGTGATTGTTGAGGCCGATGACTTCGACCTCATCCGTTAGCTGGGCTGTTCCGCGCAACGGCGTGTTGAGCAAAACGCGGCCCTTGGAGTCGATTTCGTGCCTAGCGCCTCGGCGGTTGACACGCAGGAGAAAATTTCTCACATCGGGCCGGAGATGGAGAGCTCCCTGCTCGGCGACACCGGTGAGCTCTTCCCACACAGGAAGCGGGTAGATCTGGACGGCTTCGTCAGTGAGGGATGTGATGAAGACGTCTTTGCCGTAGCCGTCCTCCATAGCGGCCCGGAATTTTTCCGGAATCTTGACCCGGCCGGCCTTGTCAATCTTCGCTGTGTAACTACCTATTAACAATTTTCCCATTTTATCCCATTTCGTCCCATTTGCAGTAAATATAGGAGAGAAATTTTTAAATGTCAAGCAAAAAAATGGAAAAAGTATTAATAATTATTGATTAACTAAATATAGTGAATGGGAGGGTAAAAGAACTCTATAAAATGGGCCTTGAGGCTAATCCTTTTTAGTTTCTTCGTCTGACGATATTTCTTCTAAGAGCTTTTTAGCGTCGGCATAGTCTTTTTCCGAGACAATAATTTTGATCTCGCCCAGCCCGTCGGTGGAAAACGGGTGGATGGACTGGACAACCAGCCCCCGAAAGATGCAAGAAATCCCGTGGCTCTCCAGGAAGCTCTTGATGACCTCGGCTTCAGCCGGCCCCCAGACTTTGCCAACCTCTTTAAGCTTCAAGTCTTTATCTGTTTTTCTGTCTCTTTCTTCCTCCATGGCCGCAGGCCCTATCCTGTCTTTTTTTCTTCAACGTCTGTAATCTTGCCGGAGGCAAAGAGGTACGTTCTGAGCTCTTCGGCCATGGCTTCGTCGTTTCTCCTGATCCATTCCAAGATCATGGCCGCGTGCTCCTTCTCCTCATCCCGATTGTGCGCCAGGATATCTCTGAGCTCGTCGTCCTCGCTGCTGTCAACTCGTTGCTGGTACCAATTGATGGCTTCGAGCTCCTCAATCAGAGAATTGATGGCGCGGTGCATCTCTCTCGTTTTTTTGGACAGCTTTTCATAAGGTTCGTGATACGGACCGCCACCCATTTTTTCCTCCTTGTCAAAGTATTTCAGGTTTTCTTGCCCTTGAAATAATCGGCGAGAATTTTCTCATGGTCAAAAGCAAGAGGCTGAGGCAGGTCATCCCGAGTGAAAATGCCAACCTCTTGAGCATCATCCCGAGCCTGGGGGACGCCGCTGGCCTTGGCTGTGTAGACAGTCGAAATCGTATGAGAACGCGGGTCTCGGCCTGGGTCAGAATACGTGTGAAACTGGCTGAGGCTCTCAATTTCGAGTGACGTCTCCTCTCTGGCCTCACGACGAGCAGCCTCTTCGCAGGATTCGCCGTAATCGACAAATCCGCCCGGAAGAGCCCAGCCGAAGGGCGGGTTTTTCCTCTTGATCAGGATAACGCCCGGTTTTCCGTCAGCCCGGGCCACTTCGATGATGATGTCCACAGTCGGGAACGGGCTGCGGCGTTTTTCCATGGTTCGAGACCCTAATCGCGCAGCTTGAACTTTTTCTCCAGCTTGGCCAGCTTTTCGACCACTCCTCCGTATTCGAGCTCGCTGAACGGAAGCATGGCTGCTCCTGAGAATCCCTGACGCCGGATAGCCATTGCCTTGGCGGCAACCTCTGACCTGACGGTGTCCCAGAAGGGATGGTCGAACACATCCGCCGGCTCGGTCAACTTTCCTTCCTTGACGCTGAAGGCTGCGCCGGTCAGGACGGGCGGTCCGTCGAAATAAGAGATCGTGGCGTTGAGCTTGCAGGGCATCAGCGGTCCGATGTGGCTGCCCCGCATAAACCCCGCCACGTAATGGCCGATCTGGAAAGGAGCCAGGACCTCTCCGGTCGCCGGGAACTCTCCCTGAACGCGGACGAGGGCAACAGGGTCATCCTTGCCGGTGTACTTTCCAGCGATGTTGTGCAGGCGGGTGGTGGAGACAGCCGCGGCCTGGTTTCCCGTGTTGCGGGAGAAAATGCTCTCGATGACATACTTCTCGTTGTCACGGAGGAGAGTGGCAATATCGTAGGTTTCTTCGGGCGCGTGGAGCTCGATGACCTTATCTTTTTCGGTGTAGCTGACGTCGATGATCCGGAACGTGAAACCCTCGCTTATCTTTGGGCTGAGAAGAAGGCCAGCGCAGTACATCGGGTCGGTGAAGGCAAGATAGAAAGGCAGGTTGTAGGCGCCCGGGTCGGTTTTATCGGCGGCGAAGAAAATAAACGGTTCGTTCGGCCTTTCCTCAAACTCGATTTCAGCCACGGCCGGTCCCATTCCTTTGATGTTGCCGCTGAATGAATCCTTCAGCAGATCCTGGCCAGCGCCGTAAAGCCCTTGTTTTTTCGCCACCGCAGTCCCGGCTAAAAAAGCGCCCCAGGCCAGCTTGTGGATTTTTTCATCTAAGACGCCTCGCTCATGAGTGCAGAGAATGGCGATATCGTCCCCTGTGGAGCTGATGTAATAATCAATGAGGAGATTATTGCCATTCTGGCCGACGAAATTTCTGACTTCATCAATAAGAGCCTGGCTCGGCTTGATGTGACCGCCGATGCTGCCGATATCGGCCTTGAGAACACTAAGAGTGATTTTCATCTTTCCTCCTTAATGATCTTTGGTAGGCGAGCGAATTTATTTTAGTGATTCATCGCTTCTCTTGTCAACCTTTCCACGGCGCGAAGGGTCCTCTCGTAGGACCGTCGCCACCAAACGCGACAGGTGTCCTCGGGGAGGGACAAAAACCAGGGACCTGGGTGGATCGGCGCCCAATCTTTATTTGGCACGGAAATTGCTGTAAATAAAAATGTGGTATAAACATGGAAAAGGAGGCCAACCGTGAAGCAAAAGGGTAGACAGGTTATGATATCAATTGCCCTTGTGATCAGCGTTCTTTCCGTTCAGCCGGTCGTGGCCAAATACAAGACGGCAAACGGGCCGAAGGACTTTTATTTTGGCCACATCAGCTACGTTGAAATCAAGAACGACGGCAATGATCCTGTTGTCTATAGAGAAGGACAAACCCTTCCTGAAGTCGCGATCCTCAACCTCCCCCTTGGGCCTGGAGATATCATCCAGACGTCAGACTCAAGGAGGTGCGAGATTCAGTTTGATAACGGCACAATCGTCCGGCTGGATTTTGCCACCGAGTTGAAGATCGAAACCATCCTGGCTCAAAGCTTGAGCTCGGCCAAGAAAATTTCCAACCTCCTTTTGGCCAAAGGCCAAGTCTATGTCATGCACAAAAGATATGATTCGATGGAGATTTTCCAGGTCATGACTCCTCATGCCGCCGTCAAGCTCGACCACCATTCTGTCGCTCTCATCAAGTTGACTCCGGAGGGTTTTGCCGACGTCCAGGTCGAGAGGGGCGCGGCGCGCCTTCTTTTCGGTCCGGACGAATCCCGCCTCTCTCAGGTAAAAATCAACAAGAGAGAAAGATACATCGTTTCAGCCGATGACCAGGCGGAACGCGCCGCCTTTGTCGAGAGCGACGATTTTATCTCCTGGAATGTTTCCATCAATGAAAATTTCCTGGCCCTTCACGAAGAGAGTTTTCTCCCCAAGCCGCTTCAAAAACTGCCCCCGGCTGTCTTTTATTTCGCTCAAAGATTCGGCAATCGTTACGGCGAATGGATCTGGCATTCCCTTTACGGCTATGTATGGAGGCCCCATTACAATGATTATTATCCCCGGGGAACCTGGCAACCGCTGTGCTATGGCCGCTGGAGTGTTTACCAAGGTCAGCTTTTCTGGATTCCCGGAGAGCCCTGGGGCTGGGTTCCGTATCACCTCGGGATCTGGATGTGGGATGCTAAGAAGGGCTGGCTCTGGCTTCCCGGCTCGATCTTCGCGCCCGCATGGGCAGTCTGGGATTTCTATTACGGCTATTACTTCTGGCGGCCCTGGTCTCTGTTCGATTGGTATTGGGTGCCGTCTATGGATTTGGCCGGCTACGGAAGCCGTCCCTATTCCTGGTTGACTTCCTATTATATTTCGAGCGAAACTTTCTCCGCGAGAGCCGTCCGTTCCATCAGCAAAAGCCAGTTGAAGAAAAAAGACACGACGACACTTCCTCTACCGAAGGATCTCAAGAAGGCTTATCAAACGACGATAGCTGCCCTGGAGAAAGGAAATGAGAATGTTTTGGCTTCCCTGCGGGAGATGCCGCGCCAAGCTGCGATTATCAGGAAAGGTGACCTGGCCTCGCCGCGGATGGAAGAAAAGATTATCGGCGTTGAAAAGCTTTCCCGCCGACCCGAGGCCGAACCCTCTTCTCCAAAAGATACCGTCCGGCGAAACTCCCACTCTGTGTCCTTGGAGGCGCTGAGGGCTCTCCAGTCAGGCCGGGCCGCAGCCGAGCTCCGGTCGCGAGCCTTGTCTTTACCCGACCAGTCTAAGAGCAGGGGATCAAGACCCTCTTTTGAAGGTTTCTATCGAGAGGCGAAGACCACGGCTTGCCCGGAAACGGCGGGAGCGTCATCTTCAGGCTCAGACTCGACGCGCTTCAGGGATTGGAATCCCGATGTCCGCCGAGCGCAGGCTCTGGGAGTGAACGTCTCCTATTCCAGCCGCACAAATGCCGTGACCTGTCCAGAGCTCGGCCTCTCATCGAACACGATGGGGCCGAGGGTCAGGCTTTCCGGAGATAGCGCGGGAAGAGGATTCTGGGGCGGCCAAGGCGCAAGCGGAGAATCAAGCGGGACATCCTCGGCCGGAGGCAGCGCTTCCTCGGCTGCATCATCCGGTTCTTCAAACTCTGGCGGCTCCCGCGAAGGCGGACACCGGGAGAAGAACTAAAACCGGAAGGCCTCTTTTAGAGCATGCCGGGGCTAATGAAGAGAAAGGGATTCTCTAAGAGGACGCGGTAGGGTTCGATCTGCCTTTTGAAATCGTCCACAAATTCTTCCTTGAGGGGTTCGACCGGTTCAAATTTCCAGCTCAGCGGGTTGATGTACCTTCCCTTTAGCTTTATCCGGTAATCCAGGTGGGGTCCTGTGGATTCTCCCGATGAGCCGACATAGCCCACGATGTCGCCGCTCTTGACTCTGGCCCCGACTTTGATCCCCGGCCCATAGCTTCTTAAATGAAGATACATGGTTTCGTAGGCGTTCTTGTGGCGGATTCTGACCATCCGTCCCGCGGCTCCGTTAAACCCGACATAGATGACTGTCCCGTCAGCCGTCGCCTGGACCGGGGTTCCCACCGGCGCAGCGTAATCCACTCCGAAGTGAGCCCTGTAAACCCGATGGATGGGATGGAGACGTCGCTGGCTAAATCGGGAGGTGATGCGGGCCCATTTGATCGGAGATTTGATGAATTCTTTCTTGAGCGACTTGCCCTCCGCGTCATAAAAGCCAGGTTTGTGCGTGTCCGGCCGAACGAAATAGTATGCTTGAAATGCCTTTCCCCGATTGACGAGCTCAGCAGCCAGGATATTTCCGTAGCCCGCGAATTTCCCCTTGAGATATTTCTTCTCATAAATGACTTTGAAGGTGTCGCCCCGGCGGAGGTCCACGTAGAAATCGACATCCCAGGCATAAAGGTCGGAAAACGCCAAACCCAGGGCGTCGGTCTCGCCCAGTTCGTTGAACGTCAGGATGGGATTGTCCTCGATGACGCCGCAGAGATAGTTCACTTCAGTCTGGACAGGATGAGTTGCCACGATCGCCGAAAAATTTTCCTCGCTCCTTTGAATGGAAAGATAGCGCGCATCGTCGATGTCATACTCAACCCGGACGATTTTGCCCTCTGGCGATGCAAAGAGCCGGAATTCCCTGCCGGCCCTGATGAAGCGCAGGTCATAGACAGGCCTTGTCTGCTCATACAGGGTGTGAACCTCTTCTGGTGCGAATCCGTAATGGGAAAGCACCTCGCTGATCGTGCTTCCGGACCGGAGACGTTCTTTGTACTCAACGAGCTCGGGCACGTCAGTTGTGGCTGCCGGAGCTTTCTCGACTCCCTTGAGCTCTCCTTTTCTCTTGAGGACACGCTCCGTCGGGAAAAATATCAGGGCAGCCAGGGCCAGCAGGCAGAAGGCCAGAAGAAAAAGCCTTTTTTTCTTTTTTCTGCGAATTTTGATCTGAACGTTAGCCGCCTTCATCGTCTCATGGCAGCGTTTTTAAAAGCCCCCGGGCTGATTCCTCATTCAATTTTTAATCCGTTGGACCGAAATAATCGTGATGGTCTCCTGCGGAGCGTCGGCGTACCCTTTGATTGTCCCCGTGCGCACATTGGCGATAGCGTCAACAACTTCCATCCCGGAGGTAACCCGGCCGAAAACCGCATACCCGAACCCCTGAGCCGTGTTCTCCCGGTGGTCGAGGAAAGCGTTATCGACATGGTTGATGAAAAACTGGCAGGTGGCGCTGTTGATCTCGGGGGTTCGGGCCATGGCGATCGTCCCTCTTCCGTTCTTAAGGCCGTTGGCTGCCTCGTTCTGGATAGGCGGCTTGGAAGGCTTTTCCTTAAAGTCGGGCGTGAGGCCGCCGCCCTGGATCATGAACCCTTTGATGACACGGTGGAAGATGGTCCCGTCGTAGAACTTCTCGTCCACGTAGGAAAGGAAATTCCGGACCGTGATCGGAGCTTTGTCCTCGTTGAGTTCTATGGTGATGTCGCCCTTGCTGGTTTTCATCAGGACTTTCGGGTTGGCCGCCGAAGCGGTTTGCGTGCCGGCAAACGCCAGGAACAGCCCTGTCAGGAATAAAATAAAGACCTTCCTTGCCATTTTTACCTCCATGCAGGATTAAGGACTAAAAAAATATCAAAAATCGCGGTCTGATTCAATAAAATCCTGTCTTGAATATTTTTTCGTTGAACTGATTTCGGCCAACATCCTATTACTCTTCAGTCCTGCGACTAATATTATTGAGTGCCCTGGCGACTTCTGATATGCTGCCGGGAAAATCCATGGAGCGAGGTGGACATCATGAGAAAAGCCCTTTCCTTGTTCCTGGCTTTCAGTTCTTGTTTTGTTTTGATAGCGTGGGCTCCTCAGGCCGGCGCTCAAGGCCATTTTGAGTTCGGCTTCCACTATTCGAAATGGAGCATCAACCTCCTGCGTTCGTTCATCGAGGAAGGCCTCAGCAGCGCTTTAAAAACGGATCTAAAGGAGAAGATCCTCTCCGACGTCCAGGCCGATCATCCCAACCTTGAGGAGACGGCCTACAGCCAGAACGTCGCTTTTGATTCGAGCGGCGACAACTTCGGGTTTGAAGTCAGGTTGTACCCGGGCGGCGCGAATGGTTCGTTCAGCCTGGGCCTGTCGATTGAGAAGACGACCATGAAAGTCGCTGTGCCGGAGATCAGCGCCTCCCTCAGCCTTCGAGACAACATTTCAGCCCAGGAGGCGCACTTTGCTGCAGCATCAAGCGGCGAATTTCTGATCAAGCCCCTGTCTTTTCATCTGAGTTTCCGCTGGGATATCATTCCTTCTTCGGTCATTCATCCTTATATCACTTTTGGGTTGGGAGCATCAACCGGGACAGCGCTCGAGGAGGCTCAGGTCACCTATTCCTACTCTGGCGACCTCGTCCTCCCCGGTAAGCTGCCAGAGCATTACGAAGATTCAGTGAGCAAAACCTTGAAGCAGTTGAAAGATGAGCTCGAGGCGGAGGGTGAAGATTTCTTCCTGCCCGGCTTCTTTCCCTTCATCCAGTTGAACATGGGCCTCAAGGCCAGAATTTCCCAGAACATTCACTTCCTTGTCGATGCCGGGATCTGGAACGGATTCCTGCTCCGGGGAGGCCTCTCAATCCGCCTGTGAGTTTCTAACCTGACCTATTCACAAATTATGCCAGAAAGCAGGCCCCTCCCCTGGGGG
>JBBILQ010000059.1:0-16591 GCA_037444845.1 Candidatus Aminicenantota bacterium | reverse complement strand
CCGCCACCTACAAAAGCATACTAAAGCTTTTAAATGAAAGAGGTTATGTGAAGATCCTCAATAAATTTTCGAGTGTCCATTCAGTGGGACCGGTTTGGATCGCTAATTTTTTAGAAATCATCGATGCCGAAGAAAAGGAAAGAATCCAGAGAGATGCTTACGAGCGGGCAAATGCTTTAGTTAACGAACTTGGAATCCCGCCTTTTGAGACTGAGGAATCATGATTATATAGGAGCTAAAATAAAGATAATAAAATCTGGCAGAGCTCAGGCAAGATGAGCTTCTTGGTTTTGTATCTAAGTAGGTTCTGCACGGAATATAAGCTCGCCAAAAAATATCTCATCGTGCCATCCTACCAGGTCGGACATCAGATTGGAGAGGCGCTGGCCAAGGCCGGTGGGGCGTGGGCAAATCTTCATTTTGTCACCTTGCCGTCGTTAGCCCAGGAAGCTGCGGCGGATGAGCTTGCAAAACGAGGGCTAAAGCTTCTTTCGCAAGCGAATGCTCTTTTCCTGGTTGACCGGGTGTTCAGGAGGCTCAGTGACGGCAAAAAGCTTAATTATTTTGGCCGGGTCGAGGCGACGACCGGGATCATCCGGGCACTCCGGCATTCCCTGTTTGCCATCCGGATGGCGGGGCTGAAAGGCGCAGACCTCGAGCCTTCCCTCTTCATCTCAAACAGCAAGGGCGAGGAGATTGCTCTCATTCTCCAGGGATACGAGGAGGAGCTGGAGAAAGAAAAGCGGCTCGACCTGCCCGGGCTTTATCTGATAGCCATCAAGGAAGCGAAAAAATGGCGGCAAAGGAGCAAGCAGGGAGGCGAAAAAGAATTTTATCTTTATCTTGAGGACCGGCCGCTCGAATATCTCGAGAGGGAATTCCTCAGGAAACTGGCCGGCGATGATCTGGTCCTGGTGCCGCATGACCCTGTTTTCGGGCTGCCAAGGCCGCGGCGGTTTGAAGCTTGTGCTCCATTGGAGGCAAAACCTCCTGTGCCAGAGACAAAAAGCGATGCCGAGCGCCTGGCGTGGCTCTTCTCTCCCGGGGATTCGCCTCCCCCGCTTCGGGACGGAACGATCGAGTTGTTCTCGGCCATCGGTCCAACGAACGAATGCCGCGAGGTTCTCCGCCGGGTCGTCACCGGGAAAATCCCGCTCGATGACGTCGAGATCATCCATCCTGCGAGACCGACCTATCCTTCTCTCCTTTACGGTCTTTCGACCAAGGCTGACCTCAGCATGACTTTCGCAGATGGCATCCCGCTGGCTTTTACTACACCCGGGAAAGTCTTCAACGGGCTCATCGAATGGCTGGAGCACGACTATCTCGTCACTGATCTGTGCGCCTTGATTGAAGCTGGCGCCCTGAAGCTTCCCTCGGGAAACGGGCATGTGGCGCTGACGCCGCTCAAAGCCAGCCGTTATCTGAGGAGCGCCATGATCGGCTGGGGAAGGGCGAGGTATGTGCCGCGGCTTGAGACTTTGATCGAGGATATAAAGACGAGCGCTGAGGCTGCTGCGCTGGGAGGCGAAGGAGAGGAAGGTACGGTGAGCAGTGCGGAAGACGCCCTGGCCAGACGGGAAAGGGCGGAGCAGCAGATTAAGGAAGTTGAAAGCCTTATCGCCCTCGTTGGGGAATTCCTCAAGCTCTTGCCTGAAGAGGAAGAGAACGGGAAGCTTGATTTCGAGGCGCTCTGCTGGGGAATCGGAGGGTTCATCGGTAAATTCGCCCGCCTCTACGGGGAGCTCGATGTGGAGGCGCGCAGCCTGCTTCAGACGAAGCTCGACGAAGCCGCAGCGTTCAAGACCGCGCCCCTCCGCAAACAGGCAGCGATCGAACGCATCAAGTATGTCGGGAATGGTCTGAGGGTGGGCGCGTCCGGGCCTGCTCCCGGCCAGATCCATGTTTCGAGCTGGGTTGCGGGCGGGCGCTCCGGACGGCCGAAGACTTTCGTGGTCGGGCTCGACCAGGCAGCATTTCCGGGGGCGGGAATCCAGGACCCAATTCTTCTCGATGAGGAAAGAGAGCGGCTGAACGAGGTTGGCAAGACTCCGGCTCTGCGGACGACTCACGACTCGCTGCGGGAGAACCTGTGGACGATGGCCAGGATGCTGGCGGGTCTTAGAGGGCACGTCACGTTCAGCTATTCGGCTTACGATATCATCGAGGAGAGGCAGTCGTTTCCGAGTTCTATCATCCTGCAGGCGGCGCGTCTTGTCGCAGGGAAACCGGACCTCGATTATTCGGCGCTTGGAGCCTTTCTCTTGGAGGCGAAGGCGTTTTTGCCCGGCGACACAAGAAAGGCCGTCGACGAGTCCGACTGGTGGCTGGAAAAGCTCGCCCCGGCGGGGAAGCTTCAGGATGGGCTGGAGTCGGTCAAGTCGAATTTCGATTCACTGAGCCGGGGGATATTCGCCCGGGGCCGGCGGGAGAAACCGCTCGTCTCAGCCTTTGAGGGGAGAATCAAGGTCGACCCGAAGGAGGTCCATCCGCTTCATAACCCGGAGATCGTCATGTCAGCCTCGAGGCTTGAGCTTCTCGCCCGCTGCCCCTTCGCTTATCTTCTCAGGCATGTCCTCGAGGTGACGCCGCCCGAGGAGCTCGAGCTTGACCAATCCCGGTGGCTGAGCGCCATGGAGCGTGGGTCGCTACTTCACGAGGTCTACGCCGAATTCATGAGGGAGGTGAGGAGGCGAAAGGAGACGGTGCGGGAAGCGAAACACAGGCCGCTCATCCACGAGATCGCGGACCTGGTTGTCGCGCGCTACAAAGAAGAAATCCCGCCGCCGACCGAGAGCATTTTCGAGCAGGAGAGGAAGAAAATCCTCGAAGCCCTCGATGTTTTCCTCGCGGCGGAGGAGAAATGGGAGGGAGTGGGCGAGCCGCTTCTGTTCGAAGTCACCTTCGGGATTAAGAGGCGGCGTCGGGCCGAGGTCGAGAGGGCGAAGAAGGGTGAGAAGGCGGAAACAGGGATGGAGGAGCCGGCGGTCCTGGATTTGGGAGGCGGGCGGTCCATACCCATCGCCGGACGCATCGACCGCATCGACCGGGTCGGAGAAGGCCGTTACCGGGTGATTGATTACAAGACGGGAGGCTATTCGGTTTTCGAGGATATGGAGATGTTCGCGAGCGGGAGAGTCTTGCAGCATGCTTTGTACGCGATCGCCGCCGAGCAGATCCTGGAGAAGCTGGAAATCGATGTGCTTGCTGAGGTCGTGGAGAGCGGCTATTATTTCCCGACCCGCAAAGGGGAGGGCAACAAAATTTTCTGCCAGGTTGACAGGCAGAGGTTCAGGCATCTCGTGGCGGAGATTATCAGCCTCCTCGAGAAGGGGCATTTTGTTGTGAACCCGGTCGGGCCGAAGACCGATTGCGATTACTGCGATTATCCTCTGGTGTGCGGCGGGAAGGCCGCCAAGGATCGGGCTAAGGGGAAAAAAGACCACAATCGCGATGTCTTCGATATTTTCGACAGGCTCAAGGACTATGACTAAGAAGCTGGCGGATGCTGGGGAGCGGCGGAAGATCGTCGAGGAACTGGACAAGACCTTCTTCGTTGAGGCGGGCGCCGGGTCCGGCAAGACGAAAAGCCTTGTTGACCGGATGATCGCGCTCCTCAAGGCCGGCAAGTGCGGCATCAGCGAGATCGCGGCGGTCACGTTTACGCGCAAGGCTGCGGCGGAGCTAAGGGGTCGGTTCCAGATTGAGCTCGAGCAGGCGGTGGCGGATGCAAGGCTTGATCAGGGTGTGCGAGAGCGGCTGGCTGCTGCTCTCCAGAACCTCGAGCAGTGCTACATCGGGACGATCCACTCCTTCTGCGCCAAGTTGCTCCGGGAACGGCCGGTCGAGATCGGGCTTGACCCTGATTTCGCCGAGATGGAGGAGCTCGAGGCCGATGTTTTCAGGGAACAGAGCTGGCTTGAATATCTTGTGAGGGTGAGGCTCGAAGAGAGCGATGTGCTGAGTCGTCTCGATGAGGTGGGGCTTGCGCCCGAGGATTTAAAGGGCGCTTTTGACGCCGTGGCGCTCTACCCGGAGGTAGCGGTTGTCGGGGGGCGGGAGGATATTCCAGATTACGCTCGATTCAGGGCCGCGCTCGAGAAGTTCTTGGAACGGGCGCGGAGAGCGGTGCCCAGGGTGAGGCCTGAGAAAGGCTATGACGGGCTGCAGCGGCTCATGTTTCGTTGCTTCAACCGCCAGAGAAACCTCAAGCTCGAAGACCATCGCGTCCTGATGGAGACGTTTGAGATACAGGACAAAGACCCGAAAGTGACTTTTAATCGGTGGTCGACAAAGGAGGAAGCCGAAGCTTTCCAGGCTCAATTCGATAAATTCAGGGAAGAGGTGGTGGGGCCGGCATTGAAGGCGTGGCGTGAATGCAGGCATGACCGGATCGTCCGGTTCCTTGGGCCGGCCATCGCTTTTTTCGAGGCCCGGCGCAAGGAAGAAAACAAGCTGGATTATGAAGACTTGCTCCTGCATGCGGCACGGCTGCTGCGGGATAACCCTGAGGTCAGGCGGTATTTCAGCCGCAAGTTCACGCACGTGCTCGTCGACGAATTCCAGGACACAGACCCCATCCAGGCTGAGGTCTTGATGTATCTCAAGGGGACAGATGTGGAGGAGAAGGACTGGCAGAAGCTCCGGCCGGCGCCCGGCTCGCTTTTCCTGGTGGGCGACCCGAAACAGTCGATCTACAGGTTCAGGCGGGCTGATATCGATATCTATAACCTGGTGAAGAAGATCGTGAAGGATGGCGGCGGAGTAGTTCTGCAACTGACGACGAATTTCCGCTCGCTCGGGGCGCTGGCCGAGTGGAACAATCCCTTGTGGAAGGCGGTTTTGCCGCAGCAGTCGGACCGGTACCAGGCAGCGTTTGCGCCGCTCGAGACGGTGCGAGAGGGTGAGGAGGGATGCGCGTCGGGTGTCTATAAGATCGTGGCGCCGCGCGTGCCGAGACATAAGGGCGAAGACATCGCCCGTTTCGATGCCGAGTCCATCGCGGACTGGATCCGGTGGGCCTGCGCCGGCAACCTCACTTTGAATTCGGGGGACACTACACCTGATTCCCGGAATTCCACTCACAAAGTGGAGGGCTCGTTGAGCGGGAATGGGGGCAGGAAGGCTCAGCCTTCCGATTTCCTGGTTCTTTTCCGCTACAAGAAGCACATGCACATCTATGCGCGCGCGCTCGAGGCGCGCGGGATTCCGTTCGAGATCACCGGGAGCGCTGCCTTTGCCGAAGCGGAGGAGATCGGCGAGATTAGGAACCTGGCTCTGGCTCTCAATGACCCGGATAACCCGGTCTACACGGTTGCCGTGCTGAGGGGCGTCTTTTTCGGCGCGAGTGACGAGGACCTGGTCGAGTTCAAGCGGGAGGGCGGACGGTTCAATTTTGCGACGCCGGGAAAAGATATCCTTGAGAGCAAGAAGCTGGGCGCCACGGTGGTTTCGATGGCCCTGGCGAAACTGCGCGAATGGAGGAAGTGGACGCTCGAGCTTCCTCCCTCGGCTGCCCTGCAGAAGATATTCGAGGATTCGGGCATCCTGAATTTCTACGTCTCCCTCGAAATGGGAAGCAGCCGGGTCGGAAATGTGCTCAAGCTCCTCGAGATCGTGAGGAACGAGGAGCGAAAAGGAGTGACGGCGTTCGCTCAGACCGTGAAATTCCTGGAGGAGTTGAGCGAGGTTCGGGACATCGAGGAGATGAGCCTGACGCCCGCGCGGGAAAATGCGGTGCGGCTGATGAACCTGCATAAAGCCAAGGGGCTTGAGGCGCCCATTGTGTTCCTGGCCGACCCCGTAGGGATAAGAGAGCACGAGGTTGAAAAGCATATCATCCGGGTCAGGGGTGAGCCGGGTTCCGCCAGGAAGGCGGGGCGTGGGGTGAGCAGTGGAGCGGGCCGTGGCTGGTCAGGTCCCCTGGGATATTTTGTTTTTAAAGAGCCGAAGAAGTCCGGGAAAACCGATTACTATACAAGGAAAGTCCTCTCCCGTCCCGTCGGGTGGGAGACAGCGGCCGAAGAGGAAAAAAAATATGAGACAGCCGAAGAGACCAGGTTGATGTACGTGGCGGCGACCCGCGCCAGGGACATGCTGGTCATCAGCACCTATGCCGGCGAGCCCAGGAATAAGGCCTGGGAAATTCTGGATGGCGCCCTGAGCGGTGTGCCTGAACTCGAGGCAGCGGGTGGCGGGGAAGGTGCAGAAACCCGGGAAAAAGTCCTGATTTCAAAGGCCGAGGTGGCCCGGGCCAGAAAAGAAATCGCAGAGTCCTTGAAAGCGGCCGCCGAGCCAACTTATGACGTTCAAAGCGTCACTGCATTAGCCAGGAAAGAATACAGGGAGGGTGTTGGGGGTGGCGTAGTTTCCTTTAGAAAGCGAGTGCCCGGCTTCGGACTGAGCTGGGGCCGCGTCGTCCATCAGGTTCTCGAAGCGGTGGGCAGCGGCCGGCTCAAGCCTAAAAAGAAGGAGCTCGAGCTTTTTGTCGAAAACGTCATGACTGCTGAAGAATCGGATTTTTCGGATAAAGAGATGCTCCTCACTCACATCGAGGCGATCCTCGGTTCTCCCTTCTGGGCGCGGGTCATGCGGGCGGAAAAACGTTATTTCGAGATTCCATTCTCGATTCGAACCTCGGAGCGCGAGCTTGCCGAATTGGGGGGACAAAAAAGTCCCCGACAATCCCGAGGAAAATCAGGCGCCGGACGGGGAAGCGACCTCAGTGTCATCCTCAGCGGCACGATCGACCTCGTCTTCTGGGAAGACGGTAAGGATAGCGAGGGCAGAGGAGGTGCAGGGCGCGAGGAAGACTGCGGCGAGGAACACGATGCGCGGGCAGTTAAAAATGGGCAAGCGGGGCAACGCGGCGAGGATGGCAAGGACGCGAGGGACGGCCAGGACGGAAGGGAGGGCCAGGCTCCGGGCTGGGTGATTGTCGATTATAAAACAGACAGGATTCCAATCTCTGAGGCCGCTCTTGCCTCTATTGGCCAGAAGCCCGGCATCGAGAGGATTCGGGCCGTCTCTCCCGAATTCGCCTCGATCATTGATTTTTACGCCCCCCAAATCGGGCTTTACACGCGCTTCTGGAGCCAGGTCACCGGCGAGCCCGTGCGTGAATCCGGACTCTACTTCACCTCCATCGACCGCTGGGTCAGTTTAGGGGTTTAGGGGGACGCCATACGTAATGCACAAAATTGCCCTGGATGGTTTTATAGGCGCGTTAGCTTGGCACTGATCAGGCGGTTCAGGCTGATTCCTTGTCAAGAGTTTTTTGACGAGTTATCGTCTTGAGACAAGACGTGCCCAAGCCTCGGCTTTTCTCGGCTAACAAAATTTCTGCTGAGAATCATCGCCGCTTCCGGGCGTCTTTCAGATTGAATGAAAAAAACTCGGATCGAAAAGGGGCGGGATGAGATTTTGTAATGAAGTAAGGATATATTACTTGACATATTCCTTACTATATGGCAGACTGAATCCGGAGGTTTAAGATGCTCTGCAAAAGAACCTATAAAAATCAAATCACTCTGCCTAAGAAGATCATGGAAGATTTCAAGGATGTGGAATATTTCCAGGCGAAAGCGGAGGGCGGGAGGATCATCCTGGAACCCGTGAATCTTACCCCGCGTAGCGATCGTCCGGTAGAAAAAGTGAGGAAGAAAGTCGCCGCTCTCGGGCTGACCGAGAAGGACATAGAGGAAGCGATTGCATGGGCAAGGAAAAAATAAGGAGGAAGACGCGGCCGCGCGCTGTCCTCGATACCAATGTCTTCATCTCGGCGCTACTTTTCGGTGGGCCGTCAAGCCGGCTCGTTTCTTTGTGGCAGCGGAACGAGATCGTCTTTCTCCTCTCCTCGGAAGTGCTTAAGGAATACCTGAGAGTTCTTTCTTACCCGAAATTCCGGCTAACGGCGGATGAGATCAAGTCCCTCATTGCGGTCGAAGTGGCGCCGTTTTTTGAGCCAGTCAAAATCAGGACAAAGCTGCGCCTGATCGACAAGGATCCGTCTGACAATAAATTCCTGGAACTGGCTGTTGACGGAAAAGCAGACGCTATCGTGAGCAGCGATAAGCACTTGCGGGAGCTCAAGATATACGAGGGGATTGAGATTATTTCCGTGGCCGAGTTTTTCAAAAAATTCGGGTAAAAATTCGGGTAGCCTAAAATTCGGGTGACGCCATACGTAATGCACAAAATAGCCCTGTCAGACAGGTTGGGGAACTTTCTGGGGCGGAAATTACCTATGCTGTCAATTAATTTGGAATCTCATTAATAGATCTCGATTTACAGAAAAGAGGAGAGAGGAAATGCCAATTATCGTAACGAAAAGGGGAAAAGACGCAAGAAGATTGGAAAGGCAGAGTTTTGAACAAGAGACAAAATTACAGAAGTATATTTCCGATAATCCCGAATGCATTCCGATAAGAAAAATTGGGGGAGATAATACCTATTTACCTCATTTCCTTGGCTTTTCTCCTGGCCTTTGAATCCACGGCGTTCGGTCTGGCGTACAAGGGAACGTTCCCCGAGGTACTCGCCTAGTGACCGATTTCATCCCAGAGCCGGAGGCCCGGGACTAGCGCGAAATGGTCATCATAGGTCACCAGAATCGAGCCTGTTTCCAAGGCGTGGGCTGCAATCCAGATATCATTGACCGGGATCGGGCGTCCCGACTTTCTAAGGGAGGCCGCAATGAGACCGAAGATATCCGCCGTTTCAATCGTCGCTCCAAGTACCGATACCGTTGATTTGCCAAGGAACCTTTCCAGAATTCGCCTGTTTTCTTTTTCCTTGGCGCTGGCTCTGAAGCCTGCATACAACTCGCCCAGGACAAACACGGACATATAAACACAATCGGCCTGGGCCAGATAAGTCATGACTTTTTCATCCCCTCTCAACAAGCGCACGTAAGCGTTTGTGTCCAGCAGAATTCTTTTCATTTCCAGTCCTCAGGGTTAACGGCTTCCAAGTCTTTGATGGCCTCCAGAAATTGGCTTTCGTCGGCCTCTGACCAGACGCCGAAGAAATCAAGGAATTCGGCCCGGTGATCACTCTTGTCTTTGGCCTTTCCAAGCGCCTTGGCCAGAAGTTCCTTCACAGTCTTATTGACGCTTGTGCCCGCCGATTTGGCTCGTTCCTTGATGAGTTTTTCTGTTTCCCTGTCTATTCCGTGGACCGTGATCGATTTCATTTGGCCTCCGCGAGTCTAACGCTGAGTTGTTTTGATTCATATTATGCACCATTCTTGCCGGCTAGGCAAGCTCAAATTACCCGGACGGAGGGAACACATATATCAAATAGCAAGAGAAAAAGGGGGCCGTTCCCCGGTATGCCCGCCTGGCAGCCGAAACTCAGGAGACACAACTTGAATTCCAAGAATTCGCTCATGTCCATGAATTTCTATCCAGGCATAATATATCCAGGGACGCCATACATAATGCACAAAATTCCAGCTTACCTATAAGGCTGACGGCCCGGATAGCCTGGGTGGTCCAGGCCAGGTGCTGGTCCATCTCGTCTACACCGTTTGACGGCACGGCCAGCTCAAGAGAAAGAGGACTCCGGAGATAAGCAGTAGCAACCCGCTAGTGATAGGTACCGTTGGAGCGGTCCATATTCGGAAAGGCGCCTGTCCACCCCCCCTGATCAGAACGAGCGTAATCCCGGCGACGACCGGCCGGTGCCAACGCCCCCGTTATTACGGCTTTATCTTGGGGGGTTAGCAATAGCGCAAGGGTCATTTTTTGTGAGTCGAAAATCACCGAAATCGAAAACGGACCCCATGCCGTCACCCGCGCGCGGATTACCCATCAGCCGAACAATGACCCCTATCCTCTCCGGAGAGAAAGAGGCAAAGAAGTGACCGCGTTTCTGGTATAATAATCGTCATGGCCAGGACGGAGAGGCATAGAAAAGATGGGCCGTTTTTCCTCCTTCCCGTCCTTCTTTTCTTCCTCCTCCTTTTCTTCTTCGAATCCACCCCTGCGCAGCCGCTTGTACTCAAGGCCGTCCGGGTAGAGCGCGGTCCCTCTCTCAACGGGAGCCTCGAAGAGGACGTTTGGCGGCAAGCCGCCCCGTTTACGGATTTTCGGATGGTCTTTCCCCGGGAAGGCGACCCGACAGAAAAGACCGAGCTGCGGATCCTCTATGATGACGCCAATCTCTACCTTGGCATCTTCTGTTTTGATAGCGAACCCTCCAGGGTATGCGCCAATACCATGGCCCACGATGCGGATGACGAGGGGGAAGACGACGATACGATCAAGGTCCTCCTCGACCCGTTCCTTGACAGGCGAAATGCCTATATCTTCTTCGTCAACGCCTGCGGTGCCAAGAGCGAAGGTCTGGCTTTTGGAGAACATTCCAGCCTCAACTGGGACGGCATCTGGGATGCGCGGAGCAAGATCCAGGCGGATGGCTGGAGCACTGAAATCAAGATTCCCTTCAAGACGATCTCCTTCAAGCAGGGCCTCTCCCACTGGGGCATCAACGTTGAGCGCTACATCCCCCGGAAACAGGAGACTATCCGCCTTTCTGGAGTGAAGAAGGACAATTTCTTCAACAATGCGGCTGAAGCGGCACCCCTTGTGGGGCTCCACGACCTCAGGCTGGGAACGGGAATCACCTTCAGGCCTTACGGGGCGACAAGAGCGTTGCAGAACCATCTGGGACCGGGGGGCGCAGAATACCAGTGGGACGGAGGGTTCGATATTTATAAAAACTTCACCCCGAATTTCGTCGGTGCCTTCAGCTACAACACCGATTTCGCCGAGACCGAGGTGGATGAGCGCCGGGTCAACCTGACCCGCTTCCCGCTCTATTTCCCGGAGAAGAGGACATTTTTCCTCGAGGGCTCCGAGATATTCAATTTCGGGACAACCAGATCAGAGAGCTTTGCTCCCTTTTTTAGCCGGAGGATCGGCCTCTACCAGGGCAACCAGATCCCCCTCGTCTTCGGGGCGAAGGTCTTCGGCCGGCTCGGCGGCACCAACCTTGCCTTTCTGGATGTCATGACCGAGAAGTTCCATTCGTTGTCTTCGGAGAATTTTTTCGCTGGTCGGGTGTATCAGAATATCCTGTCCGAGAGCAAGGTCGGGGCCATTTTTGCCGCCGGAAGCCCGACCGGAGAAAAGAACACTCTCGCCGGGTTTGACCTAATTTATCAGACATCGCGCTTTCGGGGGAATCGGAACCTGCTCATCGGCGGATGGTACGTCCATAACTGGAATGAAATTCAGACTGGCCGCCACCACGGATTCGGGTTCAAGGTTGACTATCCCAACGACCTCTGGGATATTGTCACGAGCTATTCTTATTATGGCGACGCGTTGGATCCCGGTCTCGGCTTCCTTCCCCGAAAAAATGTCCAGGCCTACTCGTTAGGGTTCAACTACATGCCCAGACCGGAGAAGGGCTTCGTCGGCCGGCTGGCCCGGCAATTTTTCTACGAGCTGCGGTTTAGCTTCTATTGGGATCTCGAGGGCAACCTGGAAACGCGGCGCATTTCCGCGAGCCCGCTCAGCTTCCAGACTGAAAGCGGCGAGCGCCTCGAACTTACCATCACGCAGAACCGGGATGTCCTGCCCTATGACTTCGAAGTGTCCGACAGCGTCGTCATTCCCAAAGGCGGCTATGATTTCACTGATTACTCCGTCGAGTTCCATTCGGCTTCCCATCGTTCCGTCAGTGTCGATGTGGAACACAGCTTCGGCCGGTTTTACTCCGGTCGGCTCCACCAGACCGAGCTGGGATTGACCCTCAAGTGGCGGGGGTATGCGACGCTGGAAGTCGAGACCGACTTCGTCCGCGGCCACCTTCCGCAGGGCCGCTTTGATGAGAACGTTTGCCAGGTCAAAGCCGATTTTTTCCTCTCACCCCGCCTTGGCCTGATGAACTATTTGCAGTACGACGATGTTTCCAAAGAACTGGGTGTCAACTTCCGCTTCCGCTGGGAGATCAGCCCGGGAAACGTCATCTACCTCGTCTATAGCAAGAACTGGGAGAGGCGCCGGGATCCTCTGAGCCGGTTCGTGCCGCTTCAGGAGCGCGGCGTTTTCAAAATCCAGCTCTCCATCCGTCCCTAAAAATGGACCTATAAGTTTTGATATCTCGCAAATTCGGGGGCGGGAGCAAAATTCGGGGGACGCCATTCTTGAAAGCCATCCAGCTCCATGAAAGAACAGGACGGCCCTTGGGAACGGAGGAATTCCCCGCCAAATTGGAGGCCTTGACCGGACGGAGTCTCAGAAAGAAAAAGACAGGACCAAAAACATCAAGGACGATGGATTTGTCGCGTCTGACTGCGGAAGATTAGTGCATTATGTATGGCGTCCCCCAGATTCACAGATTAATTACCAGATTACCAGATTACAGTTTACGCAAGGAGACGACGGCGAGGCCGAAGACCTTCATGTAGTTCTCGTAGCGAGAAGCCGGAGCTGAGCCGCTGACGATAAAAATCTTGTCCCCGTGCCGGGAGAACGTCATGCGGACCTTATAGTCGCCCGGCGCCTTGAGCAGCGTATCGAAGACCTGGCGTCCCGAGAAAGTGCCCGTCTGAAAACGAAGGAGCTCGAGACCGCTGCCTTCCAGGTAGGCGCGCGTCCATTCCTCGAGTTCGATGGTCTGGGGCACGCGGCAATAAGCGACCTCGACCTGCACTTCCTTCTCCGGAGCTCTGATCAGGGCAAGCGAAATCATGTTCTCGTCATCATGCTCGAGCGTCTCGCGAGCAACAGTTATCGGGACTTCCTCCCAGGTCTTGGGGGCGAGAAGCAGGAAACCAAGATCCGGCCGGTCGAGCGGCTCGCCGTAATTTATCCTCACGAAATCCCGCCGGAGTTCCTCGTCAGTGAAGATGTTGTAAGTCGGCATGTCGGGGAAGGACTCTTCAGCGCCTGGCGTCGATGGCATCGCTGCCGTGCCATGCGTGCCGTGCATAGCTGGCCCCCCCGCCACAATCGCTACGCAAAACAATACAAGACTAAAAAGTTTTCCCTTTCTTATCGACATTCGGGTGAGCATCATGACCTCCTCCTTTGTTTATAATAATATAACGATAAGTTTTGCAAAGGAAGAATGGAAAAGAATGGGCGTGAAGAATGGAGCGAAGAATGGGGTACAGCATACGTAATACACAAAATTATCATACTACCCTGATCTATTCACAAAATGATACGATAAAACGCCCCCTCCCCTGGCGGGAGGGGATAGAGGGGAGGGGGAATCTTTGAATGATCCCCCTCACCCCGACCCTCTCCCACATGGGGAGAGGGGATTTTTTCCTTTCATTTCGTGAATAGTCCAGGCTACATCAGAAATTGGCGACGTTTCAATTTATCTCAAGCTCAAAGAAAATTTGGTGAATGGGAATTGAGCGCTTGGGAATTAAGTGCATTACGTATGACGTCCCCCAATTGGGTGCCCCAATTGGCCTCAATTGGCCTCCCCCAATTGTTTAATTGTTTCTGTTGGTCCCGTTTGAGCGCTGCTTCGGTCCGGTCCGCGGCAGCCAGACGGCCATCTCATTCGCTCCTCGATTGGCCCAGGCAAAATACGGGATAGCCATCAACTGATGCGCTCTCCCCTCGGCAATCTTTCCGTCCGGGCCGAAATCCAAGGCCCTCGCTCTTGCGGTGATGATCTCGACTCCGGCCAGAAGGTCGGGCCGGAACCAATTTGTAACCGCGGCGGCGTCAGGCAGGACAATGTTCAGGGCTTTGCCTCCGTTATCCACCGCCTCGACGCAAAAAAGGATTGGTCCCCTTTGCAAGGCCACCTTCCCCGAGTCTTCCTTTACCATCTCATCGGCGATGACTCTCCGGATGGGCATCGGCAGACGGAATTCAACGAGGTCGCCGCTCCGCCATTTCCGCCGCAGCTCGACATAGCCGTTCTCAAGGCTGATGGCCACGGGCTTGCGGTTGACCAGAAGCCTCGCCGATTGTTCGTTTTTATCGAGGAAGCGATAAAGGTCGCCCGGCACGGGTTGATTGAGCGCCCAGCCCGGGACCCTCAACCGGATGCCAAACTTTCCGGGCCGCGAAGGATTGACCATGATTTTCACGGCCCCGTCCCACGGGTACCTTGTCTCCTGGACAATCTCCATAGGCCGGCCGCCGAGCTCGAACCTGGCCGTGCTGCCGACGAATAAATTGACGTAAAGAGTGTCGTCCTGAACGGCATAGATATAGCCGCCTATCGTCGAAAGAAACCTGGCCACGTTGGCCGGGCAGCAGGCGACCTCAAACCATGAGCTCCTCTCGTATCGGCCGGCGCTCTCAAGCGGGTTCTGGTAAAAAAACCTGTCTCCGCTCAAGGACACGCCAGTCAAAATCGCGTTGAAAATGATGCGCTCTAAGACATCCACGTATTTCGCTTCGCCTCGGAGCTCGAACATCCTCTGGTTCCAGAAAGCATTGCCGATGGCTGCGCAGGTCTCGGCGTAAGCCCGGGCATTGGGTAGGTCATAATCAGCCCCGAAGGCTTCGTACTTTCCGGTCGCGCCGATTCCGCCCGTGATGTATAGCTTTTTGCCCACGACGTTCGCCCATAGTTTGTCCAGGGCCGATGAGTACTCCGGAAAGCCCCCGAGGGCGGCGACGTCGGCCATGCCGGAATACATGTAGGTCGCCCGGACCGCGTGACCAACCGCTTCTGTTTGCTCAAGCACGGGTTTGTGGTTCTGAAGATATTCATCCGAGTTGTAGATGACGAACGGAGAATCGGAGGGGTAGGTCTCTCCGTTGTGGTAGTGGCCGCGCTCATCAAGAAAAAACTTGGCCAGGTCGAGGTAATCCCGGCGGCCTGTGAGACGATAGAGCTTGGCCAGGCCGATCTCG
This sequence comes from Candidatus Aminicenantota bacterium, assembly GCA_037444845.1. GTDB lineage: Bacteria > Acidobacteriota > Aminicenantia > Aminicenantales > UBA8522 > JARYMI01. The sequence goes on along the minus strand of JBBILQ010000059.1, from coordinate 1,748 downwards.
ATCTCCTGATGACCGGGAAAGGCGCGGCGTTTGCCGGGGCCGAATGTGCGGACGAGGAGGTCGGCGTTCTTAATGGCGACTTCGAGAAAACCTCGCTCGCCTGTTGCAATGAAGTGGGCAACTGCTGCCTCGTACATATGCCCGACGTTGTAGAGCTCATGACTGACCCGAAGGTTTGACCAGCGCTCCCGGCCGGAACCCGGCGGCGGATTTTTCGGGTCAATGGTGCGGGCCGTAAAAAGGTAGCCGTCCGGCTCCTGGGCCTTGGCGGTCAGAGCAATGAGGTCATCGAGCTCCTTCTTGAGCTCCGGGTCTGAGTGGAGCCTCAGTGAATAGGCCGCCGCTTCCATCGCTTTGAAGATATCGCTATCATTGTAACGCTTGCCTGTATGCTTTCCCGTCTTGAGACCCGCGGCGATCCGGAAATTGTCCACGCGTCCCGACTCCTCGTTCATCTTGAGAAGATAGGGAATCGTCACCGTCCGGTTGCGCTCGAGGCGCGGCGCCCAGAATTCGTCGGTAATCCTGACCTTGGCAAAATCGACGGGCATGATCGGATAGTCGGGTTTCATGATCCGGAACTGTCCGGGGAGCCAGAGAAAAACCATGCCCATAAGCAGGAGGAAGCTCAGCGGAATCCTTGGTTTCATCGCAATCCTCTCTTTTTCTGTTTTTAGCGGACCGATTTCTCTTGGAGGCCACAATCATATCTTCCTTTGATTGTGCGTGTCAACAGAATAGGGACACAGAATAGGGGGCAAGAATAGGGGGACGCCATACATAATACACTAATTTTTTTACCGTCACTTTAAGAGGGCAATTGGGGGACGCTTTTTTGTTGTATCAAGGCAAGTGCCGTCAGATCGGCCCGCGAATCGGCTGGCGAGCCGACAGAAAGTTTACCCATCTGAGAGATTTACCCCCGTTTTTCGTCTTTTTGTTTGACTTAGGCTTTTGGAGGATTAGGATGCCACGTCTTGCGCGTTTAATCGTTCCAGAAATTCCTCTTATATCACTCAAAGAGGCAATCGAAGGCAACGAGTTTTCTTCTCGGACTCGGACAAATCGCTTTACCTCCGGCTGCTTCTTGATAATTCCAGGGAGGTGGGTCTGCGTTTTCTCGCCTACTGCCTGATGGATAACCATGTTCATGGAACTCCTTTTCGCTTACTCTAATGATATCAATGGGTTAGAAGAAAGTCAAAAATTGGCGTGTGCCTACAGGTTTAGGCCTTAAGGTCGACTTGATAAATCAGCGGCGGGGGATTGATCTTTAGCTTTTTCAATATGTTAGCCTGCTCTGTGGTCAGTTCCGTACGCTGGAGAACACGTCCCCTTTTAGAAGAAAATTCGACAAGATGCAGACGTTCCAAATGGGAGCCGGTCGAGTCCCATGTCTCCCCTGTCTCCCGTTCCACAATCCGCACCAGCAGAAGGGCCAGACAACACTTGTTGACTCTCAACCCGCAAAGAAAAGGTCTTTTGCGGGCAGGGGGGAGTTTATCACCTCAAAAAGGCAAAAATGATTGATAACTCTTAATAAATTTGCCAAACTACAGTTTATTAAATCAGGAGTTACCCCAGTTTTTTTGCGTCTATATGGAATCCCAAAAGAGTTACTCCAAGAATCGACTTTCTGATTAATCCATGAATCTACGCACTCTTATGGGCAGAAATGCGATTGAAATCCAATCATCTAACCTGGACTATTCACGAAATGAAAGGAAAAAATCCCCTCTCCCCATGTG
>JBBILQ010000058.1:0-16953 GCA_037444845.1 Candidatus Aminicenantota bacterium | reverse complement strand
CCACATGGGGAGAGGGGATTTTTTCCTTTCATTTCGTGAATAGTCCAGGTTAGAACTTCTTAAGAAATATTTTGAGGGAAGGAAGGATGTGGATATTGCAGTATATTTCTTCTCTGAAAAGGATATGGAGTGGGAAGCCCTCCACAAAACCTATAAAGGGGAAAGGAGAATTGCCCTCGATTTGGAGAGGCTTTTAAAAAAAGAGCTTGAAAGATGAAAGTATCAGTTGCCGCTACCCCACGTATAAGGATTTTTTATTTATTATTTTTAATCATAAGCTGGACACTGATTTTTATTTCTCCATGGTTATCCGGTCAGACAGATAAAATTTCACTCAAACTAAGAAAAAGATTAGAAAGAGATGAAAGAGCCCTGTGCGCTGCCTGGGTTTATTTTAAGGATAAAGGACCCGACCCTGCCCAAAAGATGCTGTCAGTCCGCAGCACTCTAAACTCAGAGAACATAATAAGACGCCTCCGTCATCGTTCCCCGGATGACCTCGTCGATGAATTTGACATTCCTGTCTATGAAAAATATATTGAAAAAATTAAGCCTTTTGCCTCTCGCTTCCGCCACTCCTCCAGGTGGCTGAACGCGGTGTCCATCGAAACTTCAGGAGCTTACCTTAAAAAAATCGCTGAATTTCCTTTTGTTCTGAAAATTGAGGAAGTCATTGTTCGTCGCTTTAAAGAACCTCCCCCAGAAGAAATCCCTTTCCCAAAAAAATCATTGCCTCTCCCAACAGCTCATGTATTCGATTATGGACCCTCCTATTCCCAGGTTGCTCAGCTCAATGTTCCTTCTCTCCACGATATGGGGTTAAGCGGAAAAGGGGTTCTCATCGGTATGCTCGATGCCGGTTTTAACAAACTGAACCACGAGGCCTTCAGTCATCTTCCAATCCTTGCCACCTGGGATTTTGTCAACAATGACCCTAACGTCTTTGATGAGCCCGGACAGATGGGCTCAGGAACGCATGGCACCCAGACTCTGGGCGTTATCGCTGGTTTTCATCCAGGAAAACTCATCGGACCTGCCTATGGGGCAAGTTTCCTTTTAGCCAAAACAGAAAATACAGAATGGGAGCGACATATCGAAGAGGACCACTGGATAGCTGGTGCCGAATGGGCTGAAGGTCTTGGCGTTCGTATCATCAGCAGTTCTCTTGGATATCGCGATCAATTCACCCATGGCGAGACCGATTATACCTGGAAAAATATGGATGGAGAAACGACCGTTGTCACTCGCGGTGCTAACATCGCCGCCAGCCGCGGCGTCCTCATCGTCAACTCTGCCGGAAACGAAGGAGTGGCTTCATCTCCCAAAAACACACTGGTTGCACCAGCCGACAGCTTCTGGGTGCTCGCCGTAGGAGCCGTCGATTCCGAGGGGATTAGAGTGACTTTCAGCTCCATGGGTCCCACTGCAGACGGAAGAATTAAACCCGATGTTATGGCCCAGGGAAAATCTGTTTATACCGCAACCACTGGAAAAACTGATAGCTATGCCTATGTTTCCGGGACATCTTTTTCCTGCCCTCTTACAGGTGGAACGGCCGCCCTCATCCTCGAAGCTAACCCCACCTGGACAAACAGTGATATCATTTTCGCCCTGAAGCTTACGGCAAAGAATTCCTCTAGCCCTGATAATTTTATTGGCTGGGGGATCCCGGATGCCCTGAAAGCGGCTTATTATCCTCTTAACAAAATCTATCCTCCTTCCCATTTTGCCATAAAAAGACTTGAAAATAACTTTGGCTTCTTCAAGGAATACATCGACCGCCTGACCTGGAGGAGCAATGCCCGTAATCAAGGAAAAATCATCGCTTACCGTATTTATGCCTTGCGCCTCAGGGAAAAGGGGGCGAAATTCGCTCTCCATGTTGAGGTTGACAGCAGAACTTTTCAATTCGAACGCCGCGGTCTTCTGGCCGATGAGAATTTTCTTTACAAAATAACCGCTGTTAATGAATATGGAGAAGAAAGCGACCCGGACTATGCCCGCCAATGAATCAACATGGCTCGAGTTTTTTGGTCTCCTCGTATTTATCGGCCAGAAAATTCAAGGCAAACTCTGGCCAAAAGAAAAATTTCTTTTCCTGTTGATTAAAAAATGATGCGATTTTTTAGTAACGAGGTCTTAAAGCGAATAATTATCCTGATTCTTACGGGTGCAGCTTTTCCGACTTTCGGCCGAGCAGCCAGCGTAAGCGTCGGTCTGATCGGTGGCATGAGGACGCTCAACGACGATTATCTTAAAAAAGTCTATGGTGATGGCTATGTATTTATTCCTAACGTGCAGTTTATGATATCAAAGCCATTTTCAGCCGAGGTTTCCTATGAGGGGGGATACAAAAAGAGCGCTGCCATAGGAATCTATAAGGAATGGAGCACCCTTAAAATATCAGGCTGGGAATTTTCGGGTATTTTCCATTACCCTATCAAATGGCTATTGCCTTACATAAAATTCGGCGCCGGATACTATTTCTACAAACAAGATATCGAAAGTCCCTTTATCCGCTTCAAAGTCGACCACCATAAGGGTTCTCTCCATTTGGGTTCCGGAGCCCAGGCGTTTTTTGGTGAAAATTTTTTTCTGCGGGCCGAAGTGAAATATGTCCTTCTCAAAGTCAAACCTTTTGATACCAGAGTGGACCTTGGCGGATTGAGGTATCTCCTGGGTCTAGGCTTTAAAATCTATTAAAACAGGCTCCTCGCTATTTCGTGTGGGTAGCTGATTGAAAAGATATTGTGGCATTTATAAACTGGGCTATCATGAAAGATAAAGAACTTTTTCAAAAGGTTCTAGGGTTGAGTCCGTGGTATGTGGTCTCCTATGAGTTTTCGCCCGATGAGGGGGCGCGTCGATATTGAGGTTGACTTCCCCCCTGGCAGCACCTTCCCTTGTCCTGAATGCAGCGCTGCGGGCCGAAAAGCCCGCGATACCGAGAAGAAGACTTGGCGTCATCTGAACTTCTTTCAATATGAAGCTTTTCTTCATGCTAGGGTTCCGAGGGTTCATTGCCAGAAGTGTGGGGTGAAACTTGTCGAGATTCCTTGGGCCCGTCCTGAGAGTGGATTTACCTTGCTGTTTGAAGCTTTGGTAATGATTTTGGCCAGGGAGATGCCCGTCAAAGCGCTGAGCAAGATCGTCAAAGAACATGATACCCGTTTATGGCGAATTCTGAATCATTATGTTCAGGAGACCCGGAGCAAGGCCGATTTTTCTTCTGTCAGAGAAGTTGGTGTGGATGGGACTTCCAGCAAGCGCGGTCATAATTATGTCACGCTTTTTGTAGAACTCAAAGAGCCAAGAACTCTTTTTGCTGCGGAGGATACGGATGCCTCGACATTGAACCGATTCAACGCGGATTTAGAGAGCCATAAAGGGGATGCCAAAGCCATTGAAGAGATCTGTTGTGATATGGCCCCGGCCTTTATTGCGGGTGTAGAGCCGAACTTCCCTAACGCTCAGGTCACCTTTGATAAATTCCATGTCCTGAAGGTTCTCAATTAGGCAGTGGATGACATTCGCCGGGAAGAACAGGGCAAGATTCCTGAGTTGAAAAAGACCCGATACATCTGGTTAAAAAACCCGGAAAATCTCAAGCCAAGAGAAGCCTCTGTGCTTGAAGCGCTTAAGCTTAAAAAACTCAATCTCAAGACCATGAGGGCTTATCATATTCGTCTCAACTTTCAGGAGCTTCGGAACCAAACGGCAGAGGATGCTGAGCGATTCTTGAAGAAGTGGTGCTTCTGGGCCACGCACAGTCGTCTTAAACCCATCAAAGAAGCCGCCTCCACCATAAAGCGGCACTGGAATGGGATTCTGAGATGGTTCAAATCAAAAATCAATAATGGCATCCTGGAGGCCATCAACAGCTTAGTCCAAGCAGCTAAAGCTCGGGCAAGAGGGTATCGCACAACCAAGAATCTCATCACTATATGATCTACCTCATTGCCGGTAAGTTAATTTCAATCTACCCACATGAAATTAGCGAGGAGGCACAAAGTCCGCACGACTTTCTGCCGCCACGGAGACACAAATTTCATCGTCAGCGGCTCGGCGCCAGCCTCTCTCTATAAAATATATGTTATTAATCGCGATTGTAATAGTTATGACTAATCTTGATATAGCCTTGCGATGCAGCCATCCAGGGAAGTAGCAAATCTTTAGGAGGGTTGAGCCAATAATTTGTGTAGCATCCCATGTTCGGCGGGCTGGATTGCCGGCCCGAAGCCCCCGGAGCGAAGGGGGGACCCGTCGGTTTCTCCGACGGGGGTAACCGACGGGACTGGTTCCCCAGGGGGCGGGGGCTAAGGCCGGCTCCAGGCCGCATGGTCTAACACCCCCTAACGTTTTGTTACTTACGCCATCCAGTGTTACCTTGACACCAAAGCCGCTGCCGTGATAATATTTGTTAATAAAAATTATCACTCAAGCGAAGGCCGACAGAATGCTGTTGAAATCAAAGTCGTTAGAACGGAAACACCTTGGCCAGTGTTTGATTTAACAGGCATGCAACGTCCGGCGTTGGCCTAAGACTCGCGTATCACGGTAGAACAAATATCAGATGGAGGCTTATATGGAAAATCTTTTGGAGGGCCTTGACTATTCGGACGAGGCCAAATCGATCATCAGGAAAGAGCGCCTGCTTCCAGCCGGCCTGATCCATCGCCTGCATTCCGCCTTCCCTCAATATTCATCCCTTTTGAAACAACCGCCGATCATGTTCGCAGGAAAGGATAAGTACATCGGCCCCGATGGCTTCCTTGAGATCGTATCCATCCTGGAAAGGAACGGAGTGAAGATTGGCGATCTCAAGGAGCGGGAGCTCTTCACAAAGGTTTACCGCTTCATGGCGACCAAGCACATCCTCAATATGATTGATTGGAAGAATTACGCCGGGGATCCGCTGTTCCATCTGGTATTCCCCCAGCCCGGCATGCTTCGGCCTTCGGTTGTCGGGGCCTATCTGAAGGCCAATACGGACGAGGAGCGCCTCCGCGTGGTGTGCGAGTACATCAAGGAGACCAACCCCCATGACGGCAAGCAGCTGTTGAACAAGCCGTTTTTCAGGAACGATTCCGGAGAGGTCGAGATCATAGACGGCAGCCAGCACAAGTACCCGCAATGTCAGCTCATCTTCGACATTAACACCCAGCATTGCTTCTCTTTTTGCACCTATTGCTTCCGCCATGCCCAGGTCCGAGGCGACCAGGACATGTTCTGCCAGAAGGACATCGGCCAAATACACCGCTACCTTAGGCAGCATCCCGAGGTGACCGATATCCTCATCACCGGCGGCGACGCTGGCTTTCTGACGGCTGATCGCTTCGCGGAGTATGTCGAGCCCATCATCCAAGACCATAGCCTGCTCCACATCAGGACCGTCCGTCTCGGTACCCGGGTTCTCACCTACCATCCTGAGTTTATCCTCACCAGGGATTATGGCCGAATGCTGGCCCTCTTCAGAAAGCTCAAGGATAACGGCGTCCAGCTGTTGTTCATGTCGCATTTTTCAACTCCGCGGGAGATACTGAACCCGGCTACTGTCGCCGGCATTAGGAGGCTGCAGGCCTACGGCGCTGTGGTCAAGAGCCAGAGCCCTATCATGAGAAACATCAGCCTGTTCACCGACGAGAAGGGCAAAGTGGATGTCGACCGCTCAGCCCAGAACTGGATCGACCTTGGCAACCTCTTGGCTATGCTCTCGGTCGGGTTCCATTCCATGTACTGCGCCCGGCCCACCGGTGAGCACCACTACTTTACCGCTCCCCTGGCTGACATCAATAGGATCTTCAGCAAGGCCTTCCGCTCCCTAGCCTCGATCAACCGACCCTCCCGTTACATCACCATGACCTTTTCCTCTGGCAAGATCTCCCTGCTGGGCACTGCCGATGTGAACGGGAAGACCCTGTTCGCCCTCAAGTTCAACGAGGCCCGCAACATGGAGTGGATGGACAAAGTGTTCCTGGCCGAATACGATGAAACGGAGAACACCATCGAGAGGCTCAAGCCCTACGGCGCCGATAAGTTCTTCTACCAGGACGAGCTAGCAGAGATAGAGAGGAAGCTGGAGGCTTCATTCGCCCAGGCCTGCGGCGCCTCCTCCAGGGTGGTTTCGGTCTGGGATTCACAGATCTATGATCAATAAGGTAGTGCCCACCGCGGCCGAGGCGGTATCCGATATTTTCGATGGCGCCACGGTGATGATCTCCGGGTTTGGCGAGGCTGGCAGCCCCATCGAGCTTATCCACGCCCTTATAGACCACGGCGCCAAAGATCTCATCGTTATAAGCAACAACGCCGGAAACGGGTATGTCGGGTTGGCTGCCCTGATAGGCAACCGGCAGGTGCGGAAGATGATCTGCTCCTTCCCCCGTACCGCCCAGTCCGTGATCTTTCCCGAGCTCTACCGCCGGGGTGAGATCGAGCTAGAGCTGGTGCCTCAGGGCACGTTGGCCGAGCGTATCCGTGCCGGAGGTGCCGGCATTCCGGCCTTCTACACTCCCACCGCCATCGGCACCCCTTTGGCCGAGGGCCGGGAGACCAGAGAATTCGACGGCAAGCTTTACTTACTGGAGCGTGCCCTTGAGGCCGACTTTGCCCTGGTCAAGTGCCGGATCGCCGACAGCTACGGCAACCTGCTTTACAGCAAGACTGCCCGCAACTTCGGGCCAATAATGTGCATGGCCGCCAAAACCACCATCGTTCAGGCTCGCCGGGTGGTGGAGCCGGGCGAGATCGACCCCGAGGCCGTGGTCACTCCTGGAATATTCGTCAAGAGAGTGGTCGAGATTCCCAACCCGGCCAGCGAGAATCAGCTGATCAGGGAAAACAGGAGATATCCATGATCGCAGAAAAGCCCAAAGGCTGGTCCAAGGAGCAGATGGCCAGGCTGGTGGCCGAACACATACCGGACGGCTCCTATGTGAACCTGGGGATCGGGCTGCCGGAGCTGGTGGCCGACTACATCCCGGAAGGTCGGCAGGTGATTATCCACACCGAGAACGGTCTCTTGGGAGTTGGCTCCTCGCCCAGGCCTGGCGAGGAGGACGAAGAGCTGATCAATGCCGGAAAGAAGCCGGTGACTGCCATCAAGGGCAGCTGCTTCTTCCACCATGCCGATAGCTTTGCCATGATCCGAGGGGGACACATCGACATCTGTGTGCTGGGCGCCTACCAGGTCTCCGTGCGGGGCGACCTCGCCAATTGGTCCACCGGCGAGCCCGACGCCATCCCGGCAGTGGGCGGCGCCATGGACCTGGTCCATGGAGTGAAAAACATCTTCGTCATCACCCAGCATACCACCAAGTCCGGCGAGCCCAAGATCGTAGAGGAATGCACCTATCCGCTGACCGGAAAAAACGTGGTCAGCCGGATATTCACCGATTATGCTATCATCAGCGTCACCAGCCAAGGCCTTCTTGTCAGTCGTATGGCGCCGGGTGTAGATTTCGAATTCCTCCAGAGCCACACCGCAGCACCGCTATTGCTGGATTGGCAAACGGGAAAGAAAACTTGAGATGAACTCCGACGAAAAGAACGAAGCCCGTATCGGGCGCCAGGAGGAGATCTACCGCATTGCCTGTCGTTATTTGCCTGGCGGCATTAGTCGCAATGCGATCTTCCGTCGCCCCCATCCTTTCTACGTTGCCTCGGCCTCTGGCGCCTATATCACCGATATAAGCGGAGTGACCAGGGTAGACTTCTCAAACAACATGGCCTCGCTCATCCACGGCCACGCGCATCCGGCCTTGGTCAAATCGGCCTGCGAACAGATAGCCAAAGGAACGGCCTATGCCATTGCGACCGAGGCAGAGGTGCGTTTGGCCCAGCACCTCTGCGAGCGCGTTCAGGGATTCGATAAGATAAGGTTCGTCAACTCCGGCACAGAAGCGGTCATGGCCATGATAAAAGCGGCCCGGTGCTTTACAGGACGGCCGAAGATCGCCAAGGCCGAAGGAGCATATCATGGCAGTTACGACTTCGCCGAGGTCAGCCAGGCTGCCAGCCCCGCCAACTGGGGCAACCTGGATAGCCCCAATAATGTGCCCCTGGTGTTCGGGACTCCGAGGGAGGTGCTGGATAATGTCGTGGTTTATCACTTCAACGATGTGGAGCGCACCATGGCCATTTTGGACCGTCAAGCCGATAAGATCGCCTGCGTGCTGGTGGATCCTGTCCCTCACCGCATCGGCTTCATTCCGGCCGAGGAACGCTTCATTCTGGCCCTGCGACAATGGACCAAAAGGAACGGGGCCCTGCTGGCCTTCGATGAGGTCATTAGCTTCCGGATCGAATATGGAGGAGCCCAGGCCTGTTATCCGGTGACGCCCGACCTGACCGCCTTAGGCAAGATGATCGGCGGCGGCTTTCCGATCGGGGCCTTCGCTGGCCGCGACGAGATCATGCAGAACCTGGATCCACGCAGTGCCCCCCTGAAGTTCCCCTTATCCGGCACCTTCTCGGCCAATCCGGTCTCCATGTCGGCGGGGCTGGCGGCCATGGAGCTATACAGCGAGGAGGCTGTCGCCAAGATAAACGCCCTGACGCAAACCGCCATCAACCAGGTATACGAAGCCGCCAGAACAGCGGGCATCCAAATCAGCATCACTGGCGGCGGCTCCCTTTTCAAAATACATTTCCGCAAGACAGCCCCCACCACCTTCCGGGAGGCCTTCGAGGACGACAACCTCAAGAAGGTGTCCGACGCCTTCATCGAACATCTCCACGAGAAAGGAGTCATAATCGTCAACTCCTGCTCCTGCGTGCTGTCAACTGTCATGGTCCAGAAGGAGATAGACATCCTCTCAGAGGCCGCTTTGAGCGGCTTTAGGCACGTCAAGCCAATGCTGGATTGATCCAAAGAGATGTCAAACCGAGCCTTCATCTGCGACGCCGTCAGAACGCCCATCGGGCGTTACGGCGGCATTCTCTCCACAGTCCGTCCTGACGACCTGGCGGCCATTCTTCTGCGTGCCATCGCCGATAGGAACCCGAAGATAGATCTATCGGAAGTTGACGATGTCATCCTTGGCTGCGCCAACCAGGCCGGCGAGGACAACAGGAACGTAGCCCGCATGGCCCTGCTGTTGGCCGGACTGCCGGAAACTGTCCCCGGGGTAACTGTCAACCGCCTCTGCGGCTCAGGCTTGGAAGCCATCGGAGCCGCTGCCAGGCAAATTATGGCCGGCCAGGCCGGCATCATCTTTGCCGGCGGTGTCGAGAGCATGTCTCGGGCTCCGTTCGTCATGGCCAAGGCAGAAGAGGCATTCTCCAGAAAGGCAGAGATATACGATACCACCTTGGGCTGGCGATTCATCAACCAGCGGCTGCAGAAAAGATTCGGCACCGAGTCGATGACGGAGACGGCAGAGAACATCGCCACGGAAAAGAACATATCCCGTCAGGACCAGGACCGTTTCGCTTTGTGGAGCCAGGAGAAGGCGTTGGCGGCTCAGCAGAACGGGGCCCTGGCTCGGGAGATAATTCCGGTGCCCGTTCCCCAGCCCAAGCGAGAACCGCTGCTGGCCGATAAAGACGAGCACCCTCGTTCCACTACTTTGGATAAGCTAGCCGCGCTTAAGCCTCTGACACGGATAGATGGCACAGTGACCGCCGGCAACTCTTCAGGGTTGAACGACGGCGCGGCCGCGGTGTTGATGGCCTCGGAGCCGGCGATGGCGAAATACGGCCTAAAACCGCTGGCTCGGATTGTCGGAATGGCTACGGCCGGCGTGCCGCCGCGCATCATGGGGATGGGGCCGGTGCCAGCCACGAATAAATTGCTGAAAAATCTGAATTTTTCGCTCTACGATTTCGATCTCATCGAGCTGAATGAGGCCTTCGCTGCTCAGGCGCTGGGCTGCCTAAGGGAGTTCGGTCTTGTCGACGATGACCCCCGCGTCAACCCCCAGGGCGGGGCCATAGCGCTGGGCCATCCGTTGGGGATGAGCGGCGCCCGACTGGTGGTCACCGCCTGTCACCAGTTGAAGGAAAAAGGATTGCAGCGTGCGCTTTGCACCATGTGCATAGGAGTAGGCCAGGGGATATCCATGGCCATAGAAAAGGTTTGAGAGAACAAGACGATGCACGGCGATATCATGGTAACGACAAGGGAGAACGGCCGATAAGAGTCCCGACCAAGTGCCCGTCCTGCGGCCAGAAGCTCGTCTTCTCAAGGACGGTCTGCAGCGGCTGCTCATCGAACGACAAGTCCAAAATAAATAACAAGGAAAACGCTCGAATTCTGGGTAAGAGCGGGATTCTCCCCGATTCTTTCAAATTCTCAAAAGATAGGAAACCTTGAGCGTCAGAGAGTGCCCGCCTTCTCTTGATAGCGCCTCGGTTCTGGCGCTTTTTTTATAACTGAACTGGACGATATTCCCGGCGCCGAAATAGTAACCCACGAGAAAATCCACGTTGTACTGGTCCTCCCTCGTTTCTCCGAGAAGCCGTGTGCTGAGGAAGAGGCTGGGGGTGAGCTGGATGTGAAGGGAAGTCGCGTAAGCGATGCCATCAAAAACCTTTTCTCCCGTCCGGTCGATGGCCTGGCGGATCCAATCGCCGCTCACCGACAGCTCCAGGTTGCTGCGCGGACGAAGGCTAAGCCTTGCTTCCAGGCTCGTCTGAAGACCCTGCTCAACAGCCGTAAAGTCAGCCGTATAGATTCCTCTTCTATCCCAGCCGGCTTCGAGGCTGATTTCCTTCAAAAAACCGCCCCGTTCCCAGCTAAAATCGATATCGCCGCTTAAGGTGGGGATGAAATCTCGCGACCAGGTTAGCCCCTCATTCTCATCATAAATTTGATACTTGCTTCGCCCCGTGTCTATCCCACCGTCGATTTCGATCCTGGAAAAGAAATCCAGCCAGAATCTCAACCCCGTCCACCTGCCTGTCTGTCGGCCGCTCGAATCCTGGTAGAGATTCGTTCCCAAATCGAGGCTAACGCGCTTCACTTTTCCCGTGTTGAAGCGCCAGGCGTAGCCAGCGCTGAGCTCTGTCGTCTGGAAATCTTTCCTGCTTATATAGCCAGTTTGGATATCCACGTCGGATTCGACCCGTTGAAAATTGAAATTGAGCTGCAATCCGGCATCCGGTTCGCGCTCAAATTCTAAGATATGGAAAGAGTTATTCTCTTTCTCCATTTCTGCCTGGAATGAAAAAGCGCTCAATCCCCGGAGAAAATAAATATCTCGGAAATTGATGCTATAATCCACGCCGATATTCCGGTTAAATTTCCCCGCCGAGTCTCTGCCGGCGTAATAGAGGCCCACCTGGGAATTCCTGAAAATGTCTTTCTGCAACCGGACGACGCTAAATGCCGAATCCGCTTGCTCTTCATCGTTGATTGCTCCAAGGAGGCCAAAAGAGTACCCGCCCGTCTTCCCAGAAATCTTGGCGGCCATTTGCGGATTATCGATGCGTCGAGAATAAAACAGGCTCACCGACCCCCTTCCGTATCCACCCCTCGTGGCTGTCTGAAAATACCGACTTCCTTCGTTAAAAAAAGGCCGGTTCTCCCGCAAATAGGTTTCATAAGGAGAAAGCTGGTAAATGAAAGGGTCGGATTCGACCTCGCTGAAATCGGGGCTGGCGGTGAGGTCAAGGATGAGGTTGGGAAGGATGCCGTATTTTACGTCCAGACCCATGGCGACCTTGTCGTCTGAAGCGCCGTCCCACCGCGAAGACCTGACCCCGGCATAAGGAAAAAATTCTAAGTTCTTGCCTGGCTGGATTCCAACCAGCCCCCTCAGCTCCCCCATCTGACGGAGGAGCGGGGTATCCCGATTGACGTTCGTCCAGTAATCTGTTTCATTCAGCCGATGAATATATCGCTCGAAGTTTACTCCCCATACCTGTTCTGTCTGGAGTGAAAAACGGAGGGATTTGAAGGGAATGGCCATTTCGGCCGACCAGCCATCCTCCCTAACCGTCGCTCCCGATTTCCATATAGTTTCCACGGAGTTTTTCTGGACTCCCTTCGGGTTCACGGCAAAACTGATGCTCGTCCGCCTATCATTATACGTATCCATGAGGAGGGTGATTGAGTCGTTATTCTCATATTCGTTGCGGGGGGTCAGCTCAGCCCAAATTTTCTCAGGCTGCGAGTCCTTCATCAGAAAGGCAAAGTAAACGTTTTTATGGTCATAGGCTATCCAGACGAAGGTCTCTTCAGTAGCATTTTCTCCGTTGACGGGATCATACTGGAAAAACCCCGATACAGGCGAGATGTTTCTCCAGCACTCGTCGTCGATTAACCCATCGACGGAAGGAGGATTCTCCACGTAGACCGCCTCAACCATCTTCTGGCGATCCTGACTGAAAACAGACAGCCCGCTCAAGGCCAAGATGCAGAGTCCGACGATGATGGAACAGAATTTTTTCAGGGCTTCAATTGTTTTATTCATCTTTTTTCCTGAAGCTGATTGCCAGGCCAGACCAGCTATCCGGATGGATAAAGGTCTCGAAGCCAGCCTGGTTGGCCATGAACTCGTAATAGTCTCCGCCGGTCCTCCATCGTCGCCGACCTAACTGGGAAGCATGAACGTTGTGGGCAGCGATGCATCCTCCCGCTTCGAGCTTCGGGATGATGGCCCTGGCGTAGTTCACGTACCAGTCTTTGTCCGCGTCGATGAAGACGAAATCAAAGGGCCCTTCGAGCACCCGCCGGTGGTTGTTCTGGATGATCAAATCGTGCAGGATCTTTCCGTCCGCTTCGGGAACGTTCACGTCTCGCCACAAATGCCTGTTCCTTTCCAGGAAATTCCTGACTCTCTCATCCAGATCCTGGCGACGGCCAGACTGTGTAGCGATAAGATGGCCGCTAAAAATTCCCCCAAGGACAAAAATTCCAGAGAAAATAATGGAAGCGATCCCCGTCCATCGCTTCCTTGACGTGTTCATCCGATTTCTCTCCACAATGCTTTCTTTAGACGTCACGGAGGCTAAATTTCTTCCCCAAATCTTTTTCGCAAACTCCGCAAACATTGCTGACAACAGAATTTCCCGTTGGTTTCTTCCCGGCTCTCGTCCCTTTTTGTTGCGACCTAATGCCGCATTTGATCAACTCTCAATTTTTTCCCATTGTGAACCAAGGCGAGCTGGCCGCGCTCTACTGCTTTGTGTTCCTTCTCATCGCCTTTAAAGGCGGAGGCAAAGGAAGCCTGGACAAGACGCGTTAAAGCCATGCCTCAGAAGAGAAATCGCCGCTCGACAGCCGCCCTGTCCAGCCTGTCGTTCCTTGATTCAACCTTGAACACGGCTCCTCATTTGGCCGGCAGAGCGCCCAAAACAGATATTGCCACAACCGCAGTTTTGTGCCAAGATAAAAAGCGCAATCGAATGACATCCATGTTTATATATTTTTCCCGGTATTGAAGGTATGGGACAGAGGTTCATTTCGTTTGAATCAGTCATGAAGCGCCTGATCACAGGAAACCAGCTGGCTTTATTTTTTTGCTCTTTCTTGATAGCTGCGTGTATAAGTTCCTGCCTTACCCGGACATCAGCCGCCCGGGTTGAACGAGCAACCGAAAAGAAAGCCGTTGGAATCTCAGCCGAAGAACTCTACCGGAAAGGTCAGCAGGAGCTGGAAAAATTTACCATTCCCGGTTATAGAGAAGCCATTAAATATTTTGAGCGGGCCCTCAGCATCGAACCTGGTCTTTACCGGGCTTATGGCCGCCTGGCCATCGCCCATGGCCTGTGGGCCAGGGAAAGGAAAGACCTCGGCCTGGACAATCTTGAGCAGTGGATAAGAAGCAGCTACTATGCCTCGAAGGCAGAAGAACACGGCTTTCATAGTGACTACTTGAAAGCTTCAGCCCTCATCTTGAATTCCAGAGATTTCGTCACCCAGTTTGAATACGGAGAAATCTTCCGTTCAACCAAGACCCCTCTCAGGAAAGACAGGCCTGAAATGGTGGTCTCCTACCTTCAGGACCTTTTTTCCATGGGCTCTTTCAAGAGAAAAACCATCAACCCGGCTCTGGAATGTCTGGATACTGTCTTGAAGGAAAATCCCGGGGATGCGGAAGCCCTGATTCTTAAAGCGGGGGTTCAGATGCTTACCGCTGATGACGAGAACCTGAAAAAAGTCTTCGAACTGAAACCTGACTGGTCTTTATCCTATTTTCTGCTCGGCCTTTTTCAAAAGTCGCGCGGGGAGATAGCTGAGGCGGAGAAATGGTTCAAACTGGCTCTGGAAAAGAACCCCGAGCATCCCAGGGCTCTGGATGAACTCGGCGAGCTGGCTTTCCTTGGCAAAAAATACGAATCGGCAGAAGAATTCCTAAAACGGGCACTGTCCCTTGATAATGAAATGCTCAGAGCTCATTTGCTTTCCGGCCTTATCGGTAGAGAAAAAGGCGATTATGAAGAAGCCCTGATTCATTTCCGGGCCATCACTTCGCTCCGTCCTGACCGGGAAGAAGCGATTTACTATCAAGCTCTGGTTCTGATAGAACAGGCTCGCTGGGCCGAAGCCCTTGAAGCCCTGAATTCGCTGGTCAAACTTTTTGGCAGCTATGAGATTTACGGTTGTTCTTTGCGTGCCCTGTCTTACCTGATGCTTGATAAGCTGACTGAAGCCAGAGCAGACTGCCAGCAGGCCCTGGCCATCAGTTCGAACTATTACCTGCCTTATTACATTCTCGGCTTGATTTATTTCAAAAACGAAGACTGGAAAAAGGCCGGCGAGAATTTCCTTAAATCGCTGAACGTGGATAAAACTTTTGCTGACGGACATTATTACTTAGGACAGACCTATCTGAAATTAGACATGGTGAAAGAGGGAAAGGAGGAAATAAAAGGAGCCGCTGAGTTATTCGATTTTGAGACAAGAAAAATTGATCAATTAATAGAACAGGCTCTGGCCAGAGGCTGGGTCAGGAAGGCCGAACTTCTGGAAGGAAGAAAAAAAGAGCTGGAAGCCAAGATACTTCACTGTCAGAAGCTTTTAGCCTCAAGATAAGTCCGGTTTAAGCCTTCTTTCCTCAGGCAAATTATCTATGAAAAAAGTTATGGGGAGAACGCCAAAGAGCAGGAGCAGATGGACTACCTGGAGTTCATGGCCGAGTCACCTCCCGTATCCCAGACAAGGGACAAGTGACCGTCCGGAAAACTTTCCTCAGAGCGTTTTCCAGCCGTGGCACTTTGACAGAGCTGTGATACACATAACACCTATTGTCCCTATTCTCCTGCTTTTAGAGTGAATTTGACATCCGATGAAGCTCTTGTTTATTATTCTTGACGACGAAATGAGGTCAGGTTGATGCCCTTAAATTTTGACGGAAGGATTATGACCGAATTAGAAACTGCAGGCAAGGTACAAGGTAATTGGCGAGTAAGCAGGGTGATTTTAAGTATTTCTCATCTTCTTGTTTTCTACGTTAACCGCTTCAGCGGCTTATAAATTTGCTTTTCCCGCCGCTCAATCAAGTTATTTTGCCCTCAACCCCAAAAATAAAGGAGTCAAAAATGAAAATAGCCATTCTTGGAGCCGGGCGGGTAGGAAAAGCCATGGCTTTAGATCTGGATTCAGAAACTGGTTTTGAGGTAACTGCCGTGGATCTGAACCCCGGTCGCCTGTCTGAGCTTAATAGACGTGGAGTTAAGACACTCCAGAAAGATTTGGGACAGCCCGAAACGATAAGAGAAACAGTCGGAAGTTTTGACTTGGTGATAAACGCCCTGCCCGGCTTCCTTGGTTTTCAAAGCCTCAGGGCCTGTCTGGAAGCAGGCCGCAACGTGGTGGACATTGCCTTTTTCCCTGAAGACCCGTTTGAGCTCGAAAACTTAGCCCGGGAAAAGAATTTATCGGCAGTGGTTGATTGCGGGGTAGCGCCCGGACTTAGCAATTTACTTGCAGCCTATGGGCTCAGCCAGTTAGACCAGACGGAATCGCTTCTTATCTATGCGGGGGGCTTGCCGGTGCGCAGGCAGTGGCCTTTCGAGTACCGGGCGGTCTTTTCGCCGCTTGACGTCATAGAAGAATACACGCGACCAGCCCGGTTCAAGGAAAATGGCCGTCTTGTGACCAAGCCAGCTCTCTCCGACCCCGAATTTCTGGAGTTTGAAAGCCTTGGCACCCTGGAAGCTTTTAACACGGACGGTTTGCGAACTCTGCTCAAGACTTTAGACCTTCCTGATATGAAAGAAAAAACGCTGCGCTATCCCGGGCATCGGGAAAAAATGCTGGTCCTCAAAGAAGCCGGCTTTTTTCAGTCTGAACCGATAGAAATTGCGGGAAAGAAAATAAGACCTCTGGACTTTACGGCCGGGATTCTCTTTTCCAGGCTCAACTTGGAACCAGGAGAAGAAGACCTTACCGTGCTCCGAGTAGTCATCAGCGGAGAAAAGGGAACGCTGCCAATCAAGATAATTTATGAGCTATTTGACCGGTTTGATCGCCAGACAGGCATTCACAGCATGGCCAGAACCACCGGATACATGGCCACGGTTGTCGTTAGAGCGCTGGCCAGAGGTTTGATAAAAAGAGAAGGTGTCGTTGCCCCTGAATTCCTGAGCTCTGAACCAGAGGTATTCAAGTTTATTATCGACGGCTTAAAAAGCAAAGGCATTTTTGTTCAGGAAAAAATTGTAAATCTATGAGATAAGGTTGGCGCCTCATCCCGACTCTAACCGTTTAAGAAAACGTGCTTTTGCTGCTGGCGCTTGTGTTGGTGAGTCAGCGAGTCAGCCATCTTCAAGAAAATTAGAGTAAATAGGTACTCGTTAAACTCGTACTTCTGGCGCCGGCCAAGACCGTGCCATTTCCTGGACGGAAGAAGTCAACTGCGAAATTCTCGAATTTGTGATTGACAGGAGAATATTCCCGTTATAAACTTTATCGCCCTGGTCGACATGTTATCTCAACAAGACCCGTCAAGATTCGCGTCCGCTTCAAGCATCAGCAAGTGTTTTCATCCCTCGTTGCGAAAAAAA
>JBBILQ010000057.1:0-16988 GCA_037444845.1 Candidatus Aminicenantota bacterium | reverse complement strand
GAGCTTGACTCCCCCATGGAAGTGTCCCGTCTTTGCGGAGGACTTCGGCAAGGTAATTACGAGACGCACCACTAGCAACGGCAGCGTAAAACCATTTAGTGCGCTCGCATTAATACGATTGTAATCTCTTATTCAGAGTGCCCTGGCCAAGTCTTTGGGAGGGCTGAGTCTCTGATTGTCACTACGGCAGATCCAAGTTGTCAGCCAGGCGGAGCTGGCTGGGAAAAAAGAGAAGAATCTGAGGCCGGCCGCGAAATTCTTCCATATAACCTGTGGCAATGAGCAGCCGGCCGGTCAGAGTTTCGGGCAAAGAAAAATTGGCCTGATAATCGCGGGGAATCAAAGCTTCGAATGAGCCATTTGCAGACTCAAGGTAAAAAAACGACCTGGATTTTCTCGCCTTCGAACAAAGAAACCGGACTGAAATGAGCTTCCCGAGATGAAGCTTGACGTCCGAGGAGGAAATCACTTCAGGTTCGCCGTCCATCCAGAAGCCTCTTTTGTGTTCGCGGGCTTCTTTTTGCGCCTTACGGAGCCGGTCTTGATACTCTTTCCTGAACGGGAAGGCGAAAAAGGCTGAGGCAAACCCTTCCCGGATGATGAACTCATTGTAGAGCACATGCCCGTCAAGCCAGATATAGGCGAGGATTCTGCCATGTCTATCAATGGGAGTCTCGTCATAGGAAAGAGTGATTTTCTTTTGATGAAGATGGAAAAATGAAAACCTCTTGGCCAGCTGAGCCTTGAGATGGACCTCAACCCTCGGGTCGTCGATCTCAGCCGCATCCACACCGATGAGCCGGACTCGAGCCTCAGAGCCGTCAACGAACCTGACTTTGATCGTATCGCCGTCGTATACCATAATGACAATGCCAGAGTCAGAAAATGTCGGTGTCGAGAGGGCGCTTCCGTCAGCACCGATCGCAGCAAAAGCAAAAAGAAGGAAAAGTGCTTCCCAGGCAGCCCTTTGGATGGCCGTAACCGCCTTTTTTCTTCTCTTCTCTCTCATAAAGGATAGCGTATCGAGAAAAATGAAAAAATTAAGGTGATTACGTAAGGCGTCCCCCAAATTCAATGAGGGCCTTTACGGCTTGGATGATATGGCAAGCGCTTATGCCGTAGAGGTCCATGAGCTCTGCCGGCTTGCCCGAGCGGGGAAGTTCCCTGATGCAGAGATGAATAAGCCTGCCTTGGCCCGCCAGGGCAGAAGCGACGGCATCGCCAAGGCCGCCGCCAGGAAAATGGTCTTCGACGACAACAGCCCTTCCTCCTGTTTCACTTACTTCCCTGGCAATCGTCTCCCGGTCGAGCGGCTGAACAGAGTAAGCGTCGATCACCCGGATGCCAAGCCCCTCTTTCCTCAATTCCTCCCAGGCCTTAAGGGCCTCGAAGACCGTGATCCCGGCGGCGATCACTGCAGCGACGTCCCCTTGCCCTTTTTTTAACACCTTAGACCCGCCTACGACGAATGTCTCCTCAGGAGCATAGAGGAGCGGCGTCGCCGGCCGTGTGGTCCGAATATAGGAGATTCCTTTATGCCGGGCCATCGCGGCGACGCATCCTTCCGTCGAGTACGCATCGCAGGGATAAAGGACAACGCAGCCGGGAATCGGCGTGAAGATGGCCATGTCCTCAAGCCCCATCTGCGAAGGCCCATCCTCCCCGATGCTCACGCCGGCGTGAGAACCGCAAAATTTCAGGTTGGCGAAGGAATAGACCGCCATCCTGATCTGGTCGTGGGCCCGGCTAAGGAAAGCGGAAAACGTGGCCAAAAACGGCACAAACCCCTTCGCCGCGAGGCCCATGCCCATCCCGACCATGTTCTGCTCTGCGATATAGCACTGGAACGACCTTTCTGCAAAGGCCTCGAAAAAATTTTCGGCGTAGGTGGAATTCTTAACATCGCCATCGAGGGCCACGACCCACTCGTTGGCTCGGCCCAGCTTCTCCAGAGCGATTCCGTAGGCCAGTCGGGTCGCTGTTGCGCTGCTGTATACTGTCCCCTTCCAGTCAAGTCCTTTTCTGTATCGCGGTTTCACGGCCCGGCCCGGCAGCCGGACATATCTTTTTGAATCAATCTCTGGCATCGGCCCGATTTCCTCCAGGGCTCTGACAAGCTCTTCTTGCTTCAACGGCCTGCCGTGCCACCCGTTCCTGTCCTCGAGAAAGGAAACGCCCTTGCCCTTGATCGTCTTGGCCAGCAAGACAACGGGGCCGCCGGCCTTCCTCGCTTTCTTCAGAGCAATCAAGATGGCCGCAACATCATGGCCGTTAACTTTAAAGACGTCCCAGCCAAAAGCCCTGAACTTCCGCTCGTAGGCTGTCATGTCATGGCCGTGCATCGTGACGCCGGACTGACCGAGCCTGTTGATATCGACGATGGCGATAAGATTCTTGAGCCGGAGATTGACGGCCGCGTTCGCCGCTTCCCAGACGGCGCCCTCGGCGCATTCGCCGTCGCCCATCATGACAAACGTCCGGCCGGGCGATTTGGCCAATTTCTGGGCCAGCGCGATGCCCGCGCCCACAGAAAGACCCTGCCCAAGAGAGCCGGTGGCCGCCTTAACCCACTTCATCCTCGGCGTGGGGTGGCCTTCAAGCTCGGAACCGATCTGGCGCAAGTCGATGAGCGACCCAATCGGGATGATCCCCGCTTCTGCATAAGCTGCCCAGAGAATGGGAGCGGCATGCCCTTTTGAGAGGACGAATTCGTCGTTCGCCCAATGGGCATGGTTCTTGACGTCATACTTCATCTCACTGAAAAAAAGGCAGGCCGCGAGTTCAGCCATGGACAGACAGGTCGTGGGATGGCCAGAGCCGGCACGCGTGGTCATCTTGAGGGAATGAATGCGCAGCCGGGCGGCGATCCTTCTTAAGGCTTCCACTTCATTCATTGTCTCATTCCTCCCCGCCCGAAACCTCGATAGGCTCGCAGGACGTTCATCATTTGGAACCGTGGGCTTTGCTCAAACTCTCTCTAACGAAGGCGGTAATTATAATATCTCCGTCCCTTCAGGACAACAATTTTCTTGACTCCCACGCCTCGAGGTTAGAAGCGGCCATGAAATTCACCCCTGGAATCACCGCCGGCGGTTATTGAATCAGGCGCTCAAGCAGAGGATGATTGAGAACGATAATAAAGTGGATGACATCTATTCTCAGGCCGGCGAAATACTGGATGCTCTCCGTGAGATCGAGCTGATCGTGGCCGAGCTTTACCGGCATTTTTCTCGCTCGTTTCGCGAGGACCGCGTCTTCTGGGAGAGCCTTTCCAAAGATGAGGAAAACCACGCGGCCATGGTCACGGAGCTCAAAAACACGCTGCTCAAGAACGGGTCTCCGTTCGAGATCGGAAAGATTAACGTCTTTGTCCTGAGCACATACCGCCAGGGACTGACCAGCCAGATCGAACGGCTGCGAAAAGGCCAGTTAGCCAGACGGAGCGCCCTTTTCATTGCCAGAGACTTTGAAAAAACCCTGGTTGATCATAGATTCTACGATGCAATCAGGAGCGACAACAGAGAATGCAAGGCCCTTCAAAGCAGAATTCAGAAGGAAACCGAGATCCATCTCCAGAAGCTGGAGAACTACATCAAAACTCTTTTTTTCTGAAGCCCTGCCCGAAGCTCTTCACTCTCCAATTTTGGCGAGAAGTCCCCTTTTCTTTACCGTTTTCATCACCAGGCAAAAAAACAGAAAAGCCACTCCGATGTAAGCGGCGTCCAGTCCGAAAGACCGGATGAGCTCATGATGGGGAAAGTTTCCCGTGTGGATAATCGCTCTCATTCCTTCAAAAACATAGGAAGCAGGGACAAAGCGGGCGATCGCCTGGAGCGCTGGGGGCAGGACGGAAACAGGATAAAAAACAGCTGAGACTGGCTGGAAGAGGAGAGCCAAGCCCCAGGCCAGGACTTCGGCCTGCTGGCCGAAGCGAAGGATGAGAGAGGTCGTGATGATCCCGATCGCCCAGCCCAAAATGACCAGGCTGAGGATGAAAGGAAGCAGGGATATCCCTAACAGGAAAATGTTAAAGGAATAGAGAAGCCAGGCGAGGAGAGACATGATCGAACCGGCGATGATGATCTTGACGCTTGAGATCAGCATCAGCGAGACGACATACTCCAGAGGCTTGAGCGGGCTGGCGAAGATGTTGAGGAAGTTGCGGGCCCAGATGTCTTCAAGGAAAGAAACCGAAATACCCTGTTGGGAGCGGAAGAGGATATCCCAGAGAATCAAAGCGCCTAAGAGAAAGGCGACAAAATTGGGCAGGTTTTCCCGGTAGCGGACAAGATAAAGGCTGATGAACCCCCAGAGGAGAAGGTCGAGAAAGGGCCAGTAAAAAATCTCCATCAGCCGCGGAAGGCTGCGGCGGTAAAGATAAATATGCCGCATGAAGAGGGCCATGAGGCGATGGAGACTCATGCCTTCTCTCCCCTGGCCAGCTGGAGAAAAACCTCTTCCAGGTTCCGCCGGCGAAAGCTCTGAACCACGTCAGCCGGCTTCCCCGAGGCGATGATCTGCCCTTTGTCCAGAAAGATAATCCTGTCAGAGATCTCTTCCATCTCCTTCATGTTGTGGGATGTGGTGATGATCGAGATTCCCTTTTCCTTTTTTATCCGGCGCAGGAGCGTCCTTGTCTTATCCGCGATATCCGGGTCAAGGCTGGCCGTGGGCTCGTCGAGAAAAAGCACTTTCGGCGAGTTGATCAACGCCTTGACCAGGTTGAGCCGCGTGAGCAGTCCGGACGACAGGTGCCTGACTTCCTTGTTCCTGATGTCCTCCATCTCAAATATCCTGAGCAGCTCGCCTATTTTTTCTTCCTTGCGCCGGACATCGTAAAGCCAGGCAAAAACCTTCAGGCTTTCCTTGACGGTCAGTGAATAGGGCATGGAAACATAGGTTGATGAGAAATTAGCCTGCTGGAGAATCGCCGACCTGTGCTTTTCCAGGTCGAGCCCGAAAATCTTGATCGAGCCCGAAGTCGGAGTGGTCAGGCCGAGGAGCATATGGATAATAGTCGTCTTCCCTGCGCCGTTTGGTCCGAGAAGGCCGAGGATTTCTCCCGGCTCGAGGCGGAAAGAAACGTTATCAACGGCTTTGAGCGCCTTGAAGAATTTCGTTAAGAGCTTGACTTCAACGATCGGCTCGGCCATGCGCATTAAGATAGCCGAAGTCCTGGGCAAAGGCAACAGGCGCCGGCTGGGTTGGAATTGCAATGTGCCGGCCAAAGATGTATAAAAGGAGGAAGATGATCGGCAACCACACGTCCAAAGATACGCTTCCGGCTGGCGCTAACAAGAGTCTCGGGTTCGTTGAAGGCTGGCTGTCCATCGGAGTTAACACGGCTGTATTCTTTCTCAAGCTCTGGGCGGGGCTGCGCATCGCCTCTGTGGCCATGGTGGCCGATGCCTGGCACACCCTCTCGGATTCTCTCACTTCGGCCGTGGTCCTCTTAGGATTCTGGCTCTCGACAAAGCCAGCCGACGACAAACATCACTTCGGGCATGGCCGGGCCGAAGCCGTCGCTTCTCTCATCATCGGCACGCTGCTGGCCGTCGTCGGGTTCAGCTTTCTCAAGGATTCCGTCATACGCCTGGCCCGCCACCAGGCTGTCGCTTTCGAGCTCCTGGGCATCATCATCTTCCTCATGTCCGCCGTGATCAAAGAAGCTCTGGCCCAGTTTTCACTCTGGGCCGGGAAGAAAATCCATTCCCGCTCCCTCATCACGGATGCCTGGCACCATCGCAGCGACGCTGTCGCTTCAGCGCTCATCGTTGCCGGAGCGCTCTTCGGCAAGAGAATCTGGTGGCTGGACGGCGCCATGGGCGTTGGCGTCTCTCTGCTCATCCTGTATGCCACATACAGCATCATGAGAAGCGCTATCAGCTATCTTCTTGGCGAGTCCCCCGGGAAGGCCCTGGAAATAAAAATCCATGAGACCATCCGCGGCTCCGATAACCGGCTTGATAGCGTTCATCACGTCCACGTCCACGATTATGGGGAGCACAGGGAGGTCACCGCCCACATCAAGCTGCCGGGCGAGATGAGCCTCGACGATGCTCACGCCATCGCTTCCAAAGTGGAAAAAACGCTCAAAGCGCAGCTCAACCTGGAGACAACCATCCACGTTGAGCCCGCCGAGGCCAAGCCCGAGGATGAAGAGGAAGACCAGAAAAAATGAGCCTTCCGGCCACAAACTTTGGATACCCATCAACCGACGAAATTTCATGACCTTCAATAAACAGTCCTCAGCGAAAATCATCAAGCCTCTCATCGATATCCTGCGCTCGTTTGACCTTGTGTTTGATGACGTCGCTGTGGTTCTATGAGTCAGACGGACTGTCAGGATGACCAGGAGCGCGGGAAAAAGAGCTTTTCGTAAAGGTCGATGGCATAACGATCAGTCATGCCGGCGATGAAATCGGCCACTCTCCTTTCTCGCGAATCGCCTTCAGGATAGGCTCTAATATAAGTCTCGGGTTTCCTTAGCACATAGGCATAGATGTCGGTCAGGAGTTTCTTGGCTTTATCAATTTCTTTCCTGGCAGGAGAGCTCAAGTAGACTTTCTCATACAGGAATTCCCTGAGCTCCACGACCGCCTCCATCATGCCGGGGGTCATGGCAATTCTGGAAAGATTTTCCTCCAGGCTGGTTGTGACGACATCTTCGACCATCCGGTCAATCCGGCTGGCGTGCCATTTCCCCAAGGCTTTGATGAGATGAATGGGGATATCCTTCTCGGCTATTACCTCGGCCCTGATGGCATCATCGATATCGTGGTTGACGTAGGCGATAACGTCAGATACCCTGACGGCCTGGCCTTCGAGAGTCGCCGGCATTTCTTCCCGGCTTTCGTCCAGGATTTCCCCTCGTCCCTTGGAATGCTTGAGGATGCCGTCCCGGACTTCGAAGGTCAGGTTTAATCCCTTGCCTTCGTACTCGAGTCTTTCCACGACGCGCAGGCTCTGTTCATAATGGGTGAAACCGCCGGGAAGAAGGTGATTCAGAGTCTCCTCGCCGGCGTGGCCAAAAGGTGTGTGACCAAGGTCATGGCCCAGAGCGATTGCTTCTGTCAGGTCCTCGTTGAGACGAAGGCACTTGGCGATTGTCCGGGCTATCTGGGAGACTTCGAGCGTGTGGGTCAGACGCGTCCGGTAGTGATCTCCGAAGGGCGCCAGGAAAACCTGGGTCTTGTGCTTGAGTCGGCGGAAGGATTTGGAATGGATGATTCTGTCCCTGTCCCTCTGGAAAGCGGTCCTCAAAGGATGCAAGGCCTCGGGCCTCACTCGCCCCCCGGAAGCTGAGCTCAGGCAGGCTTGCGGAGCAAGAGCTTGTTTTTCGACCTCTTCGATTCTTTCGCGAATGGTCATGAGGGAGATTGCTCAGCCGTCGGCCAGGGCTCATTCTTCTGGGCTTGCTCGATGAGGAGACGAGGCACGGGAAAATTGATTTCCCGGCGGTGGGAAAGCTCCATTTTTTCCGCTACCATCCTCAAAGACTCACCGATGCCTATCCTGTTCATCAGGGCAAACGGGCCCTCCGGCCAGTCGAAGGCAAGCTGACAGAGGGCATCGACATCCTGGCGCCTGATAATCCCGGCTTCCACAACCTCGGCAGCGGTCATGAAAGCAACAGCCCAGAGTCTTTGTTTGAGATGCTCGATGGTTATCACATCCATGGGTCTTCCCTCCTCCCAGGACGAAGCGGCAAACCCGGAAGAGGCCTCCTTCCCTGAAATCAAGAATTTTGGCGGTGAAAAAAAGTTATCGTAGACGCGGTGAAAGGGATGATCTCGTTGCGAGGAGTCGGCAAAAGAAGTGAAGCAGGCTGCGGCCAGTCTCGGCCCAATAGCTTTCAGCATCGAACCAAACCCAACCGGGATTGAAAAAGCTTGCCGGCTGGCTTCCTCTACCCCGGCGGCGCTGAATCCTTCCTCAATCAGCCGCGCGGCTTCGAGGAGGACACCGATAAATATAACGTTGGCCGCGCCTCCCTTTCGGTAGCGGACGAGCGGGATGACTTTCTTGCGCGCCGCCTCCGCGTAATGAGCCGCTGCCGCCAGGCTCTCTTTTGACGACCGGTTAAGCGCCGCAAGTTCTGCCGCTTTGCTCTTATGGGCTGGGAAAAAGAAATGCATCCAGACAACCCGTTCCGGCCGCCGCGCGGCCAACGCCAGGACGTCAGCGTCCAGGCAGGAGGTGCCAGTGGCCAGCACGACGGCCGGTGGGCAGAATTCATCCAGCTTCCCCAGCAGTTCTTTTTTCAGCCTCATGTCCTCGGAAACCGATTCAATGACGAGCCGCAGGCTCTTCCCATGGCATCCCTGCTCAAGGTCTTGCCCGAGGCGAACCCGGCTCTTGATCTCATTAGCCTGGCGCTCCGTGAAAATCCCGTTGGTCCGAGCGTCTTCAAGTTCCTGCTCGATCACAGCAAAAGACCGGCGGAGGCTGGGGGCACTTCTTCCGACGAGTCCTACGCTGAGCCCGTTTTGAGCATAGGCTTGAGCGATGGCAGATCCCATGAGTCCAGGACCAACAACGAGGACTTCAACTTCGCTCCAGTCAGTTTTTTGCTCCATTTTTTATCCTTCTTGCTCTCTCGGTCTCTCGCGTCAGGCCATTATAACACAGACAAAGCACTTCTTGAATTTTTCAGAGGTTTTAAGTAATGTCTAAGCCATCGGGGACGGCCCTCAAGAAGACCTCCCCCCTTAGAGAGACATGAGCAGCCTGATCGAAGCCAACGTCAAAGCCCTGCTCACAGAGCTTCCCCCGCACGTCCTCCTTATCGCAGCCGCTAAATCCCGCACTCCCCAGGAGATACTCGAAGCTGTCCGGGCAGGGGTGAAAATCATCGGCGAGAATTATGTTCAGGAAGCCTTGGCTGCGTTCCAGGTTGTCGGAAGACAGGCAGAATGGCATTTTATCGGCCATCTCCAGAGAAACAAGGTCAAGAAGGCGGTCGAAATTTTCGACCTGATCGAGACCGTTGACACGCTCGATATCGGCCAGGAAGTCTCGAAGAGGAGCGCTGCGCATGGGAAGGTCACGCCCATCCTTGTCGAGATCAACAGTGGCCGTGAGCCTCAAAAATTTGGCGTTATGCCCGAAGAGGCCAAACATCTCGTCAAGGAACTCGGCTGCCTGCCCAGCATCAAAGTGCAGGGCCTGATGACCATGGGCCCGGAATTCGGCGACCCGGAAGAAGCCCGGCCCTATTTCCGGGTGACAAGGGAAATCTTCGAAGAGCTCAAAGCCCTGGCTTTTCCTGGTGTTGAGATGAAGTGGCTGTCCATGGGGATGTCCCATTCCTACCGGGTGGCCGTCGAGGAAGGAGCCAACATGGTCCGCATCGGCACTAAGATTTTTGGCCCGCGATCATAAAAGAAGGAGGGACAAGAGCATGAGAATTAGCGGCGTTGACATTTATTATTTCGATATCCCCCTCAGCCAGCCATTTAGGATCGCTATCGGCACGGTGTCAGCGGCAAACAATGTCTTGGTTCGAGTTCATACCGATGAAGGCATCACCGGCCTTGGGGAGTCCTGCCCGTTTGCTCCTATCACAGGAGAGACTCAAGAAACCAACATCGCTGTAGCCAGGAACCTGCGGGACATGCTTATCGGCAAGGACCCTCTGGCCATCGAACCGTTTTTAGGCCTGGCCGGGGGTCTCGTCCATTCTAATCCGAGCATCGTGGCTGCTTTCGACATGGCCCTTTATGATATCCTTGGGAAGGCGGCTTCCCTTCCTCTCTGCAGGCTTTTGGGCGGAGAGCCTCGGCAGCTTGAGACCGACATCACTGCTGACCTGGATACTCCTGAAAAGATGGCTGCCAGAGCTAAAGACTTTATCGCCCAGGGATACAGGACGATAAAAATCAAGGTAGGACAGGCCCCGGAACTTGACATCGCCAGGCTCGAGGCCATCCGTGAAGCGATCGGATACAACCCGGGCATCAGCATCGACGCCAACCAGGGATGGACGGTACCACAGGCCCGGACGGCCCTCAAGGGCATGGAAAAATTCAAGGTCTTGTTCGTCGAGCAACCGGTTGCTTCCTGGGACGTGGATGGGCTGAAGGCTATCCGCCAAAACTCTCCTATACCCGTCATGGCCGATGAAGCTCTTTTTACCCCCCAAGATGCTGTAAAGCTGATAAAGGCTGAAGCCTGCGACTATTTTAACATCAAGCTGATGAAGGCCGGCGGCATCACGAATTCACTGAAAATATCCCATATCGCTGAAGGCGGCAACGTCCGGGCTATGGTCGGCTGCATGTTAGAGACGCGTCTGGCCCTGACCGCGGCGGCCCACCTCATGGCAGCCCGGAAGAACATCATCTTCGCCGACCTCGACGGGTATGCCTCCCATACGGTCGACCCGGTCATCGGCGGGATGGACGTCAAGGGAGGTGCCATCACGCTCCCAGAATCACCTGGGCTGGGCGTGGACATCGACCCAGCCTTCTTAAAGAAGCTGCGCCGGTTGTAGGGTGAAAGAAGACGGG
Source organism: Candidatus Aminicenantota bacterium (assembly GCA_037444845.1). Lineage (GTDB taxonomy): Bacteria > Acidobacteriota > Aminicenantia > Aminicenantales > UBA8522 > JARYMI01. Next base: position 6,477 of record JBBILQ010000057.1, on the reverse strand, counting down.
GAAAACGACATGCACGCCTGGAGCAAGAGCAAAACAAAAAAAGGGATGGGAAGCCCCCCGGGGCCAGAAACCGTCATCGACGGAAAACGCTACCTTTATTTCGGCGGAACGGGTTACTTCGGGCTGCATAGCCATCCTGCGGTCGTTCAATCTGGCGTCAGAGCTTTTCAGAAGCACGGCACCCACAGCGCAACGTCCCGGTCTGGTTTCGGCAACAACCCGGTTCTTCTTGACCTAGAGCGTAAGCTGCGGGAGTTTTTCGGCCAAGAGGAAGCCGTGACTTTCGCTTCAGGCTACCTGAGCTGCCTAGTTTTGGCTCAAGCTTTAGCTGGCCGGTATGAGGCCCTCTTCGTGGATGAGGCGGCGCATTTCTGCGTCCGCGACGCTGCGGCAGCGACGGGTAAGCCTGTTTTCGCCTTCAAGCATCGTGACCCGGAAGACCTGAAAAGGATGATAAGAAAAAAGCTCAGGCCGGGCGAGCGGCCTCTCCTCCTGAGTGACGGAATCTTTCCCACCTTCGGACGGATAGCTCCCCTTCCTGATTATGTTCGAGTCTTGGAGCCCTATAATGGCCTCATCGGCTTAGATGATGCCCACGGTGTCGGCGTGCTCGGCACCAACGGCCGCGGCACGTATGAGTATCATGGGTTGAGGTCAGCGAATTATCATCTTGCCGGAACCCTTAGCAAAGCCTTCGGCGGACACGGCGGTTTTATCGTCGGCCAAAAAGACCTGATCAGAAGTGTTAAGTCCAAGACCGGGACTTTTATCGGCTCGACACCCATCCCGACGCCGCTTGCTGCCGCCACGGCCAAGGGTGTCGAAATCCTCCGGCTCCATCCGGAAATGAGAGCAAAACTGCGCCAAAACGTGGTTCTGGCCAAAGCACGGATGAAATCGCTGGGAATACCAGCAGAAGACACACCTGTTCCTATCATCGCCTGGAGCCTTGGTTCGGAAAAGAAGATGGTTATGATTCAGCGAGAGCTGATGAAACGCGGAATCGCTATCGCTTATCTCAAGTACGCAGGTGCCCCGGCCAAGGGCGTCTTGAGGGTGAGCATTTTTTCCACCCACACGGCCGCGCAAATCCATCGGCTCGTCGAAGAGCTGGCACAACTCCTCTGACGACCCCGGCAGAACGAGGCTAAATGTCTTCGTCACCGGGGCTGCCGGACTCGCCCTCCCCTTTTTCCGCCTCCTCCATGGCCTCATCAACAGACTGATCGAAGTCTTCTCCCATATCTTCCCCCATTTCTTTGCCCATTCTCTTCATCCAGCGGGCCAGGCTCTTGGGGTCGTTCTCGTCCAGTCCGGCGAGCTTCGAAGGATCGGCAAGGCTTTCGAGCCTGCTTTCCTCGGACCGTGAAACGGCCACGCGGGAGACAAGTTTACCCAGGTTCCCGCTGCCACACTTCTTGCATTTCGGGTCAAACGAGGATGACACAGAGAGAGTCAGGAAGGCCGATTTTTTTCCGCAGTCCCGGCACCGGAATTCGTAGATAGGCAAACCGAACCTCCTATATGAGAATGTCCTCCTTCCAACCCAGCTTGACGAGATCGATCCGGTCGGGGTCGCTTACCCCGAGACGGTGCCTTGTGTCGGCCAGGATAATATGGTGAGCTGGCGGCTGCAAGGGTTTCTCTTCGCCGAAGTTCTGGCGTCGTTTCGCCTGCAGGACGCGCACGCCTACGGCATCCACAGCCACAGGATCCTCGCCGACGAGAATCCCCCTGTAAGGCCAGACATACCGCTCGCTGTAATGATGAGGTCCGATCCCGTGAAAAAGCGGGGTCAGCAGGAGCAGGACGTTCAACTTGACTTTATCTTTAATCAGAGGCAGGCTCCATATCTTGGCCAGGTCGGCGCAGGAATCTCCGTGGTAAGCGGCCGGGTTGGGGACGAACATGATCACGTTCTTGATGCAGCCCCCTATTCCCGACCAGTGATGCGTTCGGGCTGGCCGGGCGTTGATGAGGACCGTGGCGTTTTTAAAGATGGGATTCCTCAGAACGCCGCGGTCGTCGATGCCAATCTTCTGTTCCGGAACCCCGCAATCCATCACCCGCCGTTTGAGGGCTTTCTCGACAGCATCTCCTGTTGGGATGTAGTGCCAGACATTGGACTTGATGCCGACAGTATCCGACGGATGAACAATCCTCTGCCATGCTTCGACGGGATCCTTCACATCAAAAAAAGCGGTGATCGCATCATCGAGCATTTTCTGAATGACCAGGGGGTTATGTCTTCCGGCAGAGTCGATCGCTTCTTTATCCCTGACCAGGACGACGCGGGCCTTCGAGGAAGAAGCCGGTCGGACTTCTCCCTTCAAACTGGTTGTCATGGCGCCGATAAAAGGCGTAACCGCCGCGATCCTCAGGAAATCCCGGCGCGTGATGAGCTTATCAGCCATGGCGATTCCTCCTCATTGGAGTGCATCAATTTTCTTTTCCACTTCTGTTAGGATGCAAGCCGCCTGATCCTCGGAGGCGGCGTGGAAAACAAGAATATTATAGCTTTTTTTAGATTTGATGGCCGTCCAGGTTTCGTCCTCTGTCTTGACGAATCCCGTCTTGAGGGCGTCGGGCATGTAGGACCGGATGAAGCTTTTATGAGCCTGCGCTGCTTTGTCGGCTGAAGGATAGCGGACAATCAAGAGATGAGCGCGGCCCCCTTCCAGGCCGGATGGCGCGAGGACCGCTTCCGTATCCTGGCCGAGATGAAGGATGTTTCCAGAGGCGACAAAAAAATGATAGTTCAGGATGAGATGGTTATGGAAATAGCGCGCTCTTGTCTGAGGGAACGCCGAAGGGACAAGGTCGAGGATGTCCGGCTTTTCCCCTTCTTCCTCGATGGCTGAAGCGATCTTCTGGCCGAGGCGGAGCACGGCGTCTCTTATTTCCTCCGTTTCTGTTTCGGCATAAACGGACACAAAATAGCGCCCTTTCCAGAACGAGAGCAAACCGTCCTTGTAGGTCGCAGCCTGGCCGATGTCCGGCCGCTCGCCTTCAAGGTCGTGGGTGAACACGCCGAAAGCGTCCGCGGCTCGGCCCATGTCGAAGAAATCAACAACAATGCCTGCCCTCCCTTCTCTTTCAAACCGGCGCACGAAGAGCTTCCGGAAATTGTACGCCCGGTAGACTTCGCCGGCGCCGTCGATGTACTCAAAGATAGACACCTCGTCGTATGTTTCGTCATTGCCGCTGGCCTGCCAGCCCTCAACTTCCTGGGGCAGAAATCGCCCCATGTCGCCTGTTTTATCCTGGCTTTTCAACATAGAATAACCCGCGGCTCCCCCCAAAATTAAGAAGATAAGGAGAGCAAATCTCTTACAACGGCCGTGCATCCTTTTTCATTATAGCAAAACTCCCGGCATCTGTCGACTCCTGGGCTCGCTCATCCGGCACGACGAGGCGCGCGTATTGCTTGCGATAATCAATACTCGTATAATCCTCGAGTGCACGTGCTTAACGTGAAATTGTCTCCAACTGAAAATCGATCATAGACTCCGCGAGGAGGTGCGTCACATCAGCACGCAGCCTATTCGTACGACGTCTTTATCCAAGCGCACGACACTTCTCTTTATGGCGCTGTTCATTCTCCTCAGCCTGGTGGCGGCGCTGCGCCACGAAATGTGGCGGGACGAACTCCAAGCATGGCTTCTGGCCAAAGAACAGGCGTCCTTTGCTGAACTCGGCCGGGCTGTCCGCTACGATAAACACCCGTTGGCCTGGTATGTTGTGCTTTTTCTGCTCAGCCGGTTGACCGGCTCCCCTCTGGCCATGCAGCTCTTCCACGTCGGGTTAGCGGCGCTTTCTGCCTGGCTTGTGCTCCGGCTCGCCCCGTTCAGCCCGGTTCAGAGGTCTTTACTGATTTTTGGCTATTACCTGTTTTTCGAGTATAACGTCATCAGCCGGAATTATGCTTTAGGCATACTGTCGCTTTTCCTTTTTTGCTTTTTCTATGCCGGGAAGCGAAAGGTTCCCCTTGCATGGGCAATATGCCTGTTTGTCCTGGCCAACACGAGCATTTACGGATTGATATTCGCCATAGCCGCAAGCGGAGCCGTGATAGCGGACGTCCTAACAGAAAAATCACTCAGAAGACAATGGACGGCTTTTGTCGCCCTGATGCTTATCGGTCTCGGTGTAGCCGTTGGCGCCTGGTGCCTGAGGCCAATTCCTTACAGCTCCTGGGACCAAGTGTCAAGGCTGCACACTTCGTTTAACGCCGGCCTGGCCAGCAAAGTCTTGTGGATCGTGCCCAATACCTACATGCAAGTGCCGAGACCAGCCTTTCATTTCTGGAACACCCACATCCTGGGCAATGGGCCTTCGATTTTGGTGGTCAATGCCCTCCTGGCGCTTCTCGTCCTCATTTTCGCAGTGTCTGTGATCTGGAGACGCCGGTCCGCCCTGGTCTTTTTCCTCCTCAGCACCAGCGGGACTCTGGCTTGGCTCTATATTGCCTCGGTCGGTTTTGTCCGGCATCAGGGACACCTGTTTCTTGCTTTCATCGCCGCCATATGGCTTGCTAGAGGCTCGCTCGACCCGACAAAGACAAGCTCAGCGGGCACGGAGCGCAGGCCAGCAGGCATACCAGCCCTTTCCGTTGTGCTCACTTTAATCTTTGCCGTCCAGGCCGTGGGAGGAGTATTTGCCGTCGGGATGGACATCGTTCATCCATTCTCCCAGGCAAAAGCAACCGCCCAGTACATCAAACAAAGGGGATACAGAGACCTCCCCATCGTGGGTGAAATGGATTACCTGATGACTCCCGTTTCTGGATATCTTGGCCGGAAAATCTATTTTGTCCGCGGAGAACGTCTGGGGTCGTACGTGAAATGGGACATGAGGAGGTTTCAGGACGTCAGCCCCGAGCTTATCCTGCAACGGGCCGAGCAGTTCTCCCGGAAAGAAAGGAAGGATTGCCTCATCCTCCTCAACTTTCATCTTGACCCCGCGCTGGAACAACCAGGACATCTCATTAAGTTGATGGCCACGAGCCGGGCCATCACGGGCAGCGAGGTCTACCGTCTTTATCTCATGAAGTACCCAGGCCTGTCTCACCCGGCCCCGACACGGCCCAAGCTGCCATAAGTTTTGTTCTCAGCCTACCGTTCGATGGCAGCCTTCTGCTGGTTGATTGGGTAGAAGATAGCCGGGTCAAACTTCGGCTTCCGGTCGAAGGTGTACAGCCCGTTGACCTCCTGCTCGATATCATAGAGCTGGGTGTAACAGAACCCGGCGACCGCGGGATTAAAGAGGAGCGCCTCGGTCAGCTTTTTGTAGCGTTCGAGAAACTCTTCTTCGCTCTTTGGCCGGGCGCCATACCCCCATGCTTTGTCGTCTTGTTGGCCAGGATTCCACCAGATTCCGCCGTACTCGCTGACGAAATAAGGCTGGCCGGCGTATGGAACGTTGCGGGTCGGCTCGCCGCTCGTAAAAACGTCTGGAGGCGTCTTGAGCAGGCCGTCAAAGGCCGACTCGAACCTGGCGATATCCTGTTCGTAATTGTGGGAGTCATAAACATCCGGGGAGACTCGGTGATTCCCGCCCGACGCGTCGATGATGAGCCGGGTCGGGTCGAGCCGTTTGGTCAGCCGGTAGATGCCCTCGGTCAGGCCCGGGAATTCCTCTCCCCACTTTTCGTTGAACGGACACCAGCCGATGAGCGAGGGGTGGTTTAAATCCCTTTCGACAGCCTCGGCCCATTCCCGGGCGAAAATAAAAAAGGACTCAGGCCGGGAAATGTCCAGTCCCCAATCCGCATACTCGCCCCAGACGATGTAGCCGAGCCTGTCCGCCCAGTAAAGAAAACGCCGTTCGAAGACGCGCTGATGGAGCCGGGCTCCGTCAAAACCAAGGCCGAGGGAGATTTCGATATCCTGCTTCAGAGCTTCATCTGTCGGTGCTGTGTAGATTCCGTCAGGATAGAACCCCTGGTCGAGGACCAGGCGGAGGAAAACCGGACGGTTGTTGATATAGATTTTCTTCCCCCGCGCCTCCACTTTGCGAAGGCCGAAATACGCCTTGACCTTGTCGATTTCCTTTCCCTGATGAGAGTAGACGATGTCAAGGTCGTAGAGGTGCGGCTGGCGGATATCCCAGAATCTCGGCTTCTTGAATTTCACCAGGAACGAGACGGCCGCCCCCGCTTTCTTGCGGCTCGAATGTTCTTCCTTTCCCGCCGCGCTCACTCGAAGTGAGCTACTTCGCCCTCGCCGGGCGGCCTGTTCATGTGGACGACGATCCTGGCCTCGCCGTTGTCAACGTCGGGAAAGACGCGGTAATCCTCGATATGGATATCCGGGACCGGCTCGAGTCAGACGGTCTGCCAGATTCCGGTCGTCCGGCGGTAAAGGCAGCTATAAGAATGAAGCTGATGGCTTTGTTTTCCGGTTGGCTGAAGCCGGCTCCGGACATCATCATAGAAGGAATTTGGTTTTCGGCTGCGCCGGGTGAAAGAACGTCCAG
>JBBILQ010000056.1:0-17401 GCA_037444845.1 Candidatus Aminicenantota bacterium | reverse complement strand
TGATAACCTCTGACATAGATGAAATAAACCCCCTCACTGACTACAAAATGAGGAATTGATTCTGGTTCTCCCTTATCCTCGTCGTTGGCCTCCCATAGTCTTCTGCCTTCCTGGTCATAAATCTCGAGCCGCCCATCTGCATCCGGAACAGCGCTGAGGTCAACCTGGATGAGATTTTTCCCCGGTTTATCGACCAGGAGCCGGAAATAATCCTCGTCGCCGTTATAGTGAAAGTAACCCTTGACACTCTGGCCGATCTGGAGGTCGGTCGCTTCTTCCCCACGGTCATTCGGTTCTGCTTCCATCCCCTCCCGCCAGGAGCCCAAAATTTTTGTGCTCAACGTATAAGGATCTTTGGCGTTGGCCTCCCGGGCCCATGCATTGACGTAATAGATGCCCTGGGCCAAAGCAAGGTTGAAGATGGACTCGGGGCCATCCTTGTCCGTATCGTCAACGCTCCAGATCCGGTTCCCTTTTTCGTTGTAGAGGTAGATCTCGCCGTCCACTCCCGGCACGGCCGAGAGGTCGATCTGAACGAGGCTTTTGCCCGGTTCGTCATTGACCAGCCTGTACCAGTCTTCGTCGTGTTTCTGCTGGAAATAGCCGCTGATGTTCTTGCCCAGGCTGAGCTCATTGGCTCTCTCGCGGCTGTTATTCGGCTCGGATTCCCAGCCCTCCCGCCACGGCCCGGTAATTTTTGTGGACAGAGTGTACTTTTCTGGAGTAGCTTTTCCACTCCAATAGACCCGGATGAAATAGAACCCGGGCTCAACAGGAAAATTGGTCAGCGATTCGGCCTCATTTTTTGGCGCGTCGTTGATTTCGGCAAGCCTTTGGCCGGCGCCATCATAAATGCAGAGATAGGTATCGACCTCCGGAACGGCACTGACATTGACCTGAAGATAGTTTTTTCCCGATTTCTCAACGACGAGCTTGAACCAATCCTCGTCATAGTCTTTCTGGACACCGGCCTCAACACTTTCCCCAACGCGGATTTCCTGGGCCTGCTCGCGGTTATCATTCGGCTCGACTTCCTTCTTGACTTGGCCAAAAAGACCAGAAAAAAGGAAGAGTCCCGCCATCCCGATAATCAAAATAGAAGCAAAAGAGACTTCTCTTTTATTGCTTCGCATTCCTTCTTCCTCCTTTTTATAGCGTTATTATATTATCCGTGCGGATGCAGTCAATAAACCCAGATTTGCCGGTAGGAAAAGGCTATCCCTGTCATCGCGAGCACCCATTGGGTGCGTGGCGATCTCATCAATACAAACTGAGATTGCTTCGCTTCGCTCGCAAAGACAATTTTCTAACGGCAATTTCGGGATAAAGCGGGGGTCTATTTCTTCATGCGGAGGCCGAGCTCATCGAGCTGACTCTCGCTCACCTCTGAGGGAGAGCCGGTCAAAAGGCAGAGGGCGCTCGTTGTCTTGGGGAAGGGAATGACCTCGCGGATGGATTCCTCTCCTGCCAGCAGCATGACGATCCGGTCAAACCCCAGGGCAATGCCGCCGTGGGGAGGCGTCCCGTAGCTCAAGGCTTCAAGGAAGAACCCGAACTTCTCCTCGGTTTCTTTGTCGCTGAGCCCCAAAATCCCAAAAATCTTTCGCTGGAGTTCGATGTCATGGATCCGGATGGACCCTCCGCCGATCTCATAGCCGTTGAGAACAAGGTCGTAGGCTTTGGCCCTGACTTTAAGCGGTTCCTTGTCGAGAAGCGGGATATCTATGTCATGGGGGGAGGTGAAGGGGTGATGGACGGCGACGATCTTTCCTTCCTCGCTGCTCCACTCGAAAAGCGGAAAATCGGTCACCCAGGCAAAGGCAAAGCCCTTCCTTGCCTGGCTCTGGAGAAGCTCTTTTCTCAGGCTGCCCAGCGCAGTCAGGGCGATTTCTCTTTTATCGGCCACCAGAAGAACAACATCCTCTTCACTCGCCTTCATCTTTTGCCAGAGAATCCGCGCTTCTCCGTCCGCAATTTTCGGCGACGACTTGAACCCGTTTTGCTTCTTCAGCCAGATGATCCCTTTTGCGCCCAGGCCGCGGGCTTGCTGGTTGATCTTTTCTAATTGGCTGCGGGAAAGACTTGCCCCGCCCTTAATACAAAGCCCCCTGACGGCTCCGCCAGAAGCCAGAGCATTCCGGATGACCTCTGACTGAACCTGAGCGGCCTCAGCCGAAAGGTCGACGATTTCCTCCTCGATTCTGAGGTCGGGCTTGTCGGTGCCGTATTTTTCCAGGGTTTCCTCGTAGGAGAGCCGCGGGAAAGGGGCGACGATTTTTTCTCCGATAATTTCAAAAACAGCGGCCATTAGAGCCTCGACCGAAGCATAAACGTCTTCCCTGTCGATAAAGCTCATCTCGATGTCGATTTGCGTGAATTCCGGCTGGCGGTCGGCTCTCAGGTCTTCGTCCCTGAAGCAGCGAACGATCTGGAAATACCGGTCGAACCCGGCAATCATCAGCGTCTGCTTGAAGAGCTGCGGGGACTGGGGAAGAGCATAGAATCGTCCCTTGTAAACTCGGCTGGGGACGAGATAATCCCGGGCGCCTTCCGGCGTCGATTTGGTCAGGAACGGCGTTTCGATCTCTAAGAAACCCCGGCTGCTGAGGAAGTTGCGGACTCGCATGGCCGCCTCGTGGCGCAGCCAGATATTCCGCTGCATCGAAGGCCGGCGGAGGTCGATGTAACGATACTTAAAGCGCAGTTCCTCAGAGGCCGAGACAGGGTCGGCGACCTGGAAAGGCGGGACTCTGGCCTGGCTCAGGACCCTGACCTCCGTGGCCTCAACTTCCATTTCTCCGGTCGCAAGCTCCGGGTTTACAGCTTTAGCCGCCCTTCTTTTCGCTTTGCCTTTGATGCAGATGACGTACTCAGGCCGTATTTTCTTGGCTTCTTCGAGAAGCTCGGGCCGCTCCGTTGAGAAGACAACCTGGGCGATGCCTTCGCGGTCTCTGAGGTCGATAAAGACCAGGTTTCCCATGTCCCGCTGCCTCTGAACCCAGCCGAGAAGCGTGACTTCTTTTCCCTCATGCTCTGGCCGGATGAGGCCAGCATAAAGGCTGCGGCGCCAGTTGGCTGGCCGAGCATCACGTTCTTTTTTCATCATTTTCCTTTGAGGAACTTGCTTCTGCCTGATGACCCATTTTTTTTATCAGAGTCTAATCCTGACGGCTCTTCGTCCTGACGATGTCGGCAATATCTTCCGGGCTGACCTCCTGCTGGGCGCCCGTTTTCATGTTTTTCAGCAAGAATCTTCCCTTCTTTATTTCATCCTCTCCGATGATCAGGCTCCACGAGGCCTTGAGTTTGCTGGCCCGTCCGAGCTGGGTTTTGAGGCCGCGCTCTTTGAACTCAAGCAGGCATTCCACCGCCTGACGCCGCAAATTCCGGGCGAGTCTGAGCGCCGTTTTTTTGGCCTCACGGCCGAGATGGGCGATAAAAACGAAACTCTCCGGCCGCTTATCCGGCCTCGCGACTGAAAGAAGCCTTTCCATGCCTGCGGCAAACCCGATCCCGCAGATGTCCGGCCCGCCAAAGTCCCTCATCATGTCGTCATACCGGCCGCCGCCGAGGACAGCGTTCTGGGCGCCTAACTTCCCGGCCGTGATCTCAAAGGTGGTCTTCGTGTAATAGTCGATGCCCCGGACCAGCCGCGGCTCGATCCGGTACGGGATGCCATAGAGATCAAGGTGAGCGCGGAAACTGCGGAAGTGCTCCTCACATTCGGAACAGAGGTGGCCGGTGATTTCGGGAAAGCGGCTGGCGAGGTCCCGGCAGGTTTCGACCTTGCAGTCAAAAATACGAAGCGGATTCGTGACGACTTTTCTCTGGCAATCAGCGCAGAGTGAGGCCGATACAGCTTGAGCGGCGGCGCGCAGATCTTTGATATAGGCCGGCCGGCATTTCCTGCAGCCCACTGAATTGATAAGCGTTTCTGTGTCAGAAACGCGCAGTTCTTGGAGCAGGAAGTTGGCCATCTCGACGATTTCGGCGTCGATGGCCGGGTCGCTCTCCCCAAAAACCTCGACGTCAACCTGGTGGAACTGGCGGTAGCGGCCCTTCTGGGGTTTGTCGTAGCGAAACATCGGCCCGATGTAATAAAACCTCAAAGGCTCTGGTTGAAGGTAAAGCCTGTGTTCGATAATGGCCCGCACAACCGAGGGGGTATACTCCGGCCGGAGGGTGATGGACCGGCCCCCCTTGTCAGTGAAGGTGTACATTTCCTTGATGACGATATCCGATGTCTCGCCCGTCCCTTTTTCAAAGAGCTCGGTGGCCTCGAAGACCGGCGCCCTGATCTCCCTGTAGCCGTAAAGCTCGAAAATGGTGGTGGCGACTCTTTCTGCGCGCTGCCAGGCCCTGGCCTCCCGGGGCAGAATATCTTTCGTCCCTTTGATGGCGGAGACGGATTTTTTCCCTCCGGCTGGTTCGCTCACTTCTCGGAAAAGACTCCCATCTTGCGGAATTTCTGGTACCGTTCTTTGAGCATGCCATCCAGCGGCTTCTGCTCCAGCTTTTTCAGGGCTTGGCTTATGTGCTTATCGACGTTCTTGAATGTCTGATCATGGTCGACATGCGCTCCGCCAGGCGGTTCGGGAATGATCTTGTCGATGATGCCCAGCTCGAGAAGGTCCTGGGCGCGAATTTTCAGGTTTTCTGCGGCCCTGGCTACGGCGCTCTGGTCTTTCCAGAGGATCGCCGCGCAGCCTTCAGGAGAGATGACCGAGTAGAAGGCGTACTCTAACATCATGACAACGTCACCGACGCCGATGGCTAAAGCGCCGCCGCTTCCGCCCTCGCCGATGATGACGTTGACGACTGGAACGCGGAGAGCGGCGATCTCTTTAAGATTATTGGCGATGGCCTCGGCCTGGCCGCGTTCCTCGGCGCCGATGCCGGGATAGGCGCCCGGCGTGTCGATGAGCGTGATGACCGGAAACCCGAATTTTTCAGCTAACTTCATCACCCTCAAGGCCTTGCGGTACCCCTCGGGGTTGGGCTGGCCGAAATTTCGCTCGATCCTTTCCCTCGTGGAGCGGCCTTTCTGGTGGCCGATGAACGCGGCTGTCTTTCCCTTGTAGAACCCGAGCCCGGCGGCGACGGCCGGGTCATCGGCGAAGCGGCGGTCGCCGTGCAGTTCTGTGAAGTCTTCGACGAGATTAGCCAGGTAATCCAGGGTGTAGGGCCGCTGGGGGTGGCGAGCGATCTGGACGATTTGGGTGGCCGTCAGGTGCGGGACAATTCCGGCCCATTCTTTTTCGATTTGGGCTCTCAGGCCGGCGATGTTCTCCTTTTTCCCCGGCTCCTCGGATACGTCTAGGTCGTCAATCTGCTTTTTGAGGAGGAGAATGTCTTTTTCCAGCTTGTAAAAATCTTCTTCTTTTTTCATTTTCTGGCGAAGGCCGAGCAAGATGATTCCCCGCTATTCTATAGAGATGGAGGAATACAGTCAAGCGAGGCTCGTGTTTGGCGTCGTCAGAACGCTCATTCATATATTCTAAGAGGCTATACTGAGAGGAAGGGCAGTCAGGGCTTCCGGGCGGACCGCTGGCGGACGACCTCAAAGAGAAAGACAGCCGCTGCCGCCGCCACGTTGAGAGAGTTGAGCCGGCCAAAAAGCGGGATGGAAAGGAGCGTGTCGCATTTTTCTTTGACCAGGCGGCGGAGGCCGCGGCCTTCGGAACCTAACACTATTCCGGTAGGGACGGTGTAATCAAATTCGTACCAGAACTCACTTCCCCCGCCCTCCGCGCCGACAAGCCAGATGTCCCTTGTCTTCAACTCCTCCATCGTCTGCGCAAGGTTAGTCACTCTGGCAATTTTAAGGTGCTCAGCGGCGCCGGCCGACACCGAGAGGACGACATCGGTCAGGCCGGCCGACCGCCGGGCCGGAATAATCAGCCCGTCTGCGCCGGCTCCCTCGGCGCTTCGGATGATCGCGCCCAGATTCTGGGGATCTTCGACCTCGTCGAGAAGGACAAGAAAGGGGTTTTGAGCTCCGGCCAGAATATCCTCGACCGACGAGAACTCCTTAGCCAGTAGAAAAGCCGCGACTCCCTGGTGGCCGGGAGCGAGGTCGTCGAGCTTGTGCCTGGGGACAGAAACGAAAGGGATGCCGTTCATCCGGGCCAGCCGGATGACCTCAGCGATCTTGTGCGGGCCCCGTTCCTTCTGAACGAGAATTTTGTTAATGCGGCCTGGCGCGCTGCGCAGGATTTCAATAAGCGGATTCAGCCGGACGACCGTTTGCTTCAACGCATGCTTTTCATGTCAAGAAATTCTGTCTTTTTGTAGCCAGCGGGGACGGAATAGACGGACGGGTCCGGCGTTTTCTTGGTGATCTCGATGACCTCTGTCGTTGACCTGATTTTGGCGCCCATCATCTCGCCCGTTGTCTCTGATGAAATCCAGTAACCCTTGATTTTCATCATCTCCTGGACGGCGGCGTCATCGAGGCGGAGCTGAGCCTTGAGCACGTTGGAGTACATGTTGGCGAACTTTTGCATGTCCATCGGGACATCGGTCGAGGCCCAGACGGCCATCTTCATCGGCATCATCATCATCTGGAGGGATACATCGTAGCCGGAGCATTTCCACTGGCCGATTGTTTTTGTTTGCCCTGTGGGCGTGACCGTAACCGTCATCTTCATCATCGCGCCCATCATCTGGGCCATTTCCGGAGGCAGCAATTTCATGAAATCAAGGGGAAGCTGGGACTCGACATAGGTCTTGTCTTTGTGATTGATCAGGTGCATCACGTTTTTGCTGAGGTCGACGATCAACGACATGTCCGTGCTCAGATTGGCAAACTTATCATCTCCGAACCACTGTTCGATCGTCTCATCCTTGGCGGGCTGGCTCTGCCCCATAATGGAAAAGGCATCGGTGTGCATTTTCGACTTGATGTAGACATCGGCGCTAACAAAAGCCGCCAGAACAAGGATGGAGAAAAAAACGGCCAGAGCTTTCTTCATCGAATCCTCCTCATTGATAGTTGAATTGGCCTTTCAAGGACAATCCCGAAGCGAAATTATAAAGGAACAGGAAGAGCAAATCAAATCAATATCAAGAAACCTTTCGCCGCTGTCTTTCGTAAATAACAAGACGCACCACTAGCCTGATCTATTCACAAAATGATACGATAAAACGCCCCCTCCCCTGGCGGGAGGGGATAGAGGGGAGGGGGAATCTTTGAATGATCCCCCTCACCCCGACCCTCTCCCACATGGGGAGAGGGGATTTTTTCCTTTCATTTCGTGAATAGTCCAGGCTAGTTACAAACGGGAGCCCCGCTTGATTTCTTGCGGCGTCCGGTAATCGTAACACTCAAACGGGATCCCGAGTTCTTCGGCCAGCGCTTTGAGGTCCGCCAGGCAATCCCCGATGACCGTGACCGGGTGGTTGGAGTCGGCTTTCCACTCTATCCGGCCGCAGAGCTTGAGGTGCCAGTGCGGCCACTCCGGGTTGCACGTCCTCGAGCGCTCTTTCCATTGTTCTTCTGTGGGAACATCGGTGATGCCGCGGCCAGCAGCCAGGTAGAGCTTGTGGTTGCGGTAGGAAAACCTGGCCCAGGTGACGACGCCCGGGACGCGGACAACAACGGAGCACGTTCCGCCTCCCTGCTTGAAATACATGTATGTCTGGCGTTCCGACCAGGACCCTTCGAGAGAGTCATTCGAGCCGTAAGCAAAAAATGGCGCCAGAGCGCCGGAGTTGACGAACCAGTATAGCCCCTGCCTGGTGTCCCAGTAACGGAGGTCGTTGAAGCCGACAGGCTGGCCGCCGCTCACAAGCTTGAGGACCTGCATGGTCAAGGCCGCGCCGTCGTCCGCCTCGGTCGAAGCGACGAGCGTCTGGCCGTCAGATTCTGGCCTGAGCTTGTTGTTGAGGAGGCCAAGAGTCAGGTCAGTGGCTGGATAGTGCTCGATCCAGTCGAGCTGGTCCTGGACGCCGAGGAAGTCAAGCCCAAACTGTTTTTTGAGCTCGAGCAGGGCAAAATAGACCTTCATCTGGAACAGCGCCATGGCTTTCGTGAGGTGTTTTTTAGGGTTGGCACCGAGGCGAATGTCCATCCCTTCTTTGATGAGGAAGTTTAGAGCCTTTTCAGCGCGGGTGTCGGAAATTTTTTCTGCCATCTTAGCCAGGCGCAGGCCGTCGAACCCTTCCCTGGCGACCCCGAAAAGGCGCAGAAAATCAGCTTCGGGAACCTTGTTCCACATCTGCATCGACCGCGGTCCCACGGCTCCGTAGATGGATCCTTTCAGCTTCTCTTTGACCTGCCTCGCCTTTTTCCGGTGCTTTTCCCCGACCGTGACCTCGATGGTTTTGGGATAGGGCGGCTCATAATGGCCTTTATTGAGGAAAGAATTCAGGGCATCCGAGTAATCTTCGTGCTGGCTGAATTTCTCCACGAACAGCCGGTCGGTCTTGATCCCGACGTGGGCTGTGCCCGAAGCGGCGGCGAAAAGGCCGACATTCCCCGGGAAATCCTGGATGGCGCTGCCGAGCAGGAGCTTGGGCACATCGGCCGGAAGCTGCCACATCGGGCTGACTGAAAAATCAGGGTACGCCCAGCCGGCCATAAAGTTGATAAAGCGCTCGCCCCTGGCTCTTTTTATCACTTTAAGGCCTTCGGCCACGCTGGCCACCGGTTTGTCCGGGTTCAGGACATGAGCTCTCCATCCGCAGGCATTGATGACCTGGATAAGGTCTTTGAGTTGCCTTGTGGCGATCGGCCAGATCTTTTTGTTTGGCCCGTCGCGGCTATCAAGCGGAAGGTAGATATCGACAACCTTATTCATCCTCCACCCCCTTTGGTGAGATCCAATCCCCGCCCCGGTCGATATTTTCCCTTGTGAAGACGCGGGAGTTCAGGACGACCCCTTTGGCCACGCTCTCGCCGCGGAGAATTTTCATGGCCACAGCGACGGCTTCGCTGCCTCCCGTGGGATACTCGAAGCTTGCCCCCAGGATTCCCCGCCTGACGTAGGCCTGGCCCTCGTGGGGAAGGGCGTCAATCCCGACAAAGATGATCTCTTTCTCCCGTCCAGCGGCCAGGGCAGCGAGATAGGCGCCGTGCGCTCCCGGGTCGTTGTGGGCGTAAACAAGGTCGATGGCCTTGAAACGGGCGAGGGCTGATTCCATCTCTCTTCGGGCGTCTGGCTCGAGCCATTTCATGTCCGCTTCAAAGATGACGTCGATGTTCGCGCCCTTGATGCCCTCGCGGAAGCCCGTGTGGCGGTCCTGGCCTGGCGTCGAGGTCATCAGCCCTTTGAGCTCTACCACCCGCCCTTTCCCGGCCAGCCGCTCGAGGATCCATTCGCCGGCGGCCCTTCCGATTTTTTTATTGTCAGCGCCGATAAAACAGGTGTATTTATCCCCAAGGACGCGGCGGTCGAGGACGATGACCGGGATCCCCTTGTCAAACGCGGCCGCGACCGGCGGGGTGAGCGGCGCGGCTTCCTTGGGGGAGACGATGAGAAGGTCGACTCCGGCGTTGACGAATTCTTCAATCTGAGCGCGCTGCCTGAGCGAGTCATTCTGGGCGTCCTTGAAGATGACACGAAGCCCGGGGTGCTGGTCGGCGGCGTTCTTGATGTCGGCGTTCATCTGGACCCGCCAGGGTTCTCCCAGGTTGCACTGGCTCATCCCGATCGTCCATTTGGCCCGCTTTTCTCCTGTTGAATCAGGCCGGGCGGGGGATTTTTGTTCTTCCCTGCAGCCAAAAATTACTATTAAACCAAGGAAAACGGTCGGTATAATAAATTTCTTTGTCATCTCTTTTCGGTCAGCGTTTTCTGGCCATCTGGAAGAGGACGGCCCCGACGATGATCGCGCCGGTGAGCATCAGTCGGCTGGCCTCTCCGACGGCGTTGATGCTCAGGATTTTCTCCAAGTAGCCGATCGTCATGGCCCCGACGAAGGTCAGGCCGATGCTGCCGCGGCCGCCCATCAGGCTTGTCCCGCCGATGACGACGATGGCGATGGCCGTGAGCTCGTAGGTGGCGCCAGCCTCGGGATCGCCCTGGAGCTCTTGAGCGGCCTGGCAAATTCCCGCCACGGCAGCGAAGAGTCCGCTCGTTCCATAAGCAAAAAGCTTGGCCGCGGAAACCGGAACGCCCGAAAGCCGTGAGGCCTCCTCGTTCCCTCCGACAGCATAGAGATGCCGGCCCCAGCGCATTTTGGACAGGATGACCCAGCAGAGGAGAACGCACGCCAGGAAGATGAGCGTGACCACGGCGATGTTTTCAGCGAGAATCTTGGCATTGAGGGCGTCAAAAACCGGCGGCGCTTCGGCGTATTTGTAGGTCCCGTCCGGCTGGAGCACAGCCGTTGAGATTTTTTTCCCGCCAGAAACCCATTTGGCCAGCCCGCGCGCGAATACCATCATGGCCAAAGTGGCGATAAACGGCTGAACCCTGAACCTGGCCACGAGGCTTCCCGAAGTCAGGCCGCAGAGGAATCCGGCAGTTAGGCAGGCTGGGATTGCCAGCCAGGGAGACCAGGCTTTCTGAAGCGAGAGGATGGAAAAAAGGACGGCTGAAAACCCGACGACGCTCCCCACCGAAAGGTCGATCCCGGCCGTGATGATGACGAGCGTCATGCCGCAGGCTAAGATGGCGAAGACCGAGATGTGACGCAGCATGTCCCGGTGCGTATCCCACCGGAAAAAGGCGCCGTCCGCGTTGAAGAGAGCGCCGATGAGAACAACAAAAAGAAGGGCGGCCAGGGCCCTCGCAAAGGAAGACCGAAACATGTCTCTTACGTCCATCGTTTTTCTCGCTCGACGTTCCCTTCTCCCATGGCGGCCCTTATGACTTTTTCCTGAGTGGCCTCCTCCCGGCTGATCTCGGCCTGGACCCGGCCGCGGTGGAGGACGAGAAGGCGGTCGGACATGGCCAAAAGCTCCGGCAGCTCAGACGTAACCAGGAGAATAGCCAGGCCCTTGGCCGTCAGGCTGTTCATTAAATGATAGATCTCGTGCTTGGATCCGACATCCACTCCTAAGGTCGGTTCGTCTAACAAAAGAACCCTCGGCCGCGTCTGCAGCCACTTGGCCAGGACGAGTTTCTGCTGGTTGCCGCCGGAAAGAGTCCCTGCTTCCTGGCTGGGGGAAGAAATCTTGATGTTGAACTCCTGGACTTGTCTCCGGGCCATGCTTTCCTCCTGCCTTTCCTTAACCCAACCGAGGGGAGAAATACTCTTGAGCGAGGGGAGGGTGATGTTCCAGGCAACGCTCAGGCCTGGGATCATGCCGGTCCCTTTCCGGTCATTCGTCTGGAGCGCCATGCCCTTGTCGATCGAATGCCGGGGCGACAAGACTCTGAAAGGCTTCTTATCGAGGGAAACACTTCCTTTGACGTTTTTTCCGTAACTCCCGAAGAGACCGTTGAGAAGCTCGCTCTTTCCCGAGCCACGCAATCCCGCCAGGCCCAGGATTTCTCCCGCCCGCAGCCGCAGCGAAACATCTTCTACGACATAGCTTTTCTTTCCTGAAGGATCGGGAATGTAAAACTCCTCCAGCCGAAGCCGCTCCTCACCGAGTTGAGCGCGGCGGTCGGGGAATTGTTGCCGGATTTCGCGACCGACCATCCAGCGGATGAGCTCTTCAGGCGAGAGGGCTTCAGCCCTAACTGTGCCGACGGCGCGGCCGTCCCTGAGGATGGTGATCCTGTCTGCGATCCTGAATATTTCCTCCAGGCGGTGGCTGATGTAGATGATCGCGCAGCCCTGCTGTTTCAGCCGGAGAATCAGGCTGAAAAGCCTGTCAGCTTCGGTTTCGCTGAGGGCGCTTGTCGGCTCGTCCATGATGAGGATGCGGACCTTGCTGGCCAAAGCTTTGGCGACCTCGACCATCTGGCGCACGGAGATCGGATATTCGGAAAGCGGAACTTCTAAGTCAAGGCTGATCCCGAGTGGCTCGAGGATCTCGCGAGCGCGGGCTTTTTGAGAGCGGAAATCCATCCACAGCCGGCTGCGCGTTTTTTCCCGGCCGAGGAAGAGGTTGTCCAGGACCCGCATCGAATCGACTAAGGCCAGATCCTGGTGGATGGCGGAGATACCCAGGGATGTTGCTTCCTGGGGAGATCTAAAGCGGATTTTCTTTCCTTCAAGGAAGATGTTGCCTTGATATTCAGCGTGAGCGCCGGAGAGAATCTTGATTAAGGTTGTCTTGCCCGCGCCGTTTTCTCCAGCCAGGACATGGATTTCACCCCGCCGAAGGTCGAAGGAGACTCCGTCGAGCACGGGCACGCCGGAGAAGGACTTGCCGATGCTTTTCATGCTCAAGATGACATCGTGGCCGGGCATCCCGGTTTCCTTTCTATCAGAGGGCTTCTCGAGTGTCAAGCAACCCCTGGACTATCCGCGGAGTCGTCCCGTTTTTCCTTGACAATGTTTTCAAAGATACTGTAAATATAACTCCTTCAGAAAAGAAAGAACCGATGTTTGTATGGGTTTTGCACCGCATCACCGGGGTTCTCCTTATCGTCCTTCTCAGCCTTAAGTTTGCGACCTCCTTTTTTTTGATGACCAAGGAGCAGAAGCCTGACTGGGCGCTAGTGCTCCACACCAACCCATTGAGCGATACTCTTCTCATCATCTCAGCCGTTTTTCACGCCCTCTACGGCCTGCGTACGGTCATCATCGACATGGGCCTGCGCCGGGAAAAGCTCCTCTTCTGGGTTTTCACGATCCTGGGCGCAGCCCTCACGGGGGCGCTCCTTGTCGTCTACTTCACCAGGAATTACTGAATGATCAGTCACGACATCCTGGTTGTCGGAGGCGGCCTGGCAGGGCTTTCGGCTGCCCTGGCCGCCGACCCCCGGCTCTCGACGGCGATCATTTCCAGGGTGCATCCGTTGCGGTCGCATTCCGTCGCTGCACAGGGCGGGATCAATGCGGCCCTGGGTAACAGCCCCGACGGCCAGGACGACAGCTGGGAGCGCCATGCCTTTGACACAATCAAGGGGAGCGATTACTTGGCAGACCAGGATGCGGCTGAGATTCTGTGTCAGAAGGCGGTGCCGGCCATCTATGAGCTCGACCGCCTTGGCGTGCCGTTCAGCCGCTTGCCCGGCGGGGTCATCGCCCAGCGGCCGTTCGGCGGGGCGGGGTATACGCGCACCTGCTATGCGGCTGACAGGACCGGGCTCGTTATCGTCCACACGCTCTACGAGCAATCGCTGAGGAAGCAAACAAAGGTTTATGACGAAACTTTGGTCACCAAGCTTATCGTCGAGAACGGAAGGTGCGTCGGCGTCGTCATCTACGACTTGGCTAAGGGGCAGATCCTGCCGATAAGGGCGCGGGCGGTCATCTTTGCTACGGGTGGCTATGGCCGGGTTTATCTCAAGACGACCAACGCTTACATCAACCACGGAAGCGGCATCGGCATCGCCTACCGGGCCGGCGTGCCGCTCAAGGACATGGAATTCGTCCAGTTTCATCCGACTTCCATCTACCCCAAGAACATTCTGGTAACCGAGGGCGCCAGAGGAGAAGGGGGCTATCTTCTCAACAACAAGGGGAAGCGGTTCATGGCCGATTACGCGGCCTCGGCCATGGAGCTGGCTCCCCGGGATATCGTGGCCCGGGCCATCCAGACGGAGATCGACAAAGGCAACGGGTTCGATAACGAATACGTTCTTTTGGACCTCCGGCATCTTGGCGAGAAGAAGATCCAGAAGAGGCTGCCCTCTGTGCGCGAAATCTGCATCAAGTTCCTGGGTCTTGACCCGGTAGAAAAGCCGATTCCCATCCAGCCGGCCCAGCACTATTCGATGGGCGGGATCGATGTCGACGGCCGGTGCGCGACTTCCCTTGAGGGATTTTTCGCTGCCGGCGAGTGCGCCTGCGTCAGCGTCCACGGCGCCAACCGTCTTGGGGGGAACTCGCTGTTAGAGACGGTGGTTTTTGGAAAGATCGCGGGCGAGGAAGCTTCGGGCTATGTGAAGGGGCTGGAGAGAAAAGAGCCGGACGAAAAAACGCTCCTCGACGAGGCTCTGGCCGAAAGGAAAAAGATCGAGGGCTGGATAAGCCGGACCTCTGGGGAAAAAGCCCATCATCTTCTCAACCGGCTCAAAGTCGTCATGAGCGAAAAAGTCGGGCTTTTCCGGACGAAAAAAGAACTTGAAAAGGCGCTCGAGGAAATCCGGCAAATCAGGGAAGATTACGGGCGGGCCTGCCTTTCAGGCATCTCGCGCCGCTACAGTCAGGTGCTCGTCAACATGGTTGAATTCGCCCACATGCTCGACCTGACCGAAGTCATCACGCTCGGCGCCCTGCGGCGGGAGGAGACGCGGGGCTCCCACTACCGCCTCGATTTTCCGGTACGCAACGACACAGACTGGCTCAAGCACACTCTGGTCACGATCAAAGATGGCCGGCCCGGGGTTTCTTACCGCCCGGTCAGAGTAACAAGATATCAGCCGGAAGAAAGAGAATATTGAGATGACGTACACGTTCAGGATTTTGCGCTTCGACCCGGTTGAGGACGAGCGCCCTTATTTCGAGGATTTCCTGTATGAAACCGCGGAGAAAAAGTCGCTTCTCGAGTCGTTGATGGACGTCCGCAATGACCAGGACCCGACGCTCTCGTTCCGGTACAGCTGCCGGGAAGCTGTCTGCGGGTCCTGCGCTATGGTCATCAACGGCCGGTTCGACCTGGGCTGCCGGACGATCGTGGACTCGCTCGGCTCATCGCTCATCGTCATCGAACCGCTCCCTAACCTCGAGATTCAAAAAGATTTGATCGTGGACATGGAGCCCTTCTGGCAGGCCCTGCACAAGGTCGAGCCCTATCTTTTCCCGGAGGAGGAGAAGCCAGAGAAGGGGCACCGGGTTGAAGACAGGGTGATGGAAAAAATCGACCCGTTCTCAAACTGCATCATGTGCGGCTCCTGCTACAGCGCCTGCCCGGTCGTCTCGCGCGATGAGCGCTACCTTGGGCCGGCAGCCCTGGCAAAGCTCTACCGTTTTGTGCGCGACCCGAGGGATAAACGTGGGTTTCGGCGCTGGTCGAAGGTCAGCACTGAGAGCGGCATCTGGGGCTGCGACACAGTCTTCCGCTGCAACGAGGTCTGCCCCAGGTATGTGAGGCCGGCTGATGGCATTGAAAGCCTCAGGCGAAGGGCCGTCCTGGGGAAGATCAAGCAGGTTTTCAAGAGAGAAAGATGAAGTTCAAGGATTCTCTTTTTAGCCGGCGCCAGTTTTTAAACGGTTTGCTAGGAGGCTGGCTGGGAGCGCTCTTCGCCTCGCTCCTGTATCCCGTCATCAAGTCCATCTTCCCGCCAGAGAGGGAGCCTGACCAGGTTGTTCTTCCTCTGGCGGACAATGCCGAGTTTCAGGCCGGCACCGTGAAGACATTTGCCTGGGGGAGCAAGCCGGGGCTGCTGAAGAAGGTGGCGAACGACGAGCTCATCGCCTTTGTCGGCGTCTGCACTCATCTTGACTGCAACGTGATTTATCTTCCCGACCAGAAGAAATTTTTCTGCGCCTGCCATGATGGCTGGTACGATGAGAACGGGACGAACATCAGCGGTCCGCCTCCGCGGCCGCTGCGCCGGCTCAGCGTGACTTTCGAAGGTGAAAATATCATCATCAAGAAAGAAGGGACAGCGTGAATCATATCGGGAACCTGAAAAGGATCAGGGCCGGACTCGCGGCCTGGATGGAGGAGCGTCTCGGGCTTGAGGCGGCCAGGGATTTCCTGAAACACAAGACTGTTCCTCAACACAGGCATACCATATGGTCCTACACCGGCAGCGTTATCCTCCTCTTGTTCTCGATCCAGGTCGTGACGGGCATCATCCTGGCCTTCTATTACCGGCCGACGCTCGAAGAAGCGAACAAGAGCGTGGCCCGAATCATGACCGAGGTGCCGTTAGGCTGGATCATCCGCTCTGTCCACTTCTGGTCAGCCACCTTCATGATCGCCGTCGTTTTCGTCCATCTCCTCAGCATCTGGGTCATCAAATCCTACCGAAAGCCAAGGGAATTGACGTGGATGAGCGGCGTCTTCCTGCTCGTTTTCACGTTAGCCTTCGGGTTCACGGGATATCTTTTGCCCTGGGACGACCTGTCGCTGGCGGCGACAAAGGTCGGCACCGACATCCCGCGGTCAATCCCGGTGGTCGGCGCCTGGGTGACGAAATTCCTGCGGGGCGGGGAAGATGTCTCGGGCGACACGCTAACCCGGTTTTTCAGTTTCCACGTCTCGATCCTGCCGCTTTTGCTCCTGGCCCTCATCGCTGTCCATGTCTACCTCATCCAGAAGCTGGGGATGAGCCTGCCGGTCGGCGCAAACGAGGGAAAAGAGGCAAAGAGGGCTGTTCCCTTCTGGCCGAACTTCGTCTTTCGCGAGATGATCGTCTGGCTGATTCTTTTCGGAGTTCTCGTGACCATAGCCGTATTTTGGCCGCCGTCGTTAGACAAATCGGCCGACCTGATGGCTCCTGCGCCCGAAGGAATCAAGCCCGAATGGTATTTCCTGTTTTTGTTCCAGACGCTCAAGATTTTCCCGGCGAAAATTCTTTTTGTCAACGGGGATACGGTGGCGGTTTCCCTGATATTGCTCGGAGGCATCCTCTTTTTCTTCCTGCCTCTTTTAGACAACAGGCCGGCCGAGCGCAAAGGGAAGGTCATCACCTGGATTGCTTTTGCCTTTATCCTCTATGCGGTCGCCATGTCCGTCTGGAGTCTCCTCGAATGATGAGCAGAATTTGCCTTCCCATTCTAAGAGAACCCGATATGTCCTGTCTCGGTTCACTCCCGGCGCTCCTCGCGGTCGATTCTGCTCCCCTCGATATTAAAGAGTCCATGGCATCAAACGCTCCGGGCGGCGGGGGGCCATTCCAAGACGCCCTCAAGAATAATTTTTTTCAATCATTACTCTCCCCTTCCCCTTTCAGAGAATTAAGAGGGGATAAATGCTGGCGTCTCGGGGAAGGTCGGTCACCGAACCGAGCCGACCATCGGCCCTTAAAGATACGCGCATGTCGTTACGTTCGATCAATATTCAGATTATTATGGGGTGAGGGGAGGCGAAAGGGCGAGCGCGCCCTTTGGCGGCGCGGGAATGCCTTCATGATCATCGCCTTGGCTATTGCCACGGTTGTTCCGTGGGGAACTCTTTCATGTGGACAGTCGGCGGAGGCGAATGTTCTGGAGCCGCGAGCCCTACGAACAGCGGAGCAACAAGAGGAGCCAAAAGTTCAGGCAGAAACTCAGCCGGAGAAAATCGTCGGCGGTCCGCAGAATATCAAGGAGAGAACAGCTGTCTATGTTTTTCTGGGCTGGCTGTGGGTCTCTATCGGCGTCCTCGTTTATATCCTGCGGCTCAAGATCAAGGAAATTGACCGCCTCCACGCCATCAAATTCTTCAGCCCCGCCAGAAAGTGAG